>CAZCDS010000031.1:0-70458 GCA_964497585.1 uncultured Syntrophaceae bacterium
GGCAACACACCGAGGAAGTCCTGGCTGAGCTCGGATACACTGCCGATGACATCGAGCTGATGAGGGAAGAGGGTACGATCAGCAGCTCCTTTGACAAAACGTGATGGTGCAGGACCTGACTGAGCGGGCAGCGCAAGGCCTCACCGCGGCGCGTTTCATGGCCACTGCCAAAATAAACTATGATTCCGATAGAAGTCGAGGAGACTTGCCTACCTGCCAGTGGGCCTCGTATGTGGGCGCATCTATTGCTGAATACGTGACCTGAGGCGATTTCCTCCCCTTTGACCACCCAGCAGTCCAGAAATCGGACCAGAGAGCGCATCACGCACGCGACAGCCCGCCGGAAAGATTCCGATCCGCTTTGCGAAGCGCCTGCTGATTCGCCGTTGGTGAGGCGGCACTCAAGCCCGGAAAAATAGTGATTTCCGATAAAAGCGGCTGTGGGACCCTATTTGAACATATATACGTAAAGAGCCCTTGGGGGCCTCCCCCGTGGGGATCGCTCCTAGAGCCAGAACACTCAACTAAAGGACTCGACAGCAACACACGCCAATCGAAATATCAAAATACCAGCCGAGACCGACCGCGCATCGCACTGGGGAAGGTGAGTCACCCGGTAGCTTGAGCTGCGTGAAAGATGAGGCCAGGAGCGGGGTCCGTCTTGCTGTGTAGTCGGAATTGCTTTGAAGGCGCCTTATCGTGACTCGCGCGAGAAGGCTCCTGGGATGCTTGACGCGCAACTATCGCTCCGATTCCAAGTCGCCGGACCCCATCCGCCTGTGCCGAGGGAAGGTGCATGGGGAGAGGGGAGAATTCTACACGAAAATTACCGGTAGAGCGTACGCGGCAGGGAGGTAGACCAAAATAATATGCAGGGGTGCGCGCGTGTTGGCCCTCCCCCCGGTCCCCCTGTGCGTGCTCGATCCCCTATCCCCAGGCAGGCAACAAGGCCGATCCTCCCATAACGCGCGCGCGATCTTCCTGGCTTTCTGAACCATGCGGAACCATGCCGAATTCTTGAACACCCACGTACAAATTCTGGAACACACACACCTAACGCGCTTTTGATGCGCGTTTCCTGCAATTTCCTAGCTTCATTGTGCATCAAGCTAGCATCGATACGTACCAAGATTAATACAAGGCCACAATACGGCAACATTCCAAGCGTCGCATAAGTAGCTGAACTGACAGTGAATGCGCGTTTAGGAGCATCATGGCATCATAATTGCATAGCTTAATGTGCATCGACACACAATCAGAGAGGACACCACACAGAACACGCAGTCACCCCAGGAGGGAATACCCGGACAGGGGGCCGGTAAGAACCCGCCACCTTCATCATGAGGGAGGATCGTCCAGGGAGGAACAGCCCTGCCGATGAGCCGTGAGGCGGCGAAACGATCAAAGAGAAGGAGACGAGCATGTTTTGGCAGCAGGCACGAGAGCATCGAGCAATGGAGCGCGTCCGCAAGACCTTTGCCAGGTGCGCAAGTAGCTTTGAGGAAGAAGCCCGGACCGCGGCCTTCATGGGACGGGAACAGATGTCAAAGCACGGGTTCCGCTTTGAGGACCTGACCGGAGACCAAACCGCACCCGAGACGGAAATCCTGGAGAAGAACTTCCACAGGGCTCAAGAGTTTTGGCGCCAACAGGACGAGCGGGACAAGGCCCAAGTCCTGGACGCAATCGGTACGGACCCCATTCACATCGACAAGCTGGCCGAGAAGGTTGGAATGGAGATCGCTAAGCTTTCGGGAATTTTGCTTCAGATTGAACTCATCGGAGAGATCGTGCAGCGCCCTGGAAAATTCTTCCACAGGAAAACCGAGAGTCCCGAAGGAGAACGCAGGCCAGCGAGCGGAACCGAGAGCCCCCGCACAGGCCGCCAAGAACGGACCCAGGACGCGCGTGACGCGACGAACGAGAAGACCTTGGTATCTTCCTACGTCCGGGCCGACGGACGCCGCGTTCGGGGATACTGGCGCGCGAGACGCGGTGAGGCGAAAGCGAAGCCTTCTTGGAAGTATGACCCTGATGCGAACCCTGGTCCCGAATGGTCATGGATAAGGTCCTACGTCCGCAGCGGCAACATCGAAGTCCGCGGGCACTGGCGGAAACGCCCCAAACCCGCACAGCCAGGGGCCTAGAGCCGCGTAACACGCCTGAGTGAACACGAAAACGGTCGTCATTGTGTTCGGAAGATTCGGAACATTTATGTCAAAGAATGGCGATAACATCTTGGAAACGAACAAGAAAGGGGAGCAGCCATGAGAAAAGCTCTCGGATATGCGAGGCTGAGCAAGTCTGATGTCCGCAGTCACAGCATTTCTTATCAGACTCAAGAGATCAGAAAGCTGGCAGAACGAGAAGGCTTCCGTCTCGTGGGAATTGAAGTTGACGAGCAGAGCGGCAAGAGCCTCGAAAACAGATCAGGGGTGCAGCGAATCATCCAGGCCATTCACGGCCGGCTCGTTGACGCTGTGCTCGTATTCCGGTCTGATCGACTGAGCAGAGACGGGCTCGATAGCCTGATGCTGGAAAAGGCCATGCAGGAAGCCGGGATCGCCTACCTCAGCGCCACGGAAGGACCCCTGATCGACGCTGACCCACTCCTGAGACACGTTCGGATCGGAGTGAACGAATCCGAAAGATGGAAAATCAGCTTGCGAACCAAGCGGGCATTGCAGGACAAGAAAGAGCGCGGTCAACCTCTCGGGCGGGCCCCCTTCGGTTGGCGTTATCAGAACAAGCGTCTGGTTCCCGAACCTGGAGAGCAACGAGCCATCGCGAGAATGAGAGAGCTTCAGGCGGGGGGATGTTCCACCAGGAAGATCGTCGATGCCCTCCGGCGCGAGGGGATCTGTACCAGAGCCGGAACTGTCTTCAGTCAAACCCAGATCGTGCGGATACTCCAGCGCGCCGCATGACCTCACAGCCGGGCCCTGGTCACGAGCCGGGGCCCTCAACAACCAGCCCCAACTTCCTCCGGACCTCACTGGCGATCTGCCTCACGTTGATAGTAGCCGTGGTGAAACAGTCCGTGGGCCTTCCATCTATGAATTCGACCCGGAACACTTCGCACCCCGGTTGAACCAAGGCTCTTGCATCCGGGAAGACTTGAGGATCGGGGCAGTACGAAACTTGGTAAATCCTCTCGCTTCGTTTCAACCGTCTGCCCATCTTTCTCGGTTCGGGCCAATACACGACATCGACAAGCACCCTGACGCAGAAATGATGAATCTCGTAGAATGCCAGAGGAGCACGCATCTTTGTTTTCTTCTTGGATAAAGGCTGTGGTTTTACCCGATTCCACTCGTTCTGATACGTTGGAGCGGGAATGTAGATCGGTTCCTCAATCAACGAATCCCGGTCTTGCCAAAGCCCCACCGCATAGAGCTGCTCGACCACACCGATATGAACAAGCCCCGCAAAAGAAAAGACATACTTCTCCCGCGTGCCGGTCAACCTTTTCTCGGTCGGAAGAAGGCCGTTCTTGATCCGGTTGAACACTGTCGCTGCACTCAGCCAGTGAAACACCTGGTGAACATCCTTGGCCGAAAACAGTTTCCTTTCCATGACCCTCACTATAGTCCAACTGCCGAACGATGACAAGTCTTTCCTCAATCATTACCCAAAATTCGTGTTGACAAAAAGCTCGGCCTCACCTATAAGAGCAACTGTGAAACATAGGAGGAAGTAGAATGAACTATTTAGAGTACTTACGGCGCCATAACCGAATGACCCAGAAGGAGTTGGCTTGCCGGTTGTCGATCCCCCTGTCCCGATACAACCGCATCGAGCGGGGTTGGGTGGCTCGAATCCCCGATTACCTCCAAAACAGAATGCGGGATGTTCTGGGCCACGAATGGAGTTGGACGCGATTGATGGAGGAGGCGCCGCCCCCCCAACCTGCGGAACCGACGCCGGCGGATCGGAGCGAGCAATGATCGACAATCTCACCATTTACAAGGCAGCCCACCGCGCATCCGTTCCATGGATCGTCATGAGGGATCTGTGTTCGCATGGACAGGGTCCGTTGCACGTCATCACACCCTCGGGGACACGGTATCTCCTGTCGGAACATGTTGACCGGTGGATAGCCAGTTTGGACTCTCACCCTATGGCTCCAGCTATCCGGCAGGTTCAGCGGTATTACCGTTCACCTGATCGACGGCCCGTCCCCCAGCAGAGATGTCCTTTCGGTGATCCTAACCGTACGGATCCGTGCAACAGACCGGAACCTATGGGGTGGATCGCCAGGCGAGCGTTGATCCGGCTACGCGATGGACAAATCCGGCCGACAGGATGAGGAGAGACAGAGAGGGCGCGGTGACCGACGAAACCAAACTCCAATTACCGGGTACATTTGTGAAGTGTCCCACGGACCTACTCACCCGCTCTGTTGTATCGGGCGACGAGCTGAAATTATACCTTCTGTTGCTTGCTCATGCGATGGATAAAGGCGAATGTCGGCCCGGTATTCAAAGGCTAAGCACATTCCTCGGCTGTAGCTCTCGGTGGACAAGAAGACTCGTAACGAACATCGAGTCCAAAGGACTTGTGACCGTTGACCGACGGAGAGGGCGAGTGAACATCTACAAACCGAAAAGGTTCACAGAAGTAAGGAACTCCAGTTCCCCGGTTGATAATCAAGTAGGGAACCACAGTTCCTCAGTTAGTCCGGAAGTAAGGAACCAGAGTTCCTCCGAAACAGATAAAAGAAATAGAGAAGAAGAGAAGAGTGAGAGACAGGAAGTCTCGTCTCCTTCGGAGACTCGCCCCCCCGCCGACATGGTTCCCGAAAAATCCCGGAAGAGGAAGAGTTCTCAAAAGCAGTTGAGCCGTGAGGAAGTTGAGCAGGCCATTGACGGCTTGGACCTGGGGAGGTTCCGTGAGAAGTACCCGTCCCTGGACATCGACCGAGAATTCGAGAGCTTCCGAGACTACTATTTGCACCAAAACAACGCACGGACAGGACGACCGAATTGGAAGCGATGGAATGATTGCAGCCGCGCCTTTCACTCATGGTGTCGCAAGGCGTCCGAGTGGGCACAAGAGCGGAAAACGCAGCAGCCCGAACCCACCGGTCAACCCCCAGACCTGACCAACTATCAGATGACGTAAGGTTGCTATCATGCACGCGGTACAACAAACCCCCAAATACAAAGGCGCAATCAGCGAGAGCGTCAACTACAACTTGGAAGCGAGTCTCCTGGGTATTCCGCTTTGGCTGCATTCAGAGGGTCACGAAGAGCAGTGCGCCGCCGTCCTGAACTTCATTGTCAAGAAGCCGCGGGAACTCTATGTCCGGCACGTACACCGCTGTCTGTGGGACGTATTCAACGAGCTTTCTTCCCTCGGGCGTCTTCCAACCGAGGCTTGGATCGAGCAGACCGCCCGATCTCTGGGGACCTGGACCGACGATCAGGGAGACGACAGCCGCATCAATATTGCGCTTCTTTGTCAACTCCAGGAAAGGGGGAACTGTGGGCTCGCTATCAAGATCGGTGATCCAACAATCATGCTCGCGAGAGATGTTGCACGGGAACTGTGGTCTCTCCACTGGTGGCGGGAAGTGATCCGAGCCGTGGAGAACCTACACATTGCCGCGGTAGGGCCCTGGCACCCCGAGAAAGAAGCCGAGATCGGGGAACTGGTCGAGCAGGTGACGACCTCTTTTAACCGGCGTCCCTCCCATGAAAAGAGCTGTTCCGTCCTGCGCTCCCTGGTGCAAGCGACTGTTGAGGATCTCAAGCGGCAAGCAGCGGGGGAAGACACTATACCAGCCCTGAAGACGGGCTTCCACAGCCTTGATCACTCCATCGGGGGTCTGTTGCCCGGCAATCTCCTTATCATCGCCGGCCGGACGTCCATGGGCAAAACAGCCTTGGGCCTGGGAATGACTGTGAACGTAGCAACCCAGGGTGGGGTCTGTTTGTACTCCACTTTCGAGATGACCCGTAACGAACTTGTGCGACGCATCATCAGCGCCCAGTCCCAGATAGGTGTACTGCGAATGAGGCACGGAACCCTTGAAGACTGGCAACTGATCAAGGTGGAAAAAGACCAGGAGGCCCTTGTCGATCTGCCAATCATCATTGACGAAGGGAACCATACTCCGGCCGGGATCGAGGCCCGCATAAGGGAGATCAACGGGAGCCTTCACCCTGCCAGCGTAGAACTCGTTATCGTGGATCACCTGCAATTGATGGGCATTCACGACCAGCACCATTACCAGCGCCGAGACCTCCAGTTGGGAGCCTACACAGCTCAACTCAAGGACATGGCAAAGCGTCTGGACTTGACCGTGATAGCCCTGTCTCAGCTAAACCGCAACGTTGAGGGCCGTCCCCTGGATCAACGACACCCCCGACTCTCTGATCTCAGGGAATCTGGTGCCCTTGAACCGGACGCGGATATCGTCATCGGCCTCTACCGGAAGCACCCCGATACCCAGAAACATGAAGATCTGAACCACGCAGAGCTGAGCGTCCTGAAGAACCGATCCGGTCCCACCGGACGCTTGCCGTTGATGTGGCTGCCCGATTTCGCGGAATTCATCAATGCTGACGGCTCTGTTCCTGAAGCGGGCGCGGATGAGGAGATGGTGGCCCCGTGATCCCATCAAACGCCCCCGATAGCTATTGGAGGATCTACTATGTTGTCATGCAGGAAGTCGCAACCAGCTACAAACCCGGATCGGCGCAGTACATCAAGGAGCTTCATCCCGAGCTGCACGAGGCGATCATCGAGGCCCGCGACGAAGCCGACCAGCTTTTCGGGAAAGACATCGAGGAGTATCGAAAGGCGCTCGAACGATGGTTAGACCTACTGCGGAAAGCACAGGTCCTCTGCGAAGACCCTTTCCGAGAGGGACGGACTCCTTCTCGGCGATACTCGGTCAAAAAAAGATACCAGGAGATCCCATGAGAAACATCTAAATGCTAGTTGAAAGCGAGAAACTGATCATCGTGATTGACCTGACCGCTCCGCCACAGCGGTCGAAATCGCGACAGAATTGGACGGTAGCCACTACAGCTGGCAACTGCCCGATTCCGCGGCCTGATGGACTCGGACCGGAGAAAATCAACATCAACCTTTATCGGCCGCTCTCCGAAGAAGAGCTGGAAGAGTTGCGCAAGGAACGAGGATTCTGAGGTCATGAAATGCTGTACCACAACGGTCATCTTCATGATGACCCTGACCACTCTGGTTGATCGACGAGAACTGGTGCGCCGTCAGAAGCGTATTCTATTGGAATGACCAGTGATAACCGGTAGGCCAGCTTCCAGTGTCCATAGAAGACTGTCAGCGCGCACAGGCGTTGATCCCCACATACAAGGAGTATCTTATGAGCAATAACAACTTGATCGACTTGAACGGCAAGGCATTGAAGGACGCTTCAGAGCCGTATTTAAGGCAGATCGACCCAAAAGTCGCACAGCGTGTCCGAGATTGGCTGCAGGGATTGAGCCTCTTTCACATCAAGACGCGCGAATCGTTTGGCCAAGCTTACACGTGTCTAGCGCTTATGGCTCTGCATTTCAGTTGTTTGCCGGACTCTGACCTGCTTCTCAAAGGAATAGCCGAGGCCCGCCGCTGCGTGACGGATTACGCAAAAGTTCATCGAGATTACCTGGAGACTCAGTTTCCCCATGAGGTCCAGCGCGAGATTGATGAGAGGCTGCGACAACTCAGGAAAGCTTACGCCGAAATGCTCCCCCCTGAACAGCGGGAAGAGTTTCTCAGAAAGGTCGAGGGGCCCGAGATTGACTCTTAGTTCATAGCGGAAATCTTAAGGAGAGCCCGACGCAGTCGAGGAAAGATCGACGAAGACTGAACCATGGAAACGTTGCTGACCCTACAAGAAGCCGCTAGAACACTGGCCGTCTCGGTCAAGCGGGTTCATGCGCTTTGCCGTTCGGGCAAGCTGGCGTACGTAGTGGTTGGTGGGCGCGGTGAGCGCAGATTTCTCCCGGAACAAATTCAAGCATTTATCGAGGCCCAGACCGTTCAGGCGCCGAAGCCGGTTGACACGACGAAACCCCGAAAGCTACTTTGCCCTCGGAAAGGGGGTGATTCAAAGAGATCAACGGGGAATTCGGTTAGGGCGCAACTCAGACAGGAGATGCGTGAATGGCAGTAATGAAACGGAATGGTCACTTTTTCATCTACTTGCGTCCGTTCAAAACCAAGAAGATCGGTATCAAGTTGGACGTAGCAACTAAGACCGAGGCTAAGCAGGCTGAAACATTGCTTCTCCGTGCTTGCCGGTCCGGAGACTATGGGGCTCTTGACCCCGTTGCCCGCGAAACTTGCATTAGAATGTTCACAAACCAGGGGTGGGAGTTGCCGCCGGAACTCCAGGATCGTCAGACACCGCGTGAGGAGCTGACCCTGTGGAAAGCTGCAGAGTTATTCTTGAGGTATCCCGAGATCAGGAAGGCAAGATCCCGCTATCGTTATGAGCTGTGCTTGGTTCATCTTGTGGAACACTTCGGCAAAGATCAAGCTGTGAAAGCGATATGGGCTCCCGAGATCAAACAATACATGATCGAGCGCCTGAACTCCGGAGTAAGCCCGTCCACAGTGAACTGGGAAAAAGCAACTCTGTCCAAGATGTTCCAAGTACTCGTCGAGCTACGTCAGGTTGACACCAATCCCGTGCGGCTCGTGAAGAACCTGTCTCAGAAATCCGAAGAGAGGCAGGCGTACGTGTCGCTAAGGGATGTAACTAGGATCGTGGAGCGTTGTCCGGAATGGTTCCGTCCGTTCGCCTGGACAGCTTATTACACAGGAATGCGCCGGGGAGAGATTCTCGGACTTACCCGGAAGCAAGTGGACCTCTCAAAGAGAATGCTTTTCCTTCGCCCGCAGGATACCAAAGAAGGTCACTGGAAACGGGTTCCCGTGCACCGGGAATTGGTTCCTATTCTTGGGCAGGCCCTGAAGGTGGCAGCCCTCGGAAGTGATAGCGTCTTCATCGTTAAAGACGGCAGAGCCGTTCGGCCGGTTAATCTGGAATCGGTAAAGAATCCATGGCCCCGTGCGTGCCAAGCCCTCGATTTGGAGAAGCCATGGCCTCGGTTCCATGATCTCAGGCACACGTGGCGAACCAATGCCCGACGTTCGGGAGTGGACCCGCAGATAGCGGAAAGCATTCTCGGACACTATTTCAAGGGGAAAACCGTCAATGAACGATATGGCCGGATCAGCAATCGGGAACTCATCGAGGCCGTTGACAAGATGACCTTCGACCACGGTGAGACGGAGATTATTGTTGCCGGTCACTGAAAAAAGGTAACTGAATGGTAACTGGGAGCCGAAAATGTCTCCACCACAAAAAAATCAGGATGTGGGTCCTCAATCCAACATCCTGACTTCTTTGGGAATTATGTGGTGGAGATGAAGGGATTTGAACCCTCGACCCCCGCGTTGCGAACGCGGTGCTCTCCCGCTGAGCTACATCCCCGTGAAAAACAGGGTATCATCAGCAACACGCGGTGTCAAGCCGCTGAAGGCCCTGGAGTTTCCCCATTTTCACTTCGCCACAATCCTATCCACCCACAATAACGGGGAAAAAACCTCACACCCCTCAATTATGGGGGGAAGTCCTGGCTCCCGTTCGGAAACGGCGGTATGCTTGCTAAGAACCTACGAGACGAACAGAGGAAAATGGTCGGCTTCGGTCATTTCCCGGCAAATCTCGTTATATTCATGATCGTTTACGACCAGCCAAGGATTCTGAGAGACCTTGTGCGGGAAGGCTACAGGGTCACGTCAAACATCCTGCCGCCCCTGAGTCCTTACAGGTCTGCACATGTGAATCGCTTCGGGAACTACCATTCGAGCATAAAAAGAGAAACTCCCCAACTGGGCTACGGCGACGATTTTATGGCACCATCAGATCCGGTGAGTCAGCCGTATGAGGCCCTATTGCAGGAAAATGAACGAATGGTTGCCATCCCCCAGACGAATCCAGTGCAGGTAATCACAGCCACTTTCAAGTAAAGACTTCTCACGGGCACGTACCCTCGCAAGGCCTGCTACTTTTCCGCCCGGGCGGCACAGAACTCAACGAAGTTCAAGATCTTGTCGCTTGCGGTCTTCCGGTCCCAGTAAAGGTACAGCGGAATTCCGATGGGGTATTTGAGCGAGTTGAAGGCCTCCGGCGAAGGTTCGATCGCAGGGCAATTGTCACATCTCTTCAGGGCAAGGACCTTCACGCTGTACCGGTATCGGCTTCTGATAAGCTGAGAATAGGGAACGAACCCTATGGGTACGTCCTTCGCTGTGGAAACGTTCCGTATCACGTCCTGAAACGAGTCCTGGAAGTCCGTGTCCTTTCCGAAATGCATCCACTCCAGTGCCCATAGTTCGAACATCTTTGCAAAATCGGATCGCTGGGGTCGCATTGCCAAGACCCGTATGGGCTCGTCCGCTCCTCCGACTTCTTCCCAGTTCTTGTACTCTGCCCGGAAGATGCGTTTCATCTGTTCCATGGTAAGGTTGCTCACGCTGTTGCGCGGATGAGTTATGATGGCCGGACCGGCATTGCCGATCAACTTACCCGTCGGCTCGATACCTTTTTCGGCCGCCTCCTGTTCTTGCTCTTTGGTGAGCTTTCCCACGATGAGAGCAAGGTCCGCCTCCTTTTCCAGGAGGGCCTTGAATCCTTTCTCACTGGTCGTTCCCATGACGATCACTTGTTCGTGCGGCGGCTTCTTCTGAAATGCGTCCGCTAATTTCTGGACAAGGCTCGAGCCGGAAATCGCGCCCTTCACGATCAGGGCCTTTTTCGCCTGGGCCTCAGCGTCCGATACGTGACCGGAAATCAGCAGCAGCACCAGGGAAATAAGCGCAAAGGCCACCTCACTTCGTCTCTTCATCGGATCTGCTCCTTTCCTGCGGACCTTGCCGGCACAACGGATACGTTTCACGTGTGTCTCAGCACTTCCCTGGCTTCTTCTGCGCTTTCGTATATGTGTGGTGAAAGGTTGCGCTTCGACAGGGACTCACCCAGTTTCATCCAGAGGAACGCGCTCGTCGTATATCTGGTCACACCGCTGTAGAAAAGGCTCACCACGTCTTCGACCATCTCGGAGTACGCGTCAACGACATCGGGGTTGATGGAGAAGTTGTCGTAGTTGACAATGCAATACACTTTCTTGTTCAAGGGGGAGAGGATTTGACTGACCTTCGATCGGATGTCTTCGACGTCCTGAATGGTTCTTACGGAATATCCTTCGAAGTTGACGAAGAAAAGATCCTCCCCCGGATCGTACGTGAGTCGCTCGTCAAGGGAAAGGGTGAGAAGCGAGTCCTTCAATTCCATGGGTTGGAGCCTGAAGATCCTTTCATCCATCAACGTCAGTTCACCTGTGATCGCGGGTTTGAAGTCCATGTGCGCCAGGATTTCCTTCTCCGGATCGATCCCCGGCCCAATTTCCGTGAGTTCCATCCCCTCCTCGCCAAGAGAAAAGACACACCGCTCGGTCACATAGAGGATCACCTGGCCTTCCATACGAGCGTACTTGCCACTGAATGTACGATGCTCCACGCTTTCGACAAATTTCCTGCTACGCCTTCCCGGTCTATTCGCAGCTTGCCGGGGTCTACCGAGACCTTGAGCCCGCCTGCAGTGAACGTCCCCAGAAAGACGACTTTCTTGGCATTCTGACTGATATTTATGAATCCTCCCGCGCCCGCGAGTTTGCGCCCGAACTTGCTCACATTGATGTTGCCCTGTCTGTCCGCCTGCGCGAGCCCGAGAAATGCCACATCGAGCCCTCCTCCGTCGTAGAAGTCGAACTGGTAGGCTGGTCGATGACTGCGTCGGTATTCGTTGCAGCCCCGAAATTGAGGCCTCCGGCCGGGAGACCGCCGATCACTCCCGGTTCCGCGGTCAGCGTGAGGTAGTCCAGGATCTTCTCTTCGTTGGCGACCTTTGCCACTCCCTCGGCCATTCCGATCCCGAGATTGCCGACGCTGTTGGGCTTGAGATCGCATGACGATGGCCTGATATCAATGAGCGATCAAATAAGTGACATGGGATCGGAGCATGAAGACACGGATCTCTCTTGCGGCGCGCAGGGCAGAGCCGTGGCGTTCCACCTTTGTGCCCTATGAAAGCTTGGGGGCGACGCTGACCACGCCGAGGCACGGTCAGTGCTCTTGCGTAAGCCACCGAGCTACCCGTTTTTTGCGAACTGGTATCACACATTGGAAAGAATATTCGTATGAGACGATCTCTGCCGCGCCGATCCGCCCCCAGATCAGGTCTGAGACCCAGAGTCGGGCTTTATTCTAACGAGCTACGGGCCCGCGACTCCGGGCTGCTATTCTCCGCCGGCTTGTTGTGGAGATAGTATTTGCCGTCGCCGGTCATGCCCACCGTGCCATCGGCAACGAGGTACTGAAGCGCCTTGGAGTGGTAGTCCCTCATTCCGATCCGGATCGGGCTCTGCTTCGCGTAGGGAAGGTGCACCGCGGCAAAGGGGCCTATCGCCTCTTTACTCTCGAGGTCGTGGATTATGGCCCGGGCGGTCCTGGCCATCTTCCAGCCGATTCCGAAGCGGGTCAGTATGAACACCCCGACGAGAAAGATCAGTCCCAGGATGATCTGAACGGAGTCCGACATTTATCCGCTTAAATACCAAAGGAAAGCTCCGTGACACGGAGCTGGTTGTCGACCTCGGTAACTCCCTGATAGTTTCGGGCGATTTCCTCGGCCTGCCGTTTGTCCTTGTCGCTGCGAATCCTGCCCGTAAGGACTACGTTGCCGCCCGATTGCAATGCAACTTCAACGTTGCGCGCAACAACGGAAGTCAGCTTCTTCCTGATGAGCGTTTCGATGCGCTTGGCCACTGCCTTGTTGTTCAATTCCTCCCGCACGGCATCCTTGTCCGGTAGCTTCGCCATGTTCTCGATGGCGCAGATCACAACCTCCGCGGCGTTTCCCGCGTCGTAATGATGCGTATTCAATATCATGTCGTAGAGCGACCAGTCCCGCGGGTCCACATCAAAGACCGCGGTGATCAAGTTTCTCCGCTCACGATCGTGCGTGTAAACGAAGTCGAGCGCCTCTTCCTCGGAGAAGTGGAATCTTTCTCTGATTCGCTCGACACGCACGCGAGCGGGGGCCACAACACGGGCTCTGAAGACGCCGGGAGTATCGCGCAGAACCACCTGGGCTCCACGGTCTACAATGACGACGTTTCCCTTGGCAGCGGACTCATACGCGAGGGACTCGAAGAGACTTGTGTAAGAGGGCCTGTCGAAGAAGATGCGTTCAAGCCAGCCTGGTCCGTGCTCGGACTCGTAGATGGCGCAGGCGTCACTGTACTCCGGATCGCAGGTCTGTGCCAGCTCGTGTATCTTCTCCCTGCTGATAAGCTCCAGCCCCAGCTTCCTTGCCACAATGGCCGCGACTACGTCTCCATAAGCCCCTACCTGTCTTGATATGGTTACGACCCGCATCGTACATCCTTTCTCTTCAGATCTGAATTCGTCATCCGATGACAGTCCGTAAGGGAGTATGCTCACCAGCTATTCTACCCGAGAAAACTTGCTTCGGTGAACCCCAAAACAAGCCTCACGGAACCGCATCAAGAGGACAACGGCTCGTTCCGGGACTCCGTGAGTCTATTTCCTTTCCCCGGCCCTTATCTGGACAATTTCCGCTTCGGATCGCCAGGAATCAGAACCCTTGATCACCCAGAGAGGGCGATAAATGGGGAAAGGATACGCTTTCACGTCCGTTACCACTCCCATGTAGGAGGAACAGTCCAACTGATTGTTGATTTTTCGAAATTTCAGCTTCCCGCGACAGGTGTCGATCAGCATGCCCTTCATCGCGTCTTTGACCTTTTCGGTTTCGATGCTTCCCGCCTTTTCCACCCCCTGCTTGAGCGCGTAAACCGCGTCGTATTCCAGCACTGCCCAGTCGCTGGGATACCGATTATACTTGGCCCGGAAACTCTTGACGAAATTCTTCATCATCGGCACGTCCATATGTGCGAAGAACGGTGCCCGGGCCAGGCCGATCAATCCGCGGGGAAGGGTTTTGCGAAGGGCCATCAGCTCCGAGACGCTGATGAGGGAGCCTGGGTAGGGAACTCGCCGGAAAAGCTCGTATTCTCGGGCTTCCTCAAACCAGGTCATGTTGTCGTTCGACGCGAGAAATCCGATCAGGCAATCGGGCCTGTACATGAGAACGCCCATGACGAAACCCCGAAAGTCCTTCTCTCCCAGGGGCGGCCAGTACGCTCGTATCAGTTTCATGCGAGGCGCTATCTTCTTTAGCAGTTCTACCGTGTTCTTCTGAGTTGAACGGCCCCAGGAGTAGTCCGACGCGATGGTGCAGTATGTTATCCATCTCTTCTCTCTGGCTATCCTCGCCACCCCCAGGGCTACCGCTTTGGCCTGCATGTACGAGTTGGGGACCACCGAGTAGGTATACGGACTGAAATCTTTGAGCGTTATCTCCTCGGAATTGCTAATGGCAGCAATGTGGAGGACCTTGAATTGCCGACAGAGCGGCTTAATCGCCAGCGCGCAGGAACTCGAGTACGTGCCGAGTACCGCGCGAACCCTGTCCATGAATATCAGAAACTTGGTTTGACGGACCGCTTCGTTGGGCCTGGTCGTTGTATCCTTGATGGAGAGTTTGATCGGATGCTTGCCGAGCAATCCGCCATTGGCGTTGATCTCCTCGACGGCCAACTTGATCGCATCCACTCCGTCCTTGGAATAGGACGCGCCCGTTCCGGTCAGGCCGAGAGCGACACCGAGGTTATAAGGCTCGGCCGCACAAAGACCGTCCGGAGCCGATAGGCCCGTACCAACGGAAAAGCACAGGCCGATTAACATCACCACGAAGCGCTTGATTCTCATCTCGCACCTCCCTCCTGGCAAATGTCCGCCCGCGCGGCTATTCGCCGAAAAGGGTCCTGGGAAGCCAGAGAACCAGTTCCGGGGCGAATATGCAGGTGAAAAGCCCTACCCACTGCAAACAGATGAACGGGACAACCCCCCGGTAAATGAGCCCCATAGTCATCTCCGGAGGAGCAATGCCCCTCAGGTAAAAGAGAGAATACCCGAACGGGGGCGTGAGAAAGGCCATCTGCAGGTTCACGCAGATCAAGGTGGCAAACCAGAGAGGATCGAAGTTCAGCTCAGCAGCGATGGGGGTAAATATCGGAAGTACTATGAGCAGAATTCCCAGCCAGTCGATGAACATCCCGAGGAAGAAGACGCATCCCATCATAATGAACAGGACCACCAGTGGGTGAACTTCCATGCCCAGGAGAATGGTCGAGATCGCATCGCCCCCTCCGAGCCCCATGAAGATCGATTGGAACGCGTTTCCACCGAGGAAGAGAATCAGCACCATGGACGTCACCATCAACGTCGAGATCGCGGCGTCCTTGACGGCAAGCCAGGTCAGTTTTCGGTATCCCGCGGCGAGAATCACTGCTCCGAGCGCTCCCAAACCTGCTGCCTCAGTCGTTGTGGCAACTCCCGCGACGATACTGCCGAGAACCATGGCTATGAGAAACATCGGCGGGATCAGAGACGTGAGTACCATCCAGAGTATCTGTTTGAGCGAGTAGCTTCGCTCTTCCTTGGGGAGCGGCGGCCCAAGGTGAGGCTGAATACCGCAACGGATACTGATGTAGATCATGTAGAGCACAGCCAACAGGAGTCCGGGAAAGAACGCCGCCGCAAAGAGCTTGCCCACGGACATCCCCACCAGGCCGCCGTACACGACAAGCATAATACTCGGAGGGATGATGATTCCCAGTGTGCCTCCCGCGCAAATGCAACCCGCGGTAAGCGGAATATGATAGTCGCGCTTCAACAGCGCGGGCGCGGCCAACAGTCCGATGGCGACTTCCGTTGCCCCGACCACTCCGGTGGAGGCCGCGAAAATAGCACAGACCATGATGACTGCGATGGCGAGACCTCCCCTTACCGGACCCCAGAGGACGTGCATCGTGTGGAAAAGCTTCTCTGCCACACCCGACGCGTCGAGCATCTGGGCCATAAAAATGAAGAGGGGGACCGCTACCAGGACGTACTCTTCCATCACCCCGTAGGTCTTGTTGGCAAAGAGGGCCAAAACCACGTCCGGCGATGCCCCCCAGAACAGGAGGCCGTAAAAGGTGGCAACGGCTCCCAAGGAGAATGCCAGGGGATGCCCCAGAAACAGGCCCACGAACAACGTCCCGAACATAAGCAGCGCCAGAGTTTCAGGTTCAATGCTCATATCTCTTCCCCCTTCAGCCTGTACACGTCACGGATGAAGTTGGCAATTCCTTGTATAAGGAGCATGATAAGAGCTATCGGCATTATCGTCTTATAGGGGTACAAGGGCGGCTTCCACGCGGTCCAACTGTGTTCCCAAACGCTCCAGGAATGGGCTGCGTACACGACCGCGGCGTATGAAAGACAACCGACGAAAGGCAAGAATATGATCCAGAAGGTGAATATGTTCAGGCACAGGCGTACCTTGGGCGAGAATTGCTGGACAATGATATCGATGCGGACATGGCGATCGTTCAAGTGAGTGTAAGCAGCGCCCAGCATGAAGTGCGCTCCATAGAGGTACACGGTCATTTCGAAGGCCCAGGTCGTGGGTGCATGGAAGAGCCGACGCATCACAACCTCGTACACGACCACACCCATCAAAGGCAGGATGATCAGCGCTATCCATTTGCCGCAAAACTCATTGAATTTGTCCACTGCTCGAACGAATTTCTTCATGGCCGTCCCTCCCCACGTGCCGAAAATGCTCACTGCCGCTCCGTTCGGCTGAAGATTCGGCTTTCAACATTAAACCCTGACTCCTTGTTATGACGCACAGGCCGGCCGCTGCGCACCGGAATCATGGGAGTCTCGTGCCGGGGGTCCGGGGGACGTGGATTCTACTCTCAGACTCCCCCGGACCGTTTCAACCTGTTGCTACTGGGTCAGAGTCCCCTTGATGAAGATCTCATAGGGCCAGGGCACCACGCGGCCCCGCAGCTTGCGCCACTGGGCGAACTCCTCCTTGAACAGATCCTGGGAATCGAGCACCTTCTTCACATCCGGATACTTCGCCTTCAGACCGTCAAGATACTTATGCGTCGTCTTGGCGAATTCGATGATCGTTGCATCGTCCATCAGCACGTACTCGGACTTCTTCCCGATCTCCTTGACCGCAAAGATGTTCAGATTCTCCTGCCATGCATTGGTCCACAGCTGCGTCTCCTTGGCACAGATCGACACGATCGCCTTGAGATCCTCGGGCAGCGAGTCGAACTTCTTCTTGTTGAAGAAGACGTCGAACTGACAGGAGGGCTGATGCACCCCCGGCTCGATGATGTACTTGGTGATGTCCTGGAACCCCATGGGATAGTTCACCGCAGGGGAACTGAACTCGCACGCATCGATCACCCCGCGCTCCAGCGCCAGGTAGATCTCGCTGCCCGGCAGCGGTGTCACCGACGCACCCAAAAGATTGAGAATGTCCATGTACCAGCCCGGGGTCCTGATCTTCATCCCCTTGAAGTCTTCCATCTTCGTGGCCCGCTTGTTCGAATGAAGACCCAGCTCCTGGCCCACGTTCCCGCAGAAGAACGCCACCATGCCGTACTTGCCGTACAGATCGTTGAGCATCTTCTTGCCGCCGCGCTCGTAGTACCAGATGTTGTACCCCTCGTTGTCCAGGCCGAAGGGAACCGAGGCAAAGGCCACAAACGCCTCGTTGCGACCCTTCCAGTACCCCGACCAGGAATGCGCACACTCGAGCGTGCCCTTGGACACCGCATCGAAGATCTCCATGGCCGGAACGATTGCACCGGTCTGGAAGACCTTGATGTCCAATCGGCCCCCGCTCGCCGCACGAACGCTGTCCGCGAAGTGGATCGAAATGTCGTGGAAGAGCAGCCCGCCCCACGGATCGCTCATCCGCCAACGGAACTTCTTGGTGGACGTCTTCCACTTCTTGTTCTTCCACGCAATAGCCCGCTTGTCCTCGCCGTACTTGGCCCGCTTCTTCTTGCCCGCAGCAAGTGTATGCGTGGCCAGACCAGCACTAAAAGCCACTGCTACCAGTATGGCAAGCAATGCCACACCGATCTTTCTCATGCTCACAACCTCCTTGTCCGAAATTCGGAAGTCTGCGAAGTTCTCGTCCCTACCATTGGGATGAGGACGCACCAGCCCCCTCCAGAACGCGTTGACGCCTGTTTCTCTTCCGCGACCCGGGGGGGTCGGTCCCCGCTTTCATGAATTGAATAACCGTGGAACGTAAACTATTGCCTACCGTACAAAGCTTACTATCCTGAGCGAAATATTCAAGAAGAATTCCACCCGACGCAAGCTTTGGTGCAGGCAGGTCATTTCGGAGTGGGTTTCACCTCCTTTCAGTTCAGCCGCTGCGCTCCAGATTTCTGCATTTGCGGCCGGAGCCGGACTGAGCCAGGATTTCTGAAGTTGAGCCCGCTTGACGATCCAGGGTCGGACAGACCGCAGGAATCGGTGGCTCGCCGGGCTGTTTGCTCCAGGAAGGCGACGGAGCAGCGGTCGAAGCCGGCACGAGGGAGAGGGTTCCCCGATCAGTCCTGGAGACGGTCGTCCTGCACGGCGAAACGCGAAACCGGCACGCGTTTACCCGGGGAATCGGGTTCTCACGCAGCGCAGTATCATGAAAATGGTATATTGGTCTGACCATATCATTGTCATATGAGTTGTCAAGCATTATCATCGGACCATTGAATGAACGGACTTGACACGTGTCGCTCCATCGAGTACTCCGATAAGCATGAACTCCGATACTGAGCAGGATTCACCTGAAGTTTTCACCCGCATACGATTGGAGCGCGTCTCCGAGAAGGTCGCAGCCCAACTCAAGAAGGTCATCAGCGAGGGACGCTTCAAGGTCGGCGACCGGCTCCCGCCAGAACGAGAGTTGGCGGAACTGATGGGGGTGAGCCGCGCGTCAGTCCGTGAGGCGATCCAGATGCTGGAACTCCAAGGGCTGGTGGAAACTGTTCACGGCGGCGGTTCTATCGTGCGAAACCTCACTGAGCAGGAGATCCGTAAGCCGATAGAGATCCTGCTGGAGGAAGACCGACAACGAGTGCTCGAAATCACCGAGGTGCGCGCCTTCATGGAGGCATGGGGCGCCAGAGAAGCAGCAAAGAACCGGGGGGAGGATGACCTGGCCAGGATTCGATCCTATCTCAAAGAAATGGAAAAGGATCTAGAGAAGGGACGGATACGGCATGAGGTTGATTTCAAGTTTCACAGTGAGATTGCCGGATCGACGCACAACACCTTTTTTCTGCATCTGATGGACAGCGTCCACCAACTGATCAACTACTCGATAAAGTTCCACCGGGAGCAGCTCTTCCTCACGGGAGAAGATCAGGAAACCATTCTCGGGCATCACCGCAGAATCTTCAGGTCCATCGAGAAAGGGGATCCACCGGCAGCCGAAGCGGCTATGGCCGAGCATCTCCGGTTCGTTGCCGACGAATTCAGGAAGAGAGTCCTGGGGCATCAGCCTGGCGGCTCCCGGGAGCGACGTTGAACAGCTATAATGTTAGGTTTACGGAGGCAGGTTTCCTTGCATGGAGAGTTTCCTGAAGGTATAAGCGGATGATCAGCGGCCGATGAACGAGTTCGCAGGCCAACGACTTTCTGAAGTGAAAATGTACAAGGAGGTAGCCCAATGAAACTCTCACCCCCCAAGACCGTTACCTGGTGGATAGCTTTTATTTGCTTTATTATCGGCGTCTTGAGCGCGTTGAAAATTATTACGGTATACGCTCTCGCTCCGTACCTCTTTTGGATAGTCGTGGGAGGGTTGGGTTTGTTGCTGCTCGCCACCCTTCTCCCGGGTCTGTAAGCCTGCGCGCCGCGAGCATCGGTTGGTATGGTACGCCCTGGCGCCGATCGGTACCAGGGAGGCCGTTTTGCTGAACGCGGCGGGCATCGGCAGGACACCGGTCCTGCCATGCCTCGGTCACCTCAGGGTTTGGAATGGAGGCCGTCCCAAGGCACGGTAAGGTCACATGTGTCCTCGCGCGTCCAGGGGGAGATAGTGCAATCCAACCATGGCGGGCCTGCTTCTCCGAATTGTTTCGCGACCGGCTATGATTCATTCAGGAATGACAAGGCCCGCGACTCCGACCAGTACTCACCCCGTGCATTGAACTCCACGAATCCCACATGCCCTCCGTGTCTCGGCATATCGAGGAGAAGCCATGGGCTGGACTCGGCGTCGGCAACAGGATAGCAAGGTCCAGGCAGGAAAGGATCGTCCGCCGCGCTGATCAGGAGTGCCCGAATGGCGATGCTCGGAAGAAACGGTTTGCACGAACATTTGTGCCAGTAATCCAAGGCATCCGCGAAGCCGTTGATGGGAGCGGTATAGCGGTCGTCGAATTCCTGGAACGACCTGATCTTATCGTATCCCTGATCGTCGATGCTGCCGGGCATCAGTTCCATTTTCGCCCGGATCTTCTTTCGGAGCAACCTCAGGAATCGTTTAAGATAGAGGCGGTTTCCCGGTTCGCAGATCTTGTGCGCGCTGGATTCCAGATCGCAGGGCACGGAAAAGGCGACGAGTTTCTTGACGAGCGGGTCTATCCGCTCGGCCCGCTCGCCCGCATACTTGAGGGCCACGTTTCCGCCCAGGCTGAACCCGACCAGGGCGATCTCCCGGTAGCGGTCTGTCTCCCGTACATGGGACACGACCAGGTCCAGGTCACCGGTCTCCCCGCTGTGATATGATCTGAGCTTTCGGTTGGGTCGGCCGCTGCATCCCCTGAAATTCAGTGCCGCCGCGTCCCATCCGCCTCGGTTCAATGCCTTGACCATACCGCGCACATATGCCCTTTCCGAGTCTCCCTCAAGCCCGTGTGTGATGATGGCGGCCCGGTCGGAATTTACTCGGGACCAGTCCACATCGAGGAAGTCGCCGTCCGACGTATCGATACTCTCACGCCGGTACTTGACTCCGCGAACCTTCCGAAATAGGCTCGGAAAAACCGTTTGCACATGGGCATTGGTGAACAGGACCGGTGCGCGATAGGTGGAATCGGAAATCAGCGGCATCGGTAAGAGCCTTTCACATTCTTCAAGCGTGCGCGCGTCGTGCCGTTCATGGGATTTCCCGGACAAGAAAGCGTGGACCACGCACCGCGCCCCCTGCTTCGTGGATTATGGGCTGAGGGTCTAGAATCGACGTGGGAGGTTTGTCAATTCAATCGGGCGGTTTGAGTTGTTCGTCGTACCGGTCCATTTGCTCCACCAGGGCCATGAACTGCTCCAGGTCTTCAGGGTCCACAAAGGCCATCCTCCCCTCGTCGGAGAATGCTTCCCGCAGCGGCCCTTCCTCGCCCTGGAGCGCCATGAGCACATCATTGAGTGCAGTGGAATACGCTAGGTGGGCGGCTTCTATAACCTGGTCCCACGAGGTCGGCGGAGGCTTGCCGTCCGGCTGATAGAAAACCAGATTGACGCCCTCGTCGAGGCCTCGCTCCAGGAGTTTCGTCAGTTGCTTGACGGTGATTTTCTTAGTCTTCATGATGTCCTCGTCCTACGGTCCGCTACGTGGGGTCGTCTTTGCGACTCATCGACAATGCTTACTCGTCAAAACTGAACGTCAGCAGATCGATCAATTTGCGAAGTTCCACGGACGCCTCTTCGGAGATGTCTGTGATTTGAAATCCGGCTACGGGTAGGCCTTCCGGGTCTTCGAGTTTCGCCCATCGGCATATCGCGTTCAGGACGACCGGTTCACACTCATCAAACTCATCCGAGTGCACGACCAGGGTTCTTTTCTCTCCGACACGAGCCTGGAGCCCACGGGTGCCCAGGCCGCTTTCGCTGACATCTCGAATAATGCCCCTATCAGACGGGCGCTCCGCATCGTGTACAAGGACAGCCAGCGCGGGATAAACGCGGACTGCTTTGCGCAACCCGTCGACAATCACCGTATCTTCGCCCTGATCGGCGCGTTCCGAAATCTCCGTATCTGTTGCGGCCTTGGCGCGTACGAGCTTCTTGAACACGCGGTGCAACCCTCGTGCAGACAGATTATATTTCCTCATCAGCTCGAAGTCGCTGAAACCCTCTCTAATATCCTCCAGTATGTCCTTCGCGCTGATCGCCGACTTCTCCGACCTGGCAACACTCTCTTCTTCGTACATTTGACTTTGCCCCGAGGTTACGCACCGTGCATCGGGTAGGCGCACAGGTCCACTACCAGTTCTTCGCAGGCCAAGACCCTCCCGGCCTGAGATCGCCTTTCCGCTCACCATACCCCCGCGGGGTTCTCCGTGACAAGGAGATTCCGCTACTCCGCCTCATGAGGGTTAGCCAAACAAAGACAGTACGAGTTGACCGGCCGGAGCCGGGCCCTCAGCCCCCTGCGACCGGTGGAAAAATCGCGATTCGATCTCCGTCCTTTATCAGGTCGTCGGGTTTGGCGTGTATACCGTTGCGAAAGATGATCTTCGGCTCATCCGGGAGGATCTCCAATTGGCTTAATAGTGCCGCAACCGAGGTTCCGTCGGGTAGCTCAAGGGATGCGGTGTTTCCCTCGGAGTGCTCAGGCAGACGGGACGCCAGCGAGGCATAAAGGCAAACATCCACTTTCATTATGTACCACCGTCCAATCATCATAATTCAGTATCATTCAATACTATCTTAAGGCTGCACCTGATTTTTGACAAGGTCACTCGGTAGCGCTCAGGTAAGCTCTCCGTCTGCCGGGGCAAGAGCGTGCTACAACGAGAGCAAAATGAAAGAGTTCTTTCCGAATGGTATCGCGCTGCCGGCCTTGCCAGCCCTGCGTCCCGCGGGACGCCCGAAGGGACGTTGTGCTGGGCAATGGCTTTATGTCATTGAGGGGAATGAAAGGACGAAGTACTGCACTTCGTAGGCTTGGTCTCGGATTTCACCCGAAGCTGTTTATGATACGAAGGCCTCCTTCGTCGTTCCTGCAAAAACCGGAATCCCGTCTCTTCTATCGTTCCTGGACCCCGACTTTCGCCGGGGTGACGGTTTGCATTAATCCAATTTGAATAGGGGACATCTGGTGCCGGGCTCCGGCCGGGAATTCACGGTTGTATTTGTGAACACGACTACTAACCAAGTCAATTCCTCCCGATGAAGAGGCTACTTCTTGGCTCCGTGTTCCAACAGGAGCTTGGCAACCTCCTTATGACCTTTGGCCTTCGCTAAATCAACTGCGGATTGACCCACAGCGTCTTTGGCATTCACATCCGCGCCGTTTCGGAGGAGCAACTCAACTATTTCGAGGTACCCCTTGGAAGCGGCCCACATCAGGGCCGTCTGCCCGGGTTTCGTTTTCCCGTTGACGTCGGCTCCTTTACTGAGCAGCAGTCGTACCACCTCTGTATGACCGAAACCGGAAGCGGCCATAAGCGGTCCGGTGCCGGCCGCGTTCTTGATGTTGGCATTCGCGCCGCTTTCCAGGAGCAGCTTTACCACTTCAAGCCGGCCCTTGAGGCAGGCCAGGATCAAGGGAGTCGTGCCCGAATGGTTCGTCGCGTCAACGGAGGCTCCCTTTGCCAGGAGCAGCTTCACTACCGGGAGGCGTCCCCTCGCTGACGCCCACATCAGCGCGGTCGCTCCATGGTTCGGGTCTTTGGCGTTGACGTCGACTCCGGATTCTATCAGGCGCTTCACCGCGTCGACATCGCCGGTCCTGGCCGCGAGCGCCAGAGCCTCGTAGGGCTTGCGCTGCACTGCTGCTGCCGGGCTTGTTACCATGCCCAGGGCCAATGCTGCCGCGAGGATTCCTGCGAGGAATTTCGCGGCTCGGTACGAAATATTTGCCATCTGCCATCTCCAAAAACGTATCGTATCCTGCGCGGCAATCAACTCGAACCGGCCCGCATCCTGCCACACGGATGCAGCATGATACGCTGCAGCGAACGATCAGTCCGAGGCAGCCACGTATGATTTTCGCGCAGAACTCTCCCCGGACTCGATTCCTTGAAAAGCCGACCAAAGCCGAGCGCGGGCCGCTCTGTGTGGATCCGCCGGATTTCGAAACAGAACAACTATAGTCTTCTCTCCATGAACGGGGTTAACATTCGCATGGAATCGCGGGAACTCGTTAACGTGGCGTGCACGCTACACAGCTTGTGTGTAAGGGCATCGAGGCCCTTCAGTCCCTTCTTCCCTCGGGATCCTCGTCTCCGAAACTTGCATACCATACCGCGATGGCCCTTTCAAGGTCGGAGCGCCCGTAGGCTGACGTGACCATGGCATGCAAGGTGTGGTAATTCTCGAGCACGCGTCAATCCGAATTGCGGACTCGGATACCGGCTCCCGTTCATTCAAGGGTGCAGCGACGCATGAAAGCCTTCGATCTCAAAGGACTTGCCCTGTTTCGGTCTTGTCTACCCGCTCTCTGTGTCACTGTCCGCGGCCGTGGAATCCGACCGGCCAGCTTCTCGTCGAAACAGGAAATAGACGAAAAAGAGGCCCGTACCCACACAGAGCGCCGCGTCGGCCACGTTGAAGGCCGGCCAATGATACGGACCCACATGGGCGTCCAAGTAGTCGAGGACTCCGCCGAAGCGAATCCTATCGATGAAGTTGCCGAGAGCTCCTCCGAAAAAGAGCCCATACCCGGTGAGGAGAACGAGCCCAGGGTCTGCAGGCGACAAAACGAGCCAAAGTATCACAAGGAACGCGATGCACGCGATCAGGATGAAGAATGCGGGGCGCCAGGTTGACGGCGAACCCGAAAGGATACCGAACGCCGCACCCGGATTCCTCGTGTGGACTATGTCAAGATAACCCGGGACGATCTCCACTGCGGAATGCAGCGGAACATGGGTTGCCACGAGAAATTTCGTGTACTGGTCGGCAAAGACGATGACGACAACGAGGATGCCGAATATCAGGAGTCTGGTCGTTCGCTTGATAGCTCTCTCCTCATACTGACTCTTCAGGAGACCGGCCGCCGGGGGACGGCTGCAACCGGCCTTTACGGGTCACGCCATCACGTGACGTGTAAAGCGTTAAACTCGGCCTCGTTTTCAATGGGGCGTCAGCGGAGCTCCGGTAGCGGGCTCTCTCCGTATTCATTCTCTGGCTCGCTACTAATCGCTCTCTCCACGCAAAACTCCTGCACACCTTGGGCAGACGTCGGGATAGTCTTTGGATGAGCCGATTTCGGTCTTCCACATCCAGCACCTGGGGCATTTCTCGCCCTGCGCATGGGACACCGTGACAGAGACACCTGGGATTCCGGGCTCTGATATTTCTCCCTCCCCGGGCGCGGTACCGGTCGCTTTGGTCTTCAACTGAGAGACAATGAAGATGTCCTCGGGTCGATCGGTCTTCGTGATCGCGTCGACGAACTCGTCGGGAGCTGCCAACTCAATCTGGGCTTCCAGGGACGATCCGATGAGCTTCTCCGCTCTGGCCGTTTCGAGCGCTTTGGAGACCTCCTGTCGCAGTTGGAGCATGCGATCCCATTTCTCGCGCTCTTCGTCGCATAGCTCCACGTCCGGGACCGGATCGGGGAAGGAGGTCACGTGGACGCTTTCCGCCTTGTTGTCCGTATCACGGAACTGCGTCCAGACCTCTTCCGCTGTGAATCCCAGGATCGGGGCCATAAGCCTCACCAGCGATGAGACAATGTGATAGAGCGCAGTCTGAGCGGAGCGCCGCAGTCTCCCGTCCGCCCGTTCACAGTAGAGCCGGTCTTTGAGAATGTCGAGGTAGAGTGCGGACAGGTCCACAGAACAGTAGTTATAGAGCGTATGAAAGACGATATGGAATTCGAAGCTTTCATAGGCGGCCCGCACCCTTTTGATGACCTGGTTGAGCCTATCCAGGGCGAAACGATCGAGCGAATGCAACTGCTCCACGGGGAGCATATCCTGCTGAGGATCGAAATCCGCGAGATTCCCCAGGAGGAACCTGGTCGTATTCCTGATTCTGCGGTATGCCTCGGAGATCCGATCGATAATCTCCTGGGAGATCCTGATGTCGTCGCGGTAGTCCTCCGCGGACACCCAAAGCCTGAGGATGTCCGCGCCGAACTTGTTGATGATCTCGTCAGGCTGGATCACGTTGCCCAGCGATTTGGACATCTTCTTTCCGTCTCCGTCCACCACGAATCCGTGGGTGAGCACTCCGTGGTACGGGGCCCGATTCCTCGTTCCCACGGAGGTAAGCAGAGCACTGTGGAACCAGCCCCGGTGTTGGTCGCTCCCTTCGAGGTACAGTTGGCACGGTGATACGAGCGTGTCTCTGGCTTCGCAAACCGCGGCCCAGCTCACTCCCGAATCGAACCAGACGTCCAGGATGTCCGATTCCTTCACGAACGAGGCGCTGCCGCAGGCCGGACATTCGGTTCCGTTCGGAGCCAATTCCGCGGCGTCGGCTTCGAACCAGACGTCAGCTCCCTTCTCCTCGAAGAGCTCCGCGGTACGTTCGAAGAGTTCCGGTGGGGCAACCGTCTCACCGCACTCCGCACAGCGCAGTGCAGTAATGGGTACACCCCAGCTCCTCTGGCGGGAAATACACCAGTCGGGCCGGTGCTGGATCATCCCGTAAATGCGGTCCCGTCCCCACCGCGGGATCCAGGCAACCGTATCGATGGCTTCCAGCGAGTTGTTGCGGAGCCCGGTCTTGTCCATGGAGATGAACCACTGGTGTGTCGCCCGAAAGATTACCGGCTCCTTGCACCGCCAGCAGTGGGGATATGAGTGCACCATCTCTTCGGAATGCATCAGGGCCCCGAGTTCCTCGAGTTTACGATTGACGCTTTCGTTCGCGTCAAAGACGAACTGTCCCTGGAAGAACTCCACGTCGTCGGTGTACTTTCCATGATCGTCGACCGGCGCGTACACGTCGATGTTATATTGCAGGCCGATCTCGTAGTCCTCCTGACCGTGTCCCGGAGCACAGTGAACACAGCCGGTGCCCGTGTCAAGGGTCACGAAGGGAGCGAGGATCAGTTCCGAAGGGCGATCGTAGATCGGATGGGTACATTTGAGACCTTCCACCAGGTTCCCCTGAAAGGTCGTGAGAACCCGGTAGTCGGTGATCCCGAAGAGCTCCATGTTAATCGGAACGAGCCGTTCCGCCAGGATGTACACGTCGTCGCCTGCCTGGACCGCGGCATACGATTCATCCGGGTGAAACGCGATCGCGAGGTTCGCGGGAATCGTCCAGGGAGTGGTGGTCCAGATTACCACGTAGACGTTCTTGCCCGCTACCTCGGGAATCCGCTCGGTGAAATCGTCCCGCGCGGCAAATCGAACATAGATCGACGGTGTGGAAGAATCCATGTACTCCACTTCGGCCTCGGCCAGCGCGGTCACGCATGACGAACACCAGTAGACTGGCTTCTTGCCCCGATAGACCGAGCCGTCCCGGAAGAACTTGCCCAGTTCCCGCACGATGGTCGCCTGGTACTGGTAGTTCATGGTCAGGTAGGGATCTTCCCAGACGCCGAAGACCCCGAGGCGCTTGAATTCGTTGCGCTGCACGTCGATGAATTTTTCCGCGTACTTCCGGCAGTACTGCCTGACTCCGACGCTCGTCATCTCGAGCTTCCTGTCGCCGAGTTCCTTGTCCACGTTGTGTTCAATAGGAAGTCCATGGCAGTCCCATCCGGGGACATATTCCGAGTCGTACCCGGCCATGAACCGCGATTTGACGACCATGTCTTTGAGGATCTTGTTGAGCGCGGTGCCCAGGTGAATATTCCCGTTCGCGTACGGCGGACCATCGTGGAGGATGTACTTCTCCCGACCCCGGCTCACGGCTTCGATCTTGTGGTAGATCTCCATTTCTTCCCATCGATTGAGGATATCCGGTTCGCGCTTGGGAAGATTGGCTCGCATGGGGAACGAGGTCTTCGGGAGATTCAAGGTGTCTTTGTAATCCTTTGCTGCCATGGGTATTTTCCTCTCCGGTTCTCGACACGCCGCCGAAGCCTTCACGTAAACATTGAACTTTAGCAGCGGAACTGCCGAAGTCAACCAAAATCAAGGGATGAAGGCAAGCCTCCAGAGATTGTATTGCCGAATCCACAGCCCCATGATAGACCTTAATGCCGCAACAGCTCTGCTGTGCAGTGTCCGCGGAGACGGGCCCTGCCGGCGGTGCAAGCCGGAGAGGTGAGAATTGATTATCGTTACGGGTGGAGCGGGGTTTATCGGCAGCAACATTGTCAGCGCGCTCAACGACGCCGGGGAAGACGACATCCTCATCGTGGATCGTCTCGGAACGGGAAACAAGTGGAGGAATCTCCGAAACCTGAGGTTTCTCGATTACGAGCATAAGGACGATTTCATCGAAAAGACCGAAAGAGGCCTCTTCGACCACGGCGTGTGGGCTCTGTTCCACATGGGCGCGTGCAGCTCGACCACGGAACGGGACGCGGACTACCTGATGTCGAACAACTACGTCTATTCCCGAAGGCTCGCCCGAAGGTTCGGCGGAAAAAAGGGACTGCGGTTCATCTATGCTTCGAGCGCAGCCACGTACGGAGACGGCTCGAACGGCTACTCCGACGAACACGAGACCCTCTCTCGACTTCGTCCCCTGAATATGTACGGGTACTCCAAGCAGATGTTCGACCTGTGGGCGCTCAAGACGGGCTTCCTGCGTCACGCGGTCGGCCTGAAATATTTCAATGTCTTCGGACCGAACGAGTATCACAAGGGCGATATGCGAAGCGTCGCAATCAGAGCCTATTTCCAGGCGAAGGAAGGAGGGAGGATCCGCCTCTTCAAATCGTACAGGCCGCAATACAAGCACGGTGAACAGATGCGGGACTTCATTTACGTCAAGGACGCGGTGCGCATCACGCTCCATTTCCTGGAAAAACCCCAATCCAACGGGATCTTCAACGCGGGGACGGGAACTCCCCGTAATTTCCTTGACCTGGCCACCGCGGTATTTTCAGCGCTTGGAGTCGAGCCGAACATCGAATTCATCGAGATGCCCGACGGACTGGAGAAGCGTTACCAATACTTCACCTCAGCCGATGTCGAGAAGCTGAAGGCATCGGGATTCAGCACGTCCTTTACGCCTTTAGAGGAGGCTGTAGAGGACTACGTCCGGAACTACCTGGAAAAAGAAGAGAACGACGAATAGGCGGGTGAAAAGGGGACGCCTCTCACGGGCTGACGTCGGGGTTTCGGAGACTTCACCTATGGTAGCGTTCTATAATCTCGAGCCATTTGTCGATATCCGCGCCCGCGGCACAGTGGTCGTCGCCGAGGGTAGGGGAACAGTGCTCCTCGAAGATGGTGTCGCTATTGACCAGGCAGACAGGCCAGCCGGGAACGTGATGCCGCAAAGGCGTATGTGTATTGACGCGGTATACCATGAAGGATTCTTCGTCGCAGGAGACGCGGTACAGGGCACCCCCATACTCTACGGAAATGGGCCGGCCATAAATCTCCAGTCGTGTGAACAGCTCCCTGATACGGGCGAGCAAATCGTGCGCACACAACCGTGTTACGCTATCAGAGACCGAAATCGGTCGACCATCCTGTCGGCTTTCCATGCCTCACCTCCACGTCAGATGGGGACGCCGAAAGTTGCTTCATACCGTTGAGCGAACTCCTCCCATGTGAATCGGTGACACTGAGTCCCCTGGCATTCCACCCCGAAGCTTGCGCAGACCGCACCCATGCGAGCGCTTTCCACCAGTGTCTTGCCCATGGCCAGGCCCTTCATCAGTCCTGCGCGATAGGCGTCGCCCGCGCCCGTGGGGTCGAGCACTTCCCGGGCCTCTACTATCGGAATATCCACTGTCTCGTCCGCTGTGACGACTCGGGAACCCCTATCTCCCAGCGTCGTGACAATCGCAGGCGTGCGTTCGAGCAAATCGCCGTTGGTCAGGCCCGTGGCCTGCATAATGAGTTCAAGCTCGTAGTCATTGGTTATGAGCATGGCTGAACCGGTCATCATCTCCCGCAGGGCTTCCGCAGGCTGAGCAGGGATCGATTGACCCGGATCGAATATGTACGGGATGTTTCGCTCCCTGCACGCGGCTGAGTAAATCCGCATGTCGTCCAAATTGCCCGGAGAAATGATGGCGAGGGTCTCATTCGAGTCGGCCCCGTCCATTTCGTACCGGCAAGAATACTTCATCGCGCCCGGATTAAACCCGGTTATCTGGTTGTCGGATCGGTCCGTTGTGATATAGGCGCCCGCAGTGAACTCCTCGGGGATCACCCGAATCCCATCGAGAGAGAGCCCCAAAGTTGCGAGCCATTTCTCGTACGAGGGAAAGTCCTTTCCCGCCGTGGCTAGAATGAGCGGTTTCTCGCCGAGAAGGGCCAGATTGTACGAGATGTTTCCCGCGGTTCCTCCGAACTGCTCTGTTATCCCGTCAACCATGAAGCATACGTTGAGGATGTGAATTTTGTCCGGCAGGATGTGCTCGGAGAACTTGTCAGGGAAAGTCATTATCCTGTCGTAGGCGAGTGATCCTGAAACCAAGATCTTCATATCCATTCTCCTGACGCAAAGAGAACCACCGACAACAAGGACATCGGAGCAGCCCAATTCGATGCCTTCACAGAATTCGACTGGCCCGTCCCCCTCCCGCAGCCGGCGGGTGTACTCACGGCTGTACCCCTGAAAAGTGGAACGATACCCTCTTCCGGGCACGGGTCGGAGATATCATTTAGAGCATATGGGATGGCGTGGACCGTGTCAAGGGCACAGGAACCATAACCGCTGCTCGCCGACTCTTTTTTTCATTCACTTCCGGGGAGTTGAGCCTCACGAGGGCGTTTACCCTTTCGAAGGGAGTAGGGATCTGATAGTGTATCAGATTAATTATGTCGGAAATTGTACCGGTTGAGGTAAATCATGAGAATTGCACTCTGTGCACTCGGTCTGATGGTATGTGTGATCGGTGTCGCTCCGCTGTGGCACCAGGTGTGGTCTTTTGACCTCTCCCAGCCTGGTTATTCGATCTTATCACCCGCGATACAAACGGATCTCCGACGCCTGGCCTGAAAGGACGAGTGCGATCCTCCAGGTACTGGAGACGACGACACGGATTACGGTCGGTCAGCGCAAATCTGATGGTTCGATCGGGATTGGATGGAGGCGCGGAGGACCCAGGCACGAAAGTCCCAGGCTCTCCCGACCTGCATGTTTGCGGCCAGTAAGGGCACGTGATCGGCTTGTCGCATGGGCTCCTACGTCTTTTCAAGGGTAGGGAACTGAGGGGGGCTCACTCGGACTCGCCCGACCCGTTCCGGAACCGTCTTTCATTCCGTTTTGGTCCTTCGTCGGCTTTGCCGTTTGTTTTTCGTAGGAAGGACCATTTTCGGTGCCTTTTTTCTCTCTGACCCCGGTTCCGACCGGTCCGGCCAATGGCGCGGATCCTAGCCGCTCACGTTGTTCCAGCCTCCGCGCCTTGATCATCTCTTGTTCGATGGCTCTTTCGGTCCGACGCAGCTTGAGTTGCCGAATCCGTCGCTTGAGCCTATGATTCATCTCGTACTGTCTCAGGTCTTGGATGGCCCTCCTCATGCGAATCGTCACTTCAGGGCCGTGGCCCTGGACCGTCGATACTGTCAGCACATTGAAGATGGATCCGAGTACGCCAAGGGACAAGACTGTCACGGCATAGCAGCATCCCGCGAGGGTCTTTTTCACGGACCCGTGCCAACGGTTATCTGTCCTACGTGCTCCTGTTCTGTTTGAATCGATGGCAGACACCCCCCAGAATATTCGATCGACCGGGCTTCGGCTTACCGGGAATCCTGTTCACCCGCCTTGACGCCTTGAAGGGACGAAGGAGACGCCATCTGTACCTCTCCCGTGCCGCCGATGTCTCGCGTGTATCTGCGCCCACCGTCCCGGAGAGGTTCGGGACTGGGAATAATCTTCCCGTGCCGATGCGCGACAATATTAGTCTGTGTCAGTTCCCATGGGATGTCAATGACGAATACTCTTGAAGCCCCCTTCTCACCACCGGTTGGTAGCCTCCTGGGAGGGATTTCACTCATCAATCTTCTGCCGACGCTTACCGAGCGAAACGGCCTCCCCGCGATCTGAAAGCTGGTACGGAGAGCGATGCCTGCTGCGACAAATTCCTCGAATGGAGAGTCCTGAGGCGCTCCGGTACAGGGCAGGATTCCGGGCCTTGAAAAAGGAAGTCGGAATCCTTGTGATTGTGATAAAATGATTTTGAGAGTCGGATCGACCGATTGACCGAATTGTGACTGCTGAAGTCCACGGTCTGTATGATGCCCTCACCTCAGTCGTGTCGACCGAACCAATAGTAATGCTTTTTGGCTCTCCGCCTACCACGCTCAGGCCATTTGGAATTGTCTTGGCTCTGCCGCTGCGGAGAGGAGTTTCGCCGATGGACACCCCCCGAATACTTATTGTTGAAGACGAGACGCTCGTTGCCAAAGACATGAAAATGCGACTCGAACGAGCCGGTTGGCACGTGGTCGGCCTGGCCTCTTCGGGAGAGTCGGCACTGCGGCTCGCGCGAGAGACCGAGCCTGACCTGGTGCTGATGGACATTGAGCTTGAAGGGTCGATGGACGGCGTTGAGACGGCAACAATGATTCGATCGGGATTGGAGGCCGATGTCGTCTATATCACGGCTCATACGGACCACGAACTGGTCGAGCGGGCAAAGATAACGGAACCGTTGGCGTACTTGGCCAAACCGGTCTCTACCGATGAGTTGCGGCGCACCGTTGAGATAGCCCTGTACAAACACCGTATGGAGAGAAAACTGCGTGAGAGTGAAGCTCGGTATCGCGCGGTGGTGGAGGATCAGACCGAGCTCATCTGTCGCTTCTTGCCCGGCGGAACCCTTACCTTTGTCAACGGAGCCTATTGCAGGTATTTCCAAAGGGATGCAGAGCAACTGGCAGGGATTAGCGTGTTTGAGCTGATCGCGCCGGAGGACCGCAATGAGATCGCCGAACACCTCGCCTCTCTCGAGTGGGACAAGCAGGTAGCAACCTGCGAGCACAGAGTGATAGCTCCGGGAGGTGAAATTCGTTGGCAACAACGGACCGATCGCGCCATTTTCGACGACAGAGAAGGAATAACGGAATTTCAGTGCGTCGGCCGCGACGTCACCGATCGAAAACGAGCGGAAGAGGAACTCATTCGAGCCAAGGAGGATTGGGAACGGACCTTTGACTCGGCACCCGATCTCATCGCCATCATCGACACCCACTTTCGGATAGTACGAATCAACAGGTCCATGGCAGATAGACTCAACATTGCCCCGGAGGCAGCCGCGGGAATGACCTGTTACCAGGCAGTTCACGGGACCGACGCGCCACCTCCCTCCTGTCCTCACGTCCAGATGATGCTGTACGGAATCGAGTACACCACGGAGGCTTATGAGCCCAAGATGGGAGGGACGTTTGTTGTCAGCGCTTCTCCCCTTCGTGACGCAGAGGGGAACATTGAAGGTTGTGTGCACGTTGCCCGGGACGTCACGGGCCAAAAGAAGATCGAAATGGAATTGGCCGACACCGTGCGCAATCTCCGGCGAGCAAACAGCGAGACATCCGCGCTCCTGAAGGGAGCCAGGGCAATCGCGGAGCATCGGGAGTTCGAGGCATCGGCCAGGGGTTTGTTCGAGGCATGTAGCAAGGTTATCGGGGCTCCCGCAGGGTACATAATTCTTCTGAGCGAAGACGGAGCGGGAGACGAGGTATTGCTGCTCGAATCAGGCGACCTCACCTGCAGCGTTGACCCCGAATTGCCCATGCACATCCGCGGGCTTGGCGCACAGGTGTGTCACCGGCGCAAAGCCGTTTATGACAACGATTTCAGTAACAGTGAATGGACGAGGTTAATGCCCGAAGGCCACGTCGCGTTGAGCAATATGCTCTGCGCCCCCATGATCGTTCACGGCGAGGCGGTCGGGCTTCTGGGACTGGCCAATAAGCCGGGAGGCTTCGACGAAAATGACGCGCGGATGGCCCAGGCATTCGCGGAGTTTGGAGCTATCGGACTCCTCAACTGGCGCGCAATGAAGGCACTGGAGGAGAGCGAGGAAAAGTACCGGCTCCTCTTCTCAAAGGAAAAGGACGCCATTGTCGTCACGGAAGCTGAGACGCTAAAATTCGTCGATCTCAACGAAGCAGCGGAAAACCTCTGGGGGTACTCGAGACGGGAACTGTTCGACATGACCGCGCCGCAGGTCAGCGTGGAAGCGGAGAAAACCGCGGCCGCCTTGCGCCAAGCGGCCCAAACAGAGGCAGGACACTCCTTGACCAGCCGCCACCGACACAAGGATGGCACGGTATTTCCCGTGGAGATATCCTCCGCGCCCTTCGCCTGGAAGGGCGGCAGATTTGTTTGCTCCATCATCAAAGACATCACCGAGCGTCAACAGGCGCAACAGTTCCTTGTGAACACGGAGCGCCTCAAGGCGGTGGCAGACTTGGCAGCCGGGGTTGCGCACAATTTCAACAACCTCCTGCAGATCGTCATTAGCGGAACGCACGTGGCGCTCACCAACCTTGAACGCGGCCACTTGTCGGAAATGAAGTCCACTTTGGAAGAGGTTCTCGAGAGTTCCCGGTTCGGGGCCGATACGGTCAAGCGCCTCCAGGAATTCGCTCGTGCCGGGAACGAAACCCCCTTCCAAAAGGGCACGATCTTTGATCTGTCCCAAACGGTTGAACAGGCGCTGGAGATGAGCAAACCCTGGTGGAAAACCGGGCCTGAAAAGGAAGGCGCCACGATCTCTCTCAATCGGAATCTCCAAAAAGGGTGTCTGGTGGAAGGCAAAGAAAACGAGCTTTTCGAAGTCGTGGTCAATCTCATCAAGAATGCTGCCGAAGCCCTGCCACGGGGCGGCGAAATAAAAGTCAGGACCGCTGTGGAAAAAGAAGGCGTGATTCTCCAGGTGCAGGACGACGGCCTGGGGGTTCCGGCACAGACCGTTGGTCGGATATTCGAGCCGTTCTTTACTACCAAGGGCGTGCAGGGCACTGGCATGGGGCTGGCGAGCAGCTACGGTATCGTTCGACGACATGGGGGTGAAATATTCGTGGAGAGTCGTGAGGGAGGGGGCTCCACCTTCACGGTGCGGCTTCCCCTTATGGAGAAACCACAGGAAGAAACGTTCGGCCGCCCCGATGGCCCGCTCCGCCAAATCCGCATACTTGTGGTCGACGACCAGCCGCCTGTGGTCAATATGCTCAAAGATGGGCTCGAGCTCTTCGGGCAAACGGTCCTCACCGCATATTCCGGGCAGGAAGCCATTGACCTGTTGAAGACCGAATCGGTCGATCTCATAATCTGCGACCTCGGCATGCCCGGTATGAACGGCTGGGAAGTGGGAAAGAAGGTTGCACAAATGTGCCTGGAAAATGGAGTCCCCAAACCGCTCTTCATGATGTTGACGGGATGGAGTCGTCAGGCCGACCAGTCAGAAAAGGTCTCCGAATCAGGCGTAGACGCCGTCCTGGAGAAACCGGTCGATGTCTCATCGCTCTTCAAGGCCATCGGTGAGTTGATGGATAAAGCGGAGGATCGCTCGGTCGACTCCTGAGCCACCGACTTGACCAGCCACTGGCATCATGTTGGGGGGCAGGGGGCCGGCGAGTGACGATCCGGCCATTCTTGAAGCGACAGCAATATTCCGCCGTTCCGTTTGGACCCATCTCTCCTCGATGACACCTTCCCAGGCTCCTGACCGTCACAAATCAGAGCTTGGCCTCCTCACTGACTCCCCCCTGAACTTGTATCAATTGATTTGACTTCGGCCGGAATGGTGCGCACTCTACGCAGAAGAGAGGATTATACGCGTTTTTCCGTGGCCCGGTCCGACGGTTGCGCGGGATGATGGTTCAATCTCATCAAGACGAAATGAGATCACGGTTGGGTGAAGTCATGAGAGCCCGTGATCAGGTCTCTCTTCCCTCTCTACTAGGTAGAAAGGAGAGGTTGATCATGAGAACACAAAGATTGATGAAAGTCGGCTTTATCGCATTGGCCATATCCATAATATACGCAGGTACGGTTCTCTCTCAGCAGGGATTCGATTCAACTTCCCAAACAACTCTTGTCCCTTCTTCCGACGCTGTTGTTCAGACGGAGCCTTCCGGTCCGTTCATGCCTGTCAGCGGAAAGGGATTCAGGTTCGGGGTGGGGATCTATCCAGGCTGGGGCTATGGCTATGGGCCATATTATGGCGGAGGATACCCGTACGATGACAGATATGGCCAATATGACCACGACGGGTACTACAGGAAATGCTGGTGGACGGGATATCAGAAGATCTGCAAATGGTACCCGAGGGATGATTGGGACTTTTGATACCAATATGTTTTCCGATGCATGGGGTTCGGTTGCATCTTCCCACATGCCACGACCATGAAATCCCCCCGTTGCGTCCTCTTGACAACTGAAAGTGGGGGGATTTCATCTCAATGCCCGGGGGGAGTCGGAGAGTGCGTACTCTTGATGCGAAGGCGCTTTTGTATGAGAGCGACAAAGCTCAGCATGATCGGCAACTGAACGAGCGGGCCGGCCACCGCGTTTACGAGTGCGGCATTCGCGCCGAATGTGGTGAAAGCCAGTGCCAATGAAATAGCGTTGTTCTTGGGGGTTGTACTGAGAGTGAAGGCAATCGACTCCTCATAGCGAGATCGGAACATCTTTGCGCAGAGGCCGGAGAGAAGGAACAGAACCATCAGAAAGGCACCCACCGGAAAAGCGATCTTCAATACCGGCATCGGCCCTCGAAAAATCCTATCTTCGTAAAGCAGAGACATCGCGAACAGGAGGAGGAAGAGCCCGAGGTTAGAAAGGGGCTTTACCCGTTCTTTCACCTTGGAAAATGCCCTATGCCCCTTGCTGCGGATGATGATCCGCCGAGCCGCCAGCGCCGTCACCAGGGGGATCAGGATGATGAAGCAGAGGTGGCGGAATACGAGGATGGCCGGGACTGATATCTCAGACCCGATGAGGCATTTTGTCCAAAGGGGAACGATTGAGATGCTGAGCACGAGACTGACCGCGGTAATCGTCACTGACAGGTTCACGTTACCCCCGAGCATACCGGTAAACGCGGGAACCATCCCGCCGCAGGGGATTGTGCCGTAGAGGATGAGGCCTGCATTGACGCGTGGCGCACTACCCGCCTCGAAAAAGTGAAGCATTGCGAAAATGAGGAGAGGCGAAACGAGGAAATTCAAAACAAGGGCCGCCATCAACAGCCCCGGCTCAAGAGTGATCCTCTTGACCCCAGAGAAATCAACCTGCAACATCGCCGGGAAGAGCATCGCGAAAAGCGCTACAGGGATAAGTGCGTCGGCACCCGGCGGCTTGTAGATCTGCGCCAGGGACAATCCGGACACGATCCCCGACACTACCCAGACGGGCAGAGCAATCGTGATGTCCTTTGGCCACCCGGACGACATCATTGTCTCCCTTCGTACGAGGTTGCTTTCGGAAGCGTACGTTTCTGCGGGAACAGTACCTCCGGGGCTCCCTTTGCGTCCCAACCTTCACCACGTGCGCTGACAAGATAGGGGCGAAGCATGCCTGCTACGCCCGAACGATACGTGGATCAACACGCCCGGCATTTCCGCAACGGCCGTTTGACATCATCGCCTTATGGAACATCAACGCGCCAACAGCTCGTCCAGTATGCCGGCTGCATCTTTCATGAGGGCCGGACATCGTTTTTGCACAAGTCCTTCCGCTCTGATCTTTTTCATTCCCTCCTCGGTACTCATGTCAACGCCCAGCAATTCCTTGCACTCTGTTGTCCCGTGCCGACGCTCAAAACGCCTGAAGAATTCCCGTACAGAGACGTCTGACGCGGTGCGGGCCTCGGTCTCCTCGTGATTGTCCGTTGCCAGGCCCAGGAGGAGGACCGCGGCGGTTACCGCGCCGCATGTGCGGGCCAGATGTCCCATGCCTCCCCCAAGCGGCCGCCCGAGGGCGCCGGCCATCGCAGAATCCAACCCGTATCGCTCCCCGAACAGCGTGAGCAGCGCCTGAGAGCAGTTCAATCCATTGGCAAAGAGTTCCAGGGCCCTTTCAGGATTGTTCATGACCAAGCCTCCGTTTCTTGACATCCGTTAGCTATCTGCTAATTAGATTACTGTTGCTTAGATATCGAATCCAGCGATTTATTCCGATGGGATCGATCGAAAATCGTGATCAGGGGAGGACTCATGGAGATCCGGAATCTCAAGACCTTTCTGACGGTCGCCAGACTGCGGAGTTTCAACAAGGCTGCAGATCGTCTCAACTATGCCCAGTCGAGCATCTCCGCGCAGATACAGGTCCTCGAGGAAGAACTCGGCGTACGACTCTTCGATCGGCTGGGGAGGCGCATCGCGCTCACCGAGGCAGGGGAGCGTCTCATCGGGTATTCCGAGAAGATCATCGACCTGGCCGATGAAGCGCGGGCCGAAGCCGGGGGTGACGGAGAGCCTGAAGGCTCGCTTACCATAAGGATTCCGGAGTCTCTGGGGATTCACCGTCTGCCGCCGGTCGTCAGGGAGTTCTCCAGGCGGTGCCCGAAGGTGCGGCTGAACCTGACGACATGTGCACACGAAGGCCTCCGAAAGGACCTCCGAACGGGGGTAATCGACTTTGCGTTTCTCCTTACGGAATCGATCAAGGCCGCGGAGATTGAGGTGGAGGTCCTGGGGTTCGAGTTGATCGTCCCTGTCGCCTCGCCTGACCATCGCCTGGCCAAGAAGAAAGTCGTGGTTGCACGGGATCTCCAAGGGGAACCGGTACTGCTCTCACGGGTCGATTGCAGCTATCGACGAACCTTTGAACGGACGCTGGAGGATCAGGGCGTTTCACCCGGGACCACTCTCATCTTCCACAGCGTTGAGACGCTCAAGCGATGCGTCATGGAGGGCGTTGGCGTCACCATCCTGCCGGAGGTGTCAGTAGCTCGGGAGATCGAAAAAGGTGAGCTTGCCCGTTTGGCATGGGAAGAAGGCGCCTTTGAAGTCGCGCTCCTCATGATCCGGTCTCGGGCGAGATGGATTTCTCCCACGCTCAGCGCCTTTCTGGATACAACGAGGGAAGTCCTGCAAGAGAAGCTGGACTGAAGCCTCTCAACCTGGATTGGAACGACGAGTATCGGCGACCCGGCCACGAAATGCCGTTGCGTATATTCCCGCAACTCGCCGCCGCATCAAGACGGTCATTCAAGGCTTCTTTACGAATCCGACCGAAAAGGCCAGGAGGAACTGAGCCGCGTAGTAGAGCGGCAATCCGATGAGCCTATTAGTGAAACTCTGCATCACGAATCGCTGATGCGCCACGAAGATATCGGAAACGTAGAACATCACCGCGCCCACGAGTATGAACCACGCGCCGATTCTGCGCACCTCCGGATTCCGGAAAGCGGCCCACGCGGCCGCCACCATCACGGAGATCACCCCAACGTATAGAGTAACCGGTACGATCATGTTGCCGAGGTGCGGCAGACGCCACCAGAAGATGTACGCGCTGACGGCGATGATGAGGACGTACGCCCAGTTGATCCAATCGGAACGACGGGCAAGGGTAGCGAATGCCACGATATAGAAGATGTGACCCAGGAGAAAAGCCACGAGACCCGCTTTGAAAGTGTTCTGTCCAGGGATCGCAAGGCACACGTCCCCCACGAGACCGAGCACGAGGCCCACGAGCACGTATCGGAAGTATCGCGGGATCACCCTGGGCTGCAGGAGAGCCGTGATGACGAAGAACAGTGAGAGCGGCGTTTTGAACCCGAGTATAATCCGGGGATCACCCGCGTTCTCAGCCCACAAAAGGCCAACCAGAAGCCCAAGAGCCACAGCGATCAGAACGTACATCGTCATGCGACCTCCTTGTACCGGGTTGCGCGTAAAGGAATAGCACACGCGAGGTGACGGACGGATATGAGTGTCAGTGTAACACAAATGTTACGCGGGCACGCGGGACACCCGGATATGAAGCGTTCCGAGACATGAAGAGAAACTGATAAAACGAGCTACGAGGGGATCGACCCGATGATTCGACCGGTATTGGCCTCTTTGAACAGAAAGCTCGGCGCTGGATGTCCTTTCCAGTCCGGCGCGAAGTCTTCAAGGCTCTCCGGATGGGATATCTTGACCTTGTTCCACCAGGGGAAGACCCGGCGAGCTTCCTGTTCCTTTTCGGGGGTCCATTCGTCGCACCAGATCAGCAACCCTTCCGGACCTCTGAAGACGTGTCCTAGGCCGGGCTGTTCTTCCTGTTTCGGCTGCATGAGAGATGGTCTCCATCGCGAAATGGCGCAGTTCATCGAGAGAACACGCGGCTTACCGTTATTCCCCTGCCTGATGAGCGTGGGTTTCCCGCTCTGGATAGAGTTCTTGGAGGACCTCTTCCAGTGCCAGTTCCTGGAGCCTTTCTCGTTCAGGCCTTCCCGTGTCAACGTCCCATCCGGCCATTTTGTAGTAGGCCTGAGCCATTGCATTGAGATCGAGAGACTTGCCCTTGAGCGGTCCGTACGTCATGGGAGGATCACCGAAGAGCCTTGCATGAGGCATGCAATCGCGAATCGGGTTGATACCCTCTCTGACGTTGAACGCGTGCCTGAGGAGTCGTATGCGTTCACCCACAGCCAAATAGTCGTCGTACGAATAGTTCCAGCCGGTTGCTGCATTTATCCAGTCTCCCAGGGGCAGCGGTCCTCCCACGTGGGTGCCGAAAAGGCAGGCGCCCACGCAATCGACGAGCATTTTGTAGTCCGCGCCGACGTTGATTCGATAGGCGTGCTTCGCATGCTCGTTGATCATGTCCTCTTTGCGCGGCTTCCCGCGCGCCCTGGAGTATTTCTTTTTCAGGTGCTGCATCTCCAGATACTGGTTGCAGGACGTAGTATGGCGACCGGGTGTGGATTCCAGGTAATAGGTGAACGCCCAGCCGGTGTCGAACATGGGATGATGCATGGGAGGTTCGATACCACCGCAATGGACCGCATATTTCTCCGCTCCCTTGCCGATCCTTTCCGCGGCCACCTTCACCCCGTCAGCAAGCACGTCGCCGAGGCCCTCACGTTCTATGATCATTCTCGTCAGTTCTACGATCGCGTCGGAATTGCCCCAGGTCAGTTCCAGCCCGCTGGTGTCTTCCTTCGAGAGGATCCCATTCTCGTAACATTCGACCGCGAACGCGACGATACTCCCGCAGGAGATTGAGTCTACACCCCCGCGGTTGACCAGATCGTTGATCTTGAAGATGGAATGAAGATCGTCGTTCAGGAGCATCGCTCCGAACGCGCAGATTGTTTCATACTCGGGTTTGTGCATTCGCTCGATCTTGTACGGGCCGTCCGTGACCGACACGTGCCCCCCGCATCGCACGGGACAGGAGTAGCACCCGTACTTCTTCGTTTCATACGCGATCACCGGCCCCATGCCGAGCTTTCGGTAGAGCTTGGACGGATAATCGGGCCGGACCGCGCCCCCCCAGTTCCTGATGGGACTGTCGCCGCTTTCCGCACACATGGCGGTCAGGCCGGGAGTCCCGTAACCCCGGAGCAACATCCGCCAGGTCGTCGACAACTGGGGTATATGTATCCGGGCAAGAATCTTGCCAAGCAGCGCAGTCATCCAGTCGTTGAAGAGCCCGGGGACAAAGGAAGGGTCCTTGATCTTCGATCTGAATCGATCGCTCAGTTCCCTGATCCGGGCTTTGTCCGCCACCGTGACCTTTTTCTTGCCGGCCACCACCACTGCTTTGAGCTTCTTCGAGCCCATCACCGCTCCCATACCGCTGCGGCCTGCCATTCGACCGCGGTCCGTGGAAATACACGCCACATAGCTGCACCCTTCACCCACGGGTCCGATACATGCCACCTGGGCGGCGTTTCCGTAACGAGCTTTCAGCTCATCCTCCGTTTCAACGGTGTCCTTGCCCCACAGGTCGGACGCGTCCCGGATTTCAGACGATTTGTCATCCATGTACAGATAGACGGGACCCGCTGATATGCCCCGGAAGAAGAGCGCGTCCACACCGCACCGCTTGAGGATCGGTGAAAAGTATCCCCCGCAGTTGGCGTCGCCCCAACCGCCCGAAGCAGGGGACTTGGCTACCACGGTGAAACGCCCGGTAAAGAGCGAACCCGTGTCCGTCAGCAGCCCAGTGGTAAAGCCCAGTATGTTGTCCGGTCCCAGCGGATCTACTCCCGGTTTCATGCGCTCCCAAAGCACCTTCGCGCCGATGCCCACGCCGCTGAGATAGCTCCTGTAGACATCCTCACCGAGATCCTCGAATTCGATCTCTCTCGTACTCAAGTCCACGAAGCAGATCCTGCCGCAGAACCCTCGTGCATTGGAGCTTTGCTTCCGATCCGGCATGTCCACCACTCCCTTTCCTGAAACGCATGCGACTTTGCCTTGAAATGCGTGAGACGGGGAGGCCCGGAGGTCGCCCCCGCTCTCGGAAGGACTGTCCCATACTACCACAAAAGCCGATCCCCCCAAGGAACCTTCTCCGGCGAGCGCGCCAACGCGGCTTCCCCTCCGGAATCTTTGACCTGTGGACCATGGCACGCTAGGATGGTCCGGGCACAGGCATATTATCTTGGGGTTCCTGGGCCACCGATGATACATGAAAGCCCGCCTCGAAAGGGGAAGAAATGAAGGGTTCAGAGAAACCCCCGGAACAGCCGGCCGATGACAGAGCCCCTCGCGTCGAAATGACCGGAAGAGAAGAGGCTTCGGCAAAGACCCGCATGCAGTGTCGGCTTCTCAGGCGATGCAACGGGATCTTTGAGCGGGCCTCTGAAGAGTCCGGTCTCGCGGAGGAGGTCTGCCGGGCTATCATTGAAGAGTTCAGTCAACGTTTCGCGTGGGTGGGATCCGCGGAGCGGGACGAGACCAAGACCGTGCAGCCCATGGGCCTGTGGGGCCGCGAAGAAAGCTACCTGGCCGCAACAAATCCGGTATGGGCGGACAACGAACAGGGACGCTCGCCCACCGGGACCGCAATCCGCACCGGGAGGCATTTCCTTGTCCGGAACATGCGTACGGTGTCCGCCGATGCAGTGTGGCGGTCGGAAGCCATCAAAAGGGGCTATGCATCCTGTCTCGCGCTGCCCCTCCGGGGAGAGGGCGGCGTGTTCGGAGCTCTCACCGTTTACTCTGGAGAATTCTACGCGTTCGGTGCGGATGAGGTCGATTTCCTGACCCATGTCGCGGAAATTTTCGCGCACTGGCTCGTGACGATTCGGCTGCGGAACCTGAACCGATCCGCGGAAGAAGCGCTCAAGGAAAGTGAGGCAAGGTACAGAGGTCTCTTCAATTATATGAGGGACGGGGTCGCCATCTATCGGGCTCGGGAGAATGGTGAGGATTTTGAGTTCGTGGATGCGAATCGGGCAGTGGAGAAGATCGAACGAACGCGGCGGGAAGACCTCATCGGCAAGAGCGTGCTGGAGGCCTTTCCCGGAGTGCGGGAGTTCGGACTGTTCGACGTTCTCAAGCGGGTTTGGAAAACAGGCAAGCCCGAGCGACTTCCCGCGAAACTGTACAGCGACGACCGGGTCGAAGGCTGGCGGGAGAATGTCGTGTACAAGCTCCCCAGCGGTGAGATCGTCGCGGTATACAGCGATGAGACCAAGCGTAAGGGAGACGAGGAGGCCCTCCGCAGCAGCGAGGAGCGGTTCCGGGCAATCTTCGAAGCGGCCCGGGACTGCCTGTACATCAAGGATCGAGATCTGAGGTACGTTCTCGTCAATCCCGCGATGAAGGAGCTCTTCGGCCTGGCCGGTGACCGGATCGTGGGACGCACCGCGGAAGATCTTTTCGGTGAGGGCGCGGCAAAGGATATCACGGAAACCGACCTCCGCGTGCTCAACGGCCAGACGATCGAAGACGAACACAGACGTTCCGTCAACGGGGTGCTCATGACCTTCCACGATACGAGGGTCCCCCTGCGTGATGCAGAAGGAGAGATCATCGGAATCGGAGGGATCTCCCGCAACGTCACCGACCGCAGGAGGGCCCTCAGGCCGCCCGTGGTATCTGTCACCGATTACCCGTCTGAAGCGATGAGGGCCGCGCTCGATCAAGCCCGACACGCGGCCGCGACCGACGGCATCGTATTGCTTCTCGGTGAGAGCGGCTGCGGCAAGGATTTCCTTGCCCGTTGGATCCACGACCACTCCAGGCGAGCAAACGGGCCGTTCTTTACCATCAACTGCGCGGCCGTCGCGCCGGAGCTTGCCGAGTCCGAACTGTTCGGCCACGAGCCGGGTGCCTTCACGGGCGCGCGCGGACGCAAGCGCGGGCTTCTCGAATTGGCCGAGGGAGGAACCCTTCTGCTCAATGAGGTGGGCGAACTCCCCATGGCTTTGCAATCCAAGCTCCTTGCCTTCCTTGACAGGCGCTCCTTCCTGCGTGTGGGGGGAGAGAACAGCATTCAGGTCAATGCGCGACTCATTGCTGCAACGCACCGGGCACTTGAAGAAGAAGTGGAACAGGGCAGGTTCCTCGACGCGCTCTTCTATCGCCTCAATGTCTTCACCATCAACGTGCCTGCGTTGCGAGAGCGGGCCGAGGATATTCCTCTTCTTGTGGAGGAGATTGTCAGTGAACTTGCCGCGGAAATGCAGCTTGCCGAGGTACCCATGACACATCCGGCGGCCCTGGACCGATTATCCGATTATCATTGGCCGGGCAATGTCAGGGAGCTGCGCAATGCTCTGGAGAGGTCCTTGATGCTCTATGACGAGGGCCTGCTCAATGTTGCGGTACCGGCTGATCGCGAGGGAGACCGGGAATGGAGTCTCAAGGTCGATTTTCCTGCCAATCGCTCGCTGCATGACGTCACGGATGACCTCACGCGGTCGCTCTGTATCGAGGCGCTGCGCCGATGCGGGGGTCGCAAGAGGATGGCGGCGAAGTTGCTGGGGATATCACGTGATTCGCTCTATCGGTACCTCAAGCGGCTGGGCTGATGCGCGATTATCAGACATAATTTGGGAGAAATGCGCGGTTCTCAGACGTTCCTGTCGCGCGGAAACCTCCTGAACAAGATCCCCCTCCAAAGATGTGTCAGAGTTTCGCGCATTGCGGCGCTCTCACGCCCCCTCCAAAAGATGACTCTTTTTCGCCTGAACCCTTTTAACCGCCCGACATTCCACGGCATCCCAATCTCGTCGTGAGGTTTGAACCACTTGGCACGGAACATGCTCCGCTTCTTGATTCGAGCAAGATCCCGGTCGACGGGAAGTCGCCCGCCTGGCCCGGCAAACTGTTGCGCTTGTGGTGTGTCTCCCGGTCGGTGGTTGGCCCTCTTCCTGGGCGAACCATGTGACGGACAAAGGTTGGGGCCGGCCACGCACTCCGGGGGATCGCTCGAGACGGCCATGGCCAACGTCGCCAAAATTGCCGCGGAATCGGCCGCCTGGTGGAGGCACGATCCTGCGGCAGGAGTGCCCGTGCAGACTCTTGTCTACGCGGGCATGTAGCAAGGGACCGACAAGAGGTACGATCGGTCCATCTCTCCGAGGCCCGACTTCCGGGCCCTCGACAACCGTCACCGCCCGATGGTGACACCAACCGGGCTTTGCTCTCGGGTCCCTTTGCCTCCCTCAGGGCGGCCGACCACCTCCTTAAGAAGGGCCCCCACGGTCCTTGGCCGTCCGAGAGCCGTTCGCGGCTCATCCCCCGGGCACACCGGCCAGGGGGCACCGAGAGCAAGGCGGTTGTCAACTGTCAGGTGGACCCTTTTCCCTCGACTCCGAAGTTAGAAATGCAGCCGCGGCAAGAAAGGATTGGACGGAAAGAAAATGCCGTCGTCCTTTCCAGAGGTTTTTTGGGCCGAGGCCCTCTGTGATGGACTCTCAGCCCCATTCCTGAGCGAAGAGTCCGCACCCCCACTTCGACCCCGCCGTTTCGCTGCGTGTTACCATGCCCCGTTCCTCGAAGAGTCTTCTCGTTGAGGGCCAGTGTTCCGCGAGAATTCCGGAGACGATGAGAAACCGCTTACTCAAGGAAACCAGTCGATCCGCGCCGTCCTTGAGAGTCAACGGATCGAGATTGGCAGCGACAATATCCCAGCTTCCTTCCGCCTCCCTGAGCGAACGGCACTCGAACCGGACTGCTGGTGAGACGCGGTTGAGCACCGCGTTGGTCTCCGCGCACGCTACCGCGGCTCGGTTCTTGTCGACTCCGAACGCGTGGTTTGCGCCGAGTTTTATCCCGGCAATCGCGATGATTCCCGATCCGCAGCCCACATCGAGCAGGGTGAAGGGCTGGTGAACTTGATTGAGTTCGCTGGCTGCCTTTTCGAGAAACGCGAGGCATCCTTGGGTCGTCTCATGAATGCCCGTTCCGAAAGCCTCTGCGGGTTCGATGATGATCACCTGTTTTCCCGGCGCCTCGGGGGTAGTCCACGGAGGGGTCACCACAAGGCTCCTTCCGATGTGCAGGGGCTCGAAGTCGTTTTTCCAGAGTAGGGCCCAGTTCTCATCTTTGCTTTGAAGAGACCGTGAGATCACGACCGGGGGCTCGTGAACGGTCTCCTGCAGCCACGCGACATATTCTTCAAGCGCAGGCTGAAAGAGGTTCCACGCCTCAGCTCGGAAATACGCGCTCAGCCCCTTCTCTTTATCGCGCTCGTGCAGGATAACCGCCTCACTCTGGTGGGCACGACAGAAGTCCGCCACCGACTCCGCCGGATACCCGGCAGCGAAGACTTCCAGGACAAACCATTCGCACTTTGAACAACTCATGTCATACCCTGGCCGCATCATACCACGGGCTGAGGATTGGGAAAAACGGGCTACTCCTGGAACTCGCCCGCCGGGCATTGTGGAACCCCTAGTGGAACCTCTCTTCGACAGCAGGGTCCTGAAATTGATATAATGGGTGTGTCCGATAACCGGGTGGGCCGGCCGGTCTTTTTCAGTCGCTGGTAGACCAGAGCACGGAACTACATCCTCCGTAGGCTCTGCAACCCATTCCCCACTTCTTGGAGGCGAGGGACCATGGAGAAGAAGCTCAAGCATCTGGAGATGATCCAGGGCGTGATCAACCGGATGGGTGGCAATTCGTTTTGGTTGAAGGGGTGGTGCGTCACCCTCGTGGCGGCAATTGTCGCTTTGGCGACCAAGAATACAAGTCCCTGGTTCATGGCTGTCGCGTACATCCCGATTCCGTTGTTCTGGGCCTTGGACACCTATTACCTCAGGCAGGAAAGACTCTTCCGAGCGCTTTACGATCACGTGCGAGTACTCAAGGAAGAATCCGTTGACTTTTCCATGAAGACGGATCAATTCACTTCGCAAGTGGCTTCCTTTTGGGGGGTGCTCGTGTCCAAGACCATTCTGCCCCTTTATCTGGGAATCGCCATCGTTGTAACTGTCGCGTTGGGCGTCGCCCTGAAAACAAAGGGCGGGTAAAGCATAGCCGAATTCGGGTGTTCCGCGCCGTTCTATCCTATTGCGCGCCTGCACGTGAAAAGGTGCCGTCACTTACTACAAATCTACCCTACTTTCAGCCCTTGACGATCCCTCCCGAAGGTGTAATGCTGTAGCACATGCGGAAAACATGGTGGGGCATGCGGTGAAAGTGGTGACGTCCTCCAGCAGGGTGGCTTTGCCGGTCTGCGTGGCGGTGCTCAAAGACTTCGCGTGACCGTGCCCAATGGCGGTTAAGGGAGGGGCCTATGGATCCGAACGCAATGGCCGACTGGGTCTATACCAGGTGCTGCGGAGACTATCGCCGGAACAACGTGTACGAGCACCCTGCGTATCACGTAGCTCGGGAGATTTCCGATTTTCTGCGGCGTGCGGAACGAATGGACCTGAAAGCGTCCGACGGGACACGCGTCGCGGGCTGGCTTGTCCCGGAATGAAAGGCGCTTCAGTAAGACAAGGAAAGGGGTCTATCAATGGCGCTGTACTCCAGGACTTTTTTGCGCGAAAGGTTCGATGAACTGTCTCGTCGCCGTCCGACGCTGGTAATGAAGAGCGCAGAGTCGCTCCTTTTCGAACACGCCAGTAAAGCGGACGGCACCGAATCATTTACTATCTTTTTGTCGCACAGTTATTCGGACTCGCGCGAAATACTCTGGGTCAAGACCGACCTGGAAGGTCGCGGCTATTCAGTTTACGTTGACTGGATCGAAAATACCCAAATGGATCGATCCGACGTTACACCGGAGACTGCAGATCGGCTCAGGGAGCGGATGAAACAGAGTGCTTGTCTATTCTATGTCGATTCCGCAACCTCAGGCGAATCCAGGTGGATGCCCTGGGAACTTGGGTACTTCGACGCGTTCAGGGGTCGTGTCGCGATCCTGCCGATCGTAGACCGTCCGCGGGGCAACGCGTACGACGGGCAAGAGTATCTGGGTCTCTACCCGTACGTGGCGCTGGACCCTCCTGAGAACTCCACGGAAGAAGTACTTTGGATCCACGACGAGCCTGAGACCTACGTTAGCTTCAATAGGTGGCTCAAAGGCAAGAATCCTTCTGAGCACTAACCAGTTGCTCGGCTTTTCACGCGTCGCCAGTTTCCGGCTCACCAGGGCGGGGTTCGCCGGCATTCCAGCGGACATGGGGGGTCGGCCCCCGATAAGTGGGATGGCTACGCCATTGGACCGCTAGCCTAGATATTTTGAGGAAACAGCAGAACGTAAATGCTTTGAAGAAAAGAAACGCCGCTCTCTCCTTTGCTCGATGGAGGAACGCCCCCTAGAGATGAGTCAAGATGAGACTCGCTCGTGGACTGACACGATCCCTACCTATCCCAAATCCTGATGAGCCTTTTCACGAGATAGGCGATAAACCAGATGATCCCCGCAATACCGAGAAAGAACTCGACTTCGAGCCCCTGCGCATAGGGCCATTCATCGATCCAGGTTACTTCCCGAAAGGTGAGCCCGAGGGCCAGGGCAGTAAAGAGGAGCACGGCAACGAGCGCGAGGACAAGCGCATTCCTGCTCTGAAGAAACGAGTCCTTGACTTCGTCGAGCATTTCCTGGGCGTCTGCTTGGGGATCCTTTTCCACGGCGTCTTCGTCCTTCCCCGTTGGGCATGGCTCGTCGGTTGGAGGAACTGCGCGGCACACTGCCCGTTCAGGCATTGCCTGAGCGCCGCTTAGGAGTCTTTTAGGGAGGGGTCCGGGGACAACACCCTCTCCCTGAATGTACTCACGGACACAGGCCCGCTGTGCAATGCTTGAGACGCCAGGCTTCCAGCCGTCGAGAGATTGCGGGTGGGCCGTAAGGTTCGCGCGGGGACTGACGTACAGCTACCCTCGACACAATGATGCGAAGCAGCATTGTGTTGCCATAGAGTTCTTTGTGGGGGTCTGGGGGCGGTTTCTTGCAAAAAGAGCCCCCAGACGGCGGTTCGGCAGTAACCGCCTTTGAGCGCCTCAGGGAACTATCCTCTGCCGGCAAGGGTTCCCCAGTCTTCCTTGTTCTCCCTGCCGCCCCTCTCCTTTTTGCGTCCTCATCCTCAGCGGTGGATGAATTCCGCTTTTGCTCGCGCGCCCTTTTCCACGAAGGTCTTGAGGCCGATTTGATTATCTTCGGTCGTCCAGCATTGGCCGAACCATTTTGCTTCGTTTTTGAGGCCATCCTCGAGGGTCATTTTTCCGCCCTCGATGATGGCATTGACCGCGATCTTGTCGATGGCCTTGGAATGGTGTCCGATGTCGATGTCGGGAACGGAATCGGGAGCATCGGGGATCGGTCCCAGTTCCATTTCTTTGACCTTAGTTTTGCCGTCCGCGATTTCCCGCGCGAGTTCCATGGCCCTCTGGAGGACATCCCCCTCGACCAGCTCGTTGACAAGCCCGTACTCGAACGCCTTGTCAGAAGAGATCGGGTTGGCGGTTCGGATCATCTCGGAGGCCCTTTCAAACCCGATAATCCTGGGGAGTCTCTGGGTCCCGCCCATTCCGGGGATCAGCCCGAGGTTTACCTCCGGCTGGCCGGTGAAGAACCCGATGCCCTTGGGGGCTACCCGGGCGGTGGCGCACATGGCCAGTTCGATCCCGCCGCCCAGCGCGAGCCCGTTCATCGCGGCGACAAGCGGCTTGCCCATGCCCTGAAGCTCTAACGAAGCGATCTGGCCCTTGCGCGCGAAGGCTTCGCCCTCTTCGGGTTTGGTGAAGCTGGCCATCTCCTTGATATCCGCGCCCGCGACAAATGCCTTGTTTCCGAAGCCCGTTATGACCGCGGCCTTGATTTCCGGGTCCGATTTGATCGTGTCGACGTACACGGCCAGTTCCTTGAAGACCTTGCTGTTGAGCGCGTTGAGCGCTCTCGGGCGGCGGATCGTTATGACGCCGATGTCGCCTTTCTTCTCGAAGAGCACGTCGAGGATGTCCCACGGCTTGCCCGAGGCCGCCTGATCCCTCAGCGCCTGGGAGACGGGCATACCCGGATATTTCTTGGCAAAGGCCTCGACCAGTTCCAGCGCTTTGCCAACGCCGATGGCATTCATGTACGTGAAGGGGGGCTTCATATCGAGCGCCACGCTGATAATGAAGTCGAAATCGCTCGTGGTGATGATTTGGGAATCGAGCATATCGCACACGATGGCGAAATACGCGCCCATGAGTTCGTCCGCGATGGCCTGCTCCTTGTCGGCAGGGACTTCGATCTTCTCTCCCCGAGCGGGCACTTCCCAATCGGCTCCGCTTTCGACCATCTGTTGGAGCCGCTCCGGTACCCGGAACCACTTGTTGATGCGGTCGTTCATCTCCGAAAGGCCGTGCGCGGTGATGGGGTTACCGCCGGTGAGGTTGTGAGCAGTGAAGGGGCCCACTCTCAGGCCAAGGCATTTGGATGCGACCGTATCGATCTGTTTGCTGTCCCCGAGACCCGCGTCCAGGCATTGCACGCAGGCCAACAGCAGTCCTTCGAAGACCGGGTCGACCGCGTAACCGTATCGTGACCCGACCCTGACGGGGAACTTCCCGATGCTCTCGTAGAATCGCATCATGAAGTCGGTGACTTCCGGCGCCGTATCCTGACCGGGGATTATTTCGATCGCGGGGTTTCGTTCCGCGGGGAAGAAGTAATGCGTGCACAGCGCGCGGCCTTTGTGCGTAAGTCCCTCGAAGATACGTTCCGGTTCGAGGTGCGAAGAGTTGCTCGTCAAGATCGCCTCAGGGGAAACCAGTTCCTCCAATTGCTTGAAGATCTTGCGCTTTAGGGGCAAATCTTCCGTGGCCGCCTCCACAACGAGGTCCGCGCCCTTGAGCTGCCCGTAGTCTGACGTGAAGGTTACTGCGTTCTTCATGCCTTCGACCTGGGCGGGTTTGAACGCGCCGGTTTCGCCGCCCTTGTCAACCTTCTTGAACAACTTGGCTTTTCCTCTTTGGAGAGCCTCTTCGACCACATCCACGACCACGACCTGTACACCGAACGCGTGGAGTGATTTGCTGAAATGCAGTGCGACGTCCGGTCCGATCTGACCTGAACCAATAACTCCGACCTTGTTGACGGTGGATCCACGAAACGTGAAAGCCATGTGCCATCCTCCTTATTCAGTTGTAGCGCGCTATGGGGTATGACGGAAACGAGATGAAACGCTCGGAATGTCGAGGGCAGGATCAGGGTCAAACCCCCGAAGAATGGACGCCCGGAGCAGGCGTCGGATGCGGGGCGATCCCGAACCTCACCTCACCACACCGTAATCGCTGAATTTAGCATCAGCAATCCGCGATTGCAAAGCAAAAGAGCCCCGTAGAGAGGCGGCTCTCACGCCGAATCCCCCTGTTGACCTGCACGGGCTGTCCATCTGTCTGCCCCGTTTTTCCTCAACACTCTTCAATGTTCGTGGTATCCTTGGCGCCCGCAAGAGCTACCCTGAGGAGGATCAAACCATGGAGTTGAACGATGCGATCCACGGGAGGCACAGCATCAGGCGTTTCCTTCCGGACCCTGTTTCTCAAGATACCATAAGCAAAATTGTCGAACTTGCCCGCTGGGCCCCCTCCTGGGGAAATACCCAGCCCTGGGACATCGTGTACGCGGACGGAGAGAAGGTCAAAGCGCTCACCGAGGCTTTTGTCGAAGAGGCATCCTCAGGCAACTTCCCGCGGCCGGACATTATCATGCCCGTGGATTTCCCCGAGAAGCACAAGAATCGCTACGTCGCTCTCGGTCGGGCGCTCTTCACCGAAATGGGTATTGAACGGCATGACAAGACCGCGCGCACGGAGCACTACATGAACATGTACAGACTTTTCGGCGCTCCCGGCATCTTCTACCTGACCATACTCGATGAACTCAACGAGCCGTATTCCTGCTTGGATCTCGGGTCCGTCGGGACCACGATCTGCTACGCGGCCTTTCAGGAGGGTCTCGGGACTATCTTCCTTGCAGCGTCCATGCACTACCCGGACATCGTGCGACGGATCCTGGATATCCCTGACACCCAAAAGGTCGTCATCGGCATCGCCGTTGGGAAGCCTCACCCCGACCACCCTGCCTGCCGCTTCCGAAGTGAGCGTGAGCCGGTGGAGACAATCCTGCGCTTCGCGTAACCCGCTGGACCAGGGTCCTCGGGAAGATGCGGAAAGCTGCTGCTGCAAAGGCCGGACGGCGTAGCGCCTGTTGGACCTAGCTGCGGGCCAGGGAACGTACCCTTGACTCCCGGATTCGTTGGACTTATTATGGAGTCTGTCCCGTCGCCTGATTCACATTCCGGCCATATTTCTATGAAGCCCGGCGAACGGAGTATTTCCGCGTGGCCGGGGTTGCGTGCATGAAATCGCCATGAGAAGGCGTACTTTTTTCAAATCTCTCGGCGTTGCGGGGCTGCTTCCCCTCGCCGACATCCTCGCAAGACAGACACCCGTAAGAGCAGCAGAGCCCTTTTGCGAAGCCAAAGGACTGAGAGGTCCCTTCGGTCTTGCCTTTGCCGCCTCCGGGAACCTTCTCGTCACCGACTCCCCCGGATACTGTGTCGTGGAATTCGACGGATCACTCAAGCCGATTTCATGCTTCGGTGGGCCCGGAGCGCGACCGGGACGGATGAATTTCCCCATGGGGCTGGCGATCGATGCGGCCGGCTTGATCTACGTGGTCGATTCCAACAACGGCCGGGTGCAGGTCTTCGACAATTCGGGAAGAGTCAGACGCATAATCGGATCCATAGGGTCCATCGGCGGCTCCTTTTCAACGCCACAGGGGGTCCATGTGAGTCCGGATGGCCGGGTTCTCATCGCAGACACCCGCAATCACCGGATCCAAATCTACCGCGGGGAGAAGTTGATCGCGGTTATCGGCGATCTCGGGGACAAGGAGGGACAGTTTCGGCTTCCCACAGCCTGCGTGGTCGGACCCGAGCGAGAGATCTTCGTCCTGGACAGTAAGCACGCAATGGTGAAGGTCTTCGGTGATGACTTGAAGTTCAGGCGAGCGTTCGGGGGCAATGGGGATGCGCCGGGAAAGCTCAACATGCCCCAGGGAATGGCATTCGACGAGACCCAAACCCTCTGGATCGCGGATACGAAGAATCACCGTCTCCAACGGTTCACCGTGGAGGGCAAGTTTCTTTCCGTGGTGGGAAAGCAAGGTTCCGGCCAGGGCGAGTTCGCCAGCCCCACGGGAATCGCCTTCCGGAAAGAGAGGGTCTTCGTGGCTGACACAGGAAACAGGAGAATACAGGTTTTCAAGCGCACGTAGCGCCAACCGCGCCGATCAGCGGCTGGCCGGTCGATCGAACCGAGACGGACCAATGGAATCTTCGATAATCGAATATGCAACGGTTTTGTTTCTCGTGGTTGTCTTCGTTGCGGCAGAAGTCTACCGCATGAGGCGGGCGAAGACCGGACGAATTGTCGACTTTGAAGACCAGGGAGTAGCTCTGGTGGCCCTGCCTATGATGAAGGTGCAGGTACGGCTCGATGACGGTGCAATAGTGCAAGCCCATCTCAACTCGTGTACTGCGTGCCTAGGACGGCTTCAGATAGGTGATGCGGTTCGTGTTTCCCCGAGTCGGGACGGGTGGGTGGTCGATCTTCCCTGGGTCCGGGGGAAGAAGTGCAGTTCCTCGATTGAGGCGCAGTGCCGGGGGACTTCCTAGTGGAGATTCTGGGATATATCACTCTGGTCCTTTTCCTCGGCCTGATGCTGCTCACGCTCTTCGGGTACATACGGACCCCTGTGCAGACCGTGCTGGTATTTTCTACCGTCCTGACCCTGATCGTAGCAGGCCTTTTCCGGTACGCGTATTCAGGGTGGGAAGCGGTGATGCTCTTGCCGAACGAATTCCTCGGAGGCATCATTCTCCACCCCATCACCGCCCTGCTCACCGGCCTCTTTCTTGCCGGCGGGCTCAAGGCTTCGGGGGGATTCGAAGCGCTCAAGGTGATCCTCCAGTACCTGCGGCGCAGTCCTATCGGTCTCATCGGGACGATCGTAATCCTCATCAATCTCCCGGTCATCTCGTCGCTTCCCTGCGGGAGGATATTGGCCGCTGCGCTCCTGCCGTTGCTGTTTACGTTCGGGTTCGAAGGCGGCATGGGGATATTGACGCGATCGCAGCTCATCGTCCTCATCGGAGCCTTCACGCGCAATGCCATGGGATCCTGCGGTCCGTCGCCCATCGGCGGCGTGGGTCAGATCGGGGAGGGTTTCCTCGGGAGTTTCTTTCCTACGGCGGCTGACGGCATACTTCGCGCTCCCCAGGCATTTTCGCTCATGCTGGGAACCGCCGTCGTCGCGATCTTCCTCAAGCTCATCAGCCAGAAGATGTTCCCGGACGACGTGGCGCTCAGGGAGGCGCCTCCCTCCGCCGGGGGGGAGGGATCGGTCGAGCCTCAGATTTCCGCCCCCTTTGAAGGATACCTGGCCCTGGTGATCTTCGTGGTGGCTCTGCTCATCGCGATATTCCAGCCCCTTGGGAAGATGCCGGTACAGACGGTACTCGTTGCGGGCGCGCTGCTGATGGTAATCGTGTGCCGCATACGGATCAACGACCTGCTCGAAGGAATCATCCTCTTGCCGGTGACAGCTATGGCCGCGGGCTTTCTCGCGGCGGGAGCATTGGCTGCAACGGGAGGCTTTGACGCGCTCGGCGTGCTCCTCAACAGCCTTGTCAAGGTCCCCTTTCTGGGGATCGCAGGCATGTTGGCGATCTTCGTGCAGTTCCAGACGATCCTGCCGCTTTCCTGTTCACGGATTCTCACCGCGGCTCTTGTGCCGGTGCTCTATCTCTTCGGGCCGGCCAAGTTCGGTTTTCTCGACTGGCCTCAATTGGCCATCGTTATGGCCGCGTACATGATCAACGCGACGACGTCCTGCGGCCCGTCACCACTCGGCGGCGGCGGCATGATGGGTGAAGGGACCATGCGCGCGGAAACGGGCTTCATAAAGGGAGCTTACACCTTTTCCTCTATGGCGATCATGGCTCCTCTGGCGGCGATCTACATGAAGTTCCTCAATCTGTCGATCTTTGCGCCGTCGAACCCTGCATTCGTCAAGAATATCGTGGCTATTGGAGAATTCGCCCTGGTGGTCGCCGGAACGAACGTGCTCTTCATTTTCCTGGGGAGTCGGATGTTCGGGAGCGACCAATCGAAGAATTGGACGATCCAGCTTACGGGATTCGTGATGAGCGGAGCCATCGCCGGCGGGATCCTCTCTTTCGCACTCTTCGGGAAGGACTTCCTCGCCATTGCTCAGGGAGCCGTGGGCGGGATCGTTGCAGCGGGCGTCATCAGTCTCATGAACCCGCGGACACTCTCTAAGCGGGTGACCGCGAGTCTCACGGGGACCGCAATAACGGGCAGAGAGGTATAGCGAAAACGCACGCGAGGTTGGAAACGTGCTGACGTGGATTATGTTCTTATTTGTGGGGGCGCTGTCCGGGGTGCTCATCGCGTGGGCCATGGACATGACCAGTCCCAAGGAACTACTCCAGGGAGCGGTCGGCGGCCTGATCGCCGGCTTTCTCATGTCGGCCATGCTGCCCCACTGACGCAGGAAAGACCGATCATGGCAAAGGACGAGCCACAAGGGAAGGCTCTGCGCAAGCGGGAAGACACGGAACAGCCCATGGTCCTTCCGGGGATTCATCGGTACCAGTTCTTCACGAATCTGAAGGACCGCGGATGGACCATGAACCTCGACAGGGTCGCGGTCTTCGGCATTGTCGGAGCGCTCCTCGCGACGATCATTAAACCCCTGCTCAACGGCAATCCCGCGACGATCTATTGCTACGAGTGCAGGGCTTGTTACGCGACGCAGGACCGATGCCCCGTGGGCATCATGTTCCAGGCCGAATTGGTTGTCGCGGGCAGGGTGACGGATTACGATAGATTTCTCAGGAACGGAGGGCTCAAGTGTATTCGGTGCGGCAATTGTCAAAGTTTTTGCGTCCAGTACTTGCCGTTGCCGCAGATGTTCGGGACGATGCAGGAGGACACTCGTGAGGCGATCAGAAAGGGAATTGTGCCTCGCTATGCACTCCAGAGGGCCATGGATCAAGGATTGGTAGGAAAGGAATTTATCGATGACGTGGTCAAGGCTCTTGCATGATCCTCTCGGATTCCTCTCCGAGGCCCTGAAGATACGCGGGGTGCGGCTTTGCATCTACACTCTGGTGACCGCGCTGCTCTTTCCCTCGTGCAGGTTTCTTGTTGCGGTTGCCTTGGCGATAGCCCTCGCGGTGGTCTGGGGCCGCGACTACGCACGGGAGAACAGCAGGAAGGTGTTCTATTTGGCGCTTGTGGTGCTGCTCATCATCATCGGGTACGTTCCCGCTCGCATGAACGTCAAATCGGTCGATGAGCAGCGCATTGCAAAAAGTCCGCTGGGGCGGGGGATAAATCTCGTGCGGGACGGGACCTTCCGGGGCGAAGGTGAAGGATTCAGGGGTCCTATCGAAGTGGCGGTGAAGGTCAAGAACCACCGGATTGTGGACATCAAGATGCTGGAATACCCTGACCTTATCTCCGTTAAGGACAACGAAATCGCCAGGTACCGTAAGGAAATCCTGACCAAAGGCAGGTTAGAACCCCCCTCAGAGCCCGGTATGTTCCGCGGCGCGATCCCGACGCTCACCGGATACGTCAATGCTATTGAGTCGGCGCTCAGCCAGGGCGTTCCAGGTTATCCCGGCTACAATCTCTATTCGCGGGTGTTCCTCGGCGCGTTGATCGGTAGGGCGCCGGACCGGGTCACGCTCAACTCGCTCGCTATCCTCTTCGCGGCATTCCTCGTTTTCGAGTACGCGCTGCAGTCGATGATCACGCCCGGTACGGGTCGGTCCATCAACTGCTACAACTGCGCGAGCTGCGTGGGCGCGTGCCCCATCAAAGAGGTTGAGGGTGTGCAGTTCCCCATGGGATTGGTTTTGCTCACGAGGCTCGGAGACTACGATAGGGTACTGGAACTATCCAAGTATTGCGTGGGATGCGCGAGATGTGCGGCGAAATGTCCCATCGGCAATTCCGGCCCTTTGATCATCGCTGCCGCATACCAGGCGAGTCGGCGGAACAAAAAGAAGGCCGACGAATCCGTTGAAGAAGGAGTCCCTGCCTGATGGCACGTGCGAGCGGCTACATAATCTCGGGGATTGTCCTGCTGATCGTCATCGCCGCGGCCGCGGACATATCCACGCGGACCGGCACGTGCATGTGGTGCCATACCCGTGAAGCCTCCTTCGCACGATGGATGGAGACAAGGCTCAAAGTCGAGAAAAAGGGCTTCTCACACGAGCTGATTGCATGCGCGGCCTGCCATATCAGAGGCGCGGCCGAGAACACGGTCGTCTCCCGGCTCAGGGGGCTGCTCCACACGGTGACATACCTGGTTCCGCAGATCGATCCCCGGGCCCCGAGGGTCTCCGGGCTTTTCAAGCTGTCGCGCATTCCGAGCGAGAACTGCGAGTACTGTCACCTCGGCGCGATTAAGCGCAAGGTTGTGATGATGAAGGACCTGCCCCAGGGCCTCAAGAAGATCGGTCTCGCGATGGATCATCACAAACACGTGCTCACGGGAAACGACACCTGCGCGCAATGCCACGAGCGGTACAAGGACCGTAAGAGCGGCGTAGCCGACAAAGGCGTGAACTATGCGGAAGTGAACCATCTCGCATGCGACGCGTGCCACAGTTCCGCGTCTCATGTTTACAGGACCGGCAGGATCCTGCCGTTGAGTACCGCACAGTACCGCAAGGCACGCGACGCAGGCTGGAACACGCTTTCCAAGAACCCCCGCTGGATGGTGGCGATCCCTACGGAGCAGACCTGTAGGCGTTGCCACAACGGCAGAATCCATTTCAAGAAGGTCATTTTTGAAGCGAATTGCCGTACGGGCACCAACTTCAAGGACTGCGTCAAATGCCACCCGCGCATGACCCGGCAATACTTTGAGAAATACCGACAGCAACGTAAGAAGATCACCTCCAAGATCGGAAATGGGAGAATGCCTCGCCCGACCGGAAACGACTCTACCGGTACAAGAACGGTTCCGGCCGCGACGGAAGCAGGGGCACGGCGTACCATCCCCTCTTCAGGGAACGAAGCCATGCACAGGGCGCCCTTCCGGTCGCCGAGCGGTACGGAGGGTTGATCCGGAGCAGAGACCATGCCGACCACAAGAGACGATACCGAACAAAAAAAGAAGATGTACAAGGACGTTGCCGACATCATCCTGGATACCAAGGAGCCGCCTGTAGCACGGTTTCGGCTCTTGTCCCGGGGGATGGAGCCGTATCACCGGCTCGATATAAAGGATGAAGAATCGGACATAACTGGCGATAAGGGGTGCCTGGCCTGCGGGAACTGCATCGATTCCTGTCCCGTGCTGCGCAAATTTCCGGAGCGTTTCCAGTTGACGGAGCAACGGACCTCGTTCGCGCTGGAGGCTTGTGTTGGGGAGGACTGCGAACAATGCTACTCCTGTGTGCTGGCATGCCCACAGGTCGATACCGCGTACAAGGACTACATCGTGGACGAGGTGATCCCGGAGACGATCGAACCGGCTCCGAGGATCACCTCGCTGGACAACTATTTCATGGCCCTTATTGCCCTTATCCTGGGAATACTCATCGGCGTGTTCATTGCACGCTGAACAGGATCTGACGTAGCCTCCGCCGGGAGGTCAAGAGAGGATGGAAGACCATGTCAACCGCTGAGCAACAACAGTCCGCATTGATTGAACTGCATCCGGGAGAAACCGCGGAGCGGACCGACCTGGTCCCCATTTTCATCATGGGGAAGATGTACAACGTGCCCAGCACTCTGACGATTCAGAAGGCGCTGGAGTATGCGGGCTACCAGTTAATTCGCGGGTGTGGGTGCCGCGGCGGGATCTGCGGTGCCTGTGCAACGGTGTACCGGCTTCCCGGAAGCGCCAAGATTCATGTGGGCCTTGCATGTCAGACGCTCGTCCAGACGCACATGTACCTGACGATGATCCCGTTCTTCCCGGCCAATAGAGCGGTCTACGACATCGAGGAGATGCGACCGGACGGGAAAAGCCTCATGGAGGCTTATCCGGAACTGGCCAAGTGCATGGGGTGTAACACGTGCACCAAGTCCTGTCCCATGGATATTCCCGTGATGGAATATATCTCCGCCGCGCTCAGGGGCGAAGTGGAAGTGGCAGCGGAACTCTCCATGCCCTGCGTGATGTGCGGCATCTGTACCTCTCGCTGTCCCGCAGAGCTTGGCCAGTACAATATTGCGATCCTCTGCCGTCGTCTCACGGCAAGATACCTCAGGCCCAAAGCCGAACACGTGCAAAATATGATCGAGAGGATCGAGTCCGGCGTGTACGAGGAAGCCCTCAGGCAACTCATGACCGCGGACCTCGAGACCTTGCGCAGACTCTATGTGGACCGACAAATGGAACCCCACACCGCGGAAGAGATGTGGGAACCCGACGACAAGAGATTCCTCTGAAACGGACCTCGATTGGAGGGGACCATGGCATACACGCCCGAGTTGATGGAGCTGATCAAACAGGTGGAGAAAACCCGCCCGGATCGGGTGGCCCGAAAGAAAGCCGGAGAGGAGTATCCTGCACTGACCCTTGACGAGCGGGAGGAGCGGCTCGAGAAGTATCATCCCGACTACCGCAAGGGAGGGCTGAGGGAACTCAAAGTCGGCCCCAGCAAAGGCTACGCGCTCGCCAGCGAGATCGCGGACCAGTTCGAGGCCCGCAGTCGCGTCGACCCCGACAAGATAGATCTCGACGAGATCCATTATGAGACGGACGTTCTGGTCATTGGAGGAGGCGGAGCGGGGACCTCGGCTGCCCTCATGGCCCAGGAAAAAGGCGCACGGGTGATCATCGCGACAAAGCTCCGCCACGGCGACGCCAACACCATGATGGCCGAAGGAGGCATCCAGGCCGCCACCAAAGGCTGGAAGGATTCTCCGTACTACCATTACCTCGACGTGATGGGGGGCGGGCATTTCGAGAACGACCCGGACCTCGTCAAGACCATGGTCACGGAAGCTCCCACGGTGATCGGCTGGCTGGAGAAGCTCGGGTGCATGCTCAGCAAGATGCCCGACGGCAAGCTCTTCACGCTTCACGGCGCGGGCACCTGTCGCAAGAGAATGCACTACGCGGGAGACATGACCGGCGCGGAAATCATGCGAACGCTCCGTGACGAGTCCCGCAATCGTATCAAAGACATCGGCGTGCTGGAATTCGCTCCCGCGGTCGAGCTCCTCCTGGACGACAAGGGATACTGCTCGGGCGCGGTCCTCTACAACCTGGAAACCGAGGAGTATTTCCTCGTTAAGGCCAAAGCGGTGGTGATGGCGACCGGCGGGTCCGGGCGGCTGCACATCCAGGGATTCATGACCACGAACCATTATGGCGCGACCGGCGACGGACTCGTCATGGGGTATCGCATCGGCGTGGGAGTCCGATTTCTCCACGCGACCCAGTATCACCCGACCGGAGCGGTTTTTCCCGAGCAGGCCGAAGGTCTCCTCATCACGGAAAAGGTCCGGGGCGCGGGCGCGAATATCGTGAACATAGATGGAGAGCAGTTCGTCTTCGAAAGAGAGCCCAGGGACATCGAATCCGCGAGCATCATTCGCGAGTGCACCACCCAAGGAAAGGGCGTGACCATTCCGGGACAGCCGGGAAAATACGGCGTGTGGCTCGATTCGCCCATGATCGACATGCTCGAAGGTCCGGGCTTCGTCGAAAGGGAATTCCCCGCCAAGTTCATACTCTTCAAGCGTTACGACATCGATATCTCGAAGCTGCCGATGCTGATCTATCCCACGCTCCACTATCAGAACGGCGGTTTGCAATACGGCCCGGACGGCTCCACTTCAGTGCCGGGCTTCTACGTTGCCGGCGAAGTGGGCGGCGGAGTCCATGGGGCGAACCGGCTCATGGGCAACTCACTGCTCGACATAGCGGTTTTCGGCCGTCTCGCGGGCAATGCAGCCGGTGACTTCGTGAAGGAGCGGGGTGAAGTGGGCAAGCTCAGCGTCGAGCACGTCCGCCAGTACCACAAGGAACTGGAAGAAGCAGGCATCGAAACGGATCGGGTGTCGCCGATGGTCTTGCCGGACTACGGCAACCCCGAGGTGAAGAAGAGGCAGTGGACGACGGTGTACGTCGGGACCGTGCGGTAGACGCGCGGAGCAAGATACCTGGGCCCTCTGAACTGATAGGGAAATGAACGGATTCAAGGACAACGCCAGCACACTCGCCAAGGTTAAGGAATACCTGGTGAATCTCAAGGATTCCTCTCCCTACTGGCGCGTCCAGGCCGCGGCCTGGGGGATTCTCCTGGTCATCGCCATCGCGGGAGGATCGGTCTTCGTCCTCATGGCGCTGTCGTCGGTGTTCGGCGGAGGAACGGTGACCTACGAAGCCGTGGGCTCGCCAGGTCCGGTTTCCTTCAATCATTACAATCACATGTGGTTTAAAGGAGGCAAGTACAAAGAGTGCAAAGCCTGTCATGACAAGCTCTTTGCCGCGAGGAAGTACGGGACTTTCGTGCTCGCTGAGTTAAGGGATTCGCCTCCGAAGAAGTACCGTATCGGCAAGAACCTGACGACGCTCTTCGTGCCCGATTCCGCGCCCGCGCGCGAAACGGCGCTCGTCACATACAAGACTCCCCGAGCGTGCAGAACCTGCGCGACAGGGCAATGCCACGACGGGAAAGAGTCCTTCAGCCGACTCATGTGCCTCTCCTGCCACAAACGGCGATGAGGGAAAACGTGAGCGTTTGAATCTAAACCGATACGAGACATTCGACCAGACATCCGGACGAAAAGCATAGGTGAAAGACGTAACCGATCGATGACCGACAAACCGAATTCAACAGCGGTACCCAATTCCAAGGAGCGTCCCCGGCGGTGGGGCATGATTGTAGACCAGCGCAAGTGCATCGGCTGCCATAGCTGCACCATCGCATGCAAGAGCGAGAACAACGTGCCGCTCGGTTACTGGAGGTCCTGGGTGAAAGGAATTCAGCGGGGCGCGTTTCCCGATGTGGGAAATTTCTTTCTCCGGCGGCTCTGCAATCACTGCGATGTCCCGCCCTGCGTCCAGGTCTGTCCGGTGCAGGCGACAGTCCGCCGTGACGAGGACGGCATTGTGGTGATGTACTACGGAAAATGCATCGGGTGCGGGATGTGCATCGGCGCGTGTCCGTACGACGCACGGTTTTTCAACCCGATCGGCAATACCGCGGACAAGTGCGATTTCTGCGTATCACGCACAGACAAGGGGCTGCCCCCTGCGTGCGTTGAGGCGTGCCTCTCAGGAGCTCTCACTTTCGGCGACCTGAATGACCCGAAGTCGGAGGTCTCCATCAAACTCTCACAAGTGGGCGCAACGGTGCTCAAGCCGGAGCTTGGGACGAAGCCCAAGGTTTTCTACATTGCCGCGGACAATTCGCTTGTCGGGAGGATCCGGTACTCCGATAAGTGGGAGAAGGAGATCCTCCAGTATCACGAGCATATTCCCAGCCCGGATGCCTCGTACTGGAAGAAGGGGAAGAAGAGGTAGATGGAAACGTCGGTTCTCTACAATGTGCCTCACGAGGTTCCCTGGAAGGTGTTCATTCCGCTGTACTTCTATTTCACGGGCCTTTCCGCGGGCTCGTTCATTCTTTCTACCCTTTCCACCGTATTCCGCATCAAGATGTTCAAACCCATGGCCCTGCCGGCCGCGGTCATTTCCTTTCTGTTGCTCTTGCTGGCGCCTGCCTGTCTGATACTTGACCTTCATCAGCCCACACGCTTCTGGCATACACTTGTACCGGCTTATTTCAACAACACATCGGCATTGTCCTACGGCTCCTGGCTGCTGACGCTCTATCCCATTGCCAATTTGATCTACATTTACTTCATCTATTGCAACTACGATCGAGTCACCCGCATCCTCGGAATGGTCACGGTTCCCTTGGCCATATTCGTTCACGCGTACACGGGATTCGCCTTTGCCCTGGTGAGAGCGAGAGCCTGGTGGCATTCCGCGCTCATGCCGGGATACTTTTTGACGTCAGCGCTTCTCTCCGGCATAGCCTTGCTCCTCGTTGTCGCGCTCCTGATGGACAGGTACCGCCAGGCGAACCTGCAGCCGGAACTCTACAACAGTCTTCGTCTTATGATGATCGGTATTCTGCTGACCGACCTGTTCTGGAATGGGAGTTTCTGGCTCACGCTTCTCGTTTCCAATGCGGATGGTTATGCATCGGTCATGTATGCGCTCCACGAGAAACTCTATATCTGGGGAGAAATAGTCTCGGGCATGCTTGTGCCTCTCGTGATCCTGCTCCTCCCCTGGACGAAGAGCCGGCGCGCATGGCTCTGTATCGCATCCCTGCTGATCATAGGAGGAGTCTTCCTCATGCGGTATTCCGTCGTTTTCATCGGGTTTGACATACCCTTGAGCTGAGAGCTATGCGGCAATTCATGCAAAAAGTAACTCGGCGAGAATTTATGCGGCTGGCCGGCCTCATGGGTGGAGCATCGCTCTTTGCAGGATGTCACCTCTTCGCGGAAAGCGGGCCCGTGCCGGAATACATCGCAGGCGCGCCGGACGTGGACCCGGTGGAGACGCTCGCCGGTGTCGAGGTCAAATACACGGTGTGCGCTCTTTGTCCGGGGAATTGCGGTATCGCGTGCAGGGTCGCGGCGGGGAATCTCGTGAAGATCGGCGGCAATCCCTATTCTCCGGTTGCAACGGGCAAACCCTTACCTTTTGGTACGCGGCTGAAGGAATCGCTTACCCACAGTGGTTCGATCTGCGCAATCGGTGGGAGCGGCGTCCAGACGCTGTACAACCCGTTCCGCGTCGCCAGGCCCCTGAAAAGAGTGGGACCGAGAGGTTCCGGCAAGTGGAAGGCACTCACCTGGAAGCAAGCAATCGCGGAGATCGTCGAGGGCGGCAATCTCTTCGGCGAAGGAGAGGTCAAAGGACTGAAGGAGCTCAAAGAAGCCAAGCGGGGGGTGGCAGTCCTCGTGGGTCATCCGGACTGGGGTTCGTTGACCTTCCTGAAACGCTTTGTGGGATCCTTCCCTGGAGCAGCGCTCCTGCGGGACCGAGGCGCAGTACTCGAATGGGCCGCACGCACGGCAGCAGATTCCGTATTCGGCCAGGGAACCGGACCGGTGGCCGTCAACTACGGTTCCGCGAGGAGCGTGCTGAGTTTTGGTGACGCGCCGCTCGATTCGGGCGTACCGATCGTTTCCATTGCCCGGGAAATTGCTGCGGCACGGGTAGACCACGTCGGTTTTAACTGGGCGGTGATTGACCCTCGGCTCTCCACTTCGGCTTCCAAGGCGGACCTCTGGGTCCCCGTGATTCCGGGTAAGGACAGGGAACTCATCCTGGGAATTATGCGATCCATTGCCGAAGACCATGGAACGCGGATCGCGACCCCTTCCAAGCCCCTTGAAAATCCCTTCATGCGGTCGTCTGTCGAGGATTACGCGCGACAGGCAGGTGTACCGTCAGTAACCATCCGCCGATTGGCCCGTATGATGGCCGACGAAGGACCTCGTTCCGCCGCAATGCCCGGCCGAGGGATTCTCGCTCAAACGGGCGGCCTGGAAACCGCACAAATGGTGCTCGCGCTGAACCTCATGGTCGGGTCGTCTCCGAAGACGGGAGCACTCGTCGCACGCTCCGAGGGCTTCCTGAGAAGCGCGGAAAAGAAGCTCCTCGGAGGGAACAACTCCGATGCCGAACCGCGTCTGTACGGCGATCCCGTGGAGGCTTTGGTACTCTGGCGAAGCGATCCGGTGTACGACGATCCCGGATCCGCGTCGGGATACTTCGGGGATCGGTCCAAGGTGCCGCTCTTCGTGGCCATCGACCACGAGATCACGGAGACTTCCGCGCTCGCAGACTATATTCTCCCCGACACCACATACCTGGAACGTTGGGACATCTGCGCGTCGCCGCCGAGCGTTTCACAACCCGGTTTCAGCGTTCGGATGCCGGTGGTGGGGGCGTTCGATTCCCAATCGAAACGATACCTACCGATCATCCCTGAAGCACGGCTCATGGAGGAGGTCGTTCTGAACCTGGCCGACGCGTTGGAACTCCCCGCCTCCAAGTCGTCGAAGACGCGCGGGCGCAACAGAACCTGGGCATACTATGAGAGCGCTCTCAGTGCAGTCCTTGAATCGATGAAGGAAACGGGATTTCCGGTGGAGAGTTCGAAGGCCTTTCTTCGAGAGGTTGTCCTCCGAGGCGGGCTCTTCGCCGCCAAAAAACAATCGACACAGGAGACCAAGCCTGCTGCGAGAACGAGCACGTTCGGCCCCATCCTCATGGAGCCTGCTGATACGACTCCGGGCCCAGAGGCCGACGCGTTACAGCTCATCACCTATTCACTCCCCTTCCACAGATCGCCGAACGCGAGTCTGAACAGTTGGCTGCTGGAGATCCTCCCAGAGAACAAGCTCCTCATCAACTCGACCGACGCTCGCAAGCGGAACATCGCCGACCGCGAGGAGGTCATGCTCCAGTCCCTCGACGGAAAAACGAAGCTCAAATGCAAGGCGCAAGTGGTTCCCGGAATTAGACCCGGTACGGTGGCGCTCGCCCGCGGATTCGGCTATACACAGGCCGGTGCACGACCGTACACCATCGGCGATGCCACGACTGAACCCGAGAAAGCCAGGGGGGTAGGAGTAAATCCCGCCGGACTCACGAAGGTCAAAGTCAGCCGCGTTTGACCGAGTCATCACTGAGAAGTGTTGAGTTTGAGCGCAGGCTAGGACACTGACCACGCCGCAGCGTGGACAGTGGCACCCTACCCTCGTATCGTCCCGAAAATCGTGGCTGATGGAACCCGCCTCTTTCAAGGAGCCAGCTATCGCTCCGACGTACCGGGACGGCACGACGCTGGGGTGCCACGGACCTGGACCAAGACCAGGTCCGTGTCTTGGGTACTGTTCACTGTCAGAGAATCCATCTCTCCCTGGCAAGACTCTTTCCACTCGTGGTAAGAATTTTTCCGGAAGAGCGACAAGCGGACACGCTGGTTGGCGTTCGCCCAACAGGCTTTTCCCTTTTCATCGAGCTCGGTTAGGGACGTCTCCTCACTCATTTGCTGCATGGCATGTCTCTTGCTCTTAACTCCAGTCCAGATCAAGGAAGGCACTCTCTTCACCCACGCAACCCCAAAAGCCAATTAAGAGTCTCAAGAACAACCTTGCGCAATATCGCGAATCTTTCACCTGAATTACACTCAGAAACAGGATAATCGGAACTTTTTTGCCAAGATGACGACGGTTTTGCCTGGGTCAGGTCGTGTAGACTCCATTCGTCGCCCCTTTCGGGTCAGGGGAGCTATCCCTCATCCCCTTGACGGTGCCAAGAGGTTCCACGATGGCAAGACCGCCGCATAATTCCGCTTGTGGAGGCCTACACGAAACGTTACAGGGGGCCTCCCCCCTACCAGGCGCAATTCGTCTTTTCAGGAGTCAAGGCCTACGCTGAAGCGGTAAGATTGGCCGGAAGCACAAATCCCGATGCAGTGGTCAAAGCGCTTGAGGGGCTTACTCTGGAACTTCCTGTGGGTAAAGTCACCATCCGACCTGGAGACCATCAGGCTGTTTTTGCCGGGCTGGCAGGCAAGACCAGCTCCAAGTACGGCATCGTGCACAGGAGTCCCTTTCGCAGACTGGAATCCATCATGAGATTCCCCGGCGAGGAGATGTTCCTGCCCGTGAAGGAAACCGGATGCGAAATGCGATAGCAGCAAAGGTCCCTCGGCAGTCGGCAACTGGCCAAGGTCTGAGCGAGAGTAGCGTATCACGGTCGAAGGTGGCATGTGCATGCGGCATCGGCGTTTCCCTTGCCCCGACATTACCGAGCAGTGTTCGGGTGACGGGCACGGTGGCTATAATGGTAGACGGAGTCAGGAAGGGGAGGTAAGCTGAAAACCAGGATACTAGGAACTCTTTCACTAACATGACGCCGGTTTTATCGTCCTCCTGCCTCTTGAGGGACCATTCGGGGACTTTTCGGGTCCCACGTGGACGGTGGAGCGGCCAGATTCTGACTCAAACGCCCCTGAATTGGCAGGACCTCGGCATAATTCCGGTTCATAATTGTATGAGCATTCTGACCGTGTCGTAGGGATGGGAGCACCCGTAATGGCATCTTTCCTTACAAAAAGTTTGATGAAGCGAATGGTAACGATCCTACTGCTTGTCGCGCTCGGACCACTGGCAATAGTAGGAGTGCTCTCATTTCTCAGCGGTCGGGATGCATTGCAGGAGCAATCGCTGGGCATGCTTTCGTCCATCAGGGACATCCAGGGAGGTGTCGTGGCGGACTACCTTCATAACGCGCTTGCCAACGCGACTTTCTTGGCAAGCTACAACCGGGTGCAAATGGGCCTTGAGTATCTCCGCCCCCTCAGGGGAAAAGAACGTGAGTCATCTATACTCTATAAACGGCTGTCCCAATTCTTGGGTATGTTTGTGCAATTGTACGGCGGGGACGGGTACCATGACGCCCTGCTCATTCGACCGGATGGATTGGTCGTTTTTACCGTGAAGGAGCTCGCCGATTTCGGCTCAGATCTCAAGACAGGCGACCTCAAAGACAGCGTCCTCGCCAAGGTGTGGGAAAAAGTGGTCGAATCTCAGAAACCGGTCACCAGTGACTTCACCATTTACCGTTGCTCGGGTGCGCCGGCACTCTTCGTGGGAGTGCCGGTCTTCACGGGAAAAGATAAGAAGTTCTGCGGAGTTTTCGTACTGCGAGTAGGTCCTGAGAGAATAAACGCTATCATGAAACTCCCTGGTTCGGCTGGTAAGACGGCCAAAACGTACCTCGTCGGTCAAGATGGCCTGATGCGTTCCCAGTCCAAGTTCGTTGACGATTCCACTGTGATGAAGAGAAGGGTGAACAGCGCATCGGCCAAGATGGCGTTTGAAGGAAAGGCAGGCAGCCAGATAGCACCTGACTACCGAGGTGTCCCAGTCTTGGCCTCTTTCAGCCGCGTAGGAATTGACAGGCAAAAAGAGCTTGGCGCGGACTTTGACTGGGCGGTCGTGGCCGAAATTGACCGACGCGAGGCAAATCAGCCGGCCGGCACTCTCGCCCAGAAGATTCTCGCAATTGCTGCCGCAGTTGCTCTGGTCGTAGTAGTTCTTGCATTCTTAGTGGCACGGGGAATAACGGGACCGATAACTGGATTAGCAGGGATCGCCGGACGGGTGACTAAAGGAGACCTAACGGTTCAGGTACCAGACGCGAAGGGGGCCGATGAAATAGCGGCTCTCGTAGGGTCGTTTCGCCTCATGGTCAAGAATCTCAAGGGCCAGATCGGCTGGATGCTCGAAGGTGTGAGCATCCTCAGTTCGGAGGCCTCGGAGATCTCCACCACGGCAGCCGATCTGGCCGCAAACACCGCGGAGACGCACAGTGCCCTAACCGAGACGACTACGACGGTGGAGCAAGTCAAACAAGCGGCCAAATTGGCCAGTGAAAAGGCCAAGAACCTTGCGGAGATGGCTCAAAAGGCGATGAAAGTCTCTACCGAGGGAAAGAGAGCTACCGAGACCACAGTTGAGAGAATCAATCAGATAAAGGGCCAGATGGAGTCCATCGGTGAGACGGTCGTGAAGCTTGACGAGCATAGCCGGGCCATCGAGGACATAATAGCTACGGTGGAAGATCTTGCCCGGCAATCGAACCTCTTGGCGGTCAATGCGTCCATAGAAGCAGCTCGGGCCGGCGACCAAGGGAAGGGATTCGCCGTTGTTGCCGGTGAGATTAAGACCCTGGCCGATCAGTCGAAGGAAGCTATAGAACAGGTGAGCTCCATCATTGAGAATACAAGAAAATGGATAAATGCGGTTGTGATGGCAACCGAGCAGGGCATCAAGGCTGTGGAAACCGGTGTGAAGCAATCCGTAGTGGCCGGGGAGTCGATCTCTGCCTTGAGTAAGAGTGTTGAACTGTCTTCACAGGCTGCCAGTGTGATCGAGGCTGCAAGCGATCAGCAGTCCGGCGGTGTGGATCAAGTTGCCAGTGCCATGACGAGCATTGAACAGGCCGCCAGGCATAGCCTCGCTGGCTCCACTCAACTCGAAGACTCGGCAAAGAAACTGGCCGACTTGGCAGTGGAACTGAAGAAGGTCGTCGAGCAATACAAGACATGAAACATCTAGGTGAGTGTACAAGGGACATCTTGGTTCAAGCCGGCGAGTATGATCCCAAGGCTGACAGGGAGTTTGAAGAGTATTGAACCCCCAGATAACAACTCAGATGTCTGGAGCCATTGCTTCCTTGATCGAGTCTCCTCATACTCCCTGAACAGGTGATCGACAGAATAGTGGAAAGAGTTTTTCCAGTGCTGGCAAGAGTGTTGCCACGGGAACCGTGGGGTGGCTGGTACGTTTCAGTGACCCAGCCTGGACTTTGTCCGTGTTATTACTACTGGTTACAGCCTTCATTTCCGTCATTGCACGCATGGCATGTCTCTTGCTCTTGCGTCCAGTCCAGATCAAGGAAGATATTCTCTTTACCCAAGCATTTCAAAAACCGTCGGGTGGCGAAAAAGCGCGGAAGCGCCTTTCTCGCGCTATTCGCCCGGACTCTGTCCCCAAAGCCCGTGGAGACCGGTTCTCTCAAGAAGTTCGATGAGAAGAGTGTGGCATGGATGGTCGAGATCAAACCTTTGAAGGAAGTCCGGAGGGACCATGTCCGGGAGGTGCTCCGTAGGTCAGGCTGCGACCTGGATCGAGCAAGCCGTATTCTCGGGATCACTCCTGACGCCTTGCGCAGGATGATCGAAAGGTACGATATTTCCCTGAGCGACGTTCGTAACGAGTCCGAATCCTGAAGCTGATCCGCGGACAATGCCGCGGAACCGGCCCGGGGCTCGGTTTTGAAAGCGTGGGATTCCTTGTCCGGAATTCCCACTCACGCAAACTCACCCTCACGCCATTTCAAAGGGAGTAACATCATGGGTTTTAAGGAGAAGATTGTCGCTGTCCTGGTGGTCTGTTT
>CAZCDS010000032.1:0-70314 GCA_964497585.1 uncultured Syntrophaceae bacterium
GATAAAAAGTCGCGCTCTTTTTCGCACCTATCCTTTCTGCGCGGCACTATAGCAAGTAAGCAATGGCGCCTTGAAGCTCGGCCACATTGCAACCGGCTCCTGTCGATGACGCGAGAGGACCCAACCACCTCGGCTTCCTGAAACACACCGGTCATCAGTCCAGGGCAATATCTCTTCCCGTTTGTCCAGGGCTATCGTCGGTCAAAGTCTTCTTTGCCAACTACGCCGCGGACCGCGCGGCTGCCCCTATGATCGGGTTCCACTCCGCCGCCCATGATATCGCCCAGGACCATGAGTTTCCGCATCGCTTCGGCTGATTGGTTTGCCTGGCGGGCCTGGAGGATCCCCCGCTCACGTGCTGCGATCACGTGGGCTTCAGCAATGGTGTTGTTCAGATCGCTCATGATGTCATAACTGCGTTGCGCTTCTTTATCCTTCAGATACTGCTGTACCGAATCCTCCATTCTCGCGACCGTAGTCTGGAGCGTCTTGTTGCCGGGCTGCAGGGCAAGGGCCTTCTTGAACTGCTCAATAGCAAGCAATCGGTTCCCCATGAGGTATTGAGCCCACCCAACGCCTATCATGGCCGCGACGTTCCTCGGTTGGTTCACGAGTATCAACTGGAGTGCATCCGCAGCTTCCTCCGCCTTTCCGAGCCGGAGATTGCAATATGCCAGATAGACGGCAGAGGTAGTGTCATCAGGATAGTACGAGAGAAGCATCCGGAGTGCTTCGGCGGCCTTCGAGTAGTCGCCGAGCGCATAGTACGCCATTCCGGCGGCCTTGAGCGCTCTGTAGTTTTTCGGGTCGTTTCCGATACATTGGGTGTACAGATTGAGCGCCTCTTTCAGTTTGCCTGCTTTCTGTAGTTCCAAACCCTTCTCGTAGAGCTTGCTGACGTCTTGCTGCGCCGCTGCGACCGCCAAGGGGGTCAGCATGGTCAGCATGAGCGACACAGCGAACAAGATGACTCCCAGCCTTATGATACTTTGCATGAGCACCTCCTGGTCCTGGCGGACGGTGTCGAGGGATGATCTGCCTCTAATAGACTAGCACACCGAACACTTTACACAAAGGCGATTTGCTCTGTTGTGCACAACTCGGGGCCGACGGAGATTTTCTTGATGGGGAATTCTCCCGTCCGAACCGACAGCCCGATCCGATCATTTGCTTTGACCGCGGGGCTGAGCACATGATGACCCGAGTATTCGAGACGAGGCAAGCCCTTAAAATCCCATTGCAATACGCCGGCAGCCATTGAGGATCGGTCTTGACTCGCAACCGACCCTGACCCTTTGATTACCTGTAACAGTTCGCCAAGAAAGTCCAACCACCTTTCCGGACACGTTTTTTGAAAGCTCATTCCTATGAAAACACGCGTGGGCACGTTCAGGAGTGAGGGGCGTTGTGCCTGACAAGAAAAAGGGGTCCACTTCATGCGGACCCCTTTTAGGAAAATACGATTTTCCGATGGGCCGGCCCGGTGACCACCAGGCCATTGGAGTTACTCCTTTCCGCCTCGCGCCTCTTCAATCCGGGGATCGGGGCGCCATCGGTCTCAGCAGAGCAATCACCTGGTGCACGTAATCACTGGCCAAGCCTGTGATGGGTGGCCCATCCACATGTTCGCAGGGCTATCCGTCAGGGTCAGGGAGCTACCACCGACTCCCTCGGTCACCGCCGCCTCCCCGCGGGCGGGGCTGCCTGCGGGGCCTGGCCTCATTGACTTTCAGCGGACGTCCACCCACCGTGGACGAGTCCAGTTCCTGAATCGCCTTGAGACCTTCTTCGCGGTCGGCCATTTCCACAAACCCGAATCCTCGCGAGCGCCCGGTGAATTGATCCGATATGATCTTCACCGACTGTACCGCGCCATACGCCGAAAACACTTCCCTGAGTTCGTCCTCGACCGTGTCATAGTTCAGGTTTCCAACATAGATGTTGATAGTCATTCTCAAAAAATCCTTTCAGAGATCACACTCGGAAGCAAACATCGAGTGCGGCGGTGGGACTCGGGAACTCTCGCTCTCGGGGATTCACAGGCAAGATTGGGAAGTGCGGAAATCCTCGCCACGGGCGCCTTCGTCCTCGTCAGTCATTTCTTGCATTACGCCCGTAATCCTCCTCGGATCGCAGGGGGAACGCAAACCGGTGGCCCCCTGTTATGTAGCAATGAATTTTGACCTTGTCAAGCCTCGTCAGCGGCGGTCAACGCCACTCATACAATCTGCGACCCATGAAGGACACAGGGCAGTATGAAAGACCGTCTCTCTTCCATCCCTTCCGCTACAAAATTGGGCGATCGAGCCAAGGTGAGGAGGTCCACCGAGAGGGTATCCCATAGGACGCGCTTGACAATCGAAGAGATTCGGTCCCCTTCCGCCCGGCGTCCAGGACGGTTGCAAAGGGGCGCTGGATTACCGATCCGAAAGCGAAATGGCGCCAGACACTCTGCAGTCTATCCCGGCCGTTCCAGCAGGGCCGATCGGCTGAGTCGGATCTGCGGGCCGTTCCGGAATTCGAGGCCCGCAGTCTGGGCCAGGGCGACGAGTTCGTGAAACTCAGGCTCGGTGACGTGAAAGGTCGGTTCCACGAGCAGAAGTTTGCCTCCCGGTCTGAGGGCGGCTAAAATCTGCGAGAAAAGGTTACCGGCGTCGTGGACCTCGTGGGCCATGTAAAAGGTAAGCGCGAAATCGGCCTCGTCCGTGACCTTGATTGTGTCCGCGTCGCATCGCACCGTGTCGATGCGATCGCTCAGACCCGCGTCGGCCGCCCGACGCCTCAACACCGCAAGCATACGCTCCGAAAGGTCCACCGCGGTCACTCGACCGGCAGGCCCGACGAGCCGGGCCATGGGGATAGAAAAAAACCCCATGGCACACCCCACGTCAAGCACATGCATTCCCGTATCAATATAGGGCTCGAGAATCCTTTCGGGATTGTGAACGATCCGCCGTAACCGATTGCTGAGTAGGTATCCGACCCACCATGGACAGATATGAGGTGCCATCCGAATCCTCCGCGCTCCTCTTCGGTATTCCCGTCAATAATGCTGTGCCGACGAATCCCCCTTCGGTTACCCGGAAAGGGAAGGAAGATGTTGCCAAGGCCATGAACCGTGTTATGGTGGGCCAACGTCAGACACGTTAGGTGCCAAGTCGGAGTAATCTCCTTTTCCCATGGAGCCTCGTACCCCATCCACGACAGGTGACTCGCGCGACCGCTCGTCGGCCGTCTGGTGGTACCTGTTTGCCCTTCTGACCATCTGGGTGCTCATCATCCTGGTCGTCAATCCGGTTGGGGAATTCATGGTGAACGATGACTGGGCATTTGTCAATAGCCTGGAATCACTCAGAAACGCAGGCCACTTGGCGTCGACGGGCTGGGGACCGCGGGGCGCGCCGGGCGGGCCATCGTTGATCACCCATCTTCTCTGGGGGCTTGTCTTCGTAGAGGTCTGGGGATTTTCGCTCACAATCTTGCGGATATCCGTCCTGACCCTGGGAGTTCTCGGATCCGTCTCCCTTCTGTTCCTCCTGAGATTCGCGGGAGCGTCGGATCGCACCGCTTTTCTGGGGACGCTGACGCTCGTTTTCAATCCTCTGTTCCTCTCCCAGTGTTTCACCTTTATGAGTGACGTGACCTTCACGAGTTATGCCCTCTTTTCGATTCCGTTCCTCGCGCTCGGGGTGGAGAAAGGCAGGACCGGGTGGATTATTCTGGGGCTCTGCTTTGCTCTGGCCTCCATCCTCACGCGTCAGATCGGGATCGTGATACCTCTGGCATTTGCCGCCGCGATCATCCTTCATCCACGGTGGGCGGCTCCGAGCAGGACGAAATGGGTTCTCCTGAGCGTTGGCATCACCATCGTGCCGTGGCTGGCCTATGAGTTCTTCCTTGCAGAGGTCGGCAGCACGCCGCTTACTGATCACCAGGTTATCCACAATATCCTTCGTTATCCGCTTTCCAAGGGGTTCCCGGATTACCCGCTCTTCCTTTTGCAGCATCTTCTTCAGGGAGCGCTCGGGTACACATGCCTGCTCGTTTCACCGGTTCTCGTGCTCAGGTATCGTGAGCTCTTGGGCACGGTCGCGTTCAAGTGGTTCGCCGTCATCACGACCACGCTCTTTGCGGCTCTCGAAGCTCTCATATTGATGGGAATCGTTGACCCGCCCATATTCTTCTACCGAAACGTGATTTATGACCTTGGCATCGGACCCGTGCTCCTGAAAGACACGTATATCCTTGGAATTCCAAGGGGGCCGACCGTTCCGAAGCCCGTGTTCTACCTGCTCGTCTATTGGGCGATACTGGCAATGGGAGCGGCCTTCATACTCGGGGTCCGCACGCTCGCGAAACTCAGTCGCAGTATTTCGCGCGACGACGAAGAATCGGTCGGTTTTCTTCCTGATTTCGCTCTACTCGCCGCGTTGGCCTATGTGGGAATCATCTTGCTGACCGGATTTCACGATCGATACCTTATTCCGGTGTGCGCCCTGTTCATCATCTGGATCGTCTCGGGCATGCCAAGAGAAAAGGACCCACTCCGGTCCCCCGGAACGTTCGTGGCCGCGGTTGTGCCCCTGATAGTGTTCGGAGTCTTCAGCGTGGCGGGCACGAGAGACTTCATGGCGATCAAGCGGGCGGAGACCCAGGCTCACACGTTCCTTCTCACGGAGATCCACGCTGAGCCGTGCAATGTCGACGGCGGGTTCGAATTCAACGGCTATCATTGCGCCCGAAACGATTTCGAACCCAGGGCGGGGCTGAGCTGGTGGTGGGTGCATCGGGAGGATTACGTAGTGACCCTCGGCACCCTCCCCGGTTATCGCGTGATACGCAAGTTTCCTTTTACCAAATATCTCGGTACGGATGGGGCGGTGTACGTTCTCCGGCCGCTCGGTAATAAGGCAGTGGAAGGCGACCGGCACGACCGGAAGAAGCAGGACTCTGCTGCCCAGTAAGGGGACTGTGGGAGCCAGCGACTGCGGAACCAGTGGTGAATTTTTTGCTAATTCCTTGACCAACCCCTAGTTTTTCCTATACAAATAGTGTCCGCAGGACAGCGGGACCGGCCCCGGGGGCGGAGAGGCCCCAACGGACCCCTGGAACCGGATCGTTCGGAGCCGGAGAAATGTCAACTGTTTCGCCTCGATGATCGAAGGGGGGAAAGGCTGTGCATAGGAGAGTTCTCACCGGCGTTGTTGTTGTCCTGATGGTGGCACTGGGAACAGACGGTATCTCATTGGCCCAGGTCCAGTATCCTCCGAGGACCCCTGTGGCGCCGGGAGTGCGGATCCCGCCGGCCATCGGTACTCCAGTGGCGCCCGGGCCCGGAGCTACAGCACCGCCGCAAGCGCCTGTTCCTCGCGCGGCTCCGCCAAGGCAAGCCAGCCCACCGCCTTCCGGCCGACGTCGGACAGGTCCACCTCAGAGACAGGCTCCGGCGGAATACGCTTTCAGGCCGGATCTGACCAATCCTCAGTTCGGGGAATGCCTGCGACTGGAAAAGAACTGGAAAGCGCTCTACCAACAGTACTATCAGTACTACCAGAGTTTCCGTATGATGGCCCGGAATGACCCGAGAACAATGGAGATGAGCTACTTCCTCAATACGCTCAAGTCACAGCTCGACGCAGCGTGGCGGAATTTCAGCTCCCGCTGCATATACTTCCCCAAGCGTCCGTGAAGCTGGGAGTCCGGGCTTCGAAAGTACTCAATGGATCAGGCACAGGGTTCCGTTCCAACCGACAGGCACGCAGAGAAGATCACCGAAGGGGACCTTTCGAGGAATTCCGGAAATGTGTTCGCGTCCCGTAAGCTGGTCCGTTCCCTGCTGATATTCATCGTCGCTGGTGTGGCGCTCTACGCGGCGGCCACCTTGGCCTCCGATTACCGGGCGGTCCTCGCCGCGCTGAAGGGCTTTCCGCCGACAACCCTTGCTCTCGTCCTCGGCCTTGTGATCCTGGGATGGCTCCTGCGCGGCTGGAGATTTCATTATTACCTCCAACAGGCAGGCTCTCCGGTACCGCTGAGATATTCCGAAGCGGTCTTCCTGGCGAGCTTCGCGCTTACGGGGACTCCCGGAAAGATGGGGGAGGCGGTCAAAGGCGTTTTCCTCAAAGAAGACCACGGGATATCCATCACCAGGGTTGTGGGAATACTCGTAGTGGAGCGTCTCATGGACTTGTGGGGAGTGCTCCTGCTGGGCTCATTTTCCCTTCTCCTCTTCAGCCGTTGGCGCGGGGCTTTCCTCATCTGTGCGGCAATCGTCATTGCGGGAGGAATCGTCCTCTGTATGGAGAGGTTCTACAGACCCGTGCTCGAGCGGTTGTCGAAGGTGCGCTATCTCTCCTGGGTTTCGGAAAAGATTCTCGGCATTCTGCTGTCGGGCCGAGAGCTGATGACCCCGCGCATCTTCGGAGTGGGTCTTGTTGTGTCCGCGATCGCGTGGGGAATGGAATCGCTCTCCCTCTATCTGATCCTCGACGGCCTGGAGCTCCCCGTAACGCTCCTGCAGGCAAACTTCGTGTACTGCTTCTCGACCCTTCTTGGAGCGCTCCTGATGCTCCCCGGCGGAATCGGCGGGACCGAGGCAAGCATGATCGGATTGCTCGTCTTCATCGGGATCCCCTACTCCAGCGGACTCCCCGGAGTGATCCTCATCCGCGTCTGTACGCTCTGGTTCGCAATCCTCGTCGGAGTGGTATTCATGGCGGCTATGGTCGCCCGCTCCGGCAAAAGAGCGGCCGCTATCGGCAACCGCTTTTCTTGATGACGCCAAAAAAGAAAAAAGGGACATTCCTATTTTCTGTTATTCCGACAAGCTCTTGGGATACCATCAGTCCATGCCGAGAACCGCACGAGCTTCTGCCTGTGAGGTCTGCTACCATGTGTTGAACCGCGGCAATGCGCAGCAAGAGGTCTTTCATCAGGTCGACGACTATCGGGCGTTCCTGAAACTGAGCGAAAGGGCCTGCACACGCGTGCCCATGCGGGTTCTGGCGTGGTGTCTGATGCCGAACCACTTCCATCTCGTGCTCTGGCCTTACGGTGATGGTGGCCTGAGTCGGTGGATGCATTGGTTGCTGACGTCCCATGTTCGCGGCTATCACCGCCGATACCACTCCCGCGGACATATCTGGCAGGGCAGATTCAAGGCGTTCCCGATCCAACACGACTAACACCTTTTGACGGTGCTACGGTACGTAGAACGCAACCCGCTGCGAGCCAATCTCGTGGAGCGAGCACAATAGTAGCCTTGGTCGTCGCTAACTCTGCCGTATGCATTACCTCCGGCCCTGATTCTGCACCCAGGTCCGTGCCCTCGCGGCCGGCCAAGAATGGACCCGAAAAAATAGCATGTCCCCTTTCTGTCCCCTTTCCTTTTGGGGGAGACCCATCTAAGAGTTCTCCCCCGAAGGCTTCGCGACACATTTGCTCACAAGATCAGGCTGCATGCGCCTTTTCTGCCTCTCCGTCCAGTCGCACGGAAACTGGGGTGGCATTGGAAATGGTGTTGAACACAGGCGAGTATTTCTGGCCCATCTTGACGAGTTCCTCTTTCTGCTCGTCCGAGATGTCGGCGTCGATTGTGAAGTACATACGGATCTGCCGGTATCCGACGGGTACGTCTTCCGACAAACCCAGAAAGCCTCGCAAATCGAGATCACCCTCCAGCCGCGATTTGACACCTCGCAGTTCTATGCCCTTGGCTGCGGCGTGGTAAACCAACGACGTCGTCACGCATGCCGCAAGCGCGGTCAGGGCGTATTCCACGGGATTCGGTCCCTTGTCCTCACCCAGGGAAGAGGAGGTTCATCCGCATCGAGCTCAAACGATTCGCTATGAACGTGGACTTGGTTAGCCCCATAGAAATCCGTGATGGACGTATGGTTGTGTCCACCGCTGCGCCATATGTTGTCAGCACGAAATTCGAATTCCGCTATTACCGGTTCACCTTTGATGGCGTCGATCGTATTGAACAACGCCGTCGTATTTACGCCATTTACTATTTTTTCTCCGGACATCCTCTTTCCTCCTGATACAGTATTCACGTACCTCATCTGGCAGTCCGGCAGCCATCACGATAATTCCAGATCACGTCGACTGGACTGAATAGCCCGAGACAGAAAATGCCCCCTCTTGGTACACAGCATGCCGTCGTGTTGTAGATAGGGTATAACCGAAAAATCTTGAGTCAAGGAATAGGCGTGAAAAAACACTTCTCTGCGCGGTGACGGTGAAGTCCGCGGCCGGTGCGGCACGTCTGTCTTGATTGGAGCCGTTAGTTCGTCGAATTCACGCACGCGACCTCCCGACAGGTATCGGCCGCAAGTGGCCGAACTTCCTGACTCAGGGCAGCCCTGATTCGGGGCTTGTGGAAGCAGACATCGCCGGAGAGAGTGTTGGTGGAAAGGATGACAGGAGAGGTCGTGCCCCGTGGCACCTGCCCCGAACAGCGATGCGGGGCCCGGAGAGGGCGTCTGCGGAAAAATACCCTCCCCGGAGAACTCCTACCGTGGCCAGGCCTTCACGCAACCATGTGGATCCGGCCTTTGCCTGTCTGCTGTGACGCTCCTTTCTTCGAAAGGAATCGAATGATGCGGTTGCGCGTCCCATAGTAACTCGGATGCTCGATGATCTTCGTCCGGACGCGAGGCCTGGGGATGTCGACCTTGATCTCATCCAAGATCTGTGCATCCGGTCCCGGACTCATGAGAAGGATCCGGTCCGAGAGCAGTATCGCCTCGTCCACGTCGTGCGTCACCATGAATATGGTGATCCCTGAATCGAGCCACATCCGGACGAGTTCCTCCTGGATGACCCCACGGGTGAGTGCGTCGATCTGCGCAAAAGGCTCGTCGAGAAGGAGCATTGTCGGTTGGACCGAAAAGGCCCTCGCCAGCCCCACGCGCTGCCGCATGCCGCCGGAAAGGGCCGCGGGCAGTTTATCTTCCGAGCCCTTGAGTCCCACCATGTCCACATACTTCTGGACCCACCCGTGTATCTCACGCCTTCCCCATCCCGGGTACGCCGACTTCACCGCGAGCTTGATATTCCCAAATACGCTGAGCCAAGGCATGAGGGCAAAGTTCTGGAAAACGACCATGCGATCCAGGCCGGGCCCGGTGATCTCCTTGCCGTCTATGTAGACATACCCTTCGGTCGCGGTTTCGATTCCCGCGATGATGTTGAGCAGGGTCGACTTTCCGCACCCCGAGTGGCCCAGAACCGCCACAAACTCCTTTTCGGCCACGGAGAGTCGCACGTCACTGAATACGCAGAATGCTCCTCTAGTTCCTGAATCAACGAAGTACTTGGTCACTCCGTCCACTTTCAACAAATCCATTTTTACACTCCTAATCCGCGTAAGCCAGGCGACCGGCCAGGTGAGTGAACAAATAGTCGATGAGCACTCCCACAACACCGATTACCAGGATTGCGAAGATTACGCTGGTCAGGGAGAGGTTATTCCACTCGTTCCACACGAAGTAACCCAGACCTAGAGAGCCTAGGAGGGCTTCTGCCGGAACGATTGCCACCCACGCGCTTCCCATTGATATCTTCAGACCCGCAACGATGGTCGGTCCCGCGGCCGGGAGGATTACCTTGAACACCTTGCTGACCGGGTTCATCTGCAGGATATCAGCCACATTGATGTAGTCCTTCTTTATGTTCGACACGCCGAAGGCGGTGTTGGCAAGAGTCGGCCACACGCTTGCCATGAAGACTACGAGTAATGCCGTCACTCCACTGTCCTGAACCGAATAAAGAAGCAACGGCATCCAGGCAATAGGTGAAATCGCCCTCAATATCTGAATGTACGGGTTGAGTGCCTTGAGCAGGACCTGGTTCAACCCGAGCACAACACCGAAGGCAATTGCCACCAGCGACCCTGCAATAAATCCGAGAGAAAGCCGTCCCAGGCTGTATAGTGTAAGAGTGCCTATTCCCTTGTCGTTGGGGCCGTTGTCATAGAACGGATCCGAGAGAAAAAACCAGGATGTCTTGGCCACTGGCAACGGGCCTGGCAGACTCTTGTATGTCCACGTGTACATCTGCCAGACCAAAATGAACACCGCAAAGACGAGAAGGAACAGCACGATCCAGTTTCTCCCGCCGGTTCTTTTCATTCTTAAAACTCCTTCGAAAAAAGAGCTCCGGCTCGCCGAACGTCCGAGTGCAGTGATTCGGGCCGCGATCGCATGCGGATGGGGCAAGTATCCTGAGCGGTGCGGATATACGGACGCTCACGTCAGTCATCGGTGGACAGACTGTCGCAGTAATTGTTCAGGCAAACCGGAGCTTCTCGATGAATCAGGTTCTCTTGATGGCAAAGCTTTTGAGGTATTCCTCGGGCTTTGACGGATCAAACTCCTTTCCCATGATCACATGTTTCTTGTAGGTCGTGGACGGCGCCTTGTAGCCCTTGGACTCCATCATCTCCTTGCATTCTCCGGCGAGGAAGACCTGCTCCGCGATCTTCTTGTAGTCCACGTCTCCCTTGACATATCCCCAGCGCTTCATCTGGGTGAGGATCCAGACCGCCATTGAGTGCCACGGGAATGGGTTGAAGTCGATTCGGTCAGGCTCGTTTCTCGTATGGCCCAGGCCGTCGGGAAACTGGCCGGTGAGGACTTGCTCCACGACGATCTGCGGCTGATTGAGATAGTTCCTCGGCGAAATCGCCTTCGCGATATCCTTGCGGTTGTCCATCTTGCTCGCAAACAGCGTGGCATCGACGATGGACTTGAACACCGCCTTGAACGTGTTCGGCATCTTGGTCGCGAACTCCTGTGAGGTCGCAAAGGCGCAGCAGGGATGGCCCGGCCAGATGTCCCGGGTCAATTTGAATATGAACCCTACGCCCTCGAACACCGCACGTTGGTTGAACGGGTCCGGCGCGAGGTATCCGTCCACGTTGCGAGCCTTGAGATTTGCCACCATCTCGGGAGGCGGTACGACACGGATTTTCACCTCCTTATCCGGATCCACGCCCCCTTCGGCCAGGAAGTAGCGCAGAAGCAAATTGTGCATCGAATAGTCAAAGGGCACGCAAAAGGTGAACCCCTTCATATCCTTGGCCTCTTTCACTCCCTTGTGCCGCTTGTGGAGCGTTATGGCCTGGCCGTTGACGTTTTCCACCGCGGGCATGTAGTACGGTGTGGCCTTTGCGCCTGCTCCCACGGTCAGCGCAAGCGGCATCGGCGAAAGCATGTGCGCACAATCAACCTGTTTGGACAGGGACCAGTCTCGGATCATGGCCCATCCCGCGGCCTTGATCACCTTGGAGCCCTTAAGACCGTGCTTCTCATAGAACCCCATGGGCTGAGCCATGATGATCGGCGTGGCGCAGGTGATCGGTATGAACCCGATGTTGAGCGACTTCTTCTCCAGGGGGCCGGTCGATTCCTTGGCCCAGGACTTGGCCGCCTCGAGGGGAAAGATGCTCGATATGACCGACATGGCTCCCGCGGACCCAAGCGCCTTCATGAACGTGCGACGGGAAAAATCGTTGCCGCGGAAGATTGCCCTTACCACGGAACCTTCCACCGCCCGGTCCATAGCCTCTTCAAAGGCCGCCGGCTTTTCCGGCAGGCCCTCCGAACGCACGGTCTCCATGCGCGCCGTGTGTGACAGAGACACGTCCGGATCAAAGGGGTCGTTGAGGGTATTGACCGACGGTACAAGGGGTTTGTTCCTTTCTTCCTGACTCATGCTACACTCCTTAGGGAGAACTTTTCGAATCTGTTTACGCTTACTTCCGAGGACGCGGTCCTCGGTGTGAAACTCCTACCACTTACGGTACGGAAGAAACTTGCCGCTATAGGTGATCACTACGCGATCGCCCTTGGGATCCTCTTTCCTGTCGATGCCGATCTCGAAGTCGATGGCGCTCATGATGCCGTCACCGAACATCTCGTGAATGATCTCCTTCATGGTGGTCCCGTACACCTGGGTGATCTCGTGGAACCGGTAGATTAAGGGATCCGCGGAGACCGTCTCATCAAGGGATCCTTTCATGGGACATTCCTGCAAGGTCCGGGCGACCTCGTCGTCGAGTCCGAGAATTGCTACCGCTTTGGCAGCCTCCTGTTCGTTCATGCTGTTCTGACCGAGCAAAACTGACGTAACCCAGATCTTGTCGGCGCCGACGGCTTCGCCGATCTGCTCCCAGGTGAGCTGTTTTTCCTTCTTTGCCTTCACAATCATGTCAGTGGCTTCTTGTCGAGTCACGTGGTACCTCCTCGCAAAAATCCATGTATGCTGGGACAGAGAAGGGAGCAACGACTGTGCCACGGTGGGATTCAGTCGCAATCTTGATGGCTAACACACTGATATATTTATACTAAAGTTGGCAACTCTGAGGCTGTTGATGTGGGCAAGGGAGGAACCAAGACGTACATTTAGGTAACTTTTTGCCTCTTCACCTACCTCGATGTATGTTTCTTTTATTTGAGTTACCTTGTGGTAGGGAATTTTGACGTAGGCTGCCCCGGCGAAGGTTCCCGAAGAGCACTATGCCCACGGGTCAGCGCTCCCCTAAGCTTCTCGAGCTCGTGGGCCGATCTTCCGCGGTCGGCATCCCCGTGGTAACCGACGAGCCCGCGGCTCCTGTGAATCTGCTCGCGGTGGCCTGACCCTCCTCGCTAACCCCTGAACCGGAAATCACTGTGGCAATCCCGAGGAGCAGGATTCGCAGGTCAAACATGAGCGACCAGTTGTCTACGTAGAAGAGGTCCAGCTTGAATTTCTTCTCCCAAGTGTTGGCATTTCGGCCGTTGACCACAGCCCAACCCACAATCCCCGGGGGAACCTCGTGCCTGCGAAACTGATCCGGTGAGTAGAGGGGGAGATACTCGAGGGGAAGCGGTCGCGGCCCAACCAGACTCATATCACCCCGGAGCACGCTCCAGAGCTGAGGCAACTCGTCGAGGCTCGTTCGGCGGAGGAATCGGCCGAGCCGGGTGAGACGACGTTCGTCCGGCAAGGGGCGCCCGGCTGCATCGCAGTCAGTGGTCATTGACCTGAATTTCAGGAACGTAAAGGGCGTGCCGTGTAGCCCACCGCGCTGGTCGCGAAAAATGACCGGCAGTCCCATGTTCAGCAGAATCAAAACCGCGACTGCTGCGAAGATGGGTGAGAACATCACCAGTCCGACAGAAGCAGCACATACATCCAGAATTCGTTTGATGGTCCGCGCCATGGTGTTACCGTTGCGAGGGCGATTATAACACTTCGCCTTGAACGACGAAATCAGAAGCCGTCCTGCGCTTGGAAAGAGGTGACTTGGTAGCCGATGCCACGGCATTGGGAATGAAGGGCGAACAGTGTCAGACCGCCAAATGCCGAAAGGAGGGGCTCGGGAAGCCACTCTCTTGACAAGGGGCGTGGCGTACACCATAATGTTTGTCTATACCTACGGTAGGCGATCCTAGGAGTTAGTCAGTCACCCGTAGGGCTACTCAAAAACCGATCCCGGCTCACGGTTCCGTTGCAGAGACACCTGCGTGTTTCGGCGCTTAACTCATGTATTAGATGAAGTTAGGCGATCAATACTTTGATTCTCCCGCGCATTTTGGCTAGCAAGAAGGCAACGTGCACAGCCTCCTCGTGTCGTGATGGGCACTCCGTGTGCTCGTGTCTTCGCGAGGAATCTCGGATTTCACCTCCGCAGTTCTCGACGGGGATTCAGAATTGGGCCAACGTTCGGGGGTCCGGCCCGCGACCCTCAGAGTCATCATCACAATAATCAATGATATCAGATAATTGGATCATTTTTGGAGGGGGCGAAGCCTGCGAAGGGGCGAACCTTTTCAACATCTCTTGGCCTCCTCAGCATAGGTCGGCGTCGGGGGGCTCCCTCGCCGTCCCGAGAGGGGGATGGTGCCTTTTAGGCGCTGTCCTGACGCGGCTCTCAGACGGGAGAGATAATGGCTTTTGGCGAGAGAGAAACCCGGTCAAGCACATGAGCGAAGCCGAATGAACTGCCTCTCAACCCACTGAGCCCACCAGGTCGAAATGTGGTCGCATATGAGAGCACGACAACCGGGGTGACGGGGTTGTCATTCCCGAAGCCGTGTGGCCCGGTGAGGTTTTGCAGGCTTTGTGGAAAGTCCTCGCAATGCGGCCCGTTTTCGGGCTGGCTCCTGGCCGCTGAAGTTCCGGGAATAACCGTGGCGCAGGGTTGCTCGGATGTGAGGCATCAGGAAGACTCATGGGTACCGGTAGCAACGATTTTGGTGCAGGCGGGACCGTTCGACCGCAGGAGGGAGCCCGCAACCGAGGGGGCTTCGGTCCGTTTGGCGAGCAACTGCAGTTCAGGGACTACATCTCCATACTTTTAAAGAGGAGATGGTTGATCGTCGCCGCCTTTCTGGCTGTATTGGCGGCAGGCTGGGTGACTGTGAACTCGCAGGTACCGGTGTACCGGGCCTCCGCGACCTTGGAGGTCCGACAGGAAGGTCCTCACTCTATCAAGACCCTTGGTGAAGCCGTCACCTCTAGCTGGTGGGCCCACGAGGAAACATACGCGACCCTGGCAATACTCTTCCAGAGCACATCCATTGCGGTCGAAGTGGTCCGCCGGATGAAGCTGGCTGATGCCCCCGAATTCTACACCGCGCCGAAGCCGCGAATTACCCTTCCGAGTCTCTTGTGGAACTCGCTGCTCGCATGGGTGAGCCCCGACGAGTCGGAAAAGGATCAGGAGCTCGACAGTTTGGAAGAGGCTCTGGCGGAGATCGTCGTGCGCGGTCTTTCCGCGCAGCGGGTTGGAAACAGCAGGATGATGCGCGTGAGCATGGATTTCTGGGACCCCGTGCTGGCGAAGGAGATACTTGAAACGTACATTCAGTGCTATCTGGAGCGTAATCTGGAACAACGACGTAAGGCCCTCTCAGACGCTTCCGTGTGGCTCAAAGATGAACTGAAGAAGACCGAGAAAAGGCTCGTTGACTCGCTCACCGCGCTGATCAAATTCACCAGTAAACACGGTATGGTCTCCCTGGATCAGCGCGACAATCATCTGCTTACCTTTTTCAACAAAGCCGCCGAGAATCTTGCCAAATCCCGGGAGCAGAGAGTCCAGCTCGAGGCGTCCCTGACCGCCAAGAAAGCCCTCCCCATGGCACTACTCCCACAGAATATGACGCCCATGGATCTTCCTCGGCTCGGCGAAATGCTGGCGATCATGGAATCGGAGTATTCCGAGATGAAGGAGATATATTCGCCGGACTATCCCAAGATGAAACTGCTGGCGAAACAGATTGAGGTGCTCAGGGAAAGGGTTGAGCAAATCAAAAAGGGAGTCGTTACCGCGGCTCTCGAGACGGCGAAGAACCAGGAAGTGCTCAACACAAAGAGCTTTGAGATGGCGAAAAGGGCAGCCATGGACTCCAATTCACTTAGTGTGGAACACGCGGTGCTGAAGAAGGAAGTAGAAACCAACGAACGGCTCTTCAAGCTCCTCCTCGAGAAGTCGAAGAACATGGAGTTGACCGCCCAAATTGTGGAAAACAACCTGGCCGTGGTGGATGCCCCCAAGACACCGATCCGCCCTATCCGGCCTCGCAAGAATCGGATCTTGCTGGTGGCGGGGCTCCTGGGAATCGTACTCGGGGTTTCTTGTGCTCTTATCCTCGAGCACCTGGATGACAAGATCCGCACGAGTGAAGACGTGGAAAAGAAACTTGGACTTGCCAATCTCGGGATCGTCCCGGACATAAAGAAGCTGGGCTTCTCGAGTCAAGGAGCACGGGGAACCTTTGAGTTTCTCCCCTATTCCTCGCCGAGGTCCCGGGTTTCCGATGCTGTTGCGAGTATAACGACGTCGGTCTTTCTAGCGTCGTCCAAGAGTTCGGCTCGAACGATCCTGGTTTCCAGTGCCGTACCCGGCGAGGGTAAGACCTTCGTAGCCATCTCGCTGGCCACTGCCATCAGCGCCCAGGATCGCAAGGTGATCGTCGTCGATACCGACCTGCGAAAACCGACCGTGGGGGACGTTTTCGGGGCGGGTAAGAGTTCGGTTGGCCTGACCGCTCTGCTCGGTCGAGATGACGTGAAACTCTCGCACGTGATGCGTCGTTCCGAGGTTCCGCGACTCTGCTACTTGCCCGCTGGGGCTGCGGCCACCAATCCTCCCGGTTTTCTCAGGTCCCAGCGCATGGCTCGCCTCGTTTCCCATCTTGAGCGGATATTTGACTTCGTCATCTTCGACAGTCCGCCCACCATTGGATTTCCCGATGTACAAATTCTGTCGGACATTTGTGACTCCGTCATACTCGTAACCAAAGAAGGCCACGTGTCCGCGGATCTGTTGAAGCATGCAGTGAGTCTGATCTCCTTGGCCGGCGGTAACATTCTCGGAGTGGTGCTCAACATGGCCAATGTGCGCCATTCCAACTACGGGCGATATGGATATTACAATCATTACCGATATTACAAATACGACAAGTACTACTCCTCGGACGGTGAGCGCAGCTCCCGAGGCCGATCCGGGAGCAGGAAGCGGACCTCCGACGTCATCGACCGAGGCTGAACCCGTGTTGCCAAGGCCAAGAGATTCAGAGAGGGCGAGGTCTGAAAACCACGCGCGTGGGCGACCTGCGTCGTAGGCGTGTGGCCATCGACTACGGGGGGTATCCACGGATCCAGACACGAGCTGTTCCAGTGCGAGGAGAAGCCTTCCACGGACTAAGAGGGGAGTACGGGCATACATGCCCTTGATCGCCGGAGCTTACGCGATATTTGCGACAACTCGCATCTCAATTTCCCGGATCTCTTCCAGATCCTGAAGGCGACAGACGAAAGTGTCTGCATTCATTCCTTCCTTGCAATATGCGTTGGGCATGGCCAGAGTTGAAGATTTTCTATGGGTAGGGGACGACCTGACCAACTTGAGGAAGACAATTCCGTGTCTCCAGGCATTTCATACGGGAACGACATTCTTGCCTACGCATGATATTGCAGACGGTCACCGGAGGATGGTCCACCAATGGCGAAACGTTTGTTTGACATCGTTGTGACCGGTGTCGGCCTCATCTTTGCAGCTCCGCTCATGGCGGTAATCGCGATATGGATCAAGCTTGAATCGAGGGGGCCGGTCTTCTATTCGTGCCGACGCATCGGGAAAGACGGCAAGCCCTTCGGTATGCTCAAATTCAGAACGATGCTGTCTCACGCGGACCGGGTGTCCTGTCATTTGTGCTCGTCCGGGGACGTACGGGTGACGCCTTTGGGACGGTTCCTGCGAAAGACGAAGCTCAACGAGTTGCCTCAGTTGCTGAATGTGCTCGCCGGTCAAATGAGTCTTGTGGGACCCCGACCTGAAGATTTCGAGTTCCTGGACTATTGTCCGGATCAGCGGGAGATTGTCCTCTCCGTGAGGCCGGGAGTATCGGGTCCCAATCAAGTACACTATCGAAACGAGGAACACCTCTTCCCGCCCGGAAAGGACCCCCACCAATTCTACAGAGACAAAATCCTGCCCGACAAGCTCCGGCGGGACGTGGATTATGCGAGGAACCACACGCTGAGGGCAGACATCGTGCTCCTCGTGAAAGGGGTCTACGTAACGGTCTGTGAAGCGTTCACGCTCGCCGATCTGCTCCGCAGACGCGACGTCTTCCTCTCGCTGGCCGGGGACGCGGCCCTGTCTATGTTGGCATACCTGCTGGCGAACCTCTTGCGGTACGAATACGTACCCCTGGACCGCGCGGTTGCGGTGAGTTTCCCTCTCGTGATAGGGATCAACGCGATCGTCTTTACCGCCATGGGACTGTACGGTCAAGACGTCCGTTTCTTCTCGTTTCCGGACTTGGCACACATCATGAAACTGAGCTTTCTCGCGGGCGGACTTTTCGTACTTGCCACTCACTTTTATCAGCCCGGATCGGGACACTCCAGGACCGTATTCGTGCTTTACACTTTCATTCTGGCATCGCTCCTCTCTGCACGGAGAATGGCGGAACGCCGGATATGGGAATGGCGGGAGCGGCTTGGTAACGGCGCATCCGAGGTGGAACGCGTCGTGATCTACGGAGCGGGTCGACTGGGGACCGAGGCCTGCAAACGGCTTCTTTTCGAAGCCCGTTTCCAGGTGGTTGGATTCATCGACGATGATCCCCGCAAAAAAAATCGGTCGGTAATGGGCCTGAGGGTCCTCGGTCACGGCCACGATTTGGCGTTTCTCAAAACCCTCTATGACATAGACAAGGTGGTGCTCGCGTTTAAGCCAAGGCAGTACGAGGAACTGGTACGTACCAGCAAACTGGTACAGGATTGCGGTATCGACAACCTGGCCGTGTACCCACCGGTCCTCTTTGCTGAGGGGAGCACCCTGGGGCGGAGTACCGTCCCGCCCGTCCTGCGTCCTCTCGAATCACTGCCGGAGAAGCGACGCGTCGCAGGCTGAACCTGCACGATCCGACCTTACGGAGGTGTCCGGAAATTTCTCAGGAGCGAGAGCTACACAGCTATGAGCCTCAGGTACCCCTCGATTAAAGTCTGCGAAGGACCCTGACCCGGAACGCTGCATGTTTTGCGGCTGTGACATCCGAGGATCACTCTCTGCAACGTCACTGAAACCGACTCGCAACAGGGCTTCAGAACCCCGGCGATCAATATTCTCTGTAGCGTTTGTACTTCAGTGGCTGAAATTCTCTCACGTCTTGGTGTGTTAATGTCTCCGCGTTAGAAATTCCGTCTCTTCGCGATCCGATGAGCGGATGGGCAACGCATGACGATCTCAATCCCACTTGCGGATCTTAGATTTGGGCCCGAGGAAGAGGCTGCAATCAGGCGCGTTCTCGAATCCGGATGGGTAAACATGGGGCCGGAGACGGAACGTTTCGAGGCTGAGTTTTCGCTGTACGTGGGTTCCAAGTACGCGATCGCGGTATCATCGGGCACCGCGGCCCTTCACCTGGCTCTGGCGGCCCTCGGGATCGGCCCCGGTGATGAAGTGATCGTTCCTTCGCTCACGTTCGTCGCGACGGTCAATGTTGTGCGACATGTGGGCGCGATTCCCGTTTTCGCAGACATCACCGACGAAACCGACTGGAACATCTCACCATCCGAGATCGAAAAGAACTTGACTCCCAAGACGAAGGCCTTGATCGCGGTTCACTACGCGGGGTTTCCCTGTAGAATGGACAGCATCACCGAGATCGCGCGCGAGCGGGGGTTGAAAGTGATCGAAGATGCGGCTCACGCGCCGGGTGGCACCTTCAAGGGGAAGAAACTGGGCACATGGGGAGACGCGGGATGCTTCAGCTTCGCGTCCACCAAGAATATGACCACCGGCGAAGGTGGCATGGTGGTGACCGAGCATGATGAAGTTGCTCAGAGCGTCCGGCTGCTGCGGTCTCACGGGATGACGCGGCTGACCTGGGACCGGCGCTTCGGACATGAATTCGCGTACGACGTGCTCGCCCAAGGCTTCAATTGTCGCATGGATGAGCTCCGCGCGGCACTGGGGCGAGTGCAGCTCGCCAAACTCGACGAAAACAACGCAATACGTCGTGAGATCACTCGAAGGATGCGGTCGCGTCTTGTCGAGGTGCCGCGAGTTTCCTTTCCGTTTGACCACGACACGCTCCCTTGCTCGACCTGTCACATATTTCCGATGCTCTTGGACTCGGCCGGTGAGCGAGCTTCGTTCATGGAGCAGATGAGAGAAGCCGGAATCGGGACAAGCATACATTTCCCGCCCGTGCACCTCTTTTCCGCGTACAAGGAAAGTGGAGAGTATTCCCTTCCGATTACCGAGAGCGTCACACGCAGGGAAGTCACCCTGCCGCTCTTTCCAGGTTTGACAGATGACCAGGTGGAAATGGTCATTGCCAGAACGAGCCGTCTCCTGAAAATTTGACTTCAAGCGTGCAACCGTCGAATGCGATAGAACAGGCTCTCTGTTAGCCGGCCGCAACATGTCCGGATCAGGACGGTACTGCATGTTGCACCCCCGCAAGCCTGTGCGGAACCCCTTAGAGGTGACTCTAGTCGGCTTTCTTCGGAGTTCTCGAAACACGTACCCTAGGATTCCTGGGGGGCATGCGTGCACCTTTCCTCTGCGTGCGGTTCAGGGTGGGGCGGGTTGCTGCGCGCACCCACGCTGCTCTTCATTATTCCCCGATACACCAGCCACTGTCGGGGAAGTGGACTGGCCTTTGAGGAACAGAGATGTTCGCATCTTCTTCGACCCATGATCGGCCACCTGTGACATTCAGGCAATCGCCGGGCTTGGATGCGAGGCTTGGGTGGCTCGTTCCGGTGACTCTGTTCTCGTACGCTTGTTATTATTCAGTGATGGATTATCCGGAACCCACCCTGGTCTGGTTGAGTTCTGCAGTGGCCGTCTCATTGATGCTCTGCATCGCTGTCTCGTCTTACAGTCTCGTTTCGTTGGTAACCGTGGTGTGCGTTTATCTGTTGTTTCATTTCTCTATCGGGCCTGTGTTTAACCTCATGTTGGCTAGGCCCCGGATACGCCCCGATCTATGGATCACCACGGATCTTGCGCAGATCGCGTGCATCGTCGCAGCCCTCGCAATGGCAGCAGGCGTATGGTTTACCCGCATCTTTTTTTCGAGGCAGCGGAGCCCCGTGTACGGGGATACGATCCACCTCGTGGCCCCTGTCGGCGCGGGCATGCTTGTCATGTTATACGTTCCCGTTTTCGCGTTCTTTGTAGTCACGGGGGTGTACGACTGGCGATTCATTTCAGTGCCCAAGCTCACTGCATCCATCTCCATGTACGGAGGTTTCCTGAACCAGGTTTCGAATATGGAGAACCTGGCCTCCGCGGGAATCTGTCTCCAGCTTTTCCGGTATGTGCATACCGGAAGAAGGATAGATCTGTATTTCCTCATCATCTTTGCAAGCGTACCCGTACTACTTTTCGCCCCTACCGGGAACAGAAGCCAGGCTCTGTTACACATTCCGTACCTGGCTCTGTTCTATGCCGCTCTGGAACCGAACAGGAAGCGAGCCCTCGTTGTGATTTTCTGGTCTGCGGCACTGGTGGTCTTTCTAACGGCAGCCATCGGAGCGTATAGGTCGCAGCCCGATGAACGGGCAGCGAGCTTTGAGGGCCAATGGGAACAAATCATGAGCTACCAACCTCTGGAGGGACAGATCCGCTTGGCTGGCCGCCAACTCACTCCGCTCGAGCACCTCGCGGAACGGCTGAACGATTACGTGACATGTGGCAGGATCATTGCTTGGACACCCCAAATCGTCCCATTTCGGAGGACGGAGCGTTTGTCGGACATTCTTTCTATGTGGGTCCCGAAAATCCTCTTCCCGGAACGGCGGAACATCGGGCAGAGCGCGATCGTTTCAACCAGATACGAGGTTACGGGGTGGGGCGGGGCGAGTTCTCCTTCGACGTTGCCCGGTGACCTCTTCAGCCGATGGGGCTGGCCCGGCATCGTGCTGGGCCTGTTTCTGCTCGGCTGCTCGCTCGCTTTGACTGACCGCTGGCTGCTCAGGATATGGTCCACGCGGCTTATCATTTTCTACGGTTTGTTCATACCTCGGGCGTTTTCGTTGGGAGCCACGGATGTGATCGGCGCGATCGCCGTATTGGGCCGTGAAATGCTGGTGGCCGCGTTTGTTGCCGCGATCCTGTCGGTCCTTATCGATTCATTCTTCTCGAAGACATACCGATATATTCCGGGTCACGGTCTTCAACCGGCAGGCTGACCGGTTCCATGCATCGAGGTCATTGGTCATAGTCCTGGTCCGATCGGGGATGGAGTCATTCAGGCTGAGGCCCTGTGCGCGGGGAGAGGGGCAAGCGGTTTTCGCGCCGCGCGTTCCGCGTCATTCATTGGAGAAAGTGAACTGCAACGTTCCTTGATAACAAACCAAACCGGAAGGGTTGAAGCCGGACTGTTCGCAACCAGCAGAAGGGCGGCGACCCAGTGGTATCTCGTCTTCCTGTACATCAACTATGCCCTCTTTTTGATCAAAGGCGTGATGCTGGTACCGCTTTATCTCACGTACGTGGAACCACACCTCTATGGGGCATGGCTCGCGTCGGGAGGGATCATTGGCTATTTGGCCATGTTGGAATTTGGGGTCAACAGGGTGCTCATCCAGAGAACGGCCCAGGCCGCGGTTGCGTCCGACTCGGGGAGACTGGCATCGCTCATGGGTACGGGATTCTGTATCAATGCAACCCTGTCAACCCTGCCGTTCCTCCTCGGGCTTTCCATTTCTCCGTTGATACCGCCCCTCTTCGGCGTCCAAGCGGAGAATACCGCGGAGTTCACCGCGGCATTCATTGTGGCCGCGCTCTCTTCATCGGTCATGATGTTTTCCTTCATGGCTTCCTCGACCATGCAGGGGCTCCAGAGGCAGGTAGTGATCAACATATGCTTCACTGGCGGTCTGGGGTTGGGTATTCTTACGACAGTGCTCGCCATCTATCGCGGGTACGGGCTTGTGTCTATCCCTCTGGGATCGCTGGTTCACGCTCTCGTTACTGGGGTCGGTGACTACTCATACATGCTCCTGGTCACAGCACGGTATGGGAAGTTTGGGAGACCGACATTCAGCGGCTCCGTATTCAGGGACCTTTTCCGCTCTGCGGCCCATGTATTCTCCGGTTCCATGACAGGCGCGGTCACTGAACAGTCGGACAAAGTGGTTATCGGCTCATTGCTGAATCCCCTTCTCTGCAATGTGTACGTGTTCACCGGGACGGCTTACCGAATGTTGAGCCTTCTGGTGGGGTACGTGTCGCACGCGATGATGCCCTCTTTGGCTCACCTTGGGGGGCAGGCCGATCCAGACAAACTCAAATCGATAATCGGTCTTCTCGTTCATTTCAGCCTCGTTTTTGCCTCCGTGGTCCTGGGTGGCGCGCTATTCCTGAATCAGGAGTTCGTCCATCTTTGGGTGGGTCCTCAATACTACGGCGGGGAAGCGCTCAACGCACTCCTTCTCATGGTTGCGGGCGCCGGCGTTTTGTCTGTAGTGCTCAATAATACACTGGTGGCCATGGGACAATTCCCGGGCATAAGCAGGGCTGCTCTTCTGGAGGCGGTCGTATATATTCCCCTGGTGTTGACACTTGCATGTCGTTGGGGCCTGCCCGGCGTGGCTGCCGCACTCGTAGCCGCAAAGACGGCCGGCACTCTTCTCGTGCGAGGACCTTGCCTGGTTCAGCGGCTGAGGATAAGCCCTGCCGAAATACGGGCTTCCCTCTCTTCACTTGCCGCACCGATGGCCGCGCCTCTGCTCGTGGGCGCAGGGTTGAATTATGTATTCAGTCCAGCTACAGTAACGACGTTCGTGGCCGCGGGATGTATTTACACGAGCGTCGCGATAGCCCTCAGCGTACTGCTTGACCGGCGCCTGCGAGAACTGCTGCTTTTGCAGGTCGCGGGCAGAACGCCCGATATAAGTCACTGAACGTCCGCCGGCTGTGCATTGCGCGAAAAAGGGCGGGATAGAGGTCTGCAAGACAGTTATAATAAACTGCAGTGCATTCCTTGTACACGAACATAAACGTTACATGCGGGCGTAGCATGGAGGCTGTCGCAAAAATTGGAGTATCACGGGAATCGTGCCGCGTAGGAGTTCGTTTCCGGGGGACGGCCCCGCAAGATCACGGTCTCAACACCTGGACCGGCCCTGCATGTAGCTCTGCAACGGCCATCTCCGCACTTGGCAGGGGCCCGGGGCCTACCATTGTCTTGGTTTCCTGTTCGTCCTCAACCACTGCCGGCGTCGAGCAGAGAAATCCTTGGGGATTCGGTCGTGTCGAGAAACTGACGAGGAGACTTCGTGATGCCTCAGCGAGGTATAGGCTCATTTCGTGACCCGAGTGGATTCGTGTTCACGGATGGCGGTGAGCTTTTGCGACAGGTTAACCTGGGATATAGAGACAACTATGACTACCTGTTTCAGTCAGGGCTCTACGATGCCCTGGTCAAAGAAGATCTTTTGATACCACACGTAGAGGTCGATCCGCGGCGCCGGCGGTCGGACAGTGCTTACGTCGTCATCAAACCTGAACTCATACCCTTCGTGTCCTATCCCTACGAATGGAGTTTCAGCCAGCTCAAATCGGCGGCACTCCACACCCTCGAGATTCAGAAGATCGCGATCCGCCACCGCATGTCCCTCAAGGACTGCTCGGCCTATAACATCCAGTTCAGAAACGGCAGGCCCGTATTCATCGACACGCTGTCATTCGAACACTACGAGGAAGGGGTTCCATGGAATGCCTTCAGACAATTTTGTCAACACTTCCTCGCGCCGTTGGCCATTATGAGCCTAAGGGACGTTCGGTTGGGGCAGTTGCTCAGATCCTACGTTGACGGGATTCCTTTGGATCTCGCCAGCTCGCTTCTGCCCTACCGGAGCTGGTTCTCGCTGTCTTTGCTCCTGAACATTCATCTGCATGCCGGAACCCAGAAGCGCTATGCCCATCGGCCGACCGCGCGTCCCACACGCAAGATAGGTCGTCGAGGCTTAATGGGCATCATCGACAATTTGCAGTCCGGCGTCGAAAACCTGAGTTGGCGCCCGATGTCTGCAGAGTGGGGAAATTATTATGAAGAGACCAATTACTCTCCGGAAGCGATGGACCACAAGAAAGAGATTGTCGCTCGTTTCCTCAAGCTGGCCGCGGCGCAAACGGTGTGGGATTTGGGGGCGAACACGGGGCTTTTCAGTCGAATAGCCAGTAACAGAGGCGTGCATACCGTTTCGTTTGACGCGGATCCCGCGGCCGTTGAAACGAACTACCTGGAGAGCGTTGAACGGGGCGATACGCACCTTTTACCTCTCCTGCTGGACCTGACCAATCCCAGTGCAAACATGGGTTGGGCGAACAACGAGAGGAAGTCTCTCCTCGACCGGGGCCCGGCCGACACGGTACTGGCGCTCGCGTTGGTACATCATCTGGCTATCTCCAATAATACGCCGCTGCAGATGATCGCAGCATTCCTGACTCGGATCTCCAGATCACTTATCATCGAATTTGTACCCAAGAGCGATTCCCAGGTTCAGAGACTTCTTCAAAGCAGGGAGGACATCTTTCCGAATTACGACGAAGAGTCCTTCAGGGAAGTCTTCGGTCGATATTTTGCCCTGCGGGAACACGCAAAGATCACGGGATCCGAAAGGACGATCTACTTCATGGAACGAGCAGAGACTGCAAACTGACGACACCGTGTGCTTCACTCCACATTTCTTGCGATACATCTGACCCTGTCCTTGTGGTCCCACAATGCCGACCAGATTCCTCTGGGGGATGTGCTTGCTCCGAACGCGGTTACCGCCGAGGCCACGCCTATCCTGTTCCCGTGGCTGAAATTCCTCCTGAGGGATTACGCTCACAGTCCGCGCGGGCAACTGCCTCTGCCCTCTTAGATCTGTTCTCGTACGGTCATAGAGAATTCCCTCTCACCAGCATGAGTTGAACCAGCGTCCCGGCCATCGGTAACGGATATTTGTTGGCGACTTGGGGTCTCCTGTTGATGGTGAGCTGGTGCACATCGTGCGGTCATCGGTAACCATTCACCGGACAATTCGCCTGATGCCAATTGCAGCCTGGGTTCTGCCGGTGAAAGTCGAGTCCCAGGATTCCTGATCCAGCAGCTTACCGGTCGAAGATCAGACATACTGCGATCAGCCGGGCGGACCACGCATGCTGAGACACGCGGGATTAGACTTGGCCGTCTAACTTGGTGAAGGGCGGCTTCGTGCCTTTGTGCTTGAACTTCTTTTCCGCGATGTTCTCTCAGTGGACCGCACTTGTGGAGTCATCGTCTTGCGCAAGAGGCTGAGGAACCGACTCAAAGATATCGGCCCGGTCAACAGGGTCTGGACCGCGTTTCGTTCACGTCACCACGACTGGTTGATTGAGAAGGAGCAGCTTGAGTACGAACAGCGTGCGCTCGCCATGGGGCTCTCCTTGGCTGAAGAACCGGCTTCCGAAACGTACCGCAAGCTTAAGGAGCGGCTTTCGAAGAGGGGAATCGCGTGGCCGCCGCAGTCCCAGGGGCGCCCGTTGTATGTTGTCTTCTGTACCGACTCATGCCAGGTGCTGGAACAGGTAAACATTCCCCCCGAAATCTCAAGGATAGGTAGGTGTACTGCGTACTACGTTGATGACCGGATTGCATCCCAGGAAGTCTCCCTCTCGGCCACAAGGGAATTCGTGGACGGAGATTTGCCGTCATTTCTTGAAGCAGTGCAAAGAGAACAACCTGTGGATATGCTATTGTCGTATCTTTCCGGGTCTCACGTTTCCGCGGCGGCAATTCAGCAGATCAATGACCTCGGGATTCCTACCTTCTTCTTTCACCTGGATGACCGGCTGCACTTTCGCAGCAGAAAGTCAGAAGATCAATGGACCGGCCCGGCAGACGTCTGTTCAGCGTACGATCTCAACCTGACGAATGCGCCGATCTCCCTGGTTAAGTATCGCGTTGAGGGGGGGCTGGCACTCTTCTGGCCGCAGGCTGCGAATCGGGATCTGTGCCGTCCCAGACACCTGCCCTTCAGGTACGACGTGTCGTTCGTCGGCGCCAGGTACGGGAAGCGCCCATTGTTCGTAGACTATCTGCGAAAGAACGGAATCAATGTGGAATGCTTCGGACCAGGGTGGCCCAACGGTCCGCTCACCTCCGGGCGCATGATGGAGGTGTACGCGCAGAGCCGCATCAACCTCGGGTTCGGGTACGTGGGATACAGCAATCATCAGTGCTTGAAGGGGCGGGACTTCGAAGTGCCCATGTGCGGCGCACTCTATCTGACGACACACAACGAGGATCTCCCACGGGCCTATCGAATCGGCGAAGAGATAGTGACGTACAGGAATAGGGAGGACTGCCTGGCAAAGATCCGAGAGCTGTTGGGCGATCCGGATTGGTGCGAGCGGATTCGTGTTGCAGCCAGGGGAGCCTGTCTCCGGAGGCATACCCGTGAGGTAAGGATAAGGGCTCTTTTGGAATGCAAACCTGCCATACCCAGGTACGAGGGCAGGGCCGTCGAGCTCTCGGATCGCCGACCCTGATTTCAAGCTCAATCCGGAGCGATTCAAAGAGCCGTTTGAAGAGCACGGACCGGCGGGCGCTGTGGAGCTCACAGACTTCCTGTACGGGTGAGGGCACCGAGTGTTTTACCGGGAACGTATATATCAATCGTACCGATCAACCTTTCTCGGTCATGATCGTCCCGCCAGACCGGATGACGTGCACCAGGCGGCACGCTCGTATCGGTTCTACTTCAGAGGCTTCATCTCTCCCGACAAGGATTCCCGAATCCTGGATGTGGGTTGTGGGTCAGGGATAATCCTCAAATGGTTGAAGCAGGAGGGCTATAGGCATGTGACGGGGATCGATGTGAGCCCCGAACAGGTGGAAGCTGCCCGCGAGAGGCTCGACAATATTATCCAGGGAGAGGGCGTGAGCTTTCTCTCAACCCGTAGTGAAGAATTTGATCTCATAATCGCCGTGGACCTCATCGAGCACCTGAAAAAGGAGGAACTGCTTGAATTCCTCGACGCGTGCAGAGATGCACTGCGCCGCGGGGGATGTCTCCTCGTGCAAACTCCCAACCTGGCAGCCCCAAGAGGACCGGCACTTCGATACGGCGATTTCACGCACGAACTCGGCTTGACGCCCACCGGCCTGCGGAGTCTTTTTCGTCTTGCCGGCTTTGACAACTATGAGGCCAGGGAATGTGGGCCGGTTCCTCACGGTGTCTTATCCAGCTTGCGTTTCGTAATGTGGCGGGTCATGAGACTGTGGCCGCTGATCTTCGACTACGTCGAAATTGGCGGCAATGAGTTCCCCGTCTACACGAGAAACTTCATTGCCACTGCGGTGAAGCGTTGAACTGGGAACGGACCGGATACTCCGCGGCTCGTTTGGCAAGGAGCAGTGGGTTGCACACGCTTCGTTCCGGTAGTCGCCGAGTGGTTTCTCATCGCCCATCTTTGGTACTCAACTACAATGCGGCCCGGTCAAGGGTGTTAGGACAGGGGGATGGTTGTGGCTGATCGCTGCCCTTTGAGGATCCTGTACATCGCTCATCGAGACAGTGGAAGTTGCAAATCCCGTCGCATAGGCCTGGAGAACCTGGGGCACCAGGTGGAAATCGTGAACTTCTTCGATCACGTCAAGACCGCGCACGCTCTGGCGGCTACCATCTATGCTCGCACGCTCTGCGGACCCGCGGTATCGAGTTTCAACCGTGAGATCCTACGTCGTGCGAAAGAGAATCATTATCATTGGGCCTGGGTGGACAAGGGCACCATGGTTTTTCCCCCCGTGATCAGGGCATTGAAATCCATGGGCCTGTTCACCATACACCACATGACGGATGACTTTTTCAACCCGCGCTATCGGACGTACTTCCGCAATATGAAACGAGCGATCCTCGATTATCATGTACATCTTACGAGCAATGTATACAATGTGCGTGAACTGCTGGAGATGGGCGCCCCGCATGCAGTCCAGACCCACCTGGGATTCGATCCCGAATTCATCTGGCCGGAGGGCGAGGTTCCGGCCGGCAGGGACCGGTACAGGAACGATGTCACATTCGTCGGTTTTTGGAGGCCCCACATTGACGATTACCTGGTCCTGCTTTTGGAAAACGGGATAGATTTCCGATCCTGGGGTGCACGGTTCGCTCGATCGCCTTTCCGCCGGCGGTACGGCGACCGATGCGTGAGCGGCGGGGTAACCGACGAATATCCCTGGATCTACGCTTCCGCGAAGATAGGGCTCTGCTTTCTCAATCGGGACAATCGCAACACTTCCACAATGCGCTCCTTCGAGATTCCCGCCGTCGGGACGTTCATGCTGGGAGAGCGAACCGACGAGCACCTCCAGTTCTTTGAAGAAGGCAAAGAGGCCGAGTTCTTCGATTCGCCTCGGGAGATGCTCAAAAAGACCCGCTACTATCTCACCCACGACGAAGAACGAGCGCGGATCGCCAAAGCCGGTTACGAGCGATGTCTCAAGTCCGACTACTCCTTTGCCGGAAGGATCCGACGCGACCTGGAAAAGATCATGCCAATCTATGAGGAATTTCTCGACGGCAGTCGGAAGTAAAGTGTCGCATGAATGACGTTCCACTGTTCGGAGTTCAGGCCTCATGATGCTGGTGTACCCAGGTCGCGAACACCGATTCCGGCATCACCGCTTTCGTTAAGCCGATTGCCAGGACGGGAAGTCGCGGGATCGGAATGAGAGATTCACAGAAACCTGTCTACGTATTTCGGCCCGGTCAACTGGGCGATTCCCTGGTTGCCTTGCCTGCGATTCATGCCCTGAGGGAAGCTACGGAAGGTTCGCGCTTGATTCTGATCACCGACCGCGTTCCCGGTGAAGCAATGGTTCCCTCGACTGCGGTCTTTGCACGGACGGGTCTGTTCTCAAGGATACTCACTTACGTTCCCTTGAATCGTTCCCGGATCGTCGGCACCCTCGGTCTCGGCTCAATAGCCGCCTCCATTCGCAGGATCGGGAAGGGACCTCTCCTCTACCTGGTGAACAACGGCTCTCCTGAAGGGATGATAAGGAGACATCGATTCTTCTTTGAGAAGCTCTGCGGTCTTGAGTTGATAGGCCTGACGGACGCCTCCGAGACCTACCTGGTGCGCGATGACAACGCTCGTCTCTCGCCTTGCATCCCCGAACATCAGCGCCTCTTCAATATTGTGCGGAGGCATTTCGATCTGTGCGAACCAGGTTGTCCCGACGAGCTGCTCCCGCGAGCGGAGCAAGACCGGCTGGCGGTGAACACCTATTTCAAACCAGTCCCGCCGCGTCGAACCTGTGTCGCGTTTGGTCCGGGCAGCAAGATGCCGGCCAAACGATGGCCGAGGGATCGATTCGCCGCGGTCGGTAATTACCTTATCCACGAACGGGGCGTCTGGCCGATCATATTCGGAGGTCCGGAGGATCGACCGATGGGTGATGAACTCCTGGGGCGGTGGCGCGGTACCGGTACGAACCTCTGTGGCATCTCGGTCTCGGAGGCAGCCGAAGCCTTACGACGATGCGCCTGTTACGTGGGCAACGATACGGGTACGATGCATCTGGCAGCGTCCGTGGGGCTGAGGTGCATGGGCATCTTTTCCGCTCGAGACGCACCCGGACGATGGGTGCCGTACGGAAACGGTCATGTAGTTCTCAGGAAGGCGGCTCCGTGCGAAGGGTGCATGAGCATCGTGTGTCCACAAAAGACTCACCCATGCCTGGCCGAAATCGGTATCCGCGACGTACTTGAGGCAGTGGACGAAGTGATGAACGGTGACTCATCATCTCGCACTTCCTGCTAAGGAGTTCACGGGCGTCGCAGACGAGGAAAATCCGCTGAGGATCTTGCGTCCGTAGCCCCGAGACTCCCGTGAAGCAAAGGCCTCTCCTGCCGATTACGCCTTGCGCACGATTCGGCCGGAGAGCGGATTCGGATGCCTCCTCGCGCTGCTCAACATGGATCCTCTGAACCAAACCTTTCGGAAGGTCTGACAATAGCCTACCTCTACCATCCGACAAAGGAAGCACGAGGGACAGAAGTGACCCGTGGCAATTGTCCGGCCTGATACGGATTCGATTCACTCCGAGGCCCGACGATGCCGGACAGCATAGTATCCTGACGAATCGGGGTAGACGGACACATGCGAGTACTCCACCTGATTCCCTATTACAAGCCGGCATGGAAGCTCGGCGGGCCGGTTCGATCGGTCAGCCTGCTCTGCGAAGGCCTGGCCGACCTGGGTGTCCAGGTGGAAGTACTCACCACCAACGCAGCCGGTGGACGCGACCGGCTGGACGTCGAGGTCGGGAGATCCCATTGCCTGGACGGAGTTCACGTGACCTACCTGCACCACCAGAGACCCGAACGATACTACTTCACACCGAGACTTCGCTCGCTCATACGGCAGCGACTTGACGAATTCGACATCATCCATAGAACAGGTGTATTCACCTTCTTCAACATAGCTGCGTCCTATTTCCCGCGCAGGGCTCGGGTTCCTTTTGTCGTCTCGCCCAGAGGTTCCTTCATGCCGAACGCGATGCGCCGTCACATGGTCAAGCACCTGAAAAAAGCTGTCTATGCGCGTCTGATCGAGAGGCATGTCGTGGGAAGAGCCGCGGCCGTCCACTGCACGACTGACATGGAGCTTCGGGCTCTACGGGAATTCTTCCCCAATGCTTCCGCATTCGTCGTTCCCAATGGGATTGATGTGGAAGGGTTCGAGAGGCTCCCTCGTCCGGGGATGCTAAGAAAGCGCCTGGGAATTTCCGAAGGCAGCCATGTCTTCCTGTACGTCGGACGCCTTCACCGCCACAAGGGTCTTGATCTCTCGATCCGGGCGCTCTCCACCTTGGCATGCAAGGGTTTGGACCTCAGCTTGATTGTGGTGGGCGGGCCCGAAGTGGGGTCGGCGGAGGAATGGAAGGATCTCGCAAAACGTCTGAATTTCGCGCATCGATGCCATTTTGTCGGTCAGGTGGACGAAGACAGGAAACCGCTATACTTGGCGGACGCGGACACGCTTATCCTGAATTCCTATTCGGAGAATTTCGGGATCAGCGTTGCCGAGGCTCTTGTCTGCGGCCTGCCCGTGCTCATTTCGGACAACGTTGGGCTTGCGGACTGGGTGTCCGAAAACCGCGCAGGAATGGTCGTTCCGCAGGACGTTGCGTGCATCGCACAGGCCGCGCAAACCATGGTCACGAATCGAAAAATGTTCCAGGACGCGATGATTGGCGCGCGAAAGGCTGCTCAGGTTGAGTTCGGGCACAGAGTCTGCGCGGGCCGAATGCTCGAGGAGTACCGCTCCATCATCGAGAGCGGGAGACCCCTCGGCCGGGTAACCGCGTCTCGCCCTGAGGACCTGTTCATGTCCGGTCCGCATGACGTGGTGGAGGGGCAGGCCGCCCTATGAAAAAGGTCTTCGTTCCTGCGGTAATCGTTTTCGTGTCGCTGTGCCTGTCCCGTGTCGGTCAATACCTTGCATCGTTCATCAGCACGAGACTCGAGTGAAAATCTCCCATTCTAAAGCATGGGTGTAAGGCTGCTGAGACAATGAAAGTGGTTCTGGTCTGCCCGGTCTATCCGCCGGAGATACTGCCTTCTGGGGTGATGCTGTCGCAGTTGGCGAGCTATTTGGTTTCCAGGGGAGACGATGTGGAGGTGCTCACTGCATTCCCCAGTCTGCACGAAGGCAGGGTCTTTCCTGGCTACCGAAGAAGCTTCTGGAAGACCTCGCACGAGAACCGCGTTCGGGTTGTTCGATGCTTTTCCTTTGTCATAGGCACGGAACGCAGATCTCTATGGCGCGTCCTTTCGCACCTCTCCTTCGCACTTATGGCGAGCCTACGGCTGGCGTTTTCGCGCAGGCCGGACCTCGCGATCATCGAGTCATTTCCCGTAATCAGCTCCCCGATCATTCTGATGTGTGCCAAACTCAAAGGCATTCCGTGCGTCAACTATATAAAGGACCTGTACCCGGAGAGTGCGGAGGATGCCGGACTGATCAAACGGTATGGAATGCTCAGCCGGGCTGAGCTCTGGCTGGACCGCCTGACGTGCCGGCACGCGGATCTGAATCTGGTCCTCTCGGAGACTTTTCGCCAAATCCTCGTGGAGACCCGCGGTATTCAGCAGGACAAGATCGAAGTGGTGCACGATTGGATCGACGGTTCCCGGCTCAAGCCGGTCTCGGGAAACAATGCCTGGCGGCAGGAACAGAACATCCCCGAGGCAACGTACGTGGCGATGTTTGCAGGGACCATGGGCCTGGCAAGCGGTGCGGAAGTGCTGGTGGCCGTGGCGGATGAGCTTCGGTCACGGCTCGCGGACGACATACTTGTCCTCTGCATCGGCGAGGGCCTCTTGAAACCGAAAATGATCCGGGATGCCGTTGAGCGGAAGCTGGAAAACATCCGGTTCCTCCCCTTCCAGCCCGAAGCGCGACTCGCCGAGGTTCTATCGACTGCGGATGCGTTTCTGCTCACCATGGCTGCCGACCACGCAACCTCATCGGTTCCGAGCAAATTGATCACGTATCTGGCCATGGGCAGACCCATACTCTGCTCCGTTGATTCGCTATCGCCCATCGCATCGCAGGTGCTGGAAGCGGACTGCGGCATCGTGGTCGGGAGCGGCGATCATCTCGCCATTGCCGACGCGCTGATCCAAATGGCAGAAGACAGGGAATCGTGGCTGCACAAGGGCTTGAATGGTCGCCGATATTTCGGAAGGCATTTCAACATGCCTGCCGCGATGAAACGATTCGAGGATCGGGTCCTCGGCCGGATCGCATGTTCCAAAGACTCCATCCGGTACCCCTCCGTTCACGCTGGCACGAAACAAGAATTTCCATAGCATGGCCCAAGATGAAGGATAACTCCGACACGTTGAACAGATTTCGCGGGACTCAGGAGGTCGACTGCCCCATCTGCGGTCCCGAGGCCTCATCCCTTTTTCTCATCGACAGCGGATTTCGCATTGTTCGCTGTGACCAATGCGGGCTGCTGTACGTGAACCCGAGGCTGGGCAGGGATGAGCTTGCCCAGCATTTCAGAGAAGATTACATCCCGGACGAAGAACGCGCGGACGAGAACTTCACGGCATTTCGTGAGGCAAGCCTTCGGCGGGAGTGCCACAGGCTCAGGAAATTGCTCCCCCACGGAGGACGACTAGTCGATGTCGGAGCCGCGTCCGGCGCCTTCCTCGCCTGTTTCCGCGGGCACGAGGAGTGGGACGTGGAAGGTGTCGAGCCTTCCCGATTCGCCGCGCGGTACGCGAGAGAGAAGTTCGGTCTCAGCGTACGCGAAGGCTTCCTGTCCGATCGGGGGTACCCCAACGCGAGCTTTGACATTGTCACCTGTCTCGATGCCTTCTCGTACATTCCCGATCCCAATGCGGAACTCGCGGAGATTCGGCGGATCCTCAAGCCTGGCGGATTCCTGGCCATGGAGATCCCGGGCCTGAGGTTCAGGCTCCTCAAAAACACCGGCATCTTCGCGCGAATCTTGTATGGCGCACGTTCCCTGCTGGACCCCGATCTTCATCTGTATTACTACTCCCGTGAAACGTTGACGCGTCTGGTGAGCGCACACGGATTCCGCTTAAGTGCAAGCTATCCCGAGCAGTCGCCACTGTACGGCTCACTGCCATTCCGCTGGTTCAACTGGTGCTCGTATCGTTTCACCGCGGGGACCTATGCCCTGACCCGCGGGTGGGCGAATATGGTTCCCAAAGAATTTCTCGTGTACGGAAAAACGCTTCAATGACCGCAGAAGCCTACGCGGATTTCCTTGGCTCCATCGGCCATCGGGTGGTGCGTTCCCGGTCCGGCTGGTGGTTCAACGTTCGACCCGGCTTGTACATGGGGTTTCCGTACCACAGGCCGCTCGACGCGGACCCGGCCGAAGTTGAAGCGGTGCTCGGCACACGGGGTCTCATCGCGAGGTTCAGTTGTCCGGTGGAGAAGGGCCGCGCGAGCTACACAACGGTATGTGATAGGGAAGACTACAATATGGGGTCGCTCAAGACCAAACCGAGAAATCAGGTCCGCCGTGGCCTGGAGCGGTGTTCGGTCCGGAGACTCACCTTCCGGGAACTGGAACGGAGCGGAGCCCGGGAAGTCAGCCGCGCCACGATGCTGCGGCAGGGCAGACCCGTCCCATCAGACCACGACGCCTATTGGCGTGCCTACTATGCCGCGGCCGACACGTGCCAATCCATGGAAGCCTGGGCCGCGTTTGTAGGGAAAGAGCTCGCGGCCTTCCTCATCGCGACGACCATCGAAGACTGCGTGTACATCCTCGAGGAATTCTCCCTCAAAAAACACCTGAGGGAATACCCAAACAACGCCCTCGTTTATAGATTCACCTCGACGGCATTGGCTCGACCCCTGGTCAAAGAGGTCTCGTACGGATTGGAACCGCTACAAAAGGGGCTTGCGGGGTTGGATCATTTCAAACAAGGTATGGGGTTCATCAATCGGCCGATCGGGCAACGCATCGAGCTCAACAGGTTTTTGCGTTCCTTCCTCGCGAGGCCGATACTCGCGAGGGTCCGGCGAATCGCGGAAGGCCAACCCCGAAGAGAAAGCCTCGGCAAGCTTGCGGGAATACTCCGCAGATACGAGGAACAGCCCGATCTCTCGTGCGCTACCCACGGAAGAATGGACTGAGGCCGGGCGTGGGAAATCTCCCCCTCACGTTACCTTCTCCCGCCAGGGGAGAGGGAAAAGGAGATGTACCCTCGCCTACCCAGGCGATAGGTTTTCCGGATGCCCCCTCCCTTGAGGAAGGGGGCTGGTGGACTTTTGAGCTGAACCTCAATGCCGCCCACTATTGATGAACCGCGAAGACCTAAAGGAGTTCGAGCCCTTCTCCAGATTCGAACCGCTTGACCGGCCGCCTCCGGGCTTCGACGAAGTCACGGCGTCTAGCGGCCCGAAACCATGGAGGTTTTGTGGAGGGGTCCTGGGCCACTCGGCGTGGGGTCAGGCAATCGTTTTCAAGAATCCGAGCAATTGATGTGGTCCTCGGAATCACAAACTGGATGCATCGCCCTCCGCGGAGGAGGTTTTTGCAAAAACGCCCTCCTCGGTGAACTCTTCAACTCTTCCCACGCAGACCGCTCACATCAAGCTGGAGGAAATAATGAAGCACGCGCTCGTTTGCGGCGCCGGAGGATTCATCGGCAGCCATCTCGTCAAGCGGCTCGTCCGGGAAGGATTCCAGGTCCGCGGGGTAGATCTGAAATATCCCGAGTTCGGCGAGACTCATGCACATGACTTCGTGATCGGCGACCTTCGGGATCCACACCTCTGTCGGCAGGTCGCGGACCTGCCATTCGACGAGGTCTATCAACTCGCCGCGGACATGGGCGGAGCGGGCTTCGTCTTCACCGGAGAGAATGACGCGGACATCATGCACAATTCCGCGCTCATCAATCTCAATGTTCTCGAAGCCTGCCTCAAGAGGAACACGAAACGCATTTTCTATTCATCCTCCGCGTGCATTTATCCCGAATACAACCAGCAGGATCCTGAAAATCCCAATTGCGAGGAAAGCAGTGCGTATCCGGCCAATCCCGACAGTGACTACGGGTGGGAGAAGCTGTTCAGCGAGCGGCTCTATCTCGCGTTCCACCGGAACTCGGGCATGGAGGTCCGAATTGCACGGTATCACAACATATTCGGGCCCGAAGGAACATGGGACGGCGGCCGGGAAAAGGCTCCCGCGGCCATGTGCAGGAAGGTCGCGCTGGCCCCCGATGGCGGAGAGATCGAGGTCTGGGGAGACGGCAAGCAGACCAGATCCTTCCTGTACATCGATGAATGCCTCGAAGGAACCGTACGTCTGATGCGCTCTGACTTTCTCGGCCCGGTAAACATCGGTTCCGAGGAAATGATATCGATAAACGGTCTCGCGGAAATGGTCATGGACATAGCCGGCAAGAAACTGCGCGTGAAGCACATCCCCGGCCCGCTGGGGGTTCGGGGAAGGAATTCCCACAACAGACTCATAGAGCAAAAGCTAGGTTGGAGACCGACCCAACCGCTCCGCGCGGGCATGGAAATCACCTACCAGTGGGTCGCGGAGCAGGTGGAGGCAGGCACGTCTACAGCGACCGGATGAACCCGTATTGAGCCTCCTGCAGCTCAATGAGGCGTGCTCACGGAATGCCCCGGACGTCTGACGATCCGGGGCTTCTTTTTTTGTGGCGGCGATGTCCGCTCCGTACAAAGGAGACGTGACCTCTTGCCGCCTTCCCTCTTTCCCTGCTTACCTTATCCTTGCCTTTGCCATTTTGTATTTAGTGCGAGCACACCCTGGCGCTGCGCATCAGCGATCTAACCCCTACCGCTCACAATCCAGTTGTATAGTTTGCACTCTTTGTGTCTTCCACGATGAAGAATCTATCGTGAGGATCTTCCCACGCGGGAAACCTGATCTACCGGCTTCCTCGCAAGTCGGATACGTCCACTCGATATTGCCGGTTGAGTCAAAGTCGACCGGAGACCAATCGACGGTGTCTCCAAACGGATAGCAGACGCAATAGTCCTTAACCTCGAGAAGAGGACCTTTCTCTCCGTCCGTGAGTGACCATGACCACAGTTGGTATGTTTGCCCCCTCCTTGACATATAGATTTTCCTAGAATCCGGAGACCATGCCGGATAGTAGCCTGAAAAGGACGACATCAACTTCCCGGTTGCCGTTGCGTATACCTTAATCGTTCCCCCATCATAGGGTGTGAACCAGAAATACCTACAATCCGGGCTGAACATGGCCATTCCTTGGTCCAACTTGATGATCTTGCCGTCTTTCATTCGGAAGAATGCATTCGAAGAGTCCGCGCTGGGTCTGATTTTCCAGAACAACTCTATGCCTGGACAGTGTTTGCCGAAAAACCAGCCACCCACGCCAAAATTCTTTTCCTTGGATGAGGCGCCGGTGTCCTCCCACCCTATCTCTTCATTTGTCATGGAGACGCCAAACGACAGCAGGATGAGGAGCAATACACAGGCTGCTATTCCTGCGCGGGACATCGTCTTCTCCTTTCAAGTCAACGCCGGAGAACACCGGTCATTGAGTCAACGTCACGCTCACTACAGCCCTTCATCCGCGCCCGGAGGCTGGCTCAAAGCCTAGCGTTCGGTCATTCCGGCGGACGCCTAAATCCGGCCTCTTCTATGATCCCTGGGGCGCGGAACTTGTCCCGGACTTCTCTCCTCTTTCATGCGACGGGGACATCTCCAATAGCGTCTCCCTTCTCCGCTTCCTTGCCCTCTGCCTAGGATATGCCGTGGAAGCCGTCTCGAAAGAATTCGGTGAACGCATGATTCGGGGTACTCACCATACGCAATTCTTGCGGCGGGAGCAATGGTAAGAGCGACACTTGCGGGTCCGTGTCAGGATCGGTGTGTCAACTGAGTTCTTGGATGGGAGAAAGGCCGGATCCGACCCGCACCTCGGACAAATGAATGGGACCTCCGGCTTTCTTATACCGATTCGCATTCGAACAGATGATATTGTGCCTGACCGTCACCCTCCTCCTTTCCTCCTCCCGTCGAGGGAGGAGGGACGCACAGAGTAGCTCTGATAGTCTCCCCTCCCGTGGCGGGAGGGGAACAAGGTGAGGGGGATTCGGCTGCGATCAAGCCATTCGATGTTACTTGTTTGAACGCGCAGTGGTATCAAACGGTCAATGGAATGGCTCATCAAGCGTCTGGTCAAAGTCGGAGCGAAAGTCGCCTATCACGGTCGGACATGGCAAGTTCATGGTGCTTCGGCGTTTCCTTTGGCCCGACATTCCCGTGCTATCTTCGGGTGAAAAGCGCGGTGGACAAAACGGTTGACGGAGCAGTTGGCGGTGAGGTACGCTCAAAAACAGGACAAAATGGGCTTTTTCATCAACAAGACGACGGTTTTGCCTGAGTCGGGTCGCATGGCACACCCCATGGAGACCTTGGGGGGGCAGCCGACGTATCCCGCCGCCCCGCAGGGGTGCCAAGAGGTTCAAAATGGCAAGACCGCCGCATAATTCCAGTTTGTACCTGCAGAGCCGGCCGGGAGCGAGCTCCGGCGAATAAAGGAGGCGATGATGGAAGAAGCCAAGATGTACATTGGAGGTGAATGGGTCAGAGCGAGCTCGGGAGAGACCTTCTCCGATCTCAATCCGGCTACGGGGGAGGTATTCGCGGAGGTGCCCAAAGCAAATGAGACAGATGCGGATCGGGCCCTGCAAGCTGCATTCGAGGCAAGGAAGGCTTGGGCGGGTACTCCGCCGGGACAGCGGGCCGAGATCCTGTACAAGGCGTCCGAGCTGCTCGCAACGAGGGTTGAAGAATTGGCTCCGGTGCTTATCAATGAAGGTGGCGCAACCTTCGGCAAAGCAATGTTCGAAACGATGTATACGGTCGACCTGCTTCGTACAGCGGCTGAGGATTGTCGCCGCCTCCTGGGAGAGACGTTCCCCTCCGATCACAACAAGCTTTCCATGACGGTGTACAAACCTCTCGGCACGGTGGTGGCCATCAGCCCGTGGAACTTTCCCCTGCTCCTCTCCGTGAACAAGGTGGCCTATGCGCTGGCCGCGGGCAACACGGTAGTACTGAAACCTGCCAGTGAAACACCGGTTATCTGCCTGAAGATAGCCGATCTGATGGCCCAGGCCGGGTTACCGGCCGGAGTGCTCAATGTGCTCACCGGTCCGGGCGCTCTGCTGGGGGATTACCTCGTCCAGGACGATAGAACCGGGCTCGTCACGCTCACGGGGGAAACCAAAACGGGGCGGCACGTGGCCGAGAAGGCCGCGGCAAAGCTCAAGAAGTACACCCTGGAGCTTGGGGGGAAGGATCCACTGGTGATCTGTGAGGACGCCAATATGGACTATGCCGTGGAAGCCGCTGCTTTTGGCGCTTTTATGCACCAGGGACAGATATGCATGTCTGTCGAGCGCATCATCGTGCATGAGAAGCTTGCGGAAGAGTTTGCCAAACGCTTGGCCGCGAAAGCGGAAACTCTCCTCGTCGGCGATCCGACCAAGCCCGAGACGATCATCGGGCCGCTCATCAACGACCAGCAGCTCGACACGGTTCACAGACATGTCAGGGAGGCTGTGGCGGATGGTGCAACGGTTCTCACAGGAGGGACGCATGAAGGCCGCTTCTATCGGCCCACAGTCCTGACCGGCATTACGCGGGAGATGAGGATATTCCGGGAGGAAACCTTCGGCCCCACCGCGCCCGTCATTTCGTTCGGTACTGACGAGGAGGCTCTCGAGATCGCCAATGACACGGAATACGGACTTTCATCGGGGGTGATCACCAGCGATCTGCAGCGGGCGCTCTATTTTGCCGAGAATCTCGAGAGCGGAATGGTTCATATCAATGACGCTTCCGTTCATGACGAGCCGTACTGTCCTTTTGGCGGCTGCAAGCAGAGTGGCATCGGCAGGGAAGGAGGTCGCCACTCCATGGAAGAGATGAGCGAAATCAAATGGGTGACAATTCAACGTCAGCAACGTCATTTCCCCTTCTAGCGGTCCATGTCCGCTCTCACTGGACACAGGAAAGGAGATCATTCTCTACAATCTGAAGGATTCAGTCACCGACGATGAGTACAAGGAGTACTGCCATCAGAAGAAAGGCCCCTTCCCTGTTCTCGAACTTGCAGCCAGCGCATTCCATCGTTCCCCTCTGGTCGGCACGAGAAGGAATGGCCGAGATTCTTCTTTTCCAAGACACGATCGCATGTTCCCTTTTCGTACTTTCCAAGGAGGATATGGGTTGGAAGCGCAACGACTATCTTGCCGCTGAGCTACTCGTGCCGCCTGTCAAGTGGGAGATGAAAAAAGCGAAGTGTGAGCCTCATTGGTTCTTGAACTCGCGGCTGTTGAGCCCTCTGGAGGATTTTGGCCTTCTCCAGCGACGAGAGCTCCCAAACCAGTCGGCTCCTCCTGGGATAGAAGAGGTTCGAAAGACCCGATTGTTCGACAGGTTCATAAGTTTTCATCTGGACTGAGGGCTTCGTTTTGGCGCACACGTGGGTATTGAAGCCCAAGCCCCATCATCCCTCTGTCGATCGGTTTATAGACGGAGTTATTCGCCTTGACGGAGTTGATAACACCATAATCCACCTGGTTCATGAAGATGAATCGGGCGCGCTGGTCTTCGGAAGACGAATTCCAAGCATTTCTTCCGAAAAGCGGAGGGCGCACATTCTTGCCATCATGCATTTCCGTCTTGTGTGAAGAGCGACGGGAAAGGAGGCCAATTACCATGCCAGTCAAGTTTGAGACAGCGGAGAGAATAGCGATCCTTACCATCAGTCGACCGCTGGCCATGAACGCTCTGGATGAGGAGACCCTGGCTTCACTGAACGAGGCCTGGATCGATTTTCGTGATAATCCCGAGCTCTGGGTAGCCATTATCACTGGCGCCGGTGGCAAGGCCTTTTGCGCAGGAGCAGACATCAAGGACTTGGCCAAATACTTCAGAACCAAGACTGCGATTCAGCGGAAGGCAAAGGCCGACAGGGAACCCGGGATGGGAGGTATCACGCGCAACCTTGAGATATGGAAGCCCATCATAGCCGCGATCAACGGGCATTGTTTGGCAGGCGGCCTGGAAATCGCCCTGGCCTGTGACATCAGAATCGCCTCCGAAAATGCTACCTTTGGACTTCCCGAAGTGAGCCGTGGGATCATACCGGGGGCCGGCGGGACACAGAGGCTGCCCCGGCTTATCCCTCTAGGCAAGAGCCTGGAGATGATCCTTACGGGAGACAGGATTGATGCTCAGGAAGCTTATCGGATCGGGCTTGTCAACAGGGTTGTGCCTCCTGATCAATTGCTTCCCGAAGCCACAAAACTGGCTGAACGGATCTGCCGGAATGCACCCCTTGCCGTACAGGCTGCCAAAGAGGCAGTCTACCGGGGACTGGATCTTCCCCTTTCTGAGGGATTACGGCTAGAGCAATTCTTGGCAGAGCCTATTTGTCAATCCGAAGATGCAAAGGAAGGCCCGAGGGCCTTTTTCGAGAAAAGGCCTGCACAGTTCAAAGGAAAATAGAACTAGTCGAAGATATTCGAGATTTGTACTCCATCGGTCGTCCGTGCGATAATGTTGTTTGTCGAGCACGTTGCGGAGAAGATTTGCACGAGATTGAAAGTATTACCAGTTTATAGCTGCTCACGCCTTCTCGGAGGACTTTCAGGGGCTCTATTTCGTACGCAGTTTCAAGTCAGATGCCGATCCCTCAGCCCATATACTGGCAAACATGATGCGTAGCGACGCCAGTCGAACAGTACATATCCCATTGCTGAGGCATTGAGAGGCAAGCCGCTTTATCAGGGACTTTATCGATTGATCCTGGATGTTCGTGGCTGGGGTATGGCGTGGCACTTCCTCTTTCCACGCAGGAAGCTCTGCCGCAGGACGGTGTCGTCTTCCTGTACGGACACACCTAACGTCGAAAAATGCCCCTGGATGGAGCAGATGCGTTACTTTTAAAATTTTCCCGTTTTTTTAAAAATAAACGCGTGCCTCGCTCTGAGGTGACGCCCTCACGGGCTACGTGGGGGCAGCTCCTGGGATAGAGCGAAACAGGCACAGGGACATGGATGTGGATAAGTATGTGTATTTATATATACTATGGCGAGAGTTCTTCTGGGTGCCGTGGTTCACGTGATCTGCCACGCAATGGGAACCATCAATCCACATTGCCTCCAACAGGTGTCCCTCTGAAAAGAAAGTTGAACACTCGCCGAGCTATTTTACCGACGAGGAAATAGAGCAGAATTTGTGACAGGCATGCCATCACTGCAAAGGGGAGAGGTATGATCATGCTTAAAAACAGACCTGCTATCCAGCCGGGCATGCACGTAACAAACAGTAGGACATGTATCCAGGTCCCTGCGATCTCGCGTGCCACCACGGAGCCTTCGATCGGGTTGACATCAAAGTACAGGGTCAGCACCATAAGTGAGAGGCCAATGAAGCCTGCCATCCAGGCCGCGTAGTCTTTCACAAAGTCTCTCAGCATGGCGTCCTCTCGATCATTCTCGGGCTGGGATCAAAAAGATTCTCAGGCATCACTCTCAGGAAACAGATGAAAGCTATCTCCTGAGAACAAATCCCTTGAACACGTCGGGCAAGTTAGCGGGTTTGGCCCAGTTGTGTCCCGGCAGTCGGTAGATGTTGAAGCAGGAGGCCGTGAACAGCCCGGCAATCAGAAGGATGATCAAGGAGGTCGCAACACTCCGGGGCATTACCCAGTACAGGAAACGTGTCAGGCCGGCTGCAGCGATGTACAGCAATCCGCAGAGGACGATCACGTGGACGCCCAGGACTCCAAGAATAACGAAGCCTTCAAGCCTAAACTTCGGCACCGCGACCACGAAACCCTGAAGCGTTATGAAGAGGGTCGCAGCAGGCGGAATAAGTCCGCCTACCACAAACATGTAAAAGGGGGCCGGGACCGTGATCACAAGAGCGACAAACAGCGTCCATTTCATAATCCGACACTGTTCGGATCCCTGCATCAAAGCACCCCCTGTCGTCTCCTCCGCGGAAGCATGGAACAGGAATCATACCCTGCGATCGACCTGTCGTGAAGCGAGTCAGGGATTCTGCAAACCGAGTTCCCATTCTATGCCATTCGCCGGGCGCAGCGCGAACTTCCCATGCGGTAAGAGTTCAAGGCCAACCGCCTGCGGAACAGCCATGGGGCAGACGGAGGTCTACCTCTGATTCACTTGATCACGCAAGTCCTTCCCGTACTTGAAGAACGGCAACCGCTTTCCGTCGACTGCGATCTTGTCACCCGTCTTCGGATTGCGGCCCGTGTAACCGTCGTATTCTCTGATTGAGAATGCTCCAAACCCTCGTATCTCGATGCGATCCCCTCCTATGAGCGCCTTGCTCATGGTGTCGAAGAGCTTGTCAACGATTTCCTCGGCTTTGCGCATAGGAATCCTGTGCTCCTTGGAAAGAGCTTTCGTCAACTCTGACTTGTTCATCGCCGCCCTCCCCTTTCCCGGCTCATTTAGACTTCTTTACGGTTTCCTTAAGGGCTTGGGACGCTCTGAACTTCGGTACCTTCATGGCGGGTATTGTCATCTTCTTACCGGTCTGCGGATTCACTCCTGCGCGGGCTTTCCTGTGGCCGACCCTGAATGTGCCTAAGCCGGAAACGCGGATAGTGCCTGCTTTTTTCTTCAGGCAACCGTGTACCGCGCCCACAAATGCATCTAGGGCAGCGGCGGCGGCCTTCTTGGTGATTCCTGCTTCCTTCGCAATGAGGTCGACGAGATCGGACTTGACCATTTCCTTACCCCCTGAAAACGAACAAGATTACCCTGGTGCCTGAATACAAGCAGATTAGCGACCTATCCTTGAACAGTCAAGCCTCAGACTGGCATTTTTTTGCCATATCCCGTTTTCACTGATACTTGAGCCTTTGACGGGCCGAGGATCACTGATCCTATTGCCGTGCCAAAGGACCTACATGGATTCCTGAAGTAATCAGAGACAAGCCTTTCCGCGACGGATTCATCCTCACTCCCCAGAAGGTCGGTCAGGTTGGTCACACCGCTAAGTTTCCGACATAGTTGATGTAATATAAGGCCATTAACGCGTCTCTTCCTGTGACCAACCTTGAATGGCATGAGTCTGATTGGTGTTGGAAACTCCGTTGACCAAGGGGGTTCCCAGAAGTAGATGAAGCCCAATCCGGTCAACCGATTCTACATCTTCGGCAGTTCTACCTTGTGGCAGAAGCGGTCTAACGGTCAACGGAATGGCTCATCAAGCGTCTGGTCAAGGTCGGAGCGAAACTCGCGTATCACGGTCGGAGGTGGCAAGTTCATGTGGCTTCTGCATTTCCGTTGGCTCGACTTTACCGAGTTGGGTTCGGGTGACGAGCAGGGTGGAAAAAATGTTTGACAGAGACAGGGAGGGGAAGGTACGCCCAGAAACAGGAATAATCGCGCTTTTTCAGCAAGGTAACGACGGTTTTGCCTTCCTCCTGCGTGTTGAGGGACCATTCGGGGTCTTTTCGGGTCCCATGAGGATAGGGAAGCCACCGGATTCCGAGTCAAACGCCCCAGAATGGCAAGACCGCGGCATAATCGCGGTGTACTTGACCGGGGTTTTTCAGTAGTGTAGGTTCAACGATAAGAAAATACGAGCTTTTTCTACGACGTGACGAAGGTCTTGCCTATATCGAGTGTTGAGGGAGGAGATAAGGGGGGGCTTTTCGGGGTCAGGGGAACCAACCAGCGACTGGTACGAGCCCTAAACTCCGACGATGGGAAGACCGCCGCATGATTCCGGTTGAAAAGACGGTGGATAAGACACGATGAATCTCGACGACTTAGTAGTTGTAAGGACCTATGCGGGCGAAATGGAAGCGAGCATTGCCGCTTCACGCCTCGGATCAGAAGGTATAGAAGCGCACATTCACAAGGACGACGTTGGAGGGGCGTATCCGCCGCTGCAGATGTCGGGAGGCGTAAGACTTCTTGTCAAGCCCGACGACCTGAAGGCTGCGGCAGAGATTCTCAGTAAAGCGGAGCAACACTCCCGAGAATTTGAACCGTTGGAAGAACAGGAAGCCGACAAGAAGACAAAATCAAGGCCCGTCGTCATGCTTCGAAGAAGCTTTTTGTTTTTGGCGGGCCTGATGGTAGGGTATTTCTTGTCGCCTAGGAGAGATCGGAGCAATTACAGCGGGGTGATGAAGGAGGATTGGAAGAACGGAAAACCCGGCGCATTTGCTCATTACGTCAAAGGCCAACTCAGACGTGTGGAAGAAGACCGTAATTACGACGGTAAACCCGATGCCTGGTTCAAGTATACGGTAGGCAAAATACGCGCCGCTGAATATGACGACAACTTTGACGGCCACCCGGATGGATGGGTAACATACGAGGATCGTTTCAATTATGTAATGAGGTACGACACCGATCTTGACGGGAAACCGGATGCAACGGTTTATTACGTCAATGGGATGAGACAAAGGACGGACTGGTATCCCGGTAATTCCCCCATTATCGAGCGAAGAGAGCTTTATGTGCACGGCCTGCTCAAGGAAAAGCTCGTCGATACTGACGGGGACGGCTATTTTGATCTGAAGATCACGTATGATCCGTATGAGAGACCGATCAGCGAGACCAAGGTCAGAATTCCAAGCTGATGTTCGGTTTTTTCCGACAAATTGAACTCAGCGCCGACCTTCGGGGAAGGTTCATGATGCACAATCCGAGAAACGCTCTTACCCTAAATCTATATGATTATGAGGGGACATGCTTGTACGGGTGGTGTGTGAGGGAATTTGACAAGAATATCCCGACCCTCAACCCTCTCCGTTTCAGAAAATCGTTCAGAATTGATTATGCAAGTCCTGAAGCAATTTCTCGTATAGATTCTCTTTGAATCCGGAGACCATGCGGGGTCGCACCCTGAAAACGACCCTATCAACTTCCCGGTTGCCGTTGCGTATACCTTAATCGTGCCTCCATCATAGGGTGTAAACCAGAAATACCTGGATTCCGGGCTGAACATGGCCATTCCTTGGTCGAACTTGATGATCTTGCCGTCTTTCATTCGGAAGAATGCATTCGAAGAGTCCGCGCTGGGCCTACGATATGCCGTGGAAGCCGTTTGCACGAATTCGGTGAACGCGTGATCCGGGTACTTACCATACGCACTTCTTGTTGCGTGAGCAATGGTAAGGCCGACATCTTGTCGGTCCGTGTCAGGATCGGTTTGTCGACTGAGTTCTTGGATGCGAGAAAGGCCTGAGTGTCCGACCCGCACCTCGGACAAAAGAATCAGACCTCAGGGGTTGTCACTCCTGAAGTGCAGAGCAGATTCGTGTCAAATCGGTGGCTGCCGCCTCGAACCGTGACACATCACGGGCGATTGCTTCCGCGTGTTCCTTCCTTTTACGATACGCGACCTGAATAGCGCCATGCGTGGCTTCAATAGTTTCCTGGAATCGCTGGTCGAGAGTCAAACCAAAACGGCGAAATGAATCATTCAGATTCTGAAGGGTGGCCCATCGCAGATTCTCGACATTGTGCTTGACCAACGCATCTATCAGCCGGGATAAACGCTTCTTCAGACGCGTGATCCTCATGGCTGCAGGGAGAAGCTTATCCAGTGCCTCTTCGGGAACCACGATGGGAAGGGTGGGCACTCTCTTTCGCAGCACCCAGTACGGCCGACGCTTCATTTCAAACGCTTCGAAACTTTCCGGCGCATGATAGGAGATGTCGAAAAGCTCTGCCGCAGCCTTGCGGATGCGTTCGATCAGGTCGTCGGCCCGACGTTGGTGGGGACGGAGAGTCTCAGTCACATGAAGCCCAAAACTCTGGGACACCCCTTCAGCCGAGGCTTGAAAGAACGAGGTGACTTCTTCAGACAAACTCTGGAGAATCGCCTGTTCGGAGATGTCGCCCTCCTTCATGGCATCGAATGAGGCTTCGACCACACGCTCGAGATGCGCGGCAGATGGTTGACGCAGAGCTTCTGCCTCTTGCTCCAGCCGTTCGAGAGTACGCTTTCTATCGCCTCCCAGGAGGTCTTGAGCTGCAATCCGTTCACCCTCGGCATTTTTCAGTTCCCTGGCGAAAACCTCAAGTCGTTGTTCAAGGTCTTCCAGCGGCATCTGCAACGATTTGATGGACAGTCTCAACCGCATGAGCGAATCTTCGATCACGTCACGGGCTTTTCGCCCCAATGCTTCGAGAAGCGTTTTTGTCTTTTCGGACGCGAGAAAGTGGACGAGGTGGTTTTCAACGCCGTGGAGGCCGCTCTCTGTCCAGAGTTGAGCATCGTCAGAGAGCTTTGCATCCAATCCTCGCCGGGCGGAAACGCAGAAGATGGGCAAATCGTCGGCTGCCCCCATCTTCTCGGCAAGTACCTTCCTGAAAAAGGCGAGAGCCGCGTCCCTTTCTCCTTCGTTCAGGTAATCCACTTTGTTGAAGATGAAGAACAACCGGCCTATTCTGGACTTCACCTCCTTGAGGAATTCCGCTTCCACTTCGGTCAGGGGCGGGTCAGCCGAGACCACGAACAGCGCTGCATCGCATTGGGGAAGAAAATTGAGCGTCGCTTCGGTATTGTGCGTGAACGTGGACCCAATGCCCGGAGTGTCGATCAGAACGACGCCGTGCTGGAGAATCGGCGCGGGATGCAAAATTTCAACTTGCGTTATGCCAAGCTGGTTTTTCGGGTTGCCTTCTTCGGTAACAAAGCCCTGAAGTATTGTGACCACTTCTTCCACGGTCTTGCCCGAGAACTCCTTCGCAGGCCTCTCATCCTGATAACAAACGCGGATGCGCATATCAGGCGCATACTCCAGAAATGTGGGAATGGCTGTCAGGGGAACAACCGAGGTCGGTAAGATAGCCTGTCCAAGGAAGGCGTTCAGCAAGCTACTCTTGCCGCGCTTGAATTGCCCCAGGACGGCGAGGTGGAAGCGCCCTTCCTCCAACCGTGTCCGAAGCGAGACGAGCCCGTCTCTGTCTCCGTAGAAGTCAGGACCCAGGCCCTCCAGGTTCCTGATTGCTTCTCCGAGAAGAAGCTGAAAATCCACGGAAGCCCGTGAACTGTGATCTCGTGCCCGGAGCGGGTTCTCTGTATCAGCAAGCCGGGATGTCGGGGAATCCACGCAACCCCTCCTTGGCGAGAGTTGAATCCGCGGGCGGTGCGCCCCAAAAACAAAAAACCCACCAACCGGTGGGTGTCTTAAGGCCGGGCTCCCACCGCAAGGTCTTTACGGCAGGAGTCATCAGCCCATCACGAGCATTTTAGGGGGACTCCATCCCCTCGGAATGATGAAATTATGAAGGATTACCGGAGAAAGTCAAGCCGAATAATCGGTTGGGATAGGCGACCTGTTCCTCCGCGGCAATCACTGCATGGCTTAACCTTAGTGCCGGCATTCGAAAATCCCGTGTGATATTCTCGGCGCTCAAGGCTGCTTCGTGGGCCCGCTCCTCGCAACGGCATTCCTCCGAACCTGTCATTGAGGCTCCGGGCGTGAACCGGATAGAACAATGTCTTTCATGTAGGTTCACGGCAAATACGTGACTGAAGTTCCGAAACGCTGCGCTGAGCCGGGCCTCGATGCTGTCGAGTCAAGGACCGGCAAGATGCCGGTCCTACGGTTCGAAGATGAAAAACCCTGCGTGTTGTCTCGAGCGTGGAAAGGAGCTGGCCCAGGGCTACTGGACAGACATGCAGAAGGCCTCAAATCTTCTCTGCTGCTCTGGGTGTTGGATTCCTTACTTATCTCTTCCTGTTGTCTTAATGCCTTTGTGAAGGAAACTTCTTTCCGTGGTTCTCGTTGACTCGCCTGCTGATCACGCAGTATGGTGCTTACATGCTTACGCACGAGGGACCGGGTAAGGGGGCGATCATGACAGGCGAAGAACTGAAGACGCCGCTTCACGGATGGCATGTCGATCAGGGAGCCAACCTCGTCGACTTCCACGGTTGGAACATGCCGCTCTGGTATCCGTCCGGAGCAGTCACGGAACATCGCAGGGTGATCACCAACGCGGGGCTGTTCGATACGAGCCATATGTCGGTGGTGCTGGTTACAGGACCGGATGCGTTTGACCTGCTGCAGCTCTGCGTGACCAAAGACCTCGGTGCGTGCATAGGAAAAGCCAAACGGCCTCTGGGTCCGGGCGATTGTGTGCTCGGCGCTTACCTCGACGACGGCGGCAGATGCATTGACGATACCGTTGTCTTTCGGATCGCGCCCGAGGTCTTCGCGAGTGTGGTCAACGCGGGCATGGGAGCAGAAATCGCGCGGCATCTCGAATCACGCAAAGGTCCGCGGGACGTGCTGATTTCCGATCTCACCGGCAAGGTGGGCAAGATGGACCTGCAGGGACCGGATTCCGCGCGGATTCTCATGAAGGTCCTCAATGACGCGGACCAGGTTCTCTCGGACATGGAGTACTTTACCTTCAAGGGCCATTTCGACGGGGGCTCTCCGGAAGCGATGGTTTTTCTTGCAAACGGCTGTCCGGTGCTGCTCTCTCGTACGGGCTACTCCGGTGAGTTCGGCTTCGAGATCCTCATCGAACCGGATCGGCTCGTTGAAGCCTGGGAGTTGATCCTCTCCGCGGGTGAAGAATTCGGACTGATCTCCTGCGGGCTCGCGGCCCGGGATTCGCTCCGTGCCGGCGCAGCGCTTCCGCTCTCCCGCCAGGACATCGGACCCTGGCCCTTCATCAATCATCCCTGGGAGTTCACCCTCCCCTTCAACGAGACCGGAACGGGCTTTACCAAGGCGTTCATCGGCGACGGAGTCCTTGCGCTCAGGGATCGAGCCGAGCACACCTATCCATTCGTTGGATTCGATCCGCGGAAGGTCTCGACAGGCGATCCGGCAATTGTGCTAGACTCGACGGGAAACGAGATCGGCGTGGTGACGACCTGCGTCGCGGACATGGCCATCGGTCGCCAAGGGGACAGGATATTCAGCATAGCAAGCCCGGACAAGCCGGAAGGCTTCAGCCCCCGGGGCCTCATTTGCGGATTCGTGAGGGTCAGGTCAACGACGGCTCCCGGTCAGACAGTGGAACTCAAAGACAACAGACGGAAAATCAAGGTGGTGATCGTCGAAGACGCCCGGCCGGACCGTACGGCTCACCGCCCCATCAGAGAAATGATGGAATAGAGGGAGGGAGACAAATGAAGGAGATCAGCGAGCTGAACCTGCCTGATGACGTACGCTACACGTCGGAACACGAGTGGGCCAGGCCGGAAGATGACGCCGTCCGTGTGGGCGTCACGGATTACGCGCAGGAGCAACTTGGAGACATAACCTTCGTGGAGCTGCCGCAGATAGGGGACGCCTATGACAGGGGCGACCAGTTCGGCACCCTCGAATCCACCAAAGCTGTTGGCGACCTCTTCATGCCCTTGGGCGGGGAAGTCCTCGCGGTGAACGAGGCGCTCGTGGAATCTCCCGAACTCGTCAACCAGGACCCGTATGCCTCGGGCTGGATCGTCGACGTCAAGCCCGAGAACTCCGGTGAACTCGAAGAGATGATGACGAACACCGAGTACCGGGAAATGCTGGAAGGGATGGAATAGATGAGGTACCTCCCTCACACCGAAGAGGATATTGCCTCGATGCTCGACACCATAGGTGTGAAGGACCTGGACGGGCTGTTTTCAACGGTCCCCGAGGATTGCCACAGGAGGACCGGGCTTGACCTGCCCGATCCGAGGACCGAATGGGAATTGACCGACCACATGATCGAGATCGCGGCGACCATGGCCGTCACGCCCGAGTACACCTCCTTCATGGGGGCGGGCAGCTACGAGCACTACATCCCCGCGTCGGTCTCGTATTTGATGGGCCGTTCCGAGTTCTCCACCTCGTACACCCCGTACCAGCCGGAGATGAGTCAGGGAACGCTCCAGGCGATCTATGAGTATCAGACCCTGGTGGCCCGTCTGCTCGGCATGGAGACGGCCAACGCGTCGCTCTATGACGGCGCGACGGCCCTTGCCGAGGCGCTCCTCATGGCCGTACGGGTGACCAGGCACAAGAAGGTCGCACTCTCCCGTACCGTCCATCCGCACTACCGCCGGGTTGTCTCGACCTATTTTCGATCCACAGGATATGAGATCGTGGAACTCGATTATCTGCCCGACGGCCGGTCGGATCTGTCAGGGCTGGGCAACGTCAATGATTTGGCCGCTCTGGCAGTACAGTCTCCGAATTTCTTCGGGTGCATCGAGGACCTTGACGTCGCTGCGGGAGCCGCACACGATCGAGGCGCTCTCTTTGTCACCGCGTTCTCCGAGCCGCTCGCATACGGGCTTCTCAAGAGCCCGGGGAGCCTGGGAGCGGATGTTGCGTGCGGAGAAGGCCAGAGCTTCGGAATCCCTCAGTCCTTTGGAGGGCCGGGACTCGGGATGTTCGCCGGAAAGATGAAGCATGTGCGCAACATGCCCGGACGCCTCGTAGGACGGGCAGTGGACCTGGACGGACAGCGGGGCTTTGTGCTTACCCTGGCCACGAGGGAGCAGCACATCCGTCGTGAACGGGCGACGTCGAACATCTGCACGAACAACAGCCTCTGTGCCCTCAATGCAGCCATGTATATGGCCTGCCTCGGGTCCGCCGGCATCCGGGATCTCGCGCGGCTCAATTACGACAAAGGTGAGTACCTCAAGGGAGCACTCGCATCAGCGGGATTCGAGATCGCGTTTGACGGTCCCACCTTCAACGAGTTCGCGGTGAAATTCCCTCCCGGCTTCAAGACCAGGCACGAGCGGCTCTTGGACCAAGGTATCGTCGCCGGCCTCCCTCTCGTGCGGTACTATCCCGAGCTGGACGGGCACTATCTCTTGTGCGTCACCGAAGTCAGGAAACGTGAAGAGATGGACCGTCTCGTGAAGGAGCTTACATCATGAAAGAGTTTCCCGGATCCACGGGCCTGCTGCTCAACGAACCGCTCCTCTGGGAAAAGGCGCGGAGAGGAAGACAGGGGATGAGTATGCCGCGCCGCGATGTCGACCCTGCTCCCCTGCCGGAGGAGCTTGTGGGTGAGGGGCCTGACTTCCCCGATCTGAGCGAGGTGGACGTTATCCGCCACTACACGAGGCTCTCTCAATGGAACTTCGCCGTGGACAGCGGCATGTATCCGCTCGGTTCCTGCACCATGAAGTACAATCCCAAAATTAACGAGAAGATCGCGGGACTGCCGGGATTCGCTCGTGCACATCCATTGCTCCCCCAGCGATTGGCTCAGGGCGCTCTCAGGCTCATGTTCGAACTGGAACGGCTCCTCGCGGAGGTGACGGGCATGGACGCGGTTTCACTCCAGCCGGCCGCGGGAGCCCAGGGCGAGCTGACAGGGATGCTCGTCATCGCCGCGTATCATCGGGCCAAGGGATCTCATCGCGTCAAGATCATCGTACCGGATACGGCTCACGGCACCAATCCCGCGAGCGCGGCCCTGTGCGGGTACGAACCGGTAAAGGTAAAGTCCGGCGAGCGCGGGATTCTTACGCCTGAGGAGATTGCCGCGCGTATGGATGAACAAACCGCCGGGATCATGGTCACCAATCCGAACACGCTTGGGCTCTTTGAGGAGAACATCCGTGAGATAGCCCGGATCGTCCATGCACAGGGCGGGCTGGTATACTGCGACGGCGCAAACATGAACGCAGTCATGGGCGTCGTGGACATGGGAAGGACGGGAGTCGACGTGCTGCATCTGAACCTTCACAAGACATTCTCCACGCCGCATGGCGGAGGAGGTCCCGGAGCCGGTCCCGTCTGCGTCACAAAGAACCTGGAGAGGTTCTTGCCGGTTCCGAGAATCCTGGAGGAGAACGGCTCATTCTACCTGTCCGAAACGTTCTCCGACTCCATAGGGTCAGTGCACTCTTTTTTGGGGAGTTTCACGGTCATGGTCAGGGCTTACAGCTACATTTTGAGCATGGGCCCGCGGCTCAAGAACGTCAGCCAGCTCGCTGTGTTGAACGCCAATTATGTCAAGGAAGGGCTCAAAGGGACTTTTTATCTCCCCTATGACAGACCGTGCATGCACGAATGTGTGTTCTCCGACAGGAACCAGAGAGCACACAAGATTACGACGTTGGATGTGGTCAAACGCCTCATGGATTACGGTTTTCATCCCCCCACAATCTATTTTCCGCTCGTTGTGGAGGGCGCAATCATGATCGAACCCACGGAAACCGAATCCAAGGACGATATCGACCTTTTCATGGAGGCCATGAAGGCCATCGCACAGGAGGCCGAAGAGAACCCCGAACTGCTTCGAGAAGCCCCCACGCGAAGCAAGGTCAGGCGGCTCGATGAAACCGCGGCAGCACGGCATCCCTGCCTGATAGGATGATGGCACCGCGCTCTCAAGGGCACGGGATTGTGCCTCACCTCACCTACTCCAGGGCAGAGAAACAGTCTCTTCGTGGGCAGAGTGGGAGGGGACGGACGACCGCAGTGTAGATCATTCTCATTTGCTCGATCCCGTATCGCTGCGAGAAGCGCGGCTGTCAACGCAGCTCAGGAGGCGACATGAAGACCTACTGGATCCTGTTCCTCATCGGGAAAGATAGGCCGGGTATTGTGGACGATCTGTCGACCTTTCTCTTCGAACGAGACGCAAACATCGAAGACAGCCGCATGGCAGCCATGGGCGGGCGCTTTTCCATTGTCACGCTCTTCTCGTGCTCCCCCGAGCAACTCGAGGCGATCAAGACCGATCTCGACCAATTGAGGGGACTCGGCTTTGAGATCTCTCTCCACCGGGGGGAAGATCCTGCTTCGGTGCCACACCGCGCGGAACTGCCACTCAAGATCAAGATCGTGGCGATGGACCATCCGGGTATTGTTCAGCGGATCGTCCACATTCTGCACAATCGCGACGTCAATATCCAATCGCTCAACACCGAGGTAATTCGCGCACCGCTCTCCGGAGCGCCTCTGTTCGATTTGAGCCTGGAGGCCGGGGTGCCGTCGGGAGTCGCGGTTGCTGACGTGAAGAAGGAGTTAACCGATCTCGCGGCTCAAGAGAACCTTGATTTGAGCTTCGTGAAATAGGGATTGCGCAACCGACCGGCAGATCCTCGTCATCCCTCCATCCATGACCGTTTTGAACGAGCAAGATTCACCCCTGCCCCAGCCCTCCCACTGGGACAAGGGCCAGAGGGACGTCCTGTCGCCCAAGGGAATACGACAGAATGAGGGCGGACAGGGAGAAGCAGTCCCGCTCGCCTGTCCGGTCTCACTGTCGCATCAGACAACAACCTCGTACGACTCCGTGATCGCCTGCTGGAGGTATTCCGGGGAGGCATATCCGAAGCCATCTTTCCCCCAGCTAGTGCCCCAACTGTTGCGTACGATGAAATAATCGGGCGTGTAACCGACCAGGGCTGCGGCATGTCCTCCCCCAGGATCATCGGTCGGTCCTCGATATTGGTCGAGCTTGCCCGCGGTCTGGTCGGCGTGCTCCCAGGTCTCATCCACCTTGATGCGGAGGACAATCGGTCCGTTGTTCGCCAACCTGTCCCGCCATTGGGCGAGGTCGACTCCGAGGTTGACGTAGGCCGTTATCCTGAACTGTGCAGCAATGGCGTACAGGGTTTTGGTGCTTCCCTGATAGAGCGTGCCGGAACCGAAAGGCAGGAAGTCGTCGGGCACGACTCCGTATCTCTGGGCAACTCCCAGGGCTGCTTTGAGTGTCGTGCCTTCCCTTTCGACGAAGGTCGTGGGCCGGGATGTCAACTCGTCCACTTCCTTTGCCGCCATCCACAAGAAACGCACCGAAAGAGCCCTGTCCTCTGCAAGGCGCCCCGCCTTCACAAGATACCAGCGCATCACTGAATCGGCGACGGCCCAACCCACACACGACCCCGTCTTCTTCTGGTCGCCAATCTTCCACCACGGAGCCCGGAGATCCACGCTCTCCGGAAGAGGTGCCGCGGCCGCGTACAACCGCGCCTCCCGCGCGATCTCAACACTCCAATCATCTCCCTGGTCAGGCGAAGGGAGACAATTGAGAATCCGTTTTACTTTCCTTCTCCTCCGTGCCATGGGAACCTCTCCTTGCTGTCTGTTCGAGCGGAACAAGGGTCCCTTCCGAGGTACATTGCGATTTTCTCCAGAGGCTTCGTTTCCTGGAGAGCCTACCTGTGAGCCTTTGTTTTCGCGAGAGAGGCTGCATGAGTCGCCTCGGGTTCACCAGCGTCCCCATCAGGCCTGCTTGGATCATGCACTACGTGATTCCTCAACGAGGGCGTACACGATTTTGGCCAGCGGAATACCGCTCATGGAAGCTTCTTGCGCCATCTGAGCCCAGCTCGCGGGAACCGGCCCACGGACCTCCCAGCCCTCGGTCAGGTCACCTTCTCCTCTCCATTGGGGCGTCCCGTCTCCATCGGGCGTCCAAAGGAAGTCCGGATGGAGATTGGTATACCACTCGCCTCCGATGATGCGGCCGAGGGCATCAAGTTCCAGATCATACTGATAAGCCTTCGTGACAATGGCGTCGCGCCCTGGATGGTCGGTTGTGGCGTGGCTCGGCATGGTCTCCACCACGTAGCTCAACTCCATGTTTATCCCCACGCAGGAGACCGCGCGGCCTGCCCGGTAATTTCGGAACCTATCCCTCGTGAAATCGGCCAGTGGGATCACCGCTTCCTGAAAACGCCCCGAAGGTTCGCTCGTTTGCGGGTTGAAATAGAAGTAGCGGTACGAAGAGGCCGGCTGATTCCACACCTCAGCATCATAGGTCGCGTCCAGCACGAAACTCCTGTGCAGAGTGCCCACCTGACAGACCGTCGCCATGTGCCATGTGCCGGGATTCGTATCGAAGCACTCAGTACTTATGATCCGGCCATTTGAGTCCGTGTCCGGCGCCGACACGTTGCATCGTCCTCCTATGAACCGCGTGGGAACCTGCCCCTTGGCCCAGAGGAGCGTCAACAGACCTTTGATGTCTGAGGGATAGAATGTGAGATTGACTGACCTTCCGTTTATTTCCAGGGGAATGGACACGACATTGGTGGGGCGCGGCGCCTTGTACGCGGCTGGAGCCCATCCATGGCAGATACCCATCCAATGTTCCACCCTCCCGTAATTATTATAGTAATATAAACCATCCGCCCACATGGCCTGGGTAAGTGACCAGTTCGCGTCGTTCACGAGAAGGTCGTATTTTTCCGAGGGAGAGAGGTTGTCGATGGCGTCGTCCCCTTGGTTGATTACGGCGGAAGCCGGTCTCTGTTGAACGTACCGGTAGCATGAAACGAAGTCGGACGAAGAGAAGTGCGGATCCGCGTACCGGGCGCCAAGACATCCCTGATAGAGGGGCCAGTAGCTGTCGGACCAGGGGGACGCGCCGAGGGAACCTGTCATCAAGTTGCGATCCTCCATTTGCCGTGGATCTCGAAGGACTTGAGCCGGTTCGTCAGGGAGGTCTTCGGGTTGATCGTTCCATCCGATGGCCGCCCGCACCGACGCGTTGTCCCCGACACTTACTACCTCATCCTCCCATATGGTTTTCAACTTCATCCGCAGAGAGTCCTTGTGGCTGACGAACTGATTTGCCTCGAGATCGGTCCCGGCGAACTTCGAGGTGACGGTTGCCTCGTTACCCTCTCGATCACGGGGCACAACCCTCTCGTTCATCCCTGTCACGGGGTCTTGAAAGAACCTGTCCATCTTTTGCCGGAGTTCGTCCTCAGTCATTGTCAGACCTCCTTTTCGTCGATGGGTTAAGCGGTTTCATTCTTATTCGAAGACATGCACAAAATTCCACCCAGGGTACATGAGTAACTCTTTAAGGTATAACCTGTCAAGACTTACCTGACAATAATGCCTTATTTTGTCATTTCTTGTCATATCTCGTTTCCTGTAGCCTTATTTGTTGGCATTGCCTTTGCGCATAAGCGTGATTTATCTTGGTTTTTATATATAGTTTAGAGGTTATATAAAGGGGTGGTCAGATTATAGGGCGTCCAACCGGCCTGCTGTGACGTGAAATCTCCCTGTCCTCCCTTCGCTCAGGGGGAGATTTTGAAAGCGCCGGCCGGGTCGCGCGATGTGACGGCCTTGAAAGCGCACGGGTAGGACAGGCGCACCGGGCTGAGAGGAATTTCGTCGGCGCCCACCGACGAGATGTGACACGCTGGCTCTATTAGCGGCTTGTTTTTGTGGAGAGGACAACGTGGGCGGAAAAGAAGAGACTGGACTGGAGGAATCGTTGTCCGGGCGCGCGGGTATCAGTCGGACAGAACTTCAGTGAGAACTTTGAACAGCTCCACCGAATCGTAGGGCTTGGAGGCAACTCCGACAAAGCCGTAGTCTCTGAATCGGCTCATGACGGGGTCCGTCGAATAGCCGCTGGACACGATGGCTTTGGTCTGCGGATCTATCTTGAGTAGTCGCTTGACGGCTTGTTTCCCGCCCAACGCGCCGGGAACGGTGAGATCCATGATGACCGCGTCGAACCGTCTCTGCTCTTCCAGGGCCCTTTTGTAGAGTTTGACGGCTTCAGTCCCGTCTCTGGCCTGCACGACTTCGAATCCCATATGGCGGAGCATCTGTTCGGCAACGGAGCGTACCATCTCCTCATCATCCATGACCAGGATTCTGCCCTTACCTCTGAGGGGCTCGGTCGCGTCCGCTCCTGGCATAGCAAGCTCCCTTGCCGACGCGGGGAGATAGACGTGAAAGCATGAGCCGACCGTCAATTGGGATTCCACGCCTATGAACCCACCGTGCTTCTTAACGATGGAGTAAGAGGTCGCCAGACCGAGTCCGCTGCCTCTCTGCTTCGTTGTGAAGTATGGGTCGAAGATCCGTTGCAAATAGCCCTCAGGGATCCCTGTTCCGGTGTCCTCTATGGAGATCTTGACGTATCTGCCTGGTTTGAGTGGAAGTCCCGCATCGTCGGTTACAGTCTCGTTGGCAGCCTTTACCGAGACCTCCCCGCCCTCCGGCATGGCCTGGCCGGCATTGATGACGATATTGTTGACCACTTGACCGATTTGGCCCTCATCAGCCTCAACGGGCCACAGGTCGTCGTCGATGAAAAAGGTGAATCCCACATTCGATCCCATGAGGGCAAAGGCAACCGACTCCCTCAAGAGAGGGCCGAGGGAGAAGGCCTTCTTCACCGGCATCCCGCCCCGGGAAAAGGTGAGCAACTGTGAGGTAAGCCCCTTGGCGCGCCACGCTCCCCGCTCCGCTTCGAGAAGCCGACTCGCGGTCTGCTCTCCCAGATCGGAATCGATCCTGGCCAGGTTGATATTCCCGAGTATGGCCGTGAGGATGTTATTGAAATCGTGAGCTATTCCTCCGGCGAGGATCCCAATGGACTCCAGCTTCTGTGCCCTGAGCACATCCTCCCTGACGGACTGACGCTCGGTGATGTCCCGTATCCCGAGCCACAGGCCGAAGAGGCGTTCCTCGCTGACGATCCCGATGAGCGTCTTCTCGAGGTGACGAACCATTCCTCGAGCGCCCAACTGCTGAGTCTCGACGGAACGTATGGGGAATCCGTCTCCGATCCACCCATGGTAGAGCGCCCGGTTCTGCCCCTCGTAGGGGAAGAGTTCCATCAGTTTGACGCCCATGAGATCCTCGATCCGCCTGTATCCCTGGATGCGGGCGAACTCAGGGTTGCCGTCCACTGCTCGGGCATCGAGGATACAGCCTATTGCTTCGTCGAGTGGGAGATTGGTGGGAATAGGCCTCATTAACGAGAATTCCACGATTCCGATGGGCAACAGGTTCACCAGCATCCTGTACTTGTTGTTCAGAAGGACTCTTTTCTTCTCTGCGGTAAGGTCCTCCACGAGAGCCAGCGCCAATTTGCGCTCCCTGACCCGGATCGCCCGGAAATGGACCCGGCCCCAGATCCGGGACTTTCCGAACTGCATGAGGCCTTCGAGCGCCATCCTGCGTGATCTCGTGAACAGGCTGTCGAGCACTGCCCTCGCCCGTTGCGCGTCGTCCGGGTCAGGGAAGAGTTCGGGAAAGGACACCCCCTTGATCTCCTCGTATTTCGCGGTAAACTTGGCAAGGGCGCGGTTGGCGTAATAGACCGAGTAAGACCGGTCGATGAAGAGGATGGGAATGGGTAGCGCCTGCAACAACTTGCCGTAGGCTGCTTGTCTGATCTCTCGCAGGTCGACACTGGCCGAGGTGGTGAGTCCCTCAGTAGCCGTCAGATCGTCGAAATTGATGGTGATCGAGCTGTCCTCGCAACTTTGCAACTGGTTGATGAGACGGAGGGTTTCATCTTCGTCGATCGGCTGCTGAGGCTTATTGTCTTTCTTGTCATTCACGAACCGGACCCCTTCCCGGGGACTTCGCATAATTCAGTGCCAATTCATTATAGATGTCTCATAGAAGCTGTCAATGAAGATTCGGGAAAGGCCCCGCCGGTTTCACCGGAGCCGCGGACAGGTTCAGTGCGCGGGCTCCGGTCGGAGGCGAGCCCTTCGGATTTTCCTCTTGATCTTGTTTTGGCCTGGCTATATGTTGTGTCCCCTGAATGGGTCACCGGAACATCTTGTTGGGTTCCGCACTCCCATTGATCGAAAGGATCGTTTTCCGTGCAGGTCTCCAATCCGAGGAAGAGCAAACGAGAACAGCGGATCCTCCTCCATGAGGAGGTGGAGAAACGCTACCTGGCGTACGCCCTCTCCACGATAGTTTCCCGGGCCTTGCCCGATGTTCGCGACGGGCTCAAGCCCGTTCATCGCCGCATCCTCTACGCCATGCAGACCATGGGCCTGGGGGAAGCCGCCAAGATGAGGAAATCCGCGGCAGTGGTCGGTGAGGTAATCGGTAAGTACCACCCCCACGGAGACCAGGCAGCCTATGATGCGCTGGTCCGGATGGCGCAGGACTTCAGCCTTCGGTATCCGCTCATCCAGGGGTCGGGTAATTTCGGCTCGGTGGACGGGGACTCCCCTGCGGCCATGCGTTATACCGAAACCCGGTTGAGCGGCTTCGCGGGGAGCTTGCTCCGGGAGATCGATCAGGGAACCACGGAATTCCACCCCACGTACGACGGCATGGGCAAGGAGCCGGACGTGCTCCCGTCTCTTGTGCCCAATCTTCTGGTGAACGGTTCCTCGGGCATCGCGGTCGGGATGAGTTGCTCCTTCCCGCCCCACAATCTCACAGAGGTCGTACGCGCGTGTCGTGCAATGATCAAGGAGCCCAATCTCGGAATTCACGGACTATTCCGGTTCATCAAAGGTCCCGACTTCCCCACGGGCGGCGAGATCCTCGACCAACCCGCAACCCTTGAAAAGATCTACGCGACCGGGCACGGTTCGGTCCGCCTGAGAGGCACCTTCGAGACCGAGCAACGCGGGAGAGGCGGCACAAATCTCGTCATCACCTCCATCCCGTACTCGGTGAACAAGTCCCGCCTCATCGAGCGCATCGCCAACCTGATACGGGACAAGAAGCTCAAGACGGTCCACGACATCCGAGATGAGAGCACTGAAGACGTCAGAATCGTTATCGAACTGCGCGGCGGAGACGTTCGTCCCGATTCGGTAATGGCTTTTCTGTATAAGCACACGGATCTCCAGATCAATTTCCTCCTGAATTTCATTGCGATCACCCCGGAAGGCGTGCCTGAGCGGCTCGGGCTGGACCGCATTATACGTCACTTCCTTGAGTTCAGATTCGAGAAGACCACACTGAGGCTCCAGCATCGTCTGGCGATCCTCCGCAAACGGATTCACATCCTCGAGGGATTCGACATCCTCTTCCGGGATCTGGACCGGGCACTCAAGATCATCCGTTCCGCGAGGAGTCGCAACGAGGCCGAGGAGGGGCTGACCGCGGCGTTCGGACTCGACAAGGAGCAGGTCGATGCCATCCTCGAAATGCGGCTGTACAAGCTCGTCAGCCTGGAAATGGGCAAACTCCTGGATGAACTGGCCGCGAAGAAGAGAGAGGCCGCTGCAATAGAACGGGATCTGGCAAACCCACAGCGGATCTGGAACATCGTTGACAAAGATCTGGCGGAGATCGACAAGAAATTCGGCGACGACCGGCGGACCGCATTCGTGGGAGAAATCGAAGCGTCCGCGCTCGAATTCGATCCCAATGAATTCGTGGAACACGAGGACGTAAGCGTGATCCTCTCCCAACAGGGCTGGATCAGGCGTGTGAAGATGGAGATCGATGACATCGCCGCGCTCAAGTTCAGAGAGGGAGACGGGCTGCTCGGGTGGGCGCGGGTCAACACGGAGCGGACCGTGGCGCTCTTCTCCAATCTCGGCAAGGTCTACATCATCAGAGCGCTGGACATTCCCGCGACGTCCGGATTCGGCGAGCCGCTCGGGAGCCTTTTGAGCCTCGCGGACGGGGAGGCCATCATCACGATGATCATTCCGGATCCCGCGGTCTCAACTACCGAGAAGAGCGAAGCCGCGGCGCACGAGGATGCAAAAGAGTCCGAAGATCAGGACCACGGTTATGATTCTCCTCAGCGGGAACTCTTCGAAGAGCTGCAGAAGATCCCGAGCCGGCCGGAAGAATCAGCCCTGGAGGAACAATCTCCACAAACCGGAGTGGTCATCACGCGAGGTGCGCACGGCTTCCGATTCGACTACGAGATCCTCCGGGAGCCCACAAAGAGGATCGGCAAGAAACTCGTCAACCTTCGCGAAGGAGACGAGGTGTTCGCGGTTCGGCCGGTTGACGGTGACCTGGTGGCTGTGGCTGCCGATTCAGGGCGGCTCCTCCTCTTTCCTCTCGATCAGGTCTCATCCATGGCCGGCCCCGCTCAGGGCGTTCGCATGATTCGGCTCGATGCCGAGGAATCGGTGAGGGCAGTGGAAATCGTCACCCACACGGATATCCTGGCCGTCCAACCGAAGAAAGGGAAGGAAAAGATCGTCGCGGTTCCCGATCTCGACGTTGCCAACCGGGCAACCCGCGGGAAGAAATTCGCTCCGGGTATCAGGAAGATGTATCGCATGGCGCGACCTGAAGGTAGGGTCCAATGAGCGACTCATATACCGTCAAAGATATCCAGGTCCTCAAGGGGCTGGAGGCCGTTCGCAAGCGTCCCGGCATGTACATCGGCGGGACCGGCCGGGACGGCCTGCACCAGCTCGTATGGGAAGCGCTGGACAATTGCGTCGACGAAGCCCTCAACGGACACTGCAAAGAGATCGAAGTAGTCATCCGCGCGGACGGAAGCATCTCGGTGGAAGACGACGGCAGAGGAATCCCCGTCGAAAAACACCCCGCCACCCGCAAGAACACCGTCGAGACGATCTTCTGTAATCTCCATGCGGGAGGGAAATTCGACGACTATGCGTACAAGGTGGCCGGTGGGCTTCACGGAGTGGGCGCCGCGGTCGTCAATGCGCTCAGTGAGAGGCTCCTGGTCGAGGTCAAACGGAACGGATTGCGCCATTCCCAGGAGTTTCGGCGAGGCAAGGCCGCAGGCACCATGAAAGCCGGAGACAAGGTCCGAAGCACCGGCACCAAAGTCATCTTTTGGCCCGACCCGCAAATTTTCCCGGACGTGTCCTTCTCAGCGGAACGCATACGGGAGCGACTCGAGACCAAGGCGTTCCTCATTGCCGGGCTGAGGATAACCCTCAAAGACGAGACGGCCGACACGGTCGAGACCTTCCACTACCCCGGCGGGATCAACGATTTCCTCAATAAGCTCACCGAGGGAAGCACGCTCATCGAGGCCCAACCTTTTCAATTCACGTACCAGGACGGGCTCCGGCTCGACCTGACCATGGCCTGGACCGAAGGGACGTCCAATCGCATTCTCTCCTTCGTCAACTCCATCCCCACTCCCGCGGGAGGCACCCACGAGGCCGGCTTCCGCAGCGGGATCACCCGGGCATTGCGGACCTATATCGAGAAGCGCAACGGCCTCCCAAAGGGAATCAAAACGATTTCCGCGGACGATGTGCGGGAAGGCCTCGTCGCGGTGCTGTCGGTGTACCTCCACGGAGACCTGGAGTTCCAGGGTCAGACCAAGGAGCGCCTCAACAGCCGAACAGCCCAGCAGGTGGAACCCCTGATCCGCAATGCCTTTGAGACGTGGCTGCATCATAACCCCACCCAGGCCGGGGCAATCTCGCAGCGGGTGATCCTCGCGGCACAGGCCCGAACCGCGTCACGAGCCGCGAGAGACGAGGTCAGCCGAAAAGCCGCGACGCGGAGACTGACTCTGCCAGGGAAACTCGCCGACTGCTCCAACCCTTCCCGGGACGATACCGAGCTCTTCATCGTCGAGGGAGACAGCGCCGGAGGCTCATCCAAGCAAGCGCGAGACCGGAAATTCCAGGCCATCCTGCCACTCCGGGGGAAGATTCTCAACGTCGAACAGGCTTCCGCGGAGAAGCTCAAGGCCAACAAGGAGATCCAAAGCCTCGTTCAGAGCATCGGTACCGGTATGGGCAAGGCATTCGACTATTCCCGGCTGCGGTACGGAAAGATCATCATCAACACCGACGCAGATGTTGACGGCCACCACATCGCGACCCTGCTGCTCACCTTCTTCTATCGCTTCCTGCCCGAGCTGATCCGCAAGGGCCACGTCTATCTCGCGCTGCCTCCGCTCTATCGGGTCAGCATCGGTTCGGGCAAGAAGGCTCGCACCCAGTACGTCTTTTCTGACAAGGAAAAGGAGCGGCTCGTCAAGCAGCAGAACGGCAAAGGTGTCGACATTCAGAGGTTCAAGGGCCTCGGAGAGATGGACGCGGCAACGCTCAAGAGCACGACCATGGACCCCGCCACGAGAACACTGCTCAAAGTCGGTATTGACGACGAAGGAAAAGCAGATGAGGTCTTCGATACCTTGATGGGTAAAGACGTGCGCAAACGCTTCTCCTTCATCAAAGCCCACGCGCAGGAGGTCAAAGACCTCGACATCTGAGACAAGCTGACTACCGCAAAGGAAACGCGAGGGGATGCGTTCTGTGGAAAGGCCCTTGCTGGCAAACTCCTGCTTCGATCTACAAACCAGGCAGCAGACTTGGGCGTCTCTGGCAGCCGTGACAGAACAATCGTCCCTTGACATATGTTGCGGTGAAAGAGCACGGCCGCCCTCGATTGTCCAAATTGCACTTCACTGTTTCCCTTTCCCCGAGGTCATTGACCGTCACCACCTGAAGTCCCACCGCTCCCCTGGGAGCGAGAAAGAAGACCGTACGGCTAGTACTCCTGTTCTCGATGAGCGACCGATGATCATCACGTCTTGATATATAGATTTCGGGCCCTCCTCCCTGCACCTTGCGGCCTATGACTATTCTGTCGAAACGGACATCAAATCCGGAATCATTAATAATAGTCAGGTAGCTCTCATTCCACATGTCATAAAGGGCACAACCGGGAGCGAGTAGTAGCAGGCCGCAAAGCGCAATGCTCAGAACAGCTAATGCACCGGCAATTCTGAAGAACCTCACCAATATGCCTTCTTTCCCCCCGATTCTCCACATTCCCACGGCGATATCCCCCATTCCCGAAGCGCCGGATTATCGTTTTGCGGCGTGCTCCCTCAGCAGTTGCTGGACTTCTCTGTATCGTTTGTCCCCTGGCCGCCAGCTCGCATACTTCATCGCGGTCCCGCCGCGGCGATTGCGCGCGTGCACATCCGCCCCGCCTTTCAGGAGTTGGCGAACCGCAACTGCATGTGCCCTGTAGGAAGCCATCATGAGAGCGGTCCAGCCATTATCGTCCTTCATGTTGGGATCTCCGGCTCCGTCAATGAGCGCCTTCACCACCTCGCCGTGGCCCCTCTCGGCCGCGAACATGAGTGCCGTCCATCCACGCCCATCCTTGGCATTCACAAGAGCGCCTCGCTTTAGAAGCAGCTCAACCACATGGGTATGCCCCGAAGCTGCGGCCCCCATGAGCGGTGTAAGGCCGTCCTTGGTCGTCGCGTTCACGTCCCCGCCCTCCCCAATGAGCCGCCTGAGTTCCATCCCATCTCCCAGCATCGCAGCGCTGGGTAGCGTAACTCTGGCCCCGTTCGCCAAGAGGAGTCTCACCGCCTCGCTTCGGCCCTCCCATGCAGCCGCCATCAGGACGGTCCAGCCGTTCTCGTTCACGGCGTTGGCGTCAGCTCCGGCCTCCAGAAGCGCTTTCACCTGTTTCGTATGGCCGGTTACACAAGCCCACATGAGCGGTGTATCGCCGGACTTGTTCCCAACGTTTGCACTCGCTCCTCTTTCCAAAAGGAGTCTCACCACATGGCCCCGCGCCAGTGAGTTGGCTCTGGAAGCCCACAGAAGAGCAGTAGAGCCATCCTTGTCGTGGGCCTGTATGTCAGCGCCTTTGTCAAGAATCAGATTCACAAGGTCCGCGGTATCGCTCGCGGCTGCCCGCATGAGCGCTGTCGCGCCGGAACTATCCTTGGTCGTGACGTCCGCGCCGTTGTCGAGAAGGGCTTTCACAGCATCGAAGCGCCCCTTTTCCGCAGCATAGATAAGAGCCGTCCAACCTTCCCCGTCCCTGATATCGATAGCCGCTCCATTGTCGAGCAGCAACTCGATAGCGTTGGTACGCCCCTTCGCCGCTGCTGACGTGAGAGCCGTAGCACCCTGCTGGTCAATGGCATTGATGTCCGCACCCTTGTCGAGGAGCTGCTGAATCTGCCGAGGGCTGTTGTTTTCAACCGCCTGGAATAATGCCCTGGCATCATCGGCACCCACCCCGGGATACGGGAGAGCCAGCATGATTATCACGCCCGCAATTACCATTATCCCTCGGTTGACCATGTTGACTCTTCCCCCTTGCACGGTACTTCGATGCCCTATTGCCTCGCTCCGTAGGCTTTCAGCAGTTCGATCACCTTGGATCGGTCCTTTGCCTTTGCCAGCATCAATGGTGTCCTGCCCTCTCGGTCTGTCGCGTTAACGTCGGCTCCCGCTTCGAGAAGGGCCTTTACCATGCTGGGAAAATTGAAATCCAGCGCCTTCATGAGCGCAGTCTCGCCCTGCTTGTCCTTGGCATTAACGTCAGCTCCTCTGGCCAAGAGGGCCTTCACAATGTCCAAATGGCCGCCCGCGCAGGCTTTCATGAGCGCGGTTTCACCTTTGTTGTCCTTTGTCTCGATCGCCGCGCCCTTTTCCAGGAGTAGCGTCGCGACTTTTGAGGCCCCCTTCTCAGAAGCGATCATGAGTCCGGTCAAACCATCCTTGTCTTGTGCATTGAGGTCCGGTTTGTACTCAAGAAGCATCCGCAGCGGTGCAAGGCTATCCCTGCGGCAAAGCGCCATTAACACCGTCCTGCCCTTATTGTTCTTGGCATTTACGTTGATTCCTCTATCGAGAAGCACCCGTGCTATCCGCAGATTATGAAAGACCGCGGTAAGTAACGGTGTATCGCCGAGCCAATCCGTTGCATTGATGTCGGCGCCGTGATCCAGCAGCAGTTTGGTGGTGCACACACTGGCTTTTGTACCGCGAGATGCTACCTTTCTCAACGCGGTCCTCTTCGCCTTGTCCTTTTGGTCGATTTCTGCTCCCCTTGCCAGAAGGAGCTTGACCACTTCGTCCTTGTTGGTCCGAGAAGCCGCCATCAACGCAGTCGCACCACCGTTGTCCGATGCATTAACATCGGCTCCGTTCTCCAGAAGCAGTTTGACCATGTCGTACTGACCCCACCACGAGGCTTCCGTCAAAGCTGTTATCCCACCGCTGGTCTTTGCGTTGACGTCAGTGCCACTTTCGAGAAGGCGCTTCACCTGCCCGAGGTTGTTCTTTCGGGCGGCCTCCACCAAGGGTGGATCTTGAGACATACACGCCTGCTGACAGAGGATTGCCCCGGCGGCAACCAGTACTGCTATGATTCTGACGACTCTGGAGTCGGTCATAATCAACCTCATGAATGATTGGCGAAACGTCAAGACACTGTTCCGTCCCTTGAGCGGCTGGGGTAGTTTCAGCGTCCGCGGATGATGCCTGCCTGAAGCGTCCCCCAATCGCCTCCCGTTGAGCAGTTACCCTCGTTTAACCGGGCCGGCCGTCCACCCTTTGTTATTCGCCGCATGAACGTCAGCCCCGTGGTCAAGGAGGAGCTGAATCTGTCGCGGGTCGCGCACCCTCGCGGCTTGTGTCAGCGCCTCGCTTTGATCTGCACAAAGTAGCGACCGAGGGACACCCACGATCATGGACAGCGCTGCCAGCAAACCGGCGATCGCACAGTTGCGCGTGTTGATCTCTCAGGTGATCGGCGGAGCTACGGTGCCCCTATTGCTTTGCTCCGTGAGTTCGCAGCAGCTCTACGATCTTGGTGCGACCCTTCTCGGAAGCCTTCGCCAGCACTGACCTACCGTGTCTATCCCTGGCATTGACATCGGCTCCGTTGTCCAGAAGCAGTTGCACCAGGCTGGTAAAACTGAGATCGAGCGCCTTCATCAGCGCGGTCTCGCCTTGGCTGTCCTTGATATTAACATCGGCTCCGTTGCTCAGAAGCTCCCGAACAACGTCGAGCCGACCTTCGGCGCAGGCCATCATGAGCGCGGTCTGACCGTTCCGATCTTTGTTGTTGATGTGTGCTCCTCCTTTGAGAAGCAACTTGACAACGTTTTCCTTCCCCCGACGCGAAGCGATCATTAACGCGGTCAAGCCGTTCCTGTCCTTTGCATCAACCTGTGGTCCCCTTCCCAGCAGAAGGCTCACATCACCGGCGCGTCCGCCCCATGCAGCGTTCATCAATGCCGTTCTGCCCTTTTTGTCCTGGACATTGACGTCCGCGCCCCTCTCCAGGAGCAGGTTTGCTATCGGGGGGCCCCTAAAAAGCGCGTTCATTAGCGGAGTCCAGCCGCGCGAATCTCGGACATTAATGTCAGCTCCGTTGTCCAGGAGCAGCTTGGCCGTCGTTAGCGCCGCGCTACTGCTGCCGCCAACAGTTCTTAGTGCTGTCCAGCCAGCGGAATCCTTGGCATTGACATTTGCCCCATGTTGGAGGAGCAATTTCACTATCTCGTGTCTGTTCAAACGGGAAGCGGCCATCAGGGGCGTCCGGCCGGTATTGGTCCGTGCATTGACGTCAGCTCCTCTACCGAGAAGGAGCCTGACAACCTCCTGACGTCCTTTGTCGGCGGCCACCATCAAGGCAGTCCTGCCAGTCTTAGTCCTTGTGTCGACATCCACCCCATAATCCAGCAGGACTCTCACGATCGCGGGACGACCCCAGTCGGCAGCCGTGACCAGCGGCGGAAAACCAAATCGATCCCTCGCGTTGGGATCAACGCCCTTTTTCAAAAGTGTTCGGACTTGGTCGACCCTGTTATAGCGGATGGCCTGGATCAGGGGCGGCTCTTGAAACATACATGCCTGCTGACAGAGGATTACTCCGGCGGCAACCAGTACTGCTATGATTCTGACGACTCCAGAGCGGGTCATTGTCAACCCCATGAATGATTGGCGAAACGTCAAGACACTGTTCCGTCCCTTGCGCGGCTGGGTTCGCCGAGGCGCCAAACGGACCGGCAGTGCGCCAGGAATTGAAACGGATGATATCTCCGTCCAAGGTATACGAGTTTGCAGGCAGTATCCTCCCGATGACCTCGTACGATTTCAGGTCGCCGCCCTGACTATTCGCACCGATCAAAAGCCGCTGCCGCCTACTGTCACCTGTTGTATGGTCGAGGTTATCTGTATCGCAACAGGTCACCGGGACAGGCCGACGACCTTTCCCCACATGTTGCTGTAACGTTCAGTCGGTGTTCAAGAGAGCCCGCTATCGCTGCATCGACGGCTATCGGGCCAACATACATGACAGCAGAATACTACGGCGCCATACTCGGACCACGATCCATCCCCATGCTGAGGCGTACAGCATCAACTATGCCCAAGACGAGTTATCTTGTCAACTTTGACGTCCGATGACCGCTCCCTTGACAACCCGCTACTGATTGAGTAGTCTCCCCGACTACCACAACATGTTGGGGGTAGCATGGCCACACAGGCGGATCTGTTTCCCCGATCCCGAAAGCGGACGCGAACGAGGCTCCGCGTGGAGAAGCCCGCTACAGACCCTTCCGAGAAGCGTCAGGATTCGGTGCCCGTGAAGGTCGCCGGGTTTTCCACGGCCCGCGGGCAGGAGATATCCCTCTATTACGGTGACTGCTTTCTCGGGATGGAAGAGCGCCTGGACGCGGAATCGGTCGATGTCGTCGTGACCTCACCGCCGTACAACCTCGGTGTGACGTACGGGAAATACAATGATCGGATCCCACGCGAGGCGTACCTGGACTGGATGCAGGACTGGGGTGAACGTGTCAAGAGGGTGCTGAAGCCGGATGGATCTCTGTTCCTGAACATCGGTTCCAAGCCGTCCGATCCGTGGGTTCCCTTTGACGTGGCCGGCCGGCTGCGTGGGACCTTTGTCCTCCAAAACGTATTCCACTGGATCAAGTCGATATACATCGAGAATAACAGTTACGACGAGCGAACCTCATTGAACGTAGGCCACTTCAAGCCGATCAACAGCAAACGATTCGTCACCGACGCTCACGAATATGTCTTTCATTTCACCAAAAGCGGAACTGTCGAACTCGACCGACTCGCGGTAGGCGCTCCGTACAAGGATGCGTCGAACGTGACCCGCTGGCGCTCCGCGAGTGGAGGCATTCGCTGCCGCGGCAACAACTGGTACATTCCCTATACCACGATCCAAAAGCGCTCGACCGAGCGTCCCCATCCTGCAAGCTTCCCTCCTGAGCTCGCGGAAATGTGTATCAAAATCCACGGTCGTGAAAAGGTGAGTCTCGTGCTCGATCCCTTCCTGGGTATCGGCAACACCGCGATCGCCTGTGCCCGACTGGGAGTGGCTATGGTAGGCTTCGAGATCGACGAGGAGTATCTGGCGGTGGCAGAAAGGCTCCTGGAAAGCCTCGATGAGGCTGATGACGGTTGACGCGAATCACCAGGAGAGCCGCCCGTGCCTCGCCGTGCGATGCTTGAGAAGGCCGGCTTCCTGCCGTCCAGAGATATACTGCGAAGCGGAATGATCCGCGAGGGTGGTGACTCGCACTTTCTCTTGTCACAATGATGCAGACCGGCATTGTGTTGGCACAGAGTTTCTTTCGGGGCCTCCCGGGGGCGGGGCCTTGCAACCCAAGTTGAGCGGTTCCTACTCACGTCATTCCGAGGAGTAGAGCGACGATGTAATCTCTGTGGTGGAAACTTTCCTGCAATCCTCATCTTCTTGGTGTCTTATATATTGTCCTGAGAAGTACTTGATTGCCAGGGCCTGTACGTAAGTGGGGGG
>CAZCDS010000033.1:0-69468 GCA_964497585.1 uncultured Syntrophaceae bacterium
CCCCCCCCACCCACAACCACCCCCCCCTTGGCCACGGGGGGGTGGTCCCGGGGGCCGGGGGGGGGGGTTTTTCCCCCCCCCCCCCCCCCCGGACCCCTCCCCAAAAACTCTATGGTTACGGGCCGGTAGAGCGGTCGGCTTCGTCGAAGCCTGGCGGCGGCCGTAACGCGTCATTGCTCATTCGCACGTACGGCCGAAGCCGGGCCCAGCCGACGAGAATGACCCAAATAAAGCCTGAATCCAGGTGTTGAACAGACGAATTGCAGCACGATCTTCCCCGATCTTGGGGAACGGCTAGGGGTGTTCCGAGCAGAGGGAAACTTTCTGCAAGAAAGTTCCTCCCCGGATGGTCCCCGCCCTTCCTCACCTTTTCAGCCGGGGGTCGAGGGAGTCTCGGATTCCCTCTCCGAGGAGATTATATCCCATGACGGTGATGAATATGGCCATTCCGGGAAAAACCGAGAGCCACCAGGCAATTTCGATGTTGTCTTTCCCTTCGGTGAGCATGTTGCCCCAGGAGGGGTCCGGGGGCTGTACGCCGATACCGAGGAATGAGAGGCCCGATTCGGTGAGCACGGCTGCTGCCACGCCGAGGGTCGCGGCCACGAGCACCGGGGCCATTGCGTTGGGGAGAATATGGATGAAAATCATTCGGAAATCGCTCGCTCCCTGGCTGATCGCGGCCTGAACGAAATCGCGCTCCTTGACAGTAAGGAACTCCGCGCGCACGAGCCTCGTGACCCCCATCCACGAGGTGACTCCGATGACGATCATGATGTTCCAGATACTCGGGCCGATGAAGGCAATCACGGCGAGGATGAGAAAGAACGAGGGAAAACAGAGCATGATGTCTACAAAGCGCATGATCACGATCTCAACCTTCCCGCCGTAGAACCCTGCAAACGCTCCGAGAATCACTCCGATGAACGTGGAAATGCCGACCGCGACGAATCCCACGCTGAGCGAGACACTCGCGCCGTGCATGATCCTCGAGAGCACGTCCCGACCGAGGATATCGGTTCCCAGCCAATGCTGCGCAGAGGGTGGCTGGAGCACTTCGTTCGTGTCGATTTCGTCCGGCGGATACGGCGCGCACGTGCTCGCGAGCATCGCGACCAGGAAGAGCAGCACTACCACCACAAGACCAGACACGGCCAACTTGTTCTTGACCAGGCGGTGGCAGAAGTCTCCGAACAGTGTTCTGTGCTTCGTCTCCATGAAAGTACTGCATCCTCCGAAGTCCGGCCCGTCGCTGCCGGTCGGGTCGTCAAATCTTCAGAAAGGATCGATCTACCCTGAAACTCGTATCCTCGGATCAGCCGCAGAGTACGAGAGGTCCGCCAGTAGATTCCCTAGCAACGTCAACACCGCCCCGATGACGAGTATCCCCATCACGGTCGGATAGTCCCGTGACATCACCGCTTGATAGAAGAGTTGGCCCATACCCGGAATGGCAAAAACCGTCTCGAAGATCACACTGCCCCCGATCAGACCCGGAACGGAGAGGCCCAACAGCGTGATCACGGGCAACAGCGCGTTTCGCAGAGCGTGTTTGAAGATGACGGTCCGCTCGTCCAAACCCTTTGCCCGGGCGGTGGTAATGTAGTCCTGGCGAATCACCTCGAGCATGTTGGACCTCATATACCGGCTGAACCCAGCTAAGCCGCCGAAAGCCGAAACGAATACCGGCAATATCAGATGCCGTCCCACGTCAAGGACCTCCCCCAGAAAAGTAAGGTCCGTATACCGAAGGGAACGAAATCCCGAAATGGGGAGCCATCCCAACTTCACGCCAAAGAGAATCATCAGCAGCAACGCAAGCCAAAAGGTTGGGATCGCGAACCCGATGAACACAAAGACCGTCGTTCCCTTGTCAAAGACCGAATCCTGGTGGACCGCGGACATCACTCCCAGGGGAAGCGCCACCGCTAGAATGAAGATCATCGCCAGTACGTTGATCAAGAGCGTTATCGGAATGCGTTCCATGATCTTGTCTATCACCGGCCGGTTGTCCGAGGAGAACGATCTGCCGAAGTCGAGCATGAGCAGACTCTTGAGCCACTTGAGATACTGGATGTAGATGGGCTGATCCAAACCGTAGTGCGCTCGTATGCGTTTGACCGCCTCTGCGTTCATCTTCGGGTTGAGATCCGTCATCAATTGCACAGGATCACCCGGCGCCAAATGCATAACGGTAAACGAGATGACGGTGATCCCGAACAGGACCGGAATCATCATGAGCAGGCGTTTTGCAAGGTATTGTCCCATGGATGACCACTTTGCTCGGCCCCGCTCCAGACGCGAAGCCTGATAGGGATTGGCGAATATTCTCGTAACTCGCCATCGGATACTGAAGGCATGGACCTGCCCCGCGGTACCCGCGATTCCAGAGCACTCCCGGCCGTGCGCGGTGCCAGCCTTGGGGCGCCACTGACGATGGCTCGGCGTGGTCAGTGCATCGCGGGCGAAGCGTCCGAGTTATCAGTTTTTCCGCTACTGATCGAAATGATACTTTTGCAGCGGTTTCGGCACATACCACTTGTCGAAGTTGTACGTGATGCCTGCAGGCGCGGGCTTGATGCCGTAAAAACGGGCATTGATGATCGGAAGCGCGTACGCCACCCAGAGAAACGTGTACGGCTGATCTTCAGCCAGAATTTCCTGGATCTTATCATAGTATTTCTTCCGCTCCGCCCGGTCGTACGTTGAGACGCCCTCTTCAAGTAACCGATCGACCTCTGGATTGTTGTAGCTGATGAAATTGAGCTGGTGCTCCCCAGTCTTCCTCGAATCCCAGATGTCCTTCTGATCCGGATCGATTCCAATACCCCAACCGAGAAGGCAGGCTTCGAATTTCTTCTTGTTGATGAAGTTCTTGAGAAACGCGGCCCATTCGATGACCCGAATCTTTACGCGGATGCCGACCTGCTTCAAATTTCGTTGGATAATGGTGGCCGCCCGCTCCCGCAGCTTGTTCCCCTGATTAGTTAAGATCGTAAACTCAAAGGGCTTTCCGTCCTTGTCGAGAATCCCGTCTCCGTCAGTGTCTTTCCAGCCTGCTTCTGCAAGAAGCTTCTTTGCTCCTTCCGGGTCGTACGGGAACTTCTTCACGTTCGGATTGTACCAGTACGTGTCCGGCTTGTAAGGCGTGTACGCGACCGTGCCCAGGCCCAGCAGCACGCCTTTGACGATGCCTTTCCGGTCGATTGCCATAGTGAGAGCACGACGAACCATCTTGTCCTTGAACTTCCAGTCCCTCAGATTATATCCCAGGTACGAGTAGCCGAATTGCAGGTACTTGTATTTATTAAAGTTATTCTTGAACCACTTGCCCGTGGTCTGACGGGTGTACTGCAGAGGGGACAGTCCCATCTCATCGATCCGCTCGGCCTTGAGTTCCAGGAACATCGTGGCTGTATCGGGAATCACCCGCATCATGTATCTGGCGATGTAAGGGCTTCCCTTGAAATAGTCTCTGTTGGCTTCAAGAACGATCTTTTCCTGTGTTTTCCATTCCAGGAACTTGTACGGACCCGTACCGACAGGTCTTCTCTTCAATTCGCTCTTGGTGACATCTTTCCCTTGCAGCAGGTGGCTGGGAAGGATGGGGGTTCCCCAGGAGCCGAGGGCCGGAGCGTACGATTTCTTGTAAACCACTTCCACCGTGTAGTCGTCAATGACCCGGAGTTCTTTGATCTTGAGAAAGTCGCTCGCATACGCGGTGGGCGTCTTGGGATCGACGTAGAGCTTGTACGTGTATTCCACGTCTTTGCTTGTGAAGGGCTTTCCATCTTGCCACTTCACGTCCTTACGCAGCTTGAAAAGAATCTTGAGCTTGTCGTCGGAGATCTTCCAACTTTCGGCCAGATCGGGCACGATTTTGATGTCTTTGTCGTACCTCACCAGTCCGTTGTATATCATTCCAGTGATTGCGAAGCTCGCTCCGTCTGAGGCAAGAACAGGCAAGAGAACCGATGCGTCCCCGATGCTGCCCTCGATGAGCATGTCGCCGTACGCGGGTTTGAGTTCTGCCTTGGTGAGCCTTTGCTTGGTCTGAGCTTCTTCGGCCTTGGTGCCGGGGCCTCCCTGATCGCTTCCGCACGCGCACATCGCGGCTGAGATTGCCAACAACAAGAAAACGCGGGTTATTTTCTTCAAGTGTCCATTCCTGTATCCGCTTTTCGACGAACTATAGCCAAAACAGACGGCATGAGCAAGTACTACCACGGCGGAGGACCACCGCTCTGAGCCTGAGCCGTGGTTGCGGCCAGCAGCAGCTCGAGAGCGGGGGAAACGGCTTGCAGGAGTTGAGGTGAGTTGATAAGTTGGAGTGCGCCTCCGCCCCTTCCGAATATGGCCAGGGAAGCCTACTGGTCTGCTGGGGGCGGCTGGCGCGGGTCGCGGCTCATGAATCACGAACTTAACGGACAGGATCAAGGATAGGCGCAATTGAGTGAAGCACGATTGACCGAAGGACAGCGCAAGTGGCTCCAGGCCTCAAGGGAAATCGGTCCGGGAGCGATGACCAAATCGGAACGGCTCAGGCTGGAGAAGCTCTATGCTGACCTGCTCCCGGCGGAACAGCAGGAACTGCAGGACTATATCAAGGAGAATTTCGGACCCCAAGAAGGCGAGGCGGCCGATCCCATAGAAGAGATGGCACGACGGGTCTGGCGAGCCCCGTCTGAAAAGCTTCGCAAGACGCTCGGAAAACCCCGCACGGTCACCCCCCCGCGGTTCGGTGAAGAATCCTGAACCCTTGTCAGTTATACGGTTTGGAGGAGATGTTCATGCTCGATATCGCACTGATACGCAACAATCCCGAGTTGATCAAGGACGGGATCCGCAAGAAACGGATGGACGTCGACATAGACGAGCTGCTCGCAGTGGACGAGCAGGCACGGGAACTCAGGACCGAGGTCGAAAAGATCCGGGCGGATCGAAATCGGATTTCCAAGGGAATCCCAAAGCTCCGGGGTGACGAGAAGAACGAGGCTGTCGCGCAGGTCAAATCCCTCAAAGAGAGCTTGAGCACGAAAGAACCCGAGCTTCGGTCGCTGGAGGACCGCTTTGAGCAGCTCATGCTCCTCGTCCCGACGCCGCCCGACCCGGCAGTCCCCGAGGGTGATTCGGACGACGACAATGTCGAAGTCCGTCGATTCGGAGAACCTCCCACATTCGATTTCGAACCGAAGGATCACCTTGAGCTGGCCGAGTCGCTCGATATCGTGGACATGCCCCGTGCGGTAAAGTTTGCCGGAGCCCGAATGTATTGTCTCAAGAATGAAGGGGCCATGCTCGAGTTCGCGATCTTTCGGTTCGCCCTGGACCACCTGATCTCCAAGGGGTTTCACCCCATGATCGTCCCCCAGTTGGTCAGACGGGAAGCCCTCGTGGGCACGGGATTCTTTCCTGTTGGCGAGGAAGACACCTTCTTTGTGGAAAAGGACGACCTCTACCTCATCGGGACCTCCGAAGTCTCTCTCGTCGCGTATCACATGGACGAGATCCTCAATGAAAAGGATCTCCCCAAACACTACTGTGGATATTCAACGTGCTATCGAAGGGAGGCCGGATCGTACGGCCGTGACACCCGCGGATTCTATCGTCTGCACCAGTTCAACAAAGTTGAACAGGTCGTCATTTGTGTGAACGACCCGGAAGTCTCCAGGCAGGAACATCAACTGATCTTGAGCAACTCGGAAGAGATCATGCAAGCGCTCGGTCTCCCGTTCCGGGTTGCACTCGCCTGTGGAGCCGAGATCGGTCAGGGTCAGGTCATCAAGCACGAAATCGAAACATGGATGCCCAGCCGCGGCAAATACTCTGAGACACACTCCTGTTCGACGTTACACGAGTTTCAAGCCAGAAGGCTCAAGATCAGGTACCGCAGCAAAGAAGGGAAGACCAGGTATTGCCACACCTTGAACAACACGGCGGTTGCTTCTCCTCGAATTCTCATACCGCTGTTGGAGAACTTCCAAAACGAGGATGGGAGCGTGACCGTGCCTGAGGTTCTGCGCCCGTTCATGAACGGAATGGAGCGGATCGAACCGAAATAAGCCTTGCGCCGGTTCTCCTGTCCTGGACCCTGGTTACCGGAAATTATTTTAGGAATGGCTTGGAGCAGGTCTCAGCCCGGCCGAGATCAAACCCGCAGCACGGGACATCTCTGGAGAAGCCCGCAGTACTCTCCGGAAAGAGTTCCTCATCTCTCGGGACGTGCGTCGGGGTTTGGGTTCAGGAAATTGATGGCCATTTCTGGAGATCGCTTGTCTTGGAACCATTGATCACCCGAAACACCAACAGGATCACCGGGTAGGTAAGGGGCAGTGTTCCGTAGGAGAATTGAAATGCGGGAGAGTGTTACTTGTTTGAAGCCGAACACGTATCACCTGCTCAGAGGTCCCATTGCATTCGGTCGCGTTTTGATCAATACTAACAAGTGTCCCTATCGCAGAGGTGGCATATGACAGGGCGGAATCTTCTCCTGGCGCTGATCCTTTGCTTGGCCTTTCTCCCCGGCCGTGTCGGTTGGTGCGATCCCACTCAGGAGCTGATCCTTAGCGGCAACAAGGCGTTCAAGGCCGGCGACTACAAGGAGGCCGTTGCCCAGTACTCCAACGCGCTCGCCCTGGACCCTGATTCCAGGCAATCGCGTTTCAACAGGGCTCTGGCGTACTATCGCCTCGGGAACCTCAAAGCGGCACTTAGTGACTTCACGAGGGTCACCGAGCTCGACCCCCAGCACAACAAAGCAGAGAACTATTGCGGCCTGATTTACCTCAAGCAGGAAAACTATCGGAAGGCTTTGGAACATTTTGAGAAAGCCATTAGCATCAGCCCCAATCCCATTTATTTTCTCAATGCGGCCCTCACGTCGTTCAAGATGGGTGAGATGGAACGGGCGAGAGATTTCAGCCAACGGGTACTGCGTGAGGATCCGGGCAATAAGTGGGCAAAGATCATCTACAGGAAGGTCAGCAAGCTCGCCAAACCGGCCCCAGGCAGCGACTTGGCGGGAAAGAGCACTGATGACCTCAATCTTCCCGAGCCCTCGCAATTCAATGGAGAAGGATCGGAAAAGGGCAGCGCAGGGGACTACCGCCGGAAATGGGCCGCGCTCAGCAACCGGGAAAAGAAGAAGAACGCTGAAGCCGCAGCCAACCTCAGGCAAGCGGTGGACTCAGCCAACCTGAACGTGCTGAAGGAATTGCTGGCCGGGAGAACCGACCCAGACTCGGGTGGGCCGACCGGAGTCACGGCTCTCATGTATGCGTCGGGAATGGGGAATCTTGAAGCGGTGGAACTCCTTCTCAAATCGGGCGCCAACGTGAACCTTCGAGACGCTGACGGGAATACCGCTCTGATGAGGGCAGCGGACAGGTTTCCCCGAATCGTAGCGGCCCTTTTGGCAAAGGGCGCCGATCCGAACGCCAAGAACTTTCGCGACCAGACGGCCCTCGGCCTCGCGTCGGCGCGATGCATGATCGAAACGATGCAACTCCTCATCGAGAAAGGTGCTGATCCCAACCAAACCCACGTTGGATTTGCCAGAATGAGCATAAAATCCGATGCTTCCCGGCAGGGCTTCCCTGAAAAACGGGGAAGGAGATTGGAAGGAGTGGAGGCGACGCCGTTGGCATTTGCCGCGAGCAGTGGATGTGCGTCCGGAGTTCGCCTCCTTCTGGCTGCCGGCGCTGGCGTGAACACCATCGATTCCCTCGGATATACGCCGCTGGACCACGCTATCGAGACTGGAGGAAAGACGGTTCAGGGCATGCTCAGAAGCGCCCGGGGCAGAGCCAACAAGTACAAGAAAAATGCTGCGGGCGCGAACCGCGCGCTGGGAAGCAAGGAGTAGCCCCGCGGGCGGTCCGATGATCAGGCTCAAGAAAAACGCCCACCGACGGGTTCGAAACGGCCATCTCTGGGTATTCTCCAATGAGATCGCAGAACCTCCCGTAAACGTCCTCGAAGCCGGGTCAGTTCACGAGCTGTGGGATCATGCCGGAGATTTTACCGGCATGTGCTATGCCAATCCGGCCAGCCTCATCACTGCAAGGATCCTTTCCAGAAAACGAATCGAGATCGATCGGCAGTTCTTCAGCACCAGGATTGAGACCGCGCTCGCATGGCGTCACCACCTCTTTCCCGACCGGGATTTCTATCGTGTCGTTTTTGGTGAAAGCGACTATCTCCCCGGGCTCATTGTCGACCGGTACCACGAACTGCTCGTCATCCAGACCTTGACTGCGGGCATGGACCGACATCGAGAACTGATTGTGGAAGCGCTCGTCGACCTCATGGCCCCCACGGGGATCTTCCGTCGCAACGACTCGCCAGCTCGGATCCTGGAGGGGCTTCCACAGGAAAAGGGACTTGAGTACGGATCGGTACCGCCAACGGTCGAGATCAACTCAAACGGCCTCAGGTTCCTGGTGGACATCTCGGAAGGACAGAAGACCGGCTTCTTTCTCGATCAGGAATCGAATCGGTCCCTGATTCGGCAATATGCCGGCCCGGGGATCACGGTACTGGATCTGTTTACGTACACGGGAGCGTGGGGTCTGCACGCCCTTGCCGGTGGCGCGGACAGGGTCACCGCGGTCGATTCGTCCCGTGGAGCACTCAGAATTGCCGCTCAAAACGCGGAACTCAACGGCATGAGCGACCGTTTTGAAACTGTCCGGGACAACGCGGTGGACTTCTTGAAGAAATGCCGGGACAATTGGGACCTCATCGTGCTCGACCCGCCGGCCTTCATCAAGAGCCGATCAACCGCCCGGGAGGGCAGGAAAGGATACATCGACATCAATCGCCGGGCACTCGGCAGGCTGAGATCCGGCGGTATTCTGATCACCTGCTCCTGTTCCCACCACCTTCACGCGGATGAGTTCGAGCAGCTTTTGGCCACCGCTTCGCGCCAGAGCGGCCGAGAACTCAGGATCCTGGACTTCCGCGGTCAGGGACCTGACCATCCCGTGCTCCTCTCCATGCCGGAGACCCGATACCTCAAGGTCATCGTTGCGCAGGTCGTATAGGCCGCGGCACACCCATGAGTCACCGACGGGTATGGCTGCGAACCGGGTCACGCAATGACGTCAACCTTGCGATTCGTCGGTATGCTGTTTGGGGGATTTGCCGGTGAGATCCGCATTCTCGGCTACGACAAACGCGCAGGCTGTCTCTCCGGTATGCGTAAGAGAGAGGTGAATACGGGAAACGCACTGAGATCGAGCAACCTCAAGTGCCCGGTCCTTTAGCGCGACCATCGGTCGCTCTCGCTCGCCGCCTCGCACGACAATCGCCCGTGGGGTCACTCCCCTGGTGAAACCCGTGCCCAAGGCCTTGGACACGGCTTCCTTGGCCGCGAACCGGGCCGCATAACTCTGCGCCGGACGTGCGGTGGCCTCGCACACGTCGATTTCATCGGCTGAGAAGACCCGTTCAAGAAACCGTCTTGCGTGCGGAGTCCTGAGGACCCTTTCCAGACGGCCGACCTCGACCACGTCCACGCCTATTCCGACGATCACGGCTTCACCTTCTCTCTGAGGACAGCATCAGCTACCCTGCAGGCCTGAATCGCAGAAGGCACGTCGTGAACACGAACGATGTCTGCTCCACGGAGAATGGCGGCAGTTATGACTGCAAGGGTACCTGTGTCCCTTTCCTTGGCATTGGGTTGGTCGAGGATGGCGCCGAGGAAGGCTTTGCGTGAGGGTCCGAGCAGAACCGGCTTGCCCAAATCCCTGAAGACCTCCAGCCGGTTGACGAGAATGAGATTCTGGTCGAACGTCTTGCCAAACCCTATACCCGGATCTATCACCATGCGCCCGGGATCTATACCCGATTCCTCAAGGAATCTCACGCGATCCGCAAGAAAATCGTAAATGTCACCAGGGAAGGCCTGGTACCGGATTTCCTTCTGCATGGTCTTGGGCAGGCCGAGCATATGCATGACGACCACCCCCGCGCCGGCTTCCCGTGCCACCTCCGCGAGCGCCGGGTCGTCACGGAATCCCGACACGTCGTTGACAATCTGCGCACCGGCCTTGAGCGCGGCCTCAGCGACTTCCCCGCGGCGGGTGTCGATGGAAATCACCCCATCGGGCACTCTCCGGTTAATCTCCCTGATAACGGGTATCGTCCGTCGGAGTTCCTCTTCCGGTTCGATCGGGAGCGAGCCGGGCCTGGTCGACTCCCCGCCGACATCGACGATGTGCGCTCCTGAGCGGAACATCTCGACTGCGGCCTGGACGGCCACTTCCGGGTCGAAGTGAACTCCCCCATCGGAGAAGGAATCCGGCGTCGCGTTGATCACTCCCATGATCAAGGTTTCGGAGCGTGGATCCAAGGTGGCTTGCGGTAGACGAATCGTTCGAGAGAACATGGTCTTGTGTCTCAATTCCGAATGCGGGTCCGGAAGGGTCCGTTCAGTGGGCGGCCACTCAGTTGCATCCTGCGGCGACTGCCGTGGCAGGGCTCTTCCCCGACACCTGATTTCGACAAAAAAAGAGGCCGATCACGGCCTCAACTTTCCATGAACGTTTCATGGATTTTTGTTTATCAGACTTTCTTGGGGTCGGGCGCACCCACGACAACGGGCTGCTTGTTGGGAGGGGACTCCGCGGACTCCTCTCCTTTGTTGGGCTTCGGACGTGTCTTCACCGGCGGCAGCTCGCGTCCCTCGATGATAGCCTCGATCTCATTGGCTTCCAGCGTCTCTCGTTCAAGCAAGGCTTCCGCGATCAGGGTCACGGTATCCCGGTTACCTTCGACGATTTTTCTGGCCTTGTTGTAGTTCTCTGTAACGAGCCTGCGAATCTCTCGATCGATGTCCTTTGCGGTCTCCTCGGAATAGTCGATGTGACGGGCGAACTCCTTACCGAGGAAGATTTGCTCTTCCTTCTGGCCGAAGGTGAGTGGTCCCATTTTCTCGCTCATTCCCCACTCGCATACCATCTTGCGCGCGAGGTCCGTGGCCCTTTCCAGATCATTACCCGCACCTGTGGTCAGGTGGTCGAGAAAGACTTCTTCCGCGGCTCGCCCACCCATGAGTACGGCAATTCTGCTGAGCAGGTACTGTTTGGGGTATGTATGTCTGTCATCGAGAGGAAGCTGTTGAGTGACCCCCAGAGCCCTGCCTCGCGGAATGATGGTGACCTTGTGAATGGGATCGCTGTCCTCTACCTTCATGGCCACAAAGGCATGGCCCGCTTCGTGATATGCCGTATTGCGCCGCTCTTCGAGACTGATGACCATGCTTCGGCGCTCGCCGCCCATGAGAACCTTGTCTTTGGCGAACTCGAAGTCGGACATTTCGATTCTGTCTTTGTTCTCGCGTGCCGCGTTCAGGGCAGCCTCATTGACGAGGTTAGCCAGATCGGCTCCTGAGAAACCCGGTGTCCCTCGGCTAATGGTCTCCAGATCGACATCGGGAGAAACGGGAATGTCCCGGGAATGAACCCCCAGAATAGCGGTTCGTCCACGGATATCCGGTGTCGGGACCACGACCTGACGGTCGAACCTGCCAGGCCTCAGCAGAGCCGGATCGAGGACATCGGGCCTGTTCGTGGCGCTTATGAGAATGACACCTTCATTGGTCTCGAACCCATCCATCTCCACGAGCAACTGGTTGAGAGTCTGTTCGCGTTCGTCATGGCCGCCTCCGAGGCCCGCGCCACGGTGCCGCCCCACCGCGTCGATCTCGTCGATGAAAATGATGCAGGGAGCGTTCTTCTTCCCCTGAATGAAGAGATCCCGGACCCGGGAGGCTCCCACGCCGACAAACATCTCAACGAAATCCGAACCGGAAATGGAAAAGAAGGGCACATTGGCCTCCCCGGCCACCGCCTTGGCCAACAGCGTTTTTCCCGTTCCCGGAGCGCCGACGAGGAGGACGCCTTTGGGTATCTTACCGCCAAGTCGCGTGAATTTCTTTGGATCGCGGAGAAAGTCAACGATCTCCTGCAATTCTTCCTTGGCCTCTTCAACGCCTGCCACGTCTTCGAATGTGAACCGATTCTGTGCCTCATTGACAAGGCGCGCGCGGCTCTTGCCGAAGCTCATCGCCTTTCCGCCCCCGGCCTGCATCTGCCTCATGAAAAAGATTAATATCGCAATAACGAAGATCATCGGGAGCCAGGAAATGAGTGCGGTCAAATACCAGGGATTTTCGTCTTCGGGCTGCACTTCGATATCGACCTTATGCTTCATGAGAGCAGGCACAAGACTGGTATCCTTCGGGGCCCGGGTCTTGAAGCCACCCGTCCCGTCCACGTACGATCCGTTGATCCGTTCGCCCCGAATGATCACTGACTTTACGTTACCCTGCGTGACTTCTTGACGAAACTTACTGTACGATATTTCTTTCTTCGGGGGCTTGGTCTGGTTGAACAGATGGAAGAGAAAAATCATCACGAGACAGATGACCAACCAGAGGCCGAGGTTTTTGTATATCGTGTTCAAGAAATACTCCGCTTTTTCGACTCTATGAGCAGTTTATCAAACTATAGCATGAAATCCGGGTACACGCAATTAATCGCCCTCTTCACTAGAAAGATGGTTTCTACCGAAATCAATGTCAAGCACCGCGCGGGTCTCCTTCGATTAGCCCACTCGCGTGGGCCCCTTCGCGATTCTCAGGTGAAACCTCGAAGAAGACTAGCGCTCAACGTGAAAAACGGTTTGACAAAACCGGCCCCCGAAACTAACTAGGGCGTCGGATCAAAGGCGTGAGGACTCCGTCATGAAAGCAGTCACCGTCAACTTTAGCCTCGGAAAGGAGATGTGGGACGGCTTCAAATCGAAGCTGCTCGGTAAGGGGCGCCGGTTCAACGGTCTCTCCCTGAGCCTCGATGAGGTGCCCGAACCGAAGCTTGTCTCACCCGAGTGGGTAAAAATCCGCACCATTCTTTCAGGGATCTCGGACATGGATGAGGGGATGATCGTGCACCACGATCCTTCGCGATTCGGTGCATTTCTGTCCTTTCCCTTCATACCGGGGAACGAGAACCTGGGGATCGTGACCGAAGTCGGAGAAAACGTCCGGGGAATCGAACCGGGAGAGCGTGTCGTGGTGGACCCCCTGCTCTCCTGCGAGCGCCGAGGCGTCGAACCGCTCTGCCCCTCCTGTTCGAGGGGAGTGCCCTCTTCGTGCAGGAGCTTTGACAGTGGCGTCCTCGGACCGGGAATCATGATCGGAGCATGCAAGGATACGGCCGGCGGCTGGGGCGACTCGTTCATCGCCCATCAGAGTCAGGTACGCGTTGTGCCTCATTCCATGGAAAGCGAACTGGCCATATTCATCCCCGAGTTTACCCGTGCGCTCCGCGCGGTGCTCCAGTGTCCCCCCTCGCCCGGCGATCGGGTGCTCGTCGTTGGGGCAGGCTCTCTGGGACTGCTCACCCTCGAAGCCCTTCGTCTCGTGGGTTCGGAAGCGCAGATCAGTATCGTGGCCGAGCATACCTTTGAGGCGGAACTCGCGGAAAAGATCGGCGCGCCCGAAGTCGTATGGGGACACGGGCCGGGAACCGTCTATGAAGAAGTGGCTGCTCTCCTTGGCGCGACGGTACGCTACCCGGAAGTCGGGAGAATCACACTCCGGGGAGGCGCGGATCTCGTATACGAGACCACGGGCCGCACCGCGCTGGTCGAGGATGCCATAGGCTTCACGGGAGAAGGCAAGAGGCTCGTACTCCTGGGGATCAATCAGCCTGCCGGTTTCGATGTTTCGGGACTCTGGTTCAAAGACATCCAACTCGCCGGAACGGCGTTCTCCGGACGGGAGACGTACAACGGAGAAATCGGCAGCACCTTCGACATTGCCATGGATCTGGTGACCCAACACGGATTACCGCACAGGGAGATTCTTACCCACAGGTTTGGACTCACAGATCATGCGTCCGCTGTGTCGGTCCTCGCCGATCGGGCCAACCGAAAGACGATCAAAGCGGTCTTCCACCACGTTGTTTGACCGGGCCACGGGTCTCCGGGTGCGGCATCCTCGCGGCCGGGGCTGATTGCCGAGCAGGCGAATTCCTCTCATGTCGTCCAAGAAGATACAACTCATCATTCGTGACGCTGGTCTTGGGTCCAGAAGAGCTGCGGACGAGATGATCCGCGAAGGGAGAGTGACACTCAACGGCCGCATCGTTGACGACCCTGCCGCAACCGCGGACCCGGAAAAGGATCACATCAAGGTCGACGGAAAGCTGCTGCGCCCCTCACACGCTCCCAAACAGTATTACCTGTTCCACAAACCGAGAAACGTTGTTTCGACGCTGAGTGACCCCCAGGCTCGGGTGTGCGTCGGGGACCTCATCAAGTCTCTCAGGAAGGGTCTCTTTACGGTGGGTCGACTCGATTTCGACGCAGAGGGTCTGATGATCCTGACCAATGACGGCACGCTCGCTGAGAGGCTCACTCACCCGTCCCATGCTGTCCCCAGAACCTACAACGTCAAAGTGCAGGGGCATCCCAGTCCCAAGGCACTGGCGAGGATCAAACCGGGCATGAGCCTCGGGGAGGGCGATCGGCTGGGAAACGTACAATTCCGCGTCACGGAGCAACTCAAAGGCTCCACCTGGATCAGGATTGTCCTGTACGAAGGCAAGAAGAACGAGATCAAGCGTATCTTCACAAAGATCCGCCATCCGGTGAGGCGGATACGGAGGATCGGCTTCGGGCCCCTTTCCCTGGGAAGACTTGCCGTGGGCCAGTGGCGACGGCTGACCGGGGACGAGCTGGATAGGTTACGCGCAACCGTTGCGTCCAAAGCTCCTCGCAAGACTCCGACCGGCGAGAAGAAGCACCGCTTGCCGGCTCGTCCCTCCAAGAAAAGTTGACAAGAACCCCTCTCTTCTTCTAACCTTCAGGAGAGTGAGGCTGCCCGGCTTAGGGAGGGAGATGCCATGGCTGATGGAAGAGTAGCACGCGTCACCGAAGTTATCGCCGCTTCTCCGGACGGTTTCGACCAGGCTGTAAAACTTGCCTTTGATCGGGCGACGAAAACCCTCAGAGGGATCACCGGAATGAGGATTGTCGAGTTTCGTGTGAATTGCGACGGGGACAAGATCCAGGAGTATCGCGTCAGGTGTGAAGTCATTTTTGTTCTGGAAGGGTAGTCCTCCAGTTCAAATCCCTTCAATTCATGTTTGCATTCAGGGCGCCTCACTTCTCGCCACGTCTTTCCAGACCACGTAGTCACATTCTTTAGGCCTACTGGCCATCGTCGCGGACTCCGGCACCGGAGCCCTGTCGGAAATCCCGTTCTTCCATTGCTCTTTCCAGCCTCGTTCGGACGCCTCTGCGATCGAGCATCCAAAGCGGCTCCACAAGTTCTTCCCGATGAGGGTCCGAGGTCATTCTGTGCAGCACGATTTCCCGGGGGAGCGCCTCGAGCACACTCAGGGTCGCGTCAAGAGCATCGTGCTCGGTCATGGGCGTGTACAGCCCCTGTCGGCACATCTCTTCAAGTTTTGTCCCTCGAATCACGTAAAGGGGGTGCAGCTTCACGCCGTGGACGCCCGCCTCCGCCACGGCTTTCGCGGTGTCAACCATATCGCTCACTGACTCACCCGGTAGCCCTAGGATGAGATGAACCACAACCAGGATGTTCCTCTGTCGAGTCCTGGCGACGGCATCGAAAAAGGTTTTCGCGTCGTGGCCACGGTTTATGAGATTGAGGGTTCGCTTGTGAACCGATTGGAGTCCGTATTCGACCCAGATGAGTTTCTCACCGGCCAGTTCTCCCAGGAGGTCGAGGACCTCATCGGGAACGCAGTCCGGCCGGGTTCCGACAGCGAGACCGACCATCTCGGCTCTTTCCAACGCCTGGCCATAGAGGTGGGCCAGGTGTCCGAGCTCACCGTACGTATTGGTAAACGACTGGAAATAGGCTATGAACTTGCGACACCGGTATCGCTTGGCTAGGAAGTCGATAGCATCATCGATCTGTTCCCTGATGGAGAGTCCCCTCTTGTGGGCGCCTGTACCGGATCCCCGGGGATTGCAGTAAATGCACCCGTTTCGACCGATCATCCCGTTGCGATTGGGACATCCCAGTCCCGCGTCGAGCGCGATCTTGCGAACCGGCTCGCCATACCTTCCCTTGAGCCACGAGGAAAGAGACCTGTATCTGTGGGATACCGATGTCATATGCCAAGTGTACCACGCATGCCGGAAGGAGCCAACTGCGCATAAACCCCTTGTCGGCACGCCGGAGACAAGGTATTACCAAAGGCGGAGGTGGGAGCGCTCAGCACGCAGCGCGCGTTGAGTCGCAGGCTCGGTGAAGCATGAGGGGCGTTGCCGCTATCGCGTAGCAGGCTACGCCCCTGACAAGAGGTGCTGAACACAGGTGTGAGATAGTCTGATACGGAGGTTCGCTTCTCGGAGAGATTGATTTGGGTAGTTCCGTAGTCTTTGTCTGCACGGAGTGCGGTCGACAGGTCATGAAGTGGATGGGGAGGTGCCCCGGCTGCGGTGAATGGAACACCGTGGTCGAACGGGACACGAGCCGCGTGGTGCCCTCGCATGCCGGCAGGCCCGTGGACCTCGACGACCGACCCGGTGGTGTTCTCCCCGTCACCCAGGTGTCGGCCGAACCGGTCCGGCGTCTTCCCACGGGGATAGAGGAACTCGACAGGGTGCTCGGAGGAGGTGTTGTTCCCCGCAGCGTCATCCTCGTCGGCGGCGATCCGGGAATCGGAAAGAGCACCTTGCTCATGCAGGCGCTCGGCGCACTTGAGATGAACGGCGAACGGGTCCTGTACATCTCCGGAGAGGAATCCTCGGAGCAGCTCAAGTTACGGGCCGAAAGGCTCGGCGTCCGGGGTGACGGCTTCCTGGTCCTTATGGAAAACGAGTTGGAGACCATTCTCGGTTACATGGAGGAATCAGAGGTCTCCGTTATCGTTGTCGATTCCGTGCAATCGATTTTCAGCAGCGCCGTGGAGAGCACCGCAGGGAGCGTGTCGCAGGTACGCCATGTCGCGTCTCGCATCGTCGATCTGGTAAAGAGGGGCCGATCAGCCTGTTTCGTGGTGGGCCACGTTACCAAGGGAGGAGATCTCGCCGGTCCCAAGCTCATGGAACACATGGTCGACACCGTGCTCTATTTCGAGGGAGAGCGCAGCCATCCGTACCGGATCCTGCGTGCCGCGAAGAATCGGTTCGGGTCTGCCAGTGAGATCGGGGTCTTTGAGATGGGCGATGCCGGGCTCCGGCAGGTGGCGAATCCCTCGGAGCTCTTCCTTTCCGAAAGGCCGCGGGACGTATCGGGTTCGGTCGTCACGTCCCTGGTGGAGGGCTCTCGGGCGATTCTGGCGGAGATCCAGGCGCTCGTTACCGGCCCAGCACCCGGCCAGGGACGGCGCACCTGCCTGGGGACGGATCCTCAGCGACTTGCCCTCATGATCGCTGTCCTTGAGAAAAAACTCGGGCTCGGACTCGGCGACCAGGACATCTTCCTCAACGCGGTGGGCGGGGTACGGGCGCTGGAGCCTGCAACGGATCTGGCGGTAGCGACCGCGCTGCTCTCTTCTTTCACGGACAGGACCATCCCAGCGGGCACCGTCGTTTTCGGCGAGGTCGGACTTGCAGGTGAGGTGCGGCGGGTCTACAGAGCGGACGCCCGGATCAATGAGGCCGCAAGGCTCGGATTCGAGAGAATCATTCTGCCTGGCTCCGATGGGATAACTTCTCATGCGGCCCAGGGGGTGACAACCCTTGGGGTGTCGCACATCCGGGAACTCGCACACGCGGTATTCGACGAATGAGGCCAACCTGTACCCATCGAGGGACACTATGAAGCACGAAGGTCTTGCGCACGCCAGTCAACGGTACACGGCCGCAGTTGATTAGGACAAGGACTTCATGCCGAGTGGAGGACTCAAGGGGAAAATGACTTCCACCGACGTGGACATCGGATCGAGAATCAGGGCTTACCGGAAAAGAACAGGTATCACCCTGAACCAACTCGCGAAAATCACCGGCATAGCCGCGTCCAACCTCAGCTCCATCGAACTCAACAAATCCTCTCCCACCCTGAACACCCTCGTGCGAATCGCCCGTGCCTTCGATATGAGTCCTGGAGCTTTCCTCGACGATGCCCTTTCCCAAAGAGTCACCTTCTGCACGCGGGACGGGGACCAATTGATCGACACTCGTTCGATGGGCGTCTCACTTCGGCGTGTGACGAGCCATGGAGGGGGCCACCGAATGGACTGCCTCAGGGCCCTTCTGGAGCCAGGTGCGAACTGGACTCCTTCCGAGGGAGTGTTTGGTGAGCGTTTCATATACTGTCTCGATGGTGAGGTACGGGCGACCGCAGCCGGAGAGTCTCAGGCCCTCCGATCCGGCGATGGCGTCCATTTGCTTCCCCGTACCGATATAAGCTTGGAGAATCGCTGTAACTCTCGGGCCTCCATTCTCATTATCATCTCAGACAGAGAAGCTGGATACGGGTGATTCCAATACGCTACAGGGCTGAAATTGCTCCACGACCGGAACACGGAGACCGTGCGACTGTCGCCACCCTTCACATGATGCTTCAGTTATGTCGGCATGGGGTGCGAGAGCGGCCCGGTCTATTTCTTCACATAGCCGTGGGCCTTGAGTTGTGCGAGGAATTTCTGGCGGGTCCCTCGGGGGATATTGATTCTGTGGGTGAGCTTTCCCTTGCGCGATCGCGCGGGAAAGACGCCCTTTTCCGGCCGGATTTTCGTGTTGAGCGCCCAGATCTCGCGCGGGGTGGTTCCCAGCAGACGGGCAATCGCGTCAATGGTCAGATCCTTTCGGAGTCGAATCTGTCTCACCGTATCGTACGTGACGGACTTCCTCTTCGGGATTTTGACGCCGTAGAACTCCCGGTTCCGGCTGATTATTCCGAGCGCTATCCATCGGGGCACGTATCGTTCCGTTTCCACCGGCAGGGGAACATCCCAGTAGGACCGGGCGCCGAAGGAGTTCAGCCGCTCCATGACCCGTGCCGGACCCGCATTGTACGACGCGGCCGCGAGCAGCCAGTTGCGGAGCCCTTCCCGCTCCGGCTGCCCCTTGAGCTTCACCTTCATTACCCTGTTCATCCAGGCAAGGTATCGCGCGGCTGAATGCGTCGAATGCACCAGGTCCGCTCGTTCATCTTTCCATCTCGTCACCTCCATCCGCCAGTCATACTTCTCGCAGTTGGCCGGCCCGCGACAGGCCGTCGACTTGATAAACTGCCAATAACCGAATGCGCCCGCGGACGAGAGCGCACGGCTGTTGTAACTACTCTCGATCGCCGCGAGATAGATGAACTCGGACGGAAGATGGTACTTGTGAAGAATGGGAAGGGTCACCGATCGGAGGTGATCGACCCGGGCAAGCCAGAGCAGTACCCGGGAGCGACGGTCCATCAGAAGGTAGTTGAGTTCTTTGAGTATGCGTGCCCGCACGTCTCTTCGCGCAATGGGGATACGCTTTCGCCCGTACACGAGACCCTTCTTTTCGATCGTGGGCGGGAATCCGTATCGGGTGCCGTCAGGTACCGTTTCGAAATGCGGCGCGGTGCAAACGTTCACCGCACGGGCATCCTGGAACCCCGACACCAGGGCCAGGAGAATGATTGCGAGCCAACCCCACCGGAAAGCAGAATACGTCATGAATCACGAAACCTTACAGCATAATTGAGATCACCCGTTCCAACAAGCAGAGTTCCGATCTTGTACAGACAATATTCCTATACTGAGAGTTCATGGATTTCAATATCAGGCTCTCTCCGGAGAACTCCACTTTCTTCACGAACGCCCTTTTTTCCCGGCGATCCTTGAATATTACAAGATCTCCGTCCCTGATCTCCTCCCAGGACTCCGGTTTGATGAAAAGCAAAGCGCCTTCGCTAATGAACTCTCTGAGGCTATCACCCCGAATCCTCACACAGTAAAGGCGATCGGCCAGCGCAGGATTCACCCCGGGCGGAAGCTCCACCTGCTCAAAACCCTCGCCCGCGGGATAGCCCCCGTCGGTGTACTCGAACCCCGAGCCCGCGCTCACATGCCCGACCACGGGAACTGTTCTACTCAAAACGAAGCCGGGTGTGTGTCCCATGATCTTGTCCATTCTGTCAACGGCTTCCTGGATTTGCCTCGATTCGGAATAGAACCGGATGTCGTTGGCCTCGGGGTCCCAGCTCCACGCGAAGGGGTGCTCTTGGGCGAAACCGAGCAGCTCACCCTCGATCAAATCCCGATTTGCCCGCACCCTGAGAAAGAGTTCTTTGAATCGCTGCCCCCCGTGGACTCGGTTCTCCATAAACTGCGTCCGGTGGACCAGATAGATCCGCGTCAACATGCCGATGACGAGATTCTCCGCGGGATGCTGTTCCATGTGCCGGATCTCCTCGGCCAGATCTTCGGTCCCCCCGGCAAGAGAGGAAAGAAGCAGCTCGCGCATCCGGGGATACCGGGGCCGTGGTCTCGGCGTGACTCCGTGCAATTCGACCTGCACCATCTCGAGGAGCTCATCGCGGCCCATTTCAAGGAAGGCCGCCCAAACCGAAAGCTGCGCGCGATTCCGAGTCTTGCCCAGATCAGGAGGATTCTTCTTTCCGGTGAGAATCTGCGAGATATACGCGGGTGAGACCTCCAGTCGCGCGGCGAGGTCCTTCTGACTCTTGGCCAGTCGCTTGATCCTCTCTTTTGCGAATTCTCCAAAGGTGGCCATCGGCAACGTAACCTAGCAGGTTATTATTGCGGCAGAGGTAAGCATTTGACATGTTTGACAAGACCCTCAAAGACCGCGTACTTTAAGTGTAATCGGTGATAAATTAACTGTCAAGGGAAATAGACAAGCCCCGCGGGTGCCTACACCCGCGGGGCAAGGTTAGGTCAAGGGGCAGGAAGGGGTCAGAATCTGAGCGCGAAATCGAGGAAAAGGCCCTCAACTCCCACGTCGAGAAAGAGCCTCTTTCTGTTTCCGTCAAGTTTCCACTGCTTGTACCCGAGCTTGACTCCTGCGTCCACATTTCGGCTGACCGGCGGAGCGACCCCCGCACCCATGTTCCAGGTCGACAATCCCAGACCGTCGAAGCTCATCCACGAGAACCGCGCCTCCAGGTAGGGCTTGAACCAGGAGAAGTATCCCGTGTTCGTCGGCTCGTACCGGAAGTGCCCCCCAATGGCAGGCTGCAGAATGGTCTGCATGAAGTCCATGGAATCGCCGACCTCCGTGTCCACTCGCTGAGACCATTTGATGATATGGAAGTCCCCATTGGGCCCGAAGGTGAGATCCCGTCCGAAGGAGACATCGTAGTCCGCGCCGAGCATGAACGTTGTGATGTTCAGGTTGGTCGTGATCCCGTCATCCTTTTCCAGCAGCAGACCGGCAAAATTTCCATTCGTTCCGGCATGGCCGGGCCCGCTCCAGTTCCAGGGGAGGTATTCCAATTTCACGGTTACCTTGTCCCACATCCGCATGTTCGAATAGAATTCCCACAGGGTTCTCTCATCGGGTATACGCAGGTGGCCGTGCAGGTTCAGGAGGGTCCCTTCCCCGCCTCTACTCGTCGCCTTCACCGATCCGGTCAGGGTACTGAAAAAGGGGCGCATTCCCAGCGCGAACGCGAATCCCCTCTTCGGACAAAGGATCGTGCGCCGAGAAGCCCCTGCAGCGAGGTTCCATCCATAGGCCGGTCTCCCAGAGATCATCGAGGTGCCGTAGACGCCGAATTCGCCCTCGCCCGCCCGTGGGAGCCTTACCTTGATCGGGTACCGGCTTTGCTGAGCCCACGCGCTCGCCCAGCCCGCAAGGGCCAGGACCACCACGAAGATCAGGAAAGCGCGGGGAGTTATCACAGAGCCCCTTGCTGCCATTAGCTTACCTCCGAAGGCTGATGAACCGGAGTGTTCAGTATGGTATGGAAAACCATTGAAGTTTTTCCCGATTTAACTGATCCCTCCCCCGGTGAAACCGGACGTCCCCGTCAGTCGGGTGACGACCCGCGCGTGCGGGTCTGGAGATCATGCTTTAGATGGGTACCGCAAAAGGCGGGAAAAGTCAAGAAGTTTCTCTTTAGATATAATCCATTATTCTGGAGTGTTATATTAAAAAGCTCATGTTTTACTTCATATAATCGGCCTTTCCCGTCCCTCCCTGCTCTTCCCTTTTTGTGTTTTCATGAGATGAAAATTTATTACCGTATTTCAGGAGTGTTATCAAGTTTTTTTAAAGTTATTTCTCGGCGGGGAAAACCTTGCGCAACCCGACCCGCTCGCGCGCGCGGACTCTCGCTCCGGGCGGGCTGCCGCCAGCAAACCCAGGACGTTCAAACAGGCACCATGATACCGATTGACGAATTTTTTCGTAACACCGCACTCGTGCATGAAGCGTAGGCGTGCATTGGGAAGGCCTTTTTTGCCGGAAGAACCTTCCTCGCGGCCTCTTCAAGAGGGACAAGGAATGAGGCTCCGGGTCAGTCTTACTTGCCCACGCAGAATCGCTGGAAGATGCGGTCAAGGACGCCTTCGTCCGCGCACTCGCCGGTAATCTCTCCCAAGTGCATCAGCGCCCGTCGAATCTCCAGAGAAATGATCTCCGCACGTGCCTGTCCCGCTCGTTCGAACCCCTTGACGAGGTCGGCAAGAGGTATGGCTGCGGCTTCCATGAGGAGGAGTCCTCGCCGGTTGAGACTGCCCGCTCCCGCGGATCGACCCGGTTCCGCAAGTTTCCCTCCCAATTCCTCCATGAACTGCAGGAGTCTTTCCATGCCGGTGCCTGTCTTCGCGCTCAGCGGTATGCGTGCGGAACTCAGAGCAGCCAATTGTGGCGCATCGGGAGCAACCACCGCGCGGAGGTCGAGTTTATTGATCGCAACGAGTGTGTTCTTGTCCTGACAGGCCAGCACGACCGCCTCGTCTTCTTCGTCGAGGGGCAATGATCCGTCGAATACCGCGATCACGAGATCCGCGTCCACGATCTTGTTCACGGTTCGCCGTATACCTTCCTCTTCAATGGGCTCAGGCCGCGTGCGAATGCCGGCGGTATCAGAGAGTACGAAGCAGACTCCCCCGAGCAGGAGACGTTCGTCCACGGTGTCGCGGGTGGTGCCCGCAAATGGCGTGACAATGGTCCTCTCAGTACCGAGCAGTGCGTTGAAGAGTGTCGACTTTCCAACGTTCGGCTTGCCGACTATGACGGCCTTGACCCCTTCCCGGCGGATACGGCCCGACTCCGCGTCTCGAATGAGGCAGCGCATGTCAGAGAGGATCTCTCCGAGTTGAGGAATCGGATCAGGCACCGCTTCCGTCTCGTCTTCGTCAAAGTCGATGTATGCCTCCAGTTCGGCCAGCACATCCTTGAGTGCTGCGGAGATACGGCCGATCTCTCGCGAGAGATCTTTGTCCAGGCGGGATCGTGCTTCCCGCGCCGCGGAGGGGCCGGTGGCTTCGATGAGGTCGATCACTGCTTCTGCCTGGAGGAGGTCGAGTTTACCGGCCAGAAAAGCCCGCCTCGTGAATTCTCCTCCCGTCGCGGGTCTGGCGCCGAGTCTCACCGCGCAGCGGACGACCATGTCCAGCACTGCCGGGCTCCCGTGGAGGCTCAGTTCGACCATGTCTTCCCCCGTGTAGGTGGAGGGTCCTCTCATGAAGAGGGCGATACCATCGTCGAGCACCCTCCCGGACTCCGGGTCTCGCACCGTTCCGTACACGGCTCGTCGGACCGGCAACACGCGGATATCCCCCGCAGCTTCAAAGAGTCTCTGCAAGATCGACAAGGCGTCCGACCCTGTCATACGGACCACGCCGATACCGGAGTAGCCCCTGGGAGTGGAGACCGCCACAATGGTATCCACCGCGGGATCATGGGCTGCAGCGGGTCTCGATTCCCTTCGCGGGTTCGTATCCGGTTTCGTTTCCTGAGCATCCATTCGGATCATCTCCGGGCTTGCGTCAGCGGGGAACGGGTGTTGTTGACGAGGACTGTGGCGAGGAAGGCTCATGTGGCTGCGCGTTCATGTTACGTAGCGCCCTCACCGCGGCCATCTTTCTGAGGGAGAGGAGGCCGGCGCAATTCCCTCTCCCCCGGTTTTGGGCAGAGGGTGAGGGGATCTTTCGTGACCCCCAAGCCGTGGGATTGTGCATTTGCACGCATGGGATTCGGAATGAGAGGTGTGCGGCAGGGTGTCGTGCCGCCTTTCTATCGTCCTCGACGCTTGTTCGCTGCACGGCGAGGATAGACGACGATCCGCCTCATGGGTCCCTCTCCATGGCTTTTCGTATAGATCTCACGGTCGTCCGCCAGAATCATGTGGACGATTCGCCGCTCGTTCGGAGGCATCGGGTCGAACCACACCGGTTTGAGGGTTCTCTTGGCTCTGCCGCTAACCTTCAGCGCCTTCTCACGGAGGTTTTCGGTCTTTCTGGCTCGGTAGTCTTCGGTGTCTACGATGACTTGGATCTTCGACCCGGGTGGAATGTCTCTATTGACGATCTTGCTGACGATGTACTGGAGCGCGTCCAGGGTCTGGCCTTTCTTTCCGATAAGCAGCCCCGACCCGTCACCCTTGATTTTCAGATAGATCGAGCCGTTCCTGACTTCCGATTGCACCTCCGTCTCCACCGGCATCCTGCCGAGAATCTCCTCGAGCACGTTGGCGGCCCGTGCCAGGGCCCCTTCGGGCTCGGAATTCGACGCCGCGGGACGGTCCTTTGCATCGGATCGTCGTGCGCGCCGAGGTCGGGGAGCGCGCTCTTCCGGCTTTTGGGCGGAGTGGGCCCCACCCTTCTCCGGTTCGGGGCTGGGAGGCTCCTTCGCTTCCATGACTTCCTTGAGAATGTCTCGCCTTCTCACTTTGATGCGGGCGTCCCGTTGTCCGACAATTCCGAGAAAACCTCGGGTACTCTCTTCCAGGACGTCCACTTCCAGGAGCGCTTCATCGACGTTCAGCTCCTGGCATGCAGTCTCTATGGCTTCTTTGACCGTCTTTCCCGTGAACTCGTACGTAGACATTGCCTATTCCTTTTCGCCCATCATCCTGTTTTCAATCACCTGCTGGCTGATCTGCAGGAGATTGCTCACCAGCCAGTACAACACCAGACCCGACGGGAAGGAGAGGAAAAGAAACGTGAAGACCACGGGCATCATCAGCATCATCTTTTTCTGCATAGGGTCGCCAGCGGAGGGGGTCATCCACTGCTGAGCGACCATGCTGATTCCCATGAGAATGGGGGTGACATAATAGGGATCGGGCGCTGAGAGATCTTTGATGCACAGAAAGATGGACGGTACGCACACGAACGCCGACTGCCTCAACTCGATCGCGTACGCCAGCCCCAGGTACAGCGCGAAGAATACGGGGAGCTGCAGAAACATGGGCCAGCAACCACCGACCGGGTTGACTTTGTATTCACGGAACAACTCCATGGTCGCCTTGTTCACCGCGGCCTTGTCGTCCTTGTATTTTTCCTTGATCTTGGCTATCTGGGGCTGGAGTTCCTGCATTTTCTTCATCGACTTGTGGCTTTTGTGCGTCAACGGGATGAAGAGCAGTCTGATCAATATCGTGAGAATGATGATATCCAAGCCCCAGTTGCGCGTCCCCGGAATCCGCAGTCCGGCCACCGTGAACCCCGAGTGACAATAGCGTAGGAATTCCACGAGATACTGGGCGAGCATGTCAAGTATGCGGTACTTGCTGTAGTAGAGAGCTCGGGAAAGATCATGGCCCGCAGCGACCAGCGCGTAGTGCTCTTTCGGGCCCAGATAGATGGAGAGATCCATCTTGGATGCCTTGGTCGGACCGAGATCCAACGCGCCGTACCGAACCCAGATCTCCGCGAAACCTTTGCTCGATGGCTTGAAAAGCGTTATCTTCCGAGCGGGTTTCCGGCCGAAAACCAGTGCCTTGAAGAAATAACGATCGCCAAGACCCGCCCACTGGATCTTCCCGGACGGCTCCTCCTCCCCCTTTATGTGCGCGAAATAATAGTCTTTCAGCTCACCGTCGAGCAGGATCTCCACGCTGTTCCATGCGTACGCTCCCGAACCCCCCGTGAACCAGCCCCGTTTGGGCTCTCCCTTGTACACCTTCTTCCACTTGAAGCTTGCAAGGTAGTTGCGGTTGTCCCGGGTTCGATTCGTGACCTTGACCTCGAGATCGACGAGATAGAGATCCGCGTAAAAGGTGTACCTCTTTTCGAAGATCAGCGCTCCGGGGCCCTCCGCTCGGAAGGTGATCGTTTTTTTCGCACCCTTCTCGTTCAGCTCTACATTGGTCTCTTTCCCTTGGAAGAGGTACCCGAGTTCCGCATCGTCGAGGGTCTCGTCCCTCCTCGTGAGCCTCACTGTCGGCCCGGACGTGTCCGGTCTTTCGCGGTGGAACAGATCGACCAGTTGCGGCTTGCCAAGCCATTTGCGGTAGTCCTTGAGTTTGAAGGAGACGAGGCGCGCTCCTTTGGACGAAAGAACCGCTTCGTACTTCAAGCTATTGACCTTGACCAGGGTTTCCTTCGCGGGCTGCGTCGGTTTGCCTGTTTGGGAGGGGAGGGCGATCGACTCAGCTGGGAGCTCTGGTGGCTTGGCGGCCGGGGGGGATTCTTTGCGTTGCTCGGCAGCGGTTTCGGGGACCGAGGGCCGCTTTTTCGCGACCTTCTCCGTGGTAACAGGAGGTTTCTTTTTGGTCGGCGGAGCAACTGCCTGGAAATAGAACTGATATCCAATGATTACGGCAATTATAAGAGCCATCGCCAGGAAAAAATTTCGGTCCATTATAATCTCCCCGCCTCAGTACTCGGGCTCTCGAACGGTCGGATCCATGACAAGACTGCCACGGGACTGACTCGTTGATTCAGGGGACCGGATCGAATCCCGAGGGTCCGAGGGGTCGGCACCGGACGAGACGCCGGAAGGCCAGCCATAAGCCTTTCCACGTCCCGTGCACGAGAACCGCTTCATAGGCGTACTGGGAACAGGTTGGATAGAACCGGCAGGACGACGGGAATAGTGGTGAGATCACCACCTGATAGAGTCGAATCAAGCCTGCGAATAAAGATCTGCTGAGAGTCAAAGGTCTTCTTCGAAAAAGCGGCCCAGTTCCAGGAAAATCTGCCTCGTATTCAGCCCAGCGGCGCCCTTGAGCACGATGAACACAACATCGGTATCGGCTGGAATCTTGTCACGATTCAGCCTGAAGAATTCCCTGAGCCTTCGTTTAATTGCGTTTCGAGCGCAAGCTGTCCCAACTTTCCTCCCGGCCGTAATCCCCAGCCGTGCGCGGCCCAATGAGTTTCTCAACACCCGGATGTGAAAATGGGGCGTACGGTAACGTCTTCCTTCCCGAATGATCTTCCGAAAATCGGAAGACCGCAGGATCCTGTCTTCTTTGCTCAATCCAAAGCGTGCGCCGCTAGACCGACAGGCGCTTGCGTCCCTTTGCCCTTCTCCGCCTGAGGACCGCTCTTCCACTTTTCGTCCTCATCCGAATGCGGAAACCGTGTGTTCGTTTACGGGGCGTGTTTCCCGGCTGAAATGTTCTTTTCACGTCGGTTCCCTGTCCTTCCCTAAAACCTCTAAAAGAATCATGTAACCAGATGGTCCCTCTCAAGTCAAGGATCTTTTTGCCGGACACTCGTCGAATTCGCCTCAAGATCCGCCCTGTCACAAGAATACGCAATCAACGCTGCGACCCCGATCTCCATCCCGAGGCCTGCCTCACCCTGTCTCGAGCCTCACCCTTAACCCCGTGAAACAGGGGGCAAGCATGCCCCCCGTCGAAGAGACGGACCGGCAAGATGCCGTACCTTCCATTGGGCCGTCACCCGGGAATTCCCGCCTGCGGGCGGCACAAGAGACCCGTCTCGAGCGTCGCGGGATCAGACTTGGCTGGGCTGGTCCGGCTTTGGTCTCACATCCCTCCGGGGCCTTTGTCTAAGGAATTCCAGGTCCCCGCCCCCCCGAAGCAGGGTGAGGAGAATACTTGCCCGATTTATCGCACATGCGCACGCAGTACCCTTCAGGCGACAACATTCCACGGTGCAATGTGTGTAATAAATGACCGGGTCGAGAAGGGCTGCGAATATTTTTCACGCGAGAAACTCTTCGGTCCGACCTTGGCCGTGCATTTGCGGCGGTGGCGGGGAGCGCTCCATGGCCTTGAAATAGCAACCACTTTTTCCTCTGTCTCCATACGGCAAAAAAATAAGCCCTCGCTGGAGGGCTTGAAGGGTATGGTTCTGCTTTCAACGTTGCATGATTATTAAATGCAAGCTGCGTGCCACCATTACCCAGATTCGCGGGATAGTTGTTCCGTTTCCCTCCGGGCAACCCCGCCCCGGACACGAGTGCCCCATTCGAGCGAAGCTCCTTCCCTCCGGAGCCCGGCTCAATCTCCCAGAATCTACTTTAAGTTTATCTTGCATATATTCGTTATTAATGATAAATGTTGCTCGAAGTCCGTCCAGGGAGGTCCCCCGCCATGCTGTTGCACCTCGCTATCATCATGCTCATGATGTCGGCTCTCGCGGCGTTTCTCATCCTTTGGTACTTCTGGGTGAAGCGCAGGCTTGCGGGCTCCTATTTCCTGGACGACGAAGAGCAGGTTCTCTTTCCCTTCCGCTACTTCTCATGGGTTCTCCTTGGGGTCGTTTTTGTCACATGCGTGGCTCAGGTCCATTTTGTGAGGGTTTCCTCGCGGTTCTACGAGAGTCTGGCGGTGCAGAAAGCCACGCGCGATGACTGGAAAGTATGTGAGTCTCACTTCGACGAGTTGAAGGAGCTCCTCCGAACGGTGCGGGGGGATCTGAATTCGGGATTCAGGCGCATGACTGCAATCACTGAGGGCTTGAACAAGCCACAAGGACCTGGCAGAGGGGAGTCTTGCGACGCATCTCCCCCCTCCGGGATCGGCAAGGTTCGTTCCTCCTTCCCCCTTGCTTCGGCCGAGCGCCTGGAAAAGCCCGTCACCTTCGGTAAGGCTGCCAGAGCCCACTCTGCGCCCCCGCCGGTCGCGCGACCCGCCAGCCGAACGATGGCACGGAAAGAAGGAACAGAGAAGCAGGCCACGAAAGTCTGGTCCATGAATCTGGACCTCATGGGCCAGGTCACAGCGGACGTGTTACGGGTACGAGAGCGCCCGGAAGGGACGGCCCCCATCGTTGAGCGCCTCGAAGCGGGATCGGTGGTGCGGGTTACGGAGAAACGCTTCGTGGACGACTCCCTCTGGTTCAAGATCGTTCCCCGGTCTGAGCAGACGGGATGGGTCGATTTTCGCTACGTGAAATTGCTGACGTCCGCGAAACCTGCTGAACGCTGAGTTTTTCGTACGGAAGGCCTGCGTCCCCTGACCGGAAGACCCACCTGGTGTAGACAAACATCCCCTGTCGGGACTCTTCCGCATTTCGGCCTGTGCGCTGAGAAGTCTTCCGGCCGATGCGGTGATCGCGTTCTCTCCACCTTGTATATTGTCAAAGAGGCTCGCCTTTTCTTGAAAATTCGATAGACACGAGTTGGCTGAACTGCAGAACAGTCCATTTCTCCGAGCACGAGGGCGGGGGACGGGGGCCTTTGGAGGGGGCCGCTTCCCAGTGTAAGGCCTGTCCTTTCGTGGTCGGTCGGACGGTCTGATGGTCGGAGGCTGGTATGGCCCACACGGGAAAGCGCCGGACGTGGACCTGGTGCCGAGAATGAGCGCTCCGGTCCGGAGTTCTTCCGCTCCAGGGAGAGTCATTCCAGGGAGTTACGCGGTCACTGCAGGTAAGCTACGGGTATTTTTCTGCCAAAAAATACCTGGAATATACAAAATTGGGCCGGATCGTGGTAAGTTGAAGGAGACCAACCGGTACGAAAGGGAACCTGATCCATGGGTACAAAGGCACGCATTCTTCTGGTTGAAGACGAGGGGATAATCGCGGAGGACCTGCAGACCAGCCTCGAGGACATGGGCTATGACATTGTCGGTTTGGCCGCGACCGGCGCAGAAGCAGTCAAGAAGGCCGTGAGGACCAAACCCGACCTCGTGCTCATGGACATCGTGTTGCGTGGTGAAATGGACGGTATCGAGGCCGCGGATCAGATTCGGGCGACGGTCAATTGCCCTGTCATCTATCTGACCGCGTACGCGGATGACAAGATCCTCGAACGCGCCAAATCCACCGAGCCCTTCGGGTACCTGATCAAGCCTATCCAGGACCGCGAACTCTATAGCAACATCGAGATGGCCATCTTCAAGCACGAGATGGACAGGAGGCTCCGAGAGAGCGAAGCATGGTTCTCGGTTACCTTTAACAGTATCGGGGACGCGGTGATCGCAACAGACGAGAAGGGTCTCGTGAAATTCATGAATCCCATGGCTGAGTCGGTCACCGGCTGGAAACAGACCGAGGCCGGGGGGAAACCCCTCGACGAGGTCTTCAACGTATCCAGCCTTGAAGGATACGGCAAGCCAGCGCTCTTTGCGCAGGAGGGATCCGATCCCGAGGGTGCAGGAGACGCAAGCGAACACTATCAGGTTCTGACGACCAAAGATGCCCGGACCCTGATCATCGACACGAGAGCAGCTCCCATTCAGGACATGAGCGGCGCGGTCTTCGGGACCGTGGTGGTCTTCAGGGATGTTACGGAAACCCGCGAAGCGGGCGAACGGCTCCGTCTCCTTTCCGCGGCCGTAGAACAGACGCTCGACGGGATTGCCGTGTCCGACCTTGAGGGCAATCTGCTCTTTCTCAACAGGGCATTCGCGACGCTCCACGGGTATGACCCCGCCGACCTCATTAGCAAGAACCTTTCGGTCTTCCACACCGAGGACCAAATGCCCCAGGTCGAAGAGGCCAACCGCGTCCTCAAGGATAAGGGCGAGTTCAGCGGAGAGATATGGCACGCACGACAGGACGGCACGGAATTTCCTACGTTGATGCACAACTCGCTACTGAGAGACCGCCAGGGCAACCCGGTCGGGTTGATCGGCACCGTGCGAGACATGACCGAGAGGAAGAAGACCGAAGATGAGCTTCGGAGGAGCCACGAGCAGCTCGCGGCCTACTCCACCTCCCTCGAGGAGAAGGTGGAGGAGCGCACGCGCGACCTTGAGCGTTCGCGTCGGCACCTCAAGAAATACTCGGAGAGTCTCGAGAAAACTAACCAAGCACTCAAGATTATCATTCAGGGGATTGAGGAACAGAAAACAGAGATCGAAAAGAAGATCGCACGCAATCTCAATCTCACGGTCAAGCCGATCGTCGATCAACTGAAGTCTCAAGATGTACCTGAGACGGTCGGGTTCCTGCTCCAATCACTCGAATTCAACATCAGCAATCTCTTCAGTTCCTTCGGCACACGGTTGATCAAGGACGGCCACCGCCTCACTCCCAAGGAGGTGCGCATCTGCGAGATGATCCGTTCGGGTCTTTCCTCCAAACAGATGGGCAAGGTCCTGGGGATCTCCACCCAGACGGTGCTGGTACATCGGAAGAATATTCGGAAGAAGCTCGGTCTTGCCAAGACCAAACGGAATCTTGCGTCTTATCTGAAGGCGGGTCTCTAGAAAGATTCATGAGGCAGGGCCTTCCTGCAGAAAGGACCCTTCCCGCAATAGATTCGCCATCCTCGTTACGTGAGCAATATTCTGTCGTTCGCTCGGACTCCTCCTTGTTCGATGACACATTCACCTGGTTGGCACTCTTGGCAAGCGAGCGCCAATGAGTCCGGCTTAAGGTTTCTATACGGGACACCCCATGGATCGAGAGGAGGGACAACAATGGGCGTCGGGAGACTCGTCGGGCGACTGGTCGAAGAATCCGGTAAACCCCGGTCGGTGCGATTCAAGGTCGCGGTGATCGCCGCGGGCTTGACCACCTTTCTCATCATCATTCCATGCGTCCTGTTCTTTGCTGCATACACGTTGGACCGCTATTTCTTGGCCGATCGGGTGAGATCGCTGGAGACCGGCTTCGCGGTGCTGTGCATCGCGGCCGGGTTGGCAGTCGCCGGCTGGACTGTCTTCACACAACTGAGGACAGGCAAAGGAACGCCGGTGCCCATTGCGCCTCCTCGGAAGCTCATCGTAACCGGTCCGTACAAGCTCTGCAGGAACCCGCTCCAACTCGGTGTAATCGTCTATTACTTGGGTTTGGGCACCTTCTTCGGTTCGCTTGCGATAGGAATCACGATGTTTGTTCTGGGGCTCATCCTGGGAAGCGCGTATCACAAATTGGTCGAGGAAAAGGAACTGATCGCCAAATTCGGCACGGAATACGAAGAATACCGGAGCAAAACCCCATTCTTGATACCGAAGCTCTGGGTATGACCTGCACGAGTATGAGGCCCGGAGTCACCTTGGTCGAAAGCATTGACTTCGACGCCCTCCCCTTCCCCATCGGTGACGGAAGGGAGGCCGTCAGAGGTCAGCGGGCCTAAATCAGTATCCACTGGAATTAAGCGAGTTATGGAGATGATTCGACGGCGCAAAGTGAAGCACCCTGTTACCTGGAGACTCGACAGACTCAGCAGGAACACTCTCCAGGCGCTAGAGATGGTGGCTGCCATGACCAAAAGAAACGTTGCCCTTCATGTGGTTGACGAACACGGCAAGGTCCGGGCCCAATCGGCAGATGACGAGTTTCTGCTTACCCTGAAGCCTACCTTCCGCGGATCGATTTGCGGGATGTCTGGGTTTTTCGGATTCTGTTTGAATCTGGTGGCAGGGACTGGCGCAAGAAAGACCGATTATGAGGCTATTGACAGCGTGAGGACAAGAATGTGGCCGCTTGCTGGAATTATAGGATGATCTATCGCTTTTCAGAGGGCGTGCAGGCGCAGATATCCTTATTCAGTGCGAGAGACCACATCACGGGACAAACGTGTCGCCGGGTTCACAAAGACATCAGGTGACAGTCCGAGGATTCGCAGGTAATTTTCTTGGACCGACTGGATGGGGTTGCCGAGCTGGCGCCGCCCTTGTAGCCGGAGCACAATAACCGAGAGAAACTTAGTCGTCATCATGAATGACGTTGGTCGAGAAGTGGGCTTCTTATCCCAGCCTGTGATCTTCGATCCGCTCTCACGAAGCGACAGCCGCATGGTCCTCTCCATCAGGCGCCACACCATCAATGCAATCACCAGCACCAGCCCTAACGCCTCAATGCGCTGAGGAGATTTCAGGAATAGTGCGTTTACGATCAGAGGGTCTTTGAGGAACCCGAAGTTCTGCTCAATGGAGTGTTGCTCCTTGTACAGGCGAAGCAACTCGAATGAGCTCATTCCGCCGTCCTCCTCAAACGGCTCATTGATGATGAGCACAAAACAACCGGCTTCCTGGCGGGCTTGATCCAGATCCTCCTGACGAAGCACCACATGCAGAGCGAACCGATACGTGACGCCAACGACCCGACGGGTACCATCAGCCTTTGCACGTCCCCGTGCGTAGCGGGGGACTTCACGAATCTCACCCTCCACATGATGATACTTCCCGGCCACAAACCGTTCGGCAGCAGCCTGGGCGTCGGGGAGACACGCAAAGGAAATTTTCTCCGCTTCCTTCTTCATCCTCGTCACTTCCGCTTCATCCTGCCTTACCTCCTTTTCGATCTTCTTTTGACGCCTTTGGTCGTGTGCGTCCGAATGGACCACCAAAGCACGATACATGATCCCATCGATGGTAACCGCCGTCTCATAGCCGTGATAGTGTGCAGGTTGTCGCTTGCCCGTTCCCACTCCCTCGGCCAAGGTTCCCAAATCGGTCCACGTGTCCTTTTCCACCGCTCCGGCAATCGCATCGCCACATTCTTGGAACGTCAGGGAAAGTCGGGACAAGAACCGGAATCCGTTCTTCTCGTCATCCATCAAACGAAGGTTCTGTTTGGTCACCAGAGCAGAATCCGCTACATACACGAAGTTTTCCTGTCCCAGTTCCTTCATCCTTTCAGTCATCTTCCGAATCAAATGCTTGTTGATGACCTTGTCCGAAGCGTTGCCGTCCTCGCACTTGGTGTAGATGGGAATCCCATCGTCCACACACAACAAACTGTGGATCAACTGCTTGAGATCAGGCCGATGATCTTTGCTGAAGCCGTGAGTGATGAGAAACGGAGGCAGGCTCTCCCCCTCCGTAACAAGCTCGTAATCACCGTAAACACTGCGACTGGTGGTGTCGTGATGCACGTGGGATACATCCAAATCGAAAAGCTTCACCGCCCGAAGGGCCACGGCGCTGAGCACTTTGTTGGTCCCCACCTCGTACAAACAGTCCAATACTCTTCCTACCGCATCGTCGTTAAGCTGGGACACGGAAATGCCTTCCCCCAGCAGAAGCTCAACATCCACATGGGCGAATGAGTCTTCAAGCCGGAAGAGCGGACTCCGACCAGTCAGGGTATCCAGGATCAGCGCAAGGCACACCTTTCCCGCATCCACTCCTTTGCTCCGGTTGCACAAGCGGTTGATCTCTTCCACCACTCCCAGCTCACGTGCATATGCCGAAACTATCGGCAGGAACGACACATTCGATGCCTCAAGCCCTTGCAGGCACCTCTCCATAGGACACCTCCCCGTCAGGGTGCCCATTCACTATCATGATCCGGCAGGCCGTACCAGCCCTTTTTATACTTCTATGGAAAAAGACTCTCAGACCCCATCCTCATGTGCGGAACGCGGGCTGTAATCCCGGATCGTCTTTTCATTCAGCCCCATGGAGGTGCTCAGCTGTCGTACCGTCAGGTCCAGTTTCTTCCCTGCCTCTGCCTGCTTCCAGTGTATCCACAGGAAAAGCCTTGAACTGGGGCCGAATTCCGTCAGTCTGCTCGCCCAATCGAAGTCCGCGCTCAAGAGCACCGCAGTCCTGGTATTGGCATTGAAGCCGTCGACGGCATGAGAACCCAGCAGGAAGGTCAGGGTGAGGAATAAGACGGGTCTCAGGCTTGGGATGGGAAACCATCCCCTCGAGGAGCGGTTCCGGATCTTAGCCGGGAAAACCGGAAGGTGTCAAAGCATCATCTTGCAGTCTTGCATTATTCGGTCCGTGTCTTTCTTTACTGCTCTGACAGGGAGATAGTCATAAAAAGGACTCCTTGGTTCGTCATCGACTAGCGGACCACCCTTACTTTCCCTCCTTCGACTTCGCTTTAGGGTAATCGTTCACCGTGGCCTCCCTGTGAACGATTACCCTTATTCTTCCTCATATCCTTACAAGGGATGTCAATTCTTTCTCAAATTGGTCAGCTACCATCTTCAACTCGTCATCTCCCTCAAGGGCTTCAATTCTTGCTTTTAGCTCACCAAAGCGAAGCCCTAGCGATTCGACCATAGCGCCCGAAGGTTTAGGAGTAATGTAATGCCGTGGCATCTCCTTGACCAAGGTATATTTCTCTTGGTTCAATAATAAGCTCACTACATCAGGCCGCGAGTAATGACCTGTTGCGTCGTGCCAATGGGCCATGTCAATGATACCTTCGAGATCAATCTCTGCGTAAAGAATGCCCTCCTCATCTGTCAGTGGTCCAGCAATTATCGTTCCACCTGGCGCGATGATGGCCGACCAACCTCCCCCCGGCTTGATCCATTGCTGCTGGTACTCGGTTTGGTGCAACTTCTCGATCAATTCCTTGTCGGTGGTATTCTGGCAGTTTAAGACAAAGCACTCCCCCACATGAGCGTGGTATCGGGCACATAGCTCAGTAGAAGCGTTGAAAAGAGTTTCCCATCCCACTACATTTGAGAAACCTACCCACAGAGCACAGTGAACTTGCTCGCCCATTGTGTAAAGCGAGTGGCGGACCAAATCCATGGTATGTTCCCAGCAAAGTAGACCACCTAGCTTGCCCAAATCTGTATCAAACACTACTAGGTCGCTTCCATCACCCATTCCCCATACTACTCGTTCCACATGAGTGGGCATGAGTTTACGATGCTTGCCCAAGATTGCACCTTTTGAACTGATAAACAAAATAGTGTTGTAGATCGTATTTCCATCTCTTTCGTTGATACCAACGACCATATGAGCGTTCGCTTGTCTTGCTGCATCACAGAGAGCATTCGTTGTGAGGCTCGGAATATCTACAGCGTTCTTGAACCACTCCTTGTAAAGTTCGTGGTACCACATCGGAGTTCCTAACCACGCAAAATAGGGATATCCAGGAATGAAAGCTTCCGGAAATACAACTAGTTTGGCGTCCTCTTTTGTGGCCTTTTGGAAAAGGGATATGGTCTTCTCCAATGTTTTTTCTCGATCGAGATAAGCAGGCGATGCCTGTACGACAGCCGCCTTAAACTTCGGATACGTGTCACACATTTGCCCTACCTCCTCTTGGAAATTGGTGAGCGGAAATAGCTGTCGTTCTTGTTCCTGGAAAACTAGAGATCTTAGTCACTCTTGTTTCTTGATGTTATTTCCTTTCAAGAAGGATGACCGGGACCCCTTTGTCAGGAAAAGAAATGACATGCTACCAGGTGGAGAAACAGTCCTTGTTCGTGAGATACTGTTGTCTAACCGTACCGATTGAATCGCTTGAGGCATCGACCCAGTAAGGGGGTCTGAGCCTTAAGAATAGCCTGGTAGTTCCTGGTCGCAGAACCAAGAGTACGTGCCGAGATTGGTACGGCCCATCTGAAGCGGTCATATACTCTATGAGACACACCTCCTTATATGTGTTGGAGCGGCATCAGCGCCAGATGAATATATTGCCAGCGCCTATCTCGCTCGTCAACAATGCTTTCGATGCCCTCGCACTGCAGGACACTCTTACAGGTAACCGAAATGAGCTGGGTGCCCTGGCCTAGGTTGAAGGTCTCAGACTTGGAGAGGCGCCAAACCTAACTGATAGGACCGCAGCCGCAAACTTCGCACCCAAGGTATTTGAGACTACTCCGTCTCCGACGCTCTCGTTGCGCTAATCCAGGGTCGCCGCAAGCGGGGTGAGCTGTCCTACTAGCACACAGAGGTGATATCGGTCGCGCTCACCTGATGCGACGGAGAAAAAAAGCAATGCTCCGGGAGACGAAGCTCGGCTGCGTCCTACCAGTCATCACCCTGGCCTCGATTCTGCGGGTCATTTCGATCGTCCCCTGGGGGCACATTGATGCTGAAAAGGTCCCTCGTGGCTGGCTTCGTACAGACCGATTGCCGTCTATAGGGCCGGTCGCTAACCGCGTGTCATTTATGTGCGGTTATCCCTTGTTTAGACGCGCATCGGTGGGAAACCTGCCCGAAGACGTGATGGAGTCACATCTCGACATGCAAATATCAATAAGCAATTTGCGTGCCACACGTCGATCTGCTCGGCTAATTTGGGAAATTCTAATGATTCCAGCCTAAAATGGTCGGTGATCATTGGCAAGAAGGGGTGTGGAGGCGGCATGGGCTGGAACGTTTCTTTCCACCAATGGCAAGAAACTTTCCATCGGACGGAACCAGCGGGTTTTTATCCGGAATTATTCCGCGATCCCGGAAATTCCTGTCGTTTCATAGCGAAAAAATCGATCTCCGAAGGATCTCGATCCCCGAATTCGCGTCGCCGAGCTTGCGTGTATTGCCCAGCGACCGCAATTCCCACATTCTTGCCAGATCGGTGGAACATTATCCTGGATTCGAGCATACCACACCCTCGGCTCCCCTGCCAAAGGCAATCTTGAGCGTGTGCCTTCACCCAAACGCGGCCCGATAGTGATGAGCCAAGGGGAACGCTGACACCACATGAATTTGCCACTTCCGACCATGATACGCGACTTTCGCGCCGACCTTGATCAGACGCTTGATGAGCCATTCCATTGACCGCTTGACTTCCTCGCCCGTGAGGTAGAATTGCCGGAGCATGTGAAGGAGGTTGTATGCCAGGACTCCCATGAGTAAACGAGCTTGGTTGGCCGCAAAGCGACGGCAACTCGTCTTGTCCCAGCGCAGCGTGTTCTTCCCCTCTTTGATCCGGTTCTCAACGTCTCCGCGCCCGTTGTACACCTTGACCACCTTCGGCGCCGGAAGCCTCGAATTCGTGACAATGAATCCGATCCTCGGAAAAAGTTCTCCCGCGTGCCACTCGACCTTGGCAACCACTCTGCGCTCTTCATCCCAGGTCTGTGGCGGTACCTCAGATCAACCAGCCTGATGTGAATCCCGCTCTTGGGAGGCCGTCCTAAGGGGCCGGTCAGATACGGGTCGAGCAGCCTGTTCAGGACCGCATTGGCGGGAAGCCTGATGAAGTACGTGACGCGCCCTGCTTCGCAATACTCGTACACCGCCGGATCGGCAAAGGCCGCGTCGCCCCGTAGCCAGAAGAGAACGAAGCGTGAGCGATACCGGTGGACAATCGGATCGAGAAATTCCAGAATGCCGTCGGCCGAGTGAACGTTGCCCGGCCTGAGCTTAGCCCCCAGGCAGTCCCCGTCGCTGGTGAACGCGAAGAGCGGGTGAAAGCAGTTCTTCCCAAAATGACCGTTGAACGCTACGTTCTCCTGCTTGCCGTGCGCCGGGTCCTCTGTGGAATCAACGTCCACGCTCAGGCGCTGCTTCTTCTTCCTCCTCATGAGAGTGTCATTGGACCTCATGATTGAATCTTCCAGAGCCTGCGACCCAGCTTCAGTCCCTAAGACCTCATTCTCAAGCCTCGATAGCCTAGACTGACCGGCCCCCGCTTCGTCGCCCTTGCCTATGGCGAGCCGAAGGGCGGGAGCGATCCGGAGAAAATCCGCATCATTGCAGTCCTCATACCCTGCCCCCACCTGACAGATCCTCTGGCGGGTCATCTGAAGCAAAGAGTGTTTGCTGTGAACCCATGACCTGGCGTCCTCAAGCTCGCTCTCGATTGGACCCAAGATGCCGAAACGCTCGTCTATCTCACGAAGCAACAGGAAACCCGTGTCCCAGGTGATCTTCGCTCCTTGAAAATCTATCATGATGGAACGGTCAAATTCCGGCCGAATTGTCTCCTTTTGCTCTTCACCACTCCAGTGCATCAGATTACCCTCAACTTCGTTTGAGTCCCGTCACCATATCAGATAGTTGAGGGGAAGAACATACATTTTTGTGTTTACCAGCGGAATAATCCGGGATCCAATCGCGGACAGCCGGCAGCCCAGGATTACGTCCTGCAAAGGGAAAAGCATTATCCCGCAGTGGAGCCGATAAACGAGAAGTCCGCAATCTGATTGAAGAACTCCGATATGGACCGGAGGAGTCCGAGGCGGTTGTCCCTCAGGGTCTCATCGTCGACCATGACCATGACGTCGTCGAAGAACGTGTCAATAGGCTTTCCGAGTTCCGCGATGATTTGGAGCGCACCCGCATAATCGCCGCTCTCGATGAACTGACCGGCGCGCCCCCTCACATCGGTAAATACGTCGAACAGCGCTTTCTCGGCGTCCTCCTCGAGAAGTCCGGGATCGAGCTCTGTAGGCTCGGTGTTCTTGAGAATATTGACGACTCGCTTGAATCCGGTAGTAATCGCGTCAAAATCGTCCCGTTGTTTCCACTGGTTGAGGGCCTCCAGCCGAAGCCGCGCGTCCAGCAGGTCATCGAATCGAGCCCGGACAGCGGCCTCCACCACGTCAAGGGAGAAGCCCTGGCCCGTGTGAAAATTCACGAATCGTGTCCGGATAAAGTCCATCACATCGGTCAAGACTTCTCGGCTGTCTCTCGTGCGGAAGTCCCCGATAAGCTCTATCGCCTCCGCGACGAATGACGCAAGATTGAGTGGTTTTCCCAGGTGGATAAGTATCTGAATTACCGCGAAGGCGTGGCGGCGCAGCCCGTAGGGGTCGGCCGCTCCCGTGGGAATGAGACCGACGCTGAAGCATCCTGCGATCGTGTCGATGCGGTCGGCAAGAGAGACAACGGAGCCGAGGATCCCTTCGGGGAGTCGATCGCCCGCGTGGGCGGGCAGATAATGCTCCCTCACGGCCGCGGAAACGTCGGCACTCTCCCCGTCCATTTTCGCGTAGTAGCTCCCGATGATACCCTGCAGTTCGGGGAACTCGTACACGATACCCGTTTCCAAATCGCATTTTGAGAGCAATGCCGCGCGTTCCACGTCATCGAGTCTGTCTGGAGCAAAGGATTCCGCCAGATTTCGCGCCAAATGCGTAAACCGCTGGACCTTCTCGTAGGAGGTGCCGAGCTTGGAATGGAACACAACCCCCTTGAGCGCTTCGATTCGATCGATGAGGGGGGACTTGCGATCTTCACGGAAATAGAAACGGGCATCCTCGAGTCTTGCTTTGAGCACCCGCTGATGTCCCCTCACCGACGACTGAGGGTCCGTGACCGGCGTGTTGTTCACCGCTATGAACCGGTTGGTGATGCGACCTTTTCCATCCTGAACGGAGAAATACCGTTGATGCTTCTTCATGCACGTGATCAGGATAGACGCGGGGAGTTCGAGGAAATCTTCAGGGAATTGTCCCATAACCGGGTATGGGCTCTCTACTAGGTAGGTGACCTCGTCGAGGAGTTCGCGGTCCTCAAAGACGTGAAGGCCGACCCTTGCCGCAAGCTCGGAGGTCACCCGACTGATCTCTTCCCCGCGTTCCTCGGGGTCGATAACCACTCCCCGCTCGGCCAGCGACGTGCGCAGGTCCTCGAGCGATGAGACCTCAAAGGGACCAGGATGTGTGAAACGGTGTCCCCGACTGGTGTTTCCGCTTTGGATGTTCCCGACGGAGAAAGGGATCGTTTCTCCATCGAGGATCGCGACGATCCAGTGGATCGGTCGTACGAATCTCACGTCGAGGTCCATCCAGCGCATGCTCTTGGGAAAGGGTATCCGTTCGATGAAGGACGGCACGATTTCCGAGAGCACTTCCCGGGAGGTTCTTCCTTTTTCGGTTTTCCGTACGGCCACCTGCTCTCCCCGGGAAGTCTCCACGACGACCAGATCTGCCACGTCAACGCCCTGACTCCTGGCGAAGCCGATGGCCGCCTTGGTCGGATTCCCCTCCGCGTCATAGGCCTGGGCTTTCGGCGGGCCCGCCTTCTCGATCTCCCGTGATTGCTGGGTCGCTTCAACATCGGAGGCCGCAAGGATGAGGCGTCGTGGCGTACCGAAGGTCTTGATCTCTCCGTGGCCGATCATGGATTCCCTGAGCGCCTTGTCGAGCTGTTTGGCCGCGGCCTCCAGCGCGGGCTCGATATACCCTGCCGGAATCTCTTCGGTGCCGATTTCAAGGAGGAACTCGCCCATAATCATGCCACCTCGCTCTCCGAGAATTTGCCCAAGAGCGGATATCCCATTTCTTTGCGTTGTTCCACGTAGGCTGCCGCAACTCTACGCGCGAGGTTTCGCACACGGTGAATGTATGCAGTGCGCTCGGCAACACTGATCGCGCCCCTCGCATCCAGCACGTTGAACGTGTGGGAACACTTGAGACAGAAATCATAAGCGGGAAGGACGAGCGGATCGTCAGAGTCGAGCAGATTGGTGCATTCCGCCTCGTACATGTCGAAGAGCCTGAAGAGCATCTCCGGGTCGGCTTTGTCGAAATTGTACACCGAGCCCTCGTACTCGGAACGATGGTAAATGTCTCCGTACGTAACGTCTCCGCTCCACTTGAGATCGAAGAGGCTCTCCACCTTCTGCAGATACATACAGATCCGTTCGATGCCGTATGTGAGTTCGACGCACACAGGTTTGAGGTCGAAGCCGCCGGCCTGTTGGAAGTAGGTAAACTGGGTTATTTCCATCCCGTCGAGCCATACTTCCCAGCCCACGCCCCACGCGCCCAGGGTGGGTGACTCCCAGTCGTCCTCGACGAATCTGATGTCATGGGCAAGAGGATCGATTCCCAACGCGGAAAGGGACTCGAGGTAGATATCCTGCACCTCAAGCGGTGACGGCTTGAGGATAACCTGATACTGGAAGTAGTGCTGCAATCGGTTGGGGTTCTCGCCGTATCGCCCATCCGTCGGCCGCCTGGACGGTTCCACGTACGCGACATTCCACGGTTCCGGCCCGAGCGCTCGAAGAAAGGTCGCCGGGTTCATGGTACCCGCGCCCTTTTCCACGTCGTAGGGCTGCTGAATGACGCAACCCCGGTCCGACCAGAACCTCTCCAGGTCGAGGATCATTTCCTGAAAGGTACGCATCGTTGAGACCTCGTTGCGGTGCAATAGGTGACGATCACCTTCAAAAACAAACGATTTTTGTAGCACCTACCGCGGCCGGCGTCAAGCTTGGGGAGCCGAAGGGCAACCCGGGCAGACCCGTTCGAGAAATCGCGCGGTCCTTTCTATAGCCCCCTTTGCAAGGCCCGTTGATTCTCCGGCTCGACCGGGCTATAATATTGTCCATACTAGATAAGAACAGCAGCGTGAATCCCCTGGAGAGGCGGGCTCTCCCTTGCCCCGGGCAGGCAAGGCGGCTTCACGTGTACGGAGGGAAGGAAAGAGGAGAATGCCGAGATTGCCGAAGTTGATCGCGGGGACCGCAGGCCTGATCATTCTGTGCCTGTGCCTGAATGGGCCCGCCTCCGCGCAGGGAACTTCCCGTCCGGTAGACAGAGGACTGGCGGCCCTTGAGGACGGTCGCGCGGAAGAGGCCGTCTCCATATTTTCGGAACTCATAAAGACTACCGGCAAGCCGGATTTCTTCTACTATCGGGCCCTGGCTCTCGCCGCGGAGGGCAAGAATAAGGAAGCACTCAAGGATTTCAACAAGGCCATCTCTCAGGAATCGGACCAGCCGGCTTACTACCGCCAGCGGGGCCTGACGTTCCTGGCTCGAGCGGAATATAAGCGGGCCCTGGCCGATTTTTCCGAGGCGGTGCGTCTCGACCGGGAGAACCCCAATTCCTGGGGCTACCGTGCCGTCGCGCTGATCAACCTGGGGCAAAACAAAAAGGCCATTGACGACCTGAACGAGGCCATCAGGCTCGATCCTCGGGATCCGACCCTCTACCGTCTCAGGGGAGACGCGCTCTCCAGTCTAGGCAAACACCGGGAGGCTCTGGCAGACTACAACTCAGCCCTCCAGCTGAGACCCGACGATCCTATTGTGCTCAACAACCGAGGAGTCGCCCTCGCCAACGCAGGCAGGACCCGCGAGGCCGTCGCGGACCTGCGTAAGGCCATGGAGCTGGCGAGTTCTTACTGACGGATCTCCTGCCGTCGGTTCTTCCGAGACGCTCATGCTCCCTGATGCCTGGATATTGCTGGCGGGACAATCAGGGCGTGTCCACGATCAGGGTGACCGGGCCGTCATTGACGAGTTCCACATCCATCATCGCGCCGAAGACGCCGTGTCGTGTCACCACTCCGTGGCCCCGCACCGCTTCAATGAAGTCCTCGTAGAGCTTTTCCGCCTCTCCGGGTGGGGCCGATCCCGTGAAAGAGGGACGTCTCCCCTTCCGGCAATCGCCGTACAGGGTGAATTGGGAGACGATGAGCATCTCCCCTCCCACCTGTTTGAGGCTGAGGTTCATCTTCCCGGCATCGTCCGAGAAAATCCTGAGACCAGTCACCTTTTCAGCCAGCCACCGGATCTGCTCCGGCCCGTCGCCGTGGGCCGCCGCGAGGAGCACGAGCAGGCCCGGCCCGATCTCCGCGACTACCTTGCCGTCGATTAAAACCTTGGCACGTGAGACTCTTTGCACAACCGATCTCACTGTTCGCTCACTTTCCTTTTCGCACCCAATGTGATCTCCACATCGAGCAGTACGTGCGGGCAAAGTGACGGGGGGTGTCCCCGTGTTTCGCCTCAGGACAGGGACGCTCTCTGAAGCACGCTGCCCAAGAAATGCGCGCTTTTCGGACAGATTCGCGCTAGTGCTCAGTTTGCTCAAGCTTTTGGAATTCGTTCCAGAGGTGAACGAATGCCGGGACGAAATCCTCGGGCTCCTTTTTCATGCGATTTGTCAGAGAATCGCGCATCATGAACCCGCCCCACTGAATCTCGTCGGCGCTGGGAACCGGCTCTTCGTCAGTCTTTGCCGCGTAGAGGACGACGTGTTCATTGTCCGTGACCGGACAAGCATTGACGCGCAGTACTCGCTCGACCGGCGCGGTGATTCCCAGTTCCTCCTGGAGTTCCCGCACCGCGGCCCGCTCGTACGACTCGCCCGGATCGACGTGCCCCGCAGCAGAGGAATCGAGCACGCCCGGAAACTTGTCTTTGGTCGCGGACCTTCTCTGAACGTAGATTTCTCCGGCTGAATTGAAGACAAAGATATGAACCGCCCGGTGGATCAGGCCCTTACGATGTATTTCCGCACGGGTGGCCGTGCCGATGACGTTGTCATTCTCGTCAACGATCTCGAGGATTTCGTTGTCGGTGGAATGCGCTCTCACACTCGCCTCCAACCTGGACACGGCGTCTTCATGACGCGGACTACCCATACGATCCGGATGCGCGGGGCCGCATGGAAGTCGCCCCGGTGACCATGCCTGAAACCATCAGCAGGTACCAGCCTAGCCTTTGGGTAGTTCGCGGCCGAGCTTTTCTTCGACGGAACGGACCTTGCCCTTGAGACGGTCTGTGGCCCCCTGCCTGTCGTCGATCTTCACGGTTGTCATGACGCGGTCACTATGCCGGGTCATGTTGACGTGGCACTCTCGGATCACTTCGAAGACCTTATCCGCCGGGCCCTCGATCAGCGTCCCCAGCGCGTGAATCTCGAAAGCCAGACCGCTCTGTTCGATGATTTCCATCGATTCGGCCACGTACCGGCTCAGGCCCTGGCCTCCCTTGTCAACGGGAAATACACTCAGTTCCGCAAGCATTTGCCTCTCCCGATATCACCAGCGGGCCCTTGCCCGTTAGGCGATGTCTTCGCGTGTGTCACTCCCACCCTCCAGCCCGGCGCACATGGAAAGGTGCCGTTGAGAAGAGATCGATTACGATCTCTTTGCTGTGGGACTCCCCACCGTCCTACGCGTGCTTGCACATCAGCAAGCGCCCGCCCCTTTTTCGTCATTCCGGCGGAAGCCCATAGGCGTTAACTTAAAGGATCTCGGCATGTGATTTCAAATAGTTAACTCAAATGCATCCCGTCACCCCGGACTTGATCCGGGGTCCAGAACATATTGAAAAGACTGGATCCCCGCTTCCGCGGGAATGACGGACGAAAGAACTGGTCTCCTTAACTTAACGCGAATGGGCGGAAGCCGGAATCCAGTCAGACGATCGTACTATACAAATCCTGCCAATCGGGATTTGTCTCTTCGATCAGGTCCAGTTTCCATGCTCGTTTCCAGTCCTTCAACCTCTTCTCTCGCGCAATAGCAGATTCCATGCTGTCGTGGAGTTCGTACCAAACGAGCCGATGAACCCCGTAGCGTTTGGTAAACCCCGCTATCAGGTCGTTCTTGTGCTCCCATATCCTTTTGACGAGGTTTGAAGTCACACCGATATTCAGGGTGCCATTTCTCTTACTTGCCAGGATGTATACCGCAGGCTCCTTGTCCACAAATCGTCCCCGTAGGCTCTGGATTCCGGCTTTCGAACGGAATGACGCGCTCACAGCTGCCCGTGGCTGGTCGGTAATATCCGACCAGTGGGACGAGTCTGTCCAGGTCAGCTTAACGCTCGGAAACAACATCCTTAAACACGCTGAATTCACAGCTCACAAGGGAGCCTTCGATTCAACGTGATTCCGTTAAGGTCTATGTGAACGTCATAGGCGAGAATCTCAACCCCGTTCTTGACCGCTTTGCGCAGTTCCTTACCGTATGCCGGGTCGATATGATCGGCGGGTCGGAACCTCTCCGCATCCATACGCTGGATCAGGAAGAAATTGACGCTCCGATTTCCTCTGCGAACCTCGTTCTGAAGCTCAACGAGGTGCTTTAATCCTCGTGCCGTTACTGCATCGGGGAAGCAGGCGATACCGCTTTCAATGAGGGTGCAGTTCTTTATCTCTAGGTAGCAGCGTCTTTCTTCAGGTCCCTCCAGCAAAAGGTCGATCCGGGAGTTCTCGCCATACTTGACTTCGCTTCGCACCTGCTCAAAGCCGGTCAGCTCTTTGATCTCGTCCCTGACAATCGACTCCTTGACCAGTCTATTCGGGACGTGGGTGTTGATTCCGACAAGAGACGACGGCATGTCGATCATCTCCCACGTGTACTTGAGCTTGCGTTTGGGGTTGTCGCTGCGGGAGAGATAGACCGGGCGGCCCGCTTCGGAACAGCTCTTCATGCTTCCGGAATTGGGGCACAGAGCGGTTACCACGCGGCCGTTGCGCAGCTTGACGTCGGCCTTGAAGCGCTGGTATCTTCGGATGAGCGTCCCCTGCACGAGCCTGGGCCACCCCAGCGTAGGCTGTGGAGATTTGTCAATCATAGAAAAACGGCAAGCCTGCGGCGTCCGAACACCAGTGCCGGAATCTCACGGGAGCTGCGAGCTGACGCATCCGTTACATTTCCTCGAGGGCTTCACGCGCGGCTTTTTGTGCGGCCTCCCGTTTGTTGCTCCCCGTGCCGGTCCCTGCCTTTTCGTCACCGAGGAACACAGCAACGCAAAAGCTCTTACGATGGTCTTCTCCCCACTCGTCGACCACTTCGTAATGGGGCGTCACCCCGAGTTCCGCCTGGACTCGTTCCTGGAGGAGGCTCCGGTAGTCCTGCGTCCCCTCCCGGGTGCCGCAGCTCTGGATCATCGGGTAGAAATGCTTTTCTATCATCTTTGCCGCGCTGGGGAATCCGCCGTCGAGATAGACCGCGGCAATTACGGCCTCAAGGCTATCGGCGAGGATCGAATCGAGTTCACGGCAGCCCGACATTTCGTCGCCCTTGCCCATTCTGATGAACTGGGCGAGGTCCAACTGTCTCATCAGTTGTGCCAGGGCTGCTCGATTGACGAGGCTCGCCCTCTTCTTCTGGAGTTCACCCTCTTCATCGTCCTGGAACTCTCGATAGAGGACGTGGCCGATCACCAGGCCAAGAACGGCGTCTCCGAGAAACTCCATCCTCTCGTTGTTCTCGGAGCAGGTTGCCCGGTTCTCATGCCAGAAGCTCCTGCGGGTAAGCGCGCAGACGACGTACCTCTTCTGGTTGAATTCGTATCCGATGATTCCTTCTATGCGTTTAATGTCCAGTTGGTCATCCATAAGGATCAAAGCTCCTCGACGATACCTGTCAATTCTGGCGCCTGGTTGTGCGCGGTCAAGTCGTAGAACAGGGGCGTGACGGAGACGTACCCCGCGTTGAGCGCATGCAGATCGCTCCACTCATCGGTCCGTTCCGGCAAGACTTCTCCTGAGAGCCAATAATAGTGATGGCCCCGGGGGTCCTCTCGACTCTCGTAGCGCTCATCAAACTTGTTCAGCCCCTGGCGCGTCAACTTGAATCCGCGGATCTCTGTTGCGGGCAGCGCGGGCACGTTGACATTCAGCGCTATTCCGCGAGGGAGGCCGTTCTGCAAAATCTTCGCGGCGAGGGCCTCCACGTGGGGCGTGGCCAACTCAAAGGGCGGGTCCTTCTTCTGAGCCAAGGACACCGCCATGGCGGGGACTCCCAGAATCGCGGCTTCGGTGGCGGCAGAGACCGTGCCCGAGTAGAGAACGTTGATGCCGAGGTTGGCCCCGTCGTTGATCCCCGATATCACCAGATCCGGAGGTCTGGGGAGCAGGGAATAGACCGCGAGCTTGACCGCGTCGGCAGGGGTTCCCTTGATACCGTACCCGTAGAAGTGGCCGTTCCTGGCTATTTTCCTCACCCGTATCGGTTCGTGCAGCGTTATCGCATGCCCGATCGCACTCTGTTCCGACTCGGGCGCCACGATGAGGACCTGTCCGAGTCTCGAAACCGCTTTCCTGAGATACCGAAGGCCTTCCGCGTGAATGCCGTCGTCATTGGTCAGAAGTATCAGTGGTCGACTATGCGTCATGCCAGCTTTTCACAGGCCTCCCGAATTCTATCCAACCCCTTCTTGATCATCTCGTCGCTCGTCGCGAAGGAGAGCCGCACATGGTCCTCGGAACCGAAGGGCCCGCCGGGGACACACGCTACATGCTGCGTCTCCAGCAGATGCCGAGCAATGTCCGACGAATCCGCTATGCCTCCCTTGCCGTACAGCTCCGATGTGTTGACAAATGCGTAGAACGTGCCATCGGGCTTGAGCACGGAGAGGCCGTCAATCCTATTGATCAGATCGACCATGAGGTCCCTGCGTTTCTGAAAGATCTCCCTCATGCGGCCAACCTCTTCCTGAGGTCCGTTCAAGGCTGCAATTGCCGCGGCCTGCGCCGTGCTCGTCGGATTCGAGGTCGACTGGCTCTGGATGTTCGTCGCAGCCTTGACCAGATCCAGCCTCGGGCACGCGAGATAGCCGATCCGAAAGCCGGTCATCGCGTAGGTCTTGGAGACCCCGTTGACGGTCACGGTGCGATCCTTCATCCCCGGAAGAGCGGCAAGAGGTGTGAACGTGCTGCCATCGTAGATCAGCTTGTCGTAAATCTCATCGGATATGACGAGCAGGTCGTGCTTCTCGGCCATTTGCGCGAGGCGCTCCAGCAAAGACCTCGGATAGAGCACACCAGTGGGATTGGACGGTGTGTTGAGGAGAATCGCCTTGGTTCTGGAGGTGATGCTCGCCTCTACCTCGTCCGGATCCGGGATGAACCGGTTCTCTTCTTTGGTCGGAACGATCACGGAGACGCCGTCCACCAGATCGACCATCTCCGGATAGGAAACCCAGTAGGGCGGGAAGAAGATCACCTCGTCCCCGGGATCGACCACTGCCTGGAGAATGTTGTACAGGCTGTGTTTGGCTCCACAGGAGACAAGGATCTCCTCCGGCTTGTAGTCCAGGCCGTAGTCCTCCAGGAAACGCTGGGCGACCGCCTGCTTGAGCTGGGGAGTGCCGCCGACGGGCGTATAAAACGTTTCCCCACGATCCAGTGACTCTTTCGCCGCAGCTCTGATATGGGCGGGCGTAGGGAAATCGGGCTCACCCGCTCCGAATCCCACCACATCGACTCCCTGGCTTTTCAGTTCCTTGGCCTTCGCGGAGATGGCCAAGGTGGCTGAAGGCTTCAAACGAGCCGCTCTGTTCGACAGCATGACTCTCATGCTCACTCCCCAAATGCTTCCATAGGCCGGTCCATCAGTCTCTGACCTGGGGAAATCTCTTTTTCAGTTGTTCGAGCACGTAATCGGGAACGAGGTCCTTGGGCGAACCTCCGGCCTCTACCGTCGCCTTGATGATTCGCGAGCTGACGTACAAATACCGGTGCGCGGTCATCAAGAAGAAGGTCTCAACATCTCGGTTAAGCTTGCGATTCATCAGGGCCAACTGGAACTCGTACTCGAAGTCGGACACGGCCCGCAGCCCCCGAATGATCGCGTTGGCGTTCTTGCTCCGGACGTATCGCACGAGGAGCCCTTCGAAGTAGTCACATTCCACCCGGGAATTGAGGTGAAGGTCGCTGATGCTTCGGCGCATCATGTCAAGTCGCTCTTCCACCGAGAAAATGGTCGCTTTCTCCGGGTTGATGCCCAGCGCGACGATGATTCGGTCGAAGGTACCAAGCGCCCTCCGGATGATCTCAATGTGGCCGTTATGTATCGGATCAAAGGTTCCGGGGAGTACTGCTATTTTTTCGTCCGTCCTCACTTCTTTTCCTTTGATTCGGGTGGGGGTTCCTCGGCTCATCCGCGCCCATAGATTTCTATAAGCGTCCCGCCATATTTCCTCGAAAAGCGCCTGTTCAGGGCGCTGGGGATCTCCGTGATCGGTCCTGCCGTGTCACTCTCCAGTACGACGAGACCGCCTTTGTCTATGAGGGATAGAAACTCATCGTTCGCAATCAGTCGCTCAATCCAGCGTCCTGCGTACGGCGGGTCGAGGAAGGCTATTTCAAAGGTGCTCGCGGCCCGTTTGAGCCTTCTGACTGCCTGCAATGCGTCCAGGTTGACCACTGAGGCTATGTGACTGACACCGAGCGATTCGACGGTCTCGGCCAACGCCGCGGCCATCTTACGGTCTCTCTCGACAAAAGTGACCGACTCCGCGCCGCGGCTCAGGGCCTCAAGTCCCAGGGCGCCCGTGCCCGCGAAGAGATCGAGTATGCGGGCTCCTTCTACCACCTGCCCCATGGCGCTGAATAGAGCCTCGCGAACCCGGTCGCTGGTGGGTCTCACCGTCTTGCGCTTCGGGGGCCGGAGTCTCGCGCCCTTGAACCGACCCGCGATGATTCTCATCCACCCAAACCTTTTTTATACCCTGTTCCCATCGATGGCTCAAGACAAAAAGCCGTTTTGGGACAGTCCCCTAGTAGGGCAGCCGCTCCGGGGGTCTCCTTTCCGGAACATATTCGTGGGGGATCGTCCCCTCGTTCCACTCCCGGGAGACGTACAGGTTGCAGTAGCAACTCCCGTATTCTTTGACATCTTCCTCCCTGTACACACACGGGCATATGATATCCTTGTCCTTTTCCCGGTCATCCGCGGCCAGCCGGCACGGGCAGCTCATATATCCGTACCGCTCCTTGTTGATGAGCAACCCTTCCAGGAGTTCCATGACCCGCTTCCGGTCGTTGTTGAAGTAGTAGCCCTTGGGCTCCTGGACCTTCTTCAGCATTTCAAAGAGCTTCTCCACCTCATTCATAGTCCGAGCGCCTCTCTGATTTCCTTCTCCTTGAACCCGACGATCACCTTGTCACCTATGATGATGGTCGGAAAGGAGCACCGTTCGTTGATCTTCTTAATCTCGGCCAGGATGCCCGCCACCTCTTCCTTGGGCACCTTGTCCACGTCAGTACATTCGTATCTGATTCCACAGGCTTCGAACAATTCCTTCGTGCACTTGCAATGGCTGCACGTGCTCAGCGCGTAAAGCTTAACCGGTTGATTCATAAAATCCTTCTCCTTTCAACCCCGTACAATTTAACCGTTGCGCCACCGTTATCGAGAATGAGGTGTGCGGGATCTTCTCCCGGAAACCTCTGTTTCTTGACAGCCTGTACGTACCGTAAAAAGCGCCATCTTGGCAAGGTGTTCAGGCAACTGGTTGAAAAATGTAAGCATCTCTTCTGGGGATTGCGCAAACGGTTTTGGTCGGCTGGTCTTGGGCAGGAACGTGCTCCTGGGGACAGCTGCAAGCCATGTCATATGGTTCTCGTGGAGGCGGTCACTCCCGGTTCTTCGCATTCTCGGGGAGGTTTGGCCTTCTCCTTTATCACAGCATCGTTCTGAGCAAACGTCAAATTGACCCTGGAGAAAGATCTAGGGTATTTGCACATCGGTGCGCATCGGGAGAAAACTGGTTGGCGGTGAATTCGCCGAAGGGCCCGATTCCACCAAGCCGCGTGGGGTGGATATGGTACCTCCCGTTGAGACCTTCGGCGTTAGGCTCACCGTCTGGGCATCTGCCACCAGGCGGCAGTGAGTTGGGCGCATCGATTACCCACACGGCCGCCGCGTCACCGTTAATCTTGGACACAATGCCCGGTTGGATGCCGGGTGCTCCTCGGGATAGTTTTTGCCTGGCGTGATCGCCGCGAACCGGAAGAATACCTAACCGAATATATGGACGGGAGTACTAAATCCCCAATCAGTCACATTATTTCGACGAGTTCGATCTTGAAAGTAAGATCTTGCCCTGCCAAGGGGTGGTTGGCATCGAGGACCACGCCGGCCTCGGTGACCTGGGTTACTTGGGCGGACAATACGAAGCCGTCAGAGCGTCTAAGCTGAACGTACTGTCCGACCTCGGGATCGGTCTGGTCGGCAAAATTTTCGCGATCCAGCTCGATTACCAACTGAGCCTGATGTTCGCCGTACGCCTTCTCGGCCTCGACGACGGCGGTTTTCGAATCGCCTTGACTCATCCCAATGACGGCCTCTTCGAACCCTGGTATGAGCTGATTATCGCCGATGGTGAACTCAAGAGGGTCCCGATCCGTTGAAGAATCGAAGACTGTGCCGTCCTCCAGCTCGCCCGTGTAATGAACCTTGACGGTGTCACGGTTCTTTGCCTGGGCCATTCTCTCTCTCCTCCTGTTGCAGGTTACTGGGCGATTCGGCGGAGCCCCGCCGCATATCCCCTGTTCGCGTTTTCTGATTCCCCAAACGCCTTCTTTTGACGGCGTCTATCGAGGGAACGGCACTGCAAACTCGGTCGGGATTCATTACCCAGGATGACGGCGACAGAAGATCACGTCCTGAAAAACAGATCTTTCCACGCGTTTGTAGTGTACTCTATTCACTTGTCTTATTCAATTTGATTTGCTCAGGGTTGCACTCCCCGATGTACCAGGGATCGAAGTATTGCCTGAATGTGAGGGGCTTTCCGAGGAGAGACAGCCGAACCACTCGTAACCGTTGGCACGCAGTGATTCACACGCCGGGAAAACATGTCCTGCCCTCAGGCTCGCACCTCCATGTCAGGTTGTGGGCGAAGGCCCCCTCGGGGTCCGCTGGTGGATGGGCACTGAACTAGCGGGTGACGCCAGCTAATAAGTGGGCTCCCGAATGCAGAAAGGCCCCCATTCATCAGCTCAGGACGCCTCTCAAGAAAAATGATCGAGTACCGACCTACCGCACGCCTCAAGTTCCTTCGATAGTATCTTTTCCGTTGCAGCCTCCGTCAGACTTCCCTTCGGAGATTCGTGACGTAAACTTGAGATAGGTGTCTGACTGACAACCAAGAGGGGGGATTTTGTTTCCCTCAGCTATGACTGAAGGCCACCTGGTGAACGGAGGTGCGCGATGAGAAAGCATTCAATATCGATTGTACTAGCGTTGTCCGTCTTCTTCGTGATTTCCCTTCACGCCCGGGTTGAGGCACAGGAAATCATTGAAGCGGCCGCAAAGGGCGATCTTCAGCGTTTGAATCAGCTTCTCTCCGAGGGGAAGAAGGTCGACGTGAAGAGCCCACAGGGGATTACGCCCCTGATGGCGGCTGCTTTCCACGGACGAGCTGAAGCGGTCAAACTGCTTCTGGAACACAAAGCTCGTGTGGACGAGAAGGATGGAACGGGCGAAACAGCCATAATGAAAGCGGCGGCCGAGGGACATACCGATGTGGTGGGACTGCTGGCAAAAGCCGGCGCAGACCTGGAAGCCGCTCAGAAAAAGGGAATCACGCCTCTCATGGTAGCCTCGTTCAAGGGTTACGATCCCGTCGTGGAATTACTCTTGAAGAAGGGCTCAAAAGTAGGAAAGACCGACAAGGACGGTGAGACCTCGTTGTTGAAGGCCGCCGCAACGAATCAGACCCCGGTCATGACGCGCCTGCTGGACAATGGCGCCGACCCCCCAACCGTGCCCAAAAGAATGGTATTACGCCGTTGATGGTAGCCGCTTTTCACGGTCACACGCCGGCCGTTCAACTCCTTGTCAAGCGAGGGGCAAAGGTGAACCTCCCGGACAAGAGCGGCGAGAGTGCCCTGGTCAAAGCGAGTGCGAGAGGTCATACCGCAACAGCAAAGGAACTCCTGCTCAAAGGCGCGGGGTAGACCAGGCTGAAAGCAGGGGAATGACCTCCTTGATGATTGCCGCCTTTAATGGACATACCGGGGTAGTGAAGCTACTACTCTCTAAGGGTGCCAGTATCAACAAGGAAGACAGATCCGGCGAAACTGCTCTGCTCAAAGCGGCAGCCGCGGGACGACTCGACGTTGCGCGATTACTGGTGAAGGGAGGAGCTGACGTGAACGCAGCCCAGCAGGCAGGGGTCACTCCCCTCATGGTGGCGGCTGCCAACGGGCACACAGATATGGTGACGTTCCTCCTCGAGAAGGGAGCCGATCGGGACCGGAAAACCAAACAGGGCCTCACAGCTCTCCAGATTGCCCAGCAGAAGGGTCGCAAAGATGTGGCAAAGATACTCAACACCAAAGGGAGGTAATGAACCATTGGACTTGAAGGCCGAGACTACCTCCCCTGACAAAAGCGTTCATCAGATGCCCGGTTTTGAGCGTGCTTCCTGGAAATCTTGGGATGCAACCGAGCGCATCAGAGAGGTGTGTGCCGAAGAGGAACCGTTGCCCCTTGTCCGTGATCTCGAAGTCCCGGCCTAGGAACGTCATTACCGTCTTGATGATGTCGGTCCTTGGCCATCCCGGTTGCAGCCGTTCCTGGATTTGCGGCCGGAGACTGTACCGCTTCGAGCCGTCGAGAGTACCTATAGCAACTTCGGGAACTCCCTCGCCAACAACCGCCGTGAGAGTAGCAAGAGTTCACCGGGTGTTCGGCTCACTTCCGGCAGGCCTTCCTCACTGCTGAATAGTTCTTGCGGGCGTCACTACAGAATTCCCTCAGCCCGCTGACACACGAGTCATAGCTGTACACGAATTGGTACACCCGCTTATAGAGGTCGGTTGGCAACGATGAGAGGGCATCCAAGTACTCGTCTCTCAGGTCCTGGATTTTCCTTTCACGGTCCGCGTGGGCCGAAGAAGACATATACACCTGTGTGACCTTACGCATATACTCCAGTGCCTTGCATGCCGCCGAATCTTCGCGAGATGCTGCGGAGGCTGTTCCCAGGCAGAAACCTACGATGAGAGCGCCGGCTACGAGACGTCTCACGATGTCCCCCTTGTAATGACGTTTTTCGTTATCCTACCACATGAAGGGACGTTCTGTCTCCAGGTCCGTTCCCACACAAAGCAGAGGGCCGCCACTGAAGCAGGGAGGTCAAGTGCGACACTGCCGACTTCCTCCAAACACGCCTTCGGTGCTGCCGGGAAAAACAGCCCGAGACTTCTGTCCTTGGCGCGGGTACGCGGGCACTCGACGAAAATGACGGTCCGCGAATCCATTCGCCGCCCGCCTGCATCTCTATGATTGACATAAGGAGTAATCGCACCAACGGCATACCGGCGCCTGCCGGTTGCCCATCGAGTGCACTTGATAGAGAGGTTAAAACAAATGGAAGAAGAGTACAGAGACAAGAAAAGCCCTTACGTCGAGTTTGGCATCGAATCAGTCGCGCCTGACGACGACTTCGCATATTGGACCACGAGAAAAAGATTTGAGGAGGAGAGAAGGAGATTCATAGCCAGTGCCTGCGGAGGATGCGCGGACTGCTGCGAAAGATGAGAACCTTCCTAGGATTTCCGGCGAGCGTTCACCGGGGAAGGACTTTTCCCAGAAAGGTCCTTCCCGCAATGGTTTACACATTCCTCGTTTGTGGTGCTGTGCGAGTGCTCGTCTCAAAGAGGATTGAGGGCGATATGAGCCGCAATGGGTGCGGCTCCCGCCCGTTGTCCCGAGAGGGTCCTGGCGTTCTCATGATGTGACCGGCGGTCGCGGTTTGGACCCCCAGAAAGCGCGACTCACCAAAGCTGAGGCCCACGGAAACGACGCAGTACTGGCTAGAGTCCACGAAGGCCCTGACTATTGCGCCCGAGCCCCCCACAAAGCTAACAATGTTCGGGCTGGGATAGCACCTGCATCTGTCGGGAAGCCCGTCGGATCGTCCCGGTGAACTATTCTTACCTTTTTGGAGAGGTTTCTTGTACCTCTTCTTTATATCGTTGTGGCCGAAAAATCCGTCAGGGACATCTTCTCGGCGAACCATTGTCAGAAATGTTCTGCACCAAGGACGATTTCATATTAGAGTCGTAAGAGCGTTGTCACCCCCGTCCCGGGTGAGTAAACAAGGCAAAGGAGTTTTCTATGGAGTCGTCTGACATCACCAGGACCGTTGAGAACCAACGGAGATTCTTTGAGCAAGGGGGGACACGAGACGTCTCCACACGCATTCGACACTTGAACCTGCTGAAGGACCTTGTCGAGGCCAACGAAAAAGCCATATTCGAAGCCATAGGGCTCGATCTGGGCAAGTCGCCCCTCGAGGCGTACGTCGGTGAAGTCGCGGTACTGACCACAGAAATAGACTATGCGGTCAAACGACTTCCCTCGTGGGTCAGGCCCGACAAGGTGAAGACCCCATTCTTTCATTTCCCTGCGACAAGTTACATCTATCCGGAGCCCCTCGGCGTGGTGCTGATTATCGGGCCCTGGAACTACCCTTTTCAGTTGGCGCTCACTCCTCTCATCGGCGCGATCGCCGCGGGCAATTGTTCGATAATCAAACCCTCGGAGCTTGCGCCCAATACGTCGCGGCTTATCGCACGCTTGATCGGCGAGAATTTCGATCCCCGGGTTGCGGCCGTAATCGAGGGAGGAGTCGAGACCTCACAGGAGCTCCTTTCCCAGAGATTCGATCACATCTTTTTTACCGGCGGTACCTCGGTGGGAAGGGTTATTGCTCGCGCGGCCGCTGAACGGCTCATTCCGTACACGCTCGAGCTTGGCGGCAAAAGCCCCTGCTTCGTCGATCGAGACGTCGATCTCGATTGCGCAGCACGGAGAATAACTTGGGGGAAGTTCTTCAATGCAGGCCAGACCTGCACCGCGCCGGATTACCTGCTTATCGACGCGGCGGTCAAGACTCGGTTCCTCGAACTCGCGAGGGGCTACGTGAAGGAGTTCTATGGCGACGATCCCAAGCAAAGCCCCGATTTCGCGAGGATCGTCAACACGAACCACTTTGACCGGCTGGTGGAACTCCTCGCCGAAGGCGACGTCGTCCTCGGGGGCGACACCGATCGAGACGACAAGTACATAGCTCCCACTATCATCGACAACATCTCCCCTCACCACAAGATCATGCAGTCGGAGATCTTCGGTCCGATTCTCCCGGTGATCGAGTACGATGACCTGCGGAAAGCCATCGGGATCGTCAACAAAATGCCAAAGCCGCTGGCTCTCTACATCTTTTCGCTCAGCAGAGAATTTCAGGACCGCATCCTTGCCGAAACCTCCTCCGGGGGCGTGACCGTAAACGACGTCTTCATGCACGGGACCACGCAGACCCTGCCCTTTGGTGGAGTCGGAGACAGCGGAATCGGGAGGTACCACGGCAAGGCAAGCTTCGACACCTTCTCGAACATGAAGGCCGTGATCCGTAAAGGCTTTCGTTTCGACCTGGATGTGCGGTATCCTCCGTACGAGGGCAAGCTGCCGCGTTTCAGGAAGCTCGTGAAATACCTCGGCTGAAGGTTCCGGCGGCAGCGTACTTACCTCCCGAGACAAGCGACAGTGGAGCAAATTATGTCCTCTTCCAAGGCACTTCAGGACCTCATTCCGCACGGTTACCCCATCCGCGGGTGCTTCGGGTGCGGCGCGGACAACGTCCACGGATTACAGATAAAAAGCCGGCTCGAAGGTGACGAGGGTGTGGCCGTGTGGAAGGCCCGGCCCCATCATCAGTCCTTCACCGGATTCCTCAATGGAGGGATAGCCGCGACCCTCATCGATTGCCACTCAGCGGTGACCGCAATAGCCCTTCACTGCCGGGAGATCGGGTTGGATCTCGACGGAGAGAGCGCAGAGTTCCCCGACGGATGGACCAAGACCATGACCATCGAATACCTTCGCCCTACCCCACTGGAAGCAGAACTCACCATTCGGGCCAGGGTGATCAAAAGGGGGAACAAGAGCCGCACTGTAGCCTGTTCCATCTACGCGGACGGCGAGGAGTGCGTCAAAGGCGAGGTGGTCGTCGTCATCCCCAGCGCGGGCTGAAGAGCGGGTTTAAACCATAAGAGAGGCAGAACACAACGAAGATGGACGGAGTCACGAGCGAGGACTAACCGTTTCTCCTCTTCTCCCTCTGTGGTTCAAGTCTTTGGTTTTCCCGATCGCTTCGTGCTCTGTGTGCTTCCCTTTTTGCGCGGATCAGAAGCACTGGCGTGCGCCGGCTCTCTGAAGTGGATATCTCCCTACTGTGCTGCCCGGACACGAACCTGCTTGACGAGCAAGCGTTCCACATTACCGCCCAGGATGCCCTCTCGAATCCCGGCGTCAAGGCGTGCCCGGTCAAGGTCTTTGAGGTAGCGCTCGAGGCGAAGGAGCGGGAAATCACTGCCGAAGAGGATCTTCTCCGGGCCCATGACCGCGCAGGCGGTCTCGAATATCTCGCTCGTATAGAGGTAGGGGGACGCGGCAGTGTCAAGGAAGGTGCGGGCAAGGATTTTTCGGACCTCGGGCATAAGCGCATAGATGAAGACCCCTCCGCCCCAATGTGCCAGGATGAAGTCAACGTCGGGATGGGCCTCGATGATGCGGAGTAGACCTCTGAAGTCCACGGGGATTTTTCCGGGGTAGTGGTGGCCTACGGGCTCGTTCACGTGGATCAATACGGGGACCTTCGCCATGGCTGCCAGGTCGATATTCGGTTTGAGCGCCTCAAAATCGGAGATACTCCACCCGCCATGGTACATGGCCAACTCGCCGATACCACTGAATCCGCTGCCGATCGTTCGGCGCGCTTCCCGGTATGCGTGATAGCCTCCTGAAGGCGAAAGAACAGCAAAAGGAATGATCCGGTCCGGATGTCGGTCATGGAACTCCCATACCTCGTCGTTGTTCTCACGGACCAAGTCATGGTCTTCCCAGGGAAAACCGAATACGATGGCCTTGTCGATCCCCGCGCTGTCCAGATAGTCGATAATGTCCTGCTCGGATGCCAGTTTGGCCTTTTCCGATGCGTAGACCGTGCCGAAAGCTTTGTCTCTGCCAAGGAACGCATTTCGATTGGCCTGGACGCTTCTCGGCAGAAGATGGACGTGACTGTCGATAATCATCTTTCCCTACACGCCTTCCCATACGAGGCGGAAATCCTCGGGCAGTAGAATCAGAACCGTCCTCACGAATCTCGCACAACCGGGGGAGTTGTCGCCGTGGTTCATCTCATACTGATGCACTTTCAAACCGGCCGGAAACGGCCTCGCTTCAACCTTTTCACGGAAGCGGAGCAGATGTCGGGGTCCCCGTTCCCGCGACACGAGGGATAGGATAAGCACGGCCGTCGCATGGAGATCGCATGGCAACATGTTTGCACGTGCGTCGGTCGCAGGTATTCTCCGGTCTCATCCCGATGCTTAACACAGTTGCAGAGCCGTGTAAACCCGGATGGTACCAGTCAAGCTCCGTACAAAAGAAAACCCGGGCAACCGTAAGCTGGTTTGGGGGCGGTTGCCGGGATTTCACGTTAGGGATGATGTGGTGTGAAATAGTAGCATTGCATAACTTGACCAATATTGTCAACTAATATTTTGTGGCACCTTTGGGCCCTATCCGGAGATAGCCGGCTTGACAACTGCGGGCGAATACTTAACTATTCAGTGGTGATAAGCGTCTGCAGATCCAGGGAGACGAACGGCTATGGTCTTGACTTCGCATGCGTTTTCGTTCCAGCCTGCATTCACGGTCGGTCTGGCGCTGGGCGGCCGGGGGAGGTTCGGGCATGGCGGCTAAAGACTACTATGCTGCCCTCGGCGTCGGCAAGAACGCTTCGGCCGCTGAAATAAAGAAAGCATATCGAAAACTTGCACGGAAGTACCATCCGGACGTCAATCCTGGCGACAAGGATGCGGAAGAGCGATTCAAGCTCATCTCCGAAGCCCACGATGTACTGATCAACCCGGAAAAGAAGAAAATCTACGATGAATTCGGTGAGGAAGGTCTGAGGGCCGGGTTCGATCCCGAGCAAGCACGCAGGTACAAACAGTGGCAGCAATACGGCGGTGCCAGAGCAGCCGGAGGACCGGGGTTCTACGGTGATTTCTCCTTTGACGGCGGCTCGGTGCACTATTCTGGCTTCGAGGATATATTCAAGAACATCTTCGGTGATATGGGAGGGTCCGGCATGCGAGGGCAACCCCAGAGGGGCCCGCGCAAAGGCGCGGACATAGAATCCACCCTTGAAGTTGACTTTATGACCGCGATCAAGGGCGAAACCACTCGAGTGACCTTTCAGAAGCAATCGTTTGGGGGGAGCACCCCGCAGCGGGAGACCATAGACGTCAAAGTGCCGCAGGGCGTGGACGACGGATCACGCATACGGCTGGCAGGAAAGGGCGAACCGGGAATCGAAGGAGGCCCACCTGGCGATCTTTTCGTCACCATTCGGGTACGATCTCATCCTGTGCTCACGCGCGACGGGGACAACCTCAGACTGGATCTCCCCGTGACCGTGGCAGAGGCGATGAAGGGCGCTGAGGTATCGGTCCCCACTCCTGACGGTTCCGTCCAGCTCAAGATCCCGTCCGGCACGCGATCCGGCCAGACGCTCAGGCTGAAGGGCAAGGGCGTTCCCAACCTCAAGACCAAGAAACCCGGCGACATGTACGTCACCGTGAGGGTCCAGGTGCCGTCAACCAGCGACGAGAAGGCACTCAAAGCGGCCGAGACTCTGGAACGGTTCTACGATGGAGACGTACGCAGGAACATCCGTTTCTGAGTTTTTGAGGAAGCCTTTATGACGTGCGAGTATTATCTCAGGAAGCAGGTGATCGAACTCTTCGGGTGTGAGGAAGAATTTCTGGAGATGCTCGAAGCTGAGGAACTCATCCATTCGGAAAGGGTTGAAACGTGCCGGGAACCTGTTTTCTTCCCGGATCAGGTGGAGCGGATTCGGATCATCAACAATCTCGTGCGTGATCTGGAGGTCAACCTCCCCGGTTGCGAGGTGATTCTCGAAATGAGGTCAAACATGATCCGCATGCAGGAGCACTTCGACCGGATCCTCGAGGCCCTTGCCGAGGAATTGAGGGCACGGTTCAAGCCTCAATGAGCGGTCTGCTGAACGATACTACGGTTGGCCTCTCAATCTCAATTCATAGGTTTCCGGGCCCGGCCGGCTGAACATGAATCCTGATTTCTTCTTAAAACGCGACAGGGGAGCCTATCCAGGGAGAAAGGCTCCCTTCACGGTTCTTGCCTGTACGTTGTCTGTGCTGGTGGCGGGGCCGATACTCTGCCGAGGTGAGCAGAGCACTCAGGCCCTTCTGCAGCAGGCCCTCAAAGAGCAGGTTCCTGCAAAACGCGTGGTGATACTCGACCGGGCGCTCACTGCTCGTCACGCGAAACGAGCGTTGCGATCCCGCTTGTTCTTCGAGCGGGGCAAGGCGCACAAGGAGCTTGGCGACTGCTTCCGTGCCATCAAAGACTTCAATTCCGCCCTGCTCCATGCCCGAGACAAGGTCCCCGTGCTCCTGGAGAAAACGGCGTGCCTGATAACGCTCGACCAGCTCGACCAGGCTTCCACCGCGCTGGAAAAGGCGCTGTTGGCTCAACCGAGGTTGTCTCGTTCGTACGTATTCAAAGGGATGATCTACGAACGGCGGGGCTTCCTGTCGCGGGCCGAGGACGAATACACGCGGGCGCTGAACTATGAGCCCGAATCGACCGTGGCTCTGATGAAGCGTGCCCACGTGCTCCTTCGGGAGGGCAAGCCCCAGGAAGCGCTGAACGATCTCAATACCTTGGCTGGGCTGCAACCGAAGAGCGCGGATGTCTACATGACGCGCGCCCGGGTGAAGGTGAAACTGAAGGAATATCAGGACGCTCTCGACGATTACTCGCGAGCCGAAGATCTCAGGAAAGGTGATCCCACGGTCATCAAGGAAAAGGTCCTCGTCTACTTCAAGACCGGCAGCCCCAAGAAAGCGCTCGACGCGTTGGCAAAGCATAAGGTCCTCGATTCCGCGGACCTCGAATGGCCTGTGTTGCAGGCAAGGACACACATCCTCCTGGGCAACCGGAAAAAGGCTGAGGCGCTGCTCGAAAAGGTTCTCGCGGCCAAGCCGTCCTATGCCCCGGCTCATCTGTACCGCGGCGTTATTGCCATGTCGCGGGAGAAGTGGGACGAGGCCCTGGCTGACCTCAACCGGGCAATCGAGCTCGATCCTTCGCTCGTGGAAGCCTACAAGGAGAGAGCCCGCGTCTTCATGAAGCTCAAGGAGCCTGTGCGCGCGACCGCCGATCTCACAGCCGCCGCAGAGGTTGACCCTTCCGACGGCGAAATCTACGCATTGCGGGGGCGGGCCGACATCAGTCGAATGCTCTACAACGCAGCGATCAAGGACTTCACTCGCGCGCTGGACTGTCTTCCGGGCGATCCCAGAATCCTGTACGACAGAGCCGTGGCGCATGTCCGAGAGGAGCAATGGGAGGCGGCGATCGCCGACTTGAACGCGGTGCTCGCGAAGAAGCACACCGCAGCTCGAGCTCTGAGCCTGCGTGCAATCGTTCGATTCCGTCAAGGTAAGCTCGCAGAGGCGCGCAACGATTTCGACGCGGCGATCAAGGCCGGTCCCTCCGATGCGACGATCCGGAACAACCGCGGATTTTTCCATTACAAGACCGGTGATTACAAGTCCGCGGTCAACGATTTCAACAGAGCCCTCCAGCTCAACCCCTATTCCGAAAAGGCACGTTATAACCTGAATCTTGCCCTGAGAAAGGAGGACCGACCAGGGCGAACCAACGGGAAGACCAGTCTCATGCGCGGGAACGCCAAGCCGACCGCGGCGGAAATGGGAGTCAGCCGGTGAGCCCACGGAGATATCAAGCAATCCTGGCCGACATGGACGGGACCATGAACAAGGGCAAGCTCCTCATCCCCGGAGCACGAGAAGTCTTCGAGGAACTCCGAGACGCTGGAGTACGCTGGTTGTTCATCTCGAACAATGCGACGGCGCTACCGGCCGAGCTCGCCGCAGGTATCCGTGACCTCGGGATAGCTGCTGCGGACGATCAGGTCGTCAACTCGGCTGCCGCTCTGATTCGGGGCATCCGCAACGAGCGCCCCGACCCACGCGTTCTGGTGGTGGGAGAACCGCCATTAGTTCAGGGGTTGCGGGCAGCCGGCATAGAAGTAATCACCGGGGACGGCCCGACAGAAATCGTCGTTACTGCCATGGATCGAGGCTTCAATTATGAGAAGTTGAGGCTGGCACAGCAGGCAATACTCAACGGGGCCGCGTTCTGGGCGACAAACCGGGATAACTCTCTGCCTGTGGAAAATGGATTCCTTCCCGGCGCGGGAAGCATCGTTGCAGCCGTTGCTGCAGCCGTGGGACGCGAACCGGACCGAGTCTTCGGGAAGCCGTCCCGGGACATCGCGGAGATCGCTCTGGACATTCTCGGCCTGCCCGCGGAGTCCTGCCTCCTGATGGGCGACCGCATGGAGACCGATATCCTGTGCGCCCACAACGCGGGGATCGATTCCGCTCTCGTGCTCACCGGGGCCACGTCACGAGGAGACCTGTCCCGTTTCGATTTCGCTCCCGACTATGTCCTCGAAAGCGTGGCAGAGCTTCCGAGCCTCTTCGCCGAGTAATCCCCGGATACTACATAGGCCGTTCAGAGGAATGACTGTGACCGACCCCCCGCGCCCAACTGGCAGAATCGTCTTGTTTTTATTCCTTGGGAGAATGTGACGACCTTACGTTCATTTCGTCCGGTTTCCTGGCAGAGCACTCTGCCCGCCCCGTACGTGTCCGGCCGGTCGGGCATACCGATTGTCAAAAATTTCATCCTAGCAGTGGCGGTGTATGTTTCAAGAACCGCCCTACTTCATCCTGCAAACTAGCGAAGCAAAGCGGAGCAGTTTGCCGAAAATATGGAGTTTCTTGGGGGAGGTGCGGAGGGCGGTTTTTGTGCCGAAAAAAGAGCCCTCCGCAAGCCCAACACAAAAAATATGCCATTTATTTCGGTAACTGATACAACGGATGCTCCCGCGGTCACCCTTTCTCGGGCGGCTTGCGCGAAATGAGGTGTGCGTGCAGGTGAAAGATGTCCTGCCTCCCGCCTTTGTTCACGTTGATGAAGAAACGGTACCCGTACTCGGCGACACCGAATTCGGCCGCGATCTTCGCAGCGACCAAGGCTAAGCGGGAGACGATATCATTCCCTTCGGGCACATCATTCAGTGTGGGAATATGCTCCCTCGGAACGATGAGTATGTGGGTCGGGCGGGCAGGATTGGCATCCCAGAATGCGACGATCCGGTCGTCTTCGTACACGATGTCGGAGGGCAATTCGCGCCGGATAATCCGGCAGAAGACACAATCCGCTGAAGCGTCGCTCATCTCTTCTCGATCCCCCACTGCTTCGGCAGATTTGGCGAAGGGGCTCCGGCGATCTTGCCCGTTTGGCTGCTTTGTCGATTCGGGACCTTGGTCGGCGCGGCGGCGTTGGAACTCATGGTTTTCTCCCGCTTCTTCCTGACACGCACCAAGAGCTTCCAGTCGTCCCCCACCTTCCTCATGGTTTTGAGCGACCGATCTTTCACCTGCTTGCCGTTCTCGAGCGTCGCGATCTTTTCCAGGTCCACGAAGGCAAAGACCTTTGAGACCGGATCGAAGGTGACGTTACCGACACGACACTCGTATTCCTTAATTTTCAACATACGGATCCGTGCCATTTCCTGATCGATGAAGTGCGGCGCGGCCGGGCCCATGAGATACGCCATGGCGGCGGCACGGTTGCCGGCGAGGAGTGCCGTCCAGATCTCGTTGAGACTCTTCACGATTTTGTCCTTGTCTGTTGCCCATGGAAGCCAAACTCCCGGCGCAGGCGAGACTCCCCACGTCAGCCCGAGGATCAGGAGAACCGCCAGAGCACCAAGGATTGGGCTCCGCCGAACCACAGCTCTCACGTGACCTTCCGATACGCGCGCGTCCATTCGATCGCCTCACTTCCTGTCTTGAGCGGATAGCTTTGCAGCACCGCTCTCTCTGGGCGCATTCTCATATCAAGGCTTTCCACGCGTGTCCAGCTATCTTTGCGGGGGGAGGGTTCACTGGGGAAGGTACGGAAAGGTCTCTCCGGCTCCGCGGGTCGTCTCAGGAGCGTCGATCGCCCTTGCGCTCCTCCTCTTCGATTCGGGCCTTCCAGTAGTCCCTGAACCGTAGATATGCCTGACTCAGATAGAACCTCTGCTGGTATCGATCCGGCTCTGTAGGGATGTTGCGGATGAATTCCGTGAGATCCCTGATCGATCTTTCGTACCAGGATTTCAGATCTCGGCGACGGTCCATGGCTCCTCCGAACGGATTGTTAATCCCCTCGTATAATACAGCAATTGAGAAAGCTCCTGCCAGCGTGGAATCGCGGTGCCGCCCAAGCCATTCTTGCTTCCTGCGGGATGCTTGTTATCCGAAGAAACGTTATTTTAGAGAATCGCGACAAGCACCCTGGGAGAGTAATTGCTGACCGCGCAAACTGCTGTGATGCCGTCTCCCGGCAGGTCGGTTCCATCATCAGGCCACGCCTGTGACAGACCGGGAGCCGAACGGATTTTCCCGAAGCCATTATCAGCCGGGACTTTCTATGCTAAATAGAATTCGCGTACCGGCCGAGCGCCGATCACCCGGGGGAGGTCAATTCATGCCGATCCGTGTCACCAAGAAGTCCAGAGAAGGCAAGGCCCTGGTCGTGGAGGGGAGCGCTCAGCTTCTTGACGAGACCGCTTCCCTGGACAAGCCCGTAGTCTTGCAGGAGTGTCGGTGGAGAGCGAGCATAGAGCCGGGAAAGGCGCTCTGGAGCATAGAGATCCTCAGCGGAGACGACCTGCGCGGCTATATCCAGGGTGAGCTTCAACGGCGCACAAAGCGGAGCTGACACGCTGACAAACGGGAACGTTTTTACGACCGCATGCCATTGTCCCAATTCACCGCGCGGATTGGGACCGCTGCACGGCCGTTCAGCAAAGGTCGAACTTCACCGGATAAGCCGCTGAAGGCTCCCTGAGGTGTTCTTGGCCACCTCGCTAAAGAGCTCAGCCAGCCGCTCCGAGGCAGAGAGCGCATCCCAAGAAAGACCGTGAACTCATTCGAGTATCCTGTGCCTGTCACTGCCAATCGTTTCAGGGGGTGACAAACGCGATGGAGAGACAAATGCCGTTTCAATTGGCTCTCGCGGCTCTTCTCACCGTATCCCTGACCATAACCGTCGCTGATTGCCGCGTGTATTCCAGGCTTCTGTTCAGCCCCACCGGCGTCTCCGGAACCGTTCGCTCTCAAGCCGGCAACAAGGCCCTCAGTGCTGATTTGTTGCGACTGACAGACGCCTACCGGACTGCCAAATCCAAAGCGCCCTCTCCATCAGCCAAACGTGGCGGCTCGCGCAAGGCGCTCCCGTGGACCAAACTCATGCAGGCAGCGGCGGATGGGGACACCAAGGCTGTGAGACGGGCTCTCGCTGCGGGAGCAAACCCGAATGCTCTATCCTCCAATGGCTGGACACCGCTCATGTGGGCCGCGGACGGTGGTCACGCCGGTGCCGTGAGTATACTTATCGACCATGGAGCCGTAATTGACCTTGCAGACAAGAAGGGTACGACGGCATTGATGCTTGCCGCGATGAGAAAGCAGCATGGAGCGATTGACGTGCTGCTCAAGCGGGGAGCCTCCGCAAACGAGGCGGACAAGAGCGGTGTGACTCCGCTCATGATTGCCGCGTCGATGGGCGACACGGAAACCGTCCGCAAACTCCTCGCCCTCGCCGCGAAGGTGGACGCCCGCGATGTGGTCGGGAAAACAGCCCTTATGAGGGCTGCCAATGTCCCCATTGTCGAGCTCCTCATCGAAAAAGGAGCGGACGTCCTCGCACAGTCGAACAGCGGAATGACCCCGCTCATGGCCGCAGCCAAGCGCCAAAACTTCAATGTGATCATCGCTCTGATGCAGCACGGCGCGGATATCCGCACGAAAGACAAGAAAGGTAAGACGGCACGCGAGTGGGGTTCCTATTACAACTACGGGAGCGTAGACGACCACCATGTGATACTGGAAATACTCAGCTACCACCCTGACAAGGTCACCCTCTGTAAAGCAGCTATCTTGGGACGTGAGGATGTGGCCGCAGATCTTATTCGCAAGGGACTCTCTCGCGATGATATGGAAAAATGTGAGGCTTCCGAACCTGACTTCGGACACAGCACGCCCTTGTGGTGGGCGGTAAGGACAGGGCGCCTCAGCTTGGTGAAGCTGCTCCTCGACAAAGGTGCTTCTGCCTCGAAGGACGGAGCAGGCCTCGTGTGGGATGCAGCGTACAGAGGTCGCGCGGACATACTGAAGGTTCTCCTCGAACATGGAGCTCTTAGGCATACGAACAGGCCTGCCGGATACTGGCAGGACGTCTGCAAGCAAGGTCGCAAACACATCCTTCAGCTCTTGGACCAATATGATCCAAAGCTCTGCGGGCAGTATGCTCGACAACCCTGGCCCAAAGGCTGTCTGAAGACCATCATGCGCCATGCGGACCGGTGGGCGAGGAACTATGATCCTGAGAAAGGGGTCACACCGCAGATGATTCGATTCGCGGCAAGCCACAAGGATACCCCGATGCTCAAGTGTCTCCTGGAAACTGCGGCGAAGCAGGGGTTGCTGGCTGCGCACCTCCAGGGCGCAATGGAAATGGCCGTGGTTGCCGATCAAGCTGTCAATATTGCGCTCCTGCACAAATATGGGGTCGATATCAATCAAGCGGACTCGCGCGGCTATACCCCCCTGATGTGGGCGAGCATGGACGGCAGGCTGAAGGCAGCGCGGAAGCTGATCGAGTACGGAGCGGACGTTCATGCCAGGTCCAAGGACGGCCTGACTGCGCTCATGTACGCCCAAGCACATGGGTACGACGAAATCGTGAAGCTCCTCAAATCACACGGCGCACGCAACGACGCGAACCTTGCAGGGACCGCGGCCTCGGGCGACGTGCGAGCCGCGGAGAAGCTCCTCCGCAGCGGAGCCCATATCAATGCAAGTGACTCACTGGGCTGGACACCGCTCCTGTGGGCCTGCGCTACCGGGCAAGCGAAGATGGTTAGATTTCTCCTGAAGCACGGCGCCCAACTCAACGCTCGCGCTCGGATCTTGTATTCGCATCCTCGCAAGAAGGGGGGGTACGTGGGCCAGTTCGGTCCGTTGGAGGTTGCAGCTTACAACGGTCACGCGGATGTCGTGCGTGTGCTCATTAAACATCTTAAGAAATCAGTGGCTTCACTAGACGAGCAATCCCGCTTCTTATCCGACACAGGGGACGAGCAAGTGAGACAGGCCTTTCACATTGCCCTTCAACAAGGGCACACATCGGTTCTCAGGGCACTTGAGGATTACGGGGCCCGCGTGGATCTGGCAAGTTCGGCAAGTGGGGCTAGGGGAAACAGAGCCCTGGCGGCCGCAGCCAAGGCCGGACACCGTGACCTGGTGAAATTCCTCCTCCAACATGGCGCGGACGTCAATGCGACTCCTTCCGCGGACGACGTCCAAGGAAGTGCAGCCCTGCTCGCAGCGGTCAGAGCCGGACACCCTGACCTTGTAGAATTGCTCCTCAAACGCGGCGCAAACCCCAACAGCTTCGAAGTAGCCCAGGGAGACAGCTACTACGAGCCCACCGCTCTGGAATTGGCGACCAGCAAAGGCCACGAAAGGATCCGCCAGTTGCTGCTCCGGTTCGGGGCTAATTATTCCAAGTTTCCGTAACGGTTCTTTCTGAGCACCTGCCGTGAAGCTTATTACTCTATTTCACAATCATCGTCACGAATGCTGGGCACGTGACAGACTGCCCGTGTCACAATTTCGAATCCGATTGGCCCAGACTGTCATCCCGGCGAACCCCGGATCGTAGTCCGGGGCAGCCGCCGCGGTCCAGGCTCTTATGATGAGGAACTGCATTCCGGCGTTCGCCGGAATGACGGATACGGGTCATGCTTCGTGAACATGATGTCTGGAGTGCCGACAAGGGATGCGATAAGCAAGCGCGTTCAGGCCATGAAGTACTTATGAGTTAGCTCGCAAGGGCCTTTCCTGGTCGGTGGGTCCCTCGTTTTGGCGGGCAAGTGAGTCGCCCTGAGGCGCTCTCGTCCCCCTTTTCCTCGTTCCCCGGCCGGAGCCTTGGAACCAGGAAAACGTTCTCCGACGCCACGCCATTGTCCCCACTCATTGCGCGCTTTTCCCCAACTGGTGAACCCGTGGGGCCTCGATCGAAGCGGACTTACGCCTGCTTCCCTTTGCGGACGATGTGTTTGAGAACGTCGAGGATCTCCTCTTTATGGTCCTGGGAATAAATCTGCAGATATTCGCGGATATGCTCCTCCTGGATATCCCGGATCGCATCGAGCGTCTCCACGCCTTTCGGGGTAATCTGCAGGATTGTGAGACGCTCATCGTTCGCGTCATTCTTTCTCTGGATCAGCCCGGCTTTTTCCATGCGTTTGGCCAGGCCCGTCACGTTTGCTCCGGTAACCAGCATGCTCCTGCCGACATTGCCCGCGGTGTCCTGCCCGTCCTCGCACGCGACCAGGTATTTGAGCATACTGTACTGAGAGAACGTAAGTCCGTACTCCCGAAACACCGCGGAGGATCTCTTCTTGAACGTCTCGGAAGCCATGACGATAAAGATCATGAGCTTCTCGTCGAGGCTGATCTTGCTTGATGTCTTGTTTCCGGACATCACGTCCTCTTTCAAATTCATGCGGGTCGCAGGGAAATGCGGGCATGGGGGCCCAGGGGCCCCGTGTGAGAATGGCCTATTCCCTCTCCTTGTGTAGCCGTTCACCGGCAAACGGAGATCATGGTCTCATTCGTCTTCTCACAACAGGCATTCAGGCCTTATTCAGGCTGGTCTCCCCGGCTGGGCCTGCTTTCGACCGTACCCGCAAACGAACATGAATGCGGGCGGGCCGCCGCCGGTGTTCGACGAAGGCGACCGGCCTACCGTGCCGAAACTATAGAGTTTTTGGGGAGGGGTCCGGGGGGGGGCGGTTTTGAAAAAAA
>CAZCDS010000034.1:0-67867 GCA_964497585.1 uncultured Syntrophaceae bacterium
GCGTGCGCATCAACGAATTGCCCGTTACCTCGGAACGACTCTTCCTGGCTCTGCATGAGAAGAACAAACAATAGCGTGACGGAATTGTTTGTTGGGAGCTTGCCTCCACCGCCTGGATGATCGAGAATAAAGGTGAAGGGCTGTTGAAGTAGCCCGCATCAGGGGTCCGATGGTCGAAGGAATTTTTTGCATATTCCGTTTGAGGTAGCCCTCCCGGTAATTGGTAGTGCGGCGGAGGATGGCGCCGGTACGAGAGGTGGCGAAATTGAAAATCATATTCAACGGCTTCCCCGAAGAGTTCGAAGGGTGTGAGGTCTCCATTCAGGAGCTTCTTGACCGCACCCAGGAGGATGATCCCGCGGTTATCGTGGAACTCAACGGCCGCTTCGTCTACCGAAAAGACTTCAAGATGGTCACGATCAACGAGGGCGACCGAGTGGAATTCATTCATCCCTCCTTCGGCGGGTAAACGCGGACGTTCCCATCACCGCCTACCTGTATTTCTCGATGGTCGGAGACTATCTCAAGAGGTTTAGTGTGCTAGGCTTGCCTTCCGTCTGCTTGCTGCAATCCGGCCGACTGGGACCGTAAACGGGCCGCTTCGGAAGCGCGGCAGAGTTCTACTTTTTTGGGCAAATAGCGTCAGAGGAGTGAGCCGCGTTTCCAGCAGTCGACTCAAGGGTTCGGACACGTTCTCTGAGCAGAGCCAACTCCTGAACCAGCGTTTTGCGGTCTTGGAAAGCTGAAGAAATAGCCACAGTGAACTGTAGGTTAAGAGCTGCGAGGCCGAGGATGGAGAAAAAGAAGAAGAAGGACTGTGGGTCCTTGATGCCGATAAGGCCGGCGATTCGAACGTACGTCCCGTGCAACCAGGGAACGGTCAGGAGCCCTAGGGAGACCAGTATCCAGATGACCGAGTATTTCTCGCTCATGAGGTGGCTCCGAATCAACCCCAATACCCCGCTGAGCATGATCAGGGCCAGAATGGTAACGGCTATGGTCTGGTCAAGAGGCAATGGTTCCTCCTCGCTCGATTCTCCTGATTCTTGTAATCATCAAGGAGAGGGTAACTTTGAACACATAGTAGATGGGTCTGAGCAAACCGCTGTGCATAGACTTCTCAGGGTTCGGGTACATTTTGACCGGGATTTCCTGGATCCGGAATCCCATACGTTGAAGTAACACCAACATGTCGGCATCAGGATAGTCCTCGGGAAATATCCTCGAACAGTATAGACGCACAACCTCTCGAGAAAGCGCCTGATAACCACTAGTCGGGTCAGAAAAAGAGCGGCCCGCAAAAAGCCTCAGCAAACCTTGGAACAGCCTTCTTCCTATCCGTCGGGCGTATGGCATGGGGTAATCGTGGCCGTCAAGGAAGCGGCTTCCGATGACCACGTCTGCGTTGCCGGCGAGAATTGGTGCCACCAGGCATGCTGCATTGCTCGGGTCATGCTGACCGTCTGCATCAAGCTGAACCACGGCCTCGAATCCGTTCCGCATTGCATAAAGGTATCCCGTCTGAAGTGCTCCGCCGTAACCAAGATTGATCGGAAGGGTCACAGTTCTTGCTCCAGCCTCCTCAGCCCGCTCTTGAGTTCCGTCTGGAGAGCAGTCGTCAACCACAAGAACCTCAAACCCTTCCTCCCGAAGAACGGCTACCACCGGCCCGACCCGCCCCATCTCCCTGTAGGCCGGCACCAGGGCAAGAACCCGTTGTTGATAGGGACTTGCAGCCATTCTTAAACCCGATTTGAGAAAATATCCCTTTCCGAAAGAGTGATCGGAACTAGGCCAACGTTCATATTATATCTCGGAACGGCTGCACCGTGAAACCATCGGGCCAGTTCTCACTTGTTTCCGGATGCCCATGAGTGGAACATCCCAAAAATCCTGGCGGCTTTTTCCCAGACCATTCTCAGGATTGCTCCCGGCAGGTCGGGAAGCCAAGGTGAGCCAGGAAGGGCCCGAATGATCCGATACAGTCGTTGTCGTCGAAATCGCCGATACAGCTTTTTGATTTCATTGCGACTGAGTTCCCGGGAGACTACAACGGCTTTCGTTGCGTTTGAGCCGAATTCAATGTTCAGCCGGCTCCAATCCATATCTTCAGACACTAAGCCCCGTTCCTTGGCGGAATCCCACACTGGTGTACCCGGCAACGGCGTCAGGACATAGGTATCGACGAAATCGAGACGGCTGTTCTTTATGAAATCGTATGTCTCCATTATCTCCTCCTCCGTCTCCGCCGGGGAACCGATGACAAAGGAAGCATTGACCTGGATTCCGGCGTCCTTCAATAGCTCAATCGCCCGCACATTGTCCTCGACGGTCACGTTCCCTTTCAAGTACTTCAGAGTGTTCACCGAACCGCTTTCTAGGCCCATACCCACTGAGACTACTCCCATCTCCTTCAACATATTAACCAATGGTTGGTCCACGAGGTTGGCCCTGCAGGAGCAAGTGAACTTCACCTCGGATGCCAGCCCGCGGCTCACAATCAGATCTCTCATAGTCTTTACCCGAGCCTTGTTCGCAACGAACAGATCGTCGTAGAAACTGATGAGTCTGGTTCCGTGGTCGACGAGGTCCGAGATCTCGTCCACTACATACTCGGCGGATGCAAACCTGACGACGCCCCAAAATCGAGAAGATGAGCAGAAAGAGCATCTATAAGGGCATCCACGCGACGTGAACATGTAGGAGTGGGATTGATACCCTGTGATGCTTCTCCTCGGATGTGGTATGTCGTCCAGCTCTTGAATCTCCGGACGGGGTGGGGTCGTAACGAACTCATCTCCGTCCCGAAAAACAATTCCGGGCACGGCTCTCAGATGGTCCGAGGCAAGAGTGCCCCGATCCAATAGAATTTCGATCAACTCGAGAAAGGTCTGTTCCCCTTCACCAATGCATCCGACATCCATTTCAGCCGTAAGGCACTTAGGCAAGGCCGATATGTGGGGTCCTCCCACGCAAACCATCGCCCCGAACTTCTTGGCGATCCTTGCATACTGCATCGCATGGTTGAAATTCTGCGATACTGCTCCAATGGCAACCAAGTCCGGCGAAAAGTCCCTGATATCCTTATCGAGCCTTCCAGCAGAGTACTGGAATTCAAGTGCATCGGCGCCGAGTCTTGCTTCCACATAGGCTGTCAAATACGCTGGCCAAAGAGGCCGGTACCGATTCTCGACCTCCGAGTTTCTATCAACCGCATTCGCAAACAGAACTTTTGCCACGAGATACGAACTCCCATTGCGGCTTCTTGTGTTCCGTGAATTGATCTGTCCCAATGGAACCGGTTGTACTCAAACTTCTCGCCGGTGCCTCTATCGGGAACGGTCCGGGGCGGCAGTGGTCTTCTCGGCGACAATAACGCAGTGGAGCGAAAATGCCCAGAGTACAAAAGGAATTGACAGGACTCGCTTGACCGAGAACCCATGCCTTTCCAAGGCCTTCCTCATGGATCGAGGCGTCCATTGATGAACGTGGCCCGGATCGAAAAGAGCCTCCTTAAACTTCAAGGTCAAGAGCCGGGCGAACATGAACGAGCGATCATTCGGAAATCCGAGCAATAGCTTCCCCTGAGGTCTGAGAATTCTATGAATCTCCGCTATGGCTGCCTCCGGTTCTTCCAGATGTTCGACGACCTCGATGAACAGGACCGCATCCACACTTTCGTCAAGGATATTGAGTGCGTAAGTATCTCCAAACCGGACGGGAAGGTTATGTTGAAGGCAAATTCTCACGTTTTCTGGGAGAGAATCGATGCCGAAGATATCGTGCCCGGGTAAGTGTTTGATGAGTTTTTCAAGGGTTATTCCTTCTCCACATCCGATGTCGAATATCACCCGGTCGTCCCGGTCGAGAAACCTCATGATTGTTCGGTCGCGGTAATCCCAGTAGATTCTGGTTATTCCTCCTTTGGCATATTGGTCCCGCTGCAGGAGGGTGTCGTCCGATGGCGCCCTATCGGTTACCGGCATCAGACCTTCCCAGCACTACGTGACGTATGGAGATCCGGCATGAGAGGATGTGCCGGCACATCTTCCAGTTACTGATTCGTCGCTTCTTCGAAGAACCGGCTCGCCGGCGCAGCATGGCAGGCAGGCCTGCCAGGGCTTCCACATGGGCTCGTAACAACGTTGCGAGGATGGTGATCAGTGGGGCGTTGCTGGTAAACTCCCTCAACTGGTCCGCTCCCGTTATCAAAGCATAGCATTGGAAGAGGTATCGCCACAGAGTTGTTAATACGACCAGAGGAAACAGGACATAGGGAAAGTTCTTGACTACCACCCAGTAGTGGTTTCTCTCCACCAAGAAAGCCTTGTTCAACGAGAATTTTCCACCAGTTAGTGAATAATGGTGAACGACTGTCGAATACGGGGCGATTACCGCTTTCCAGCCCGCCCAACGCAGACGAAGTCCCAGATCCGTGTCTTCACAGTACGCGAAGAAAGACTCATCAAACAGCCCCACGTCCGCCAACGCTTCACGCCGAAACAGACATGCACACCCACTCACGAGTAGAACTTCCTTTGGTTTGATTAAGGTGGGGGCTTGCTCTCCTCTCAACGCCTGACGAGACATGCCATCCAAGGCGATCCCCACGCCGCATGAATCCACAGTTCCCTCACAATTACCGTCCAGGATAACAGACCCTACGGATCCTATGGAGACATCTTTTTCCGCTACCCGCACCATCGAACCAAGCCACTCTTTGCTGACAACCGCATCGTTGTTCAGAACGGCGACAAATTCCCCGTGAGCCTCCCTCAGGCCACGGTTGTAACCGCCCGCGAACCCCTTGTTTGATGTGTTGCGGATGACGCGAACCGTCGGAAAGAGCCTCCATAGCTGCGTGGCTATATCCTCTGTCGAGCCGTTGTCCACAACGATAACCTCAATAGGCCTGTAGTCCGACAGAAATACGCTTGTGAGACACCGACTCACAAGATCCAGACGGTTAACGGTCGCAATAATAACAGAGACGAGTGGACCGGCAGAGGCTCTGTCCTCAACCGCACCGTCGTCGTCCATTCTCGTCGGCGCCTTCTCGGAACTCTTCACGCTGCGCCCTTGACCACCCTCAAGAGAGTACGAAAAGCTCTGGCAGCTTCCAATATTGTTCGAGGATTTCCGATCACCTGAGATACTTTGCGCAGCAGCACGCGGGGTCTGAAGTAGAATTCTCGAAGCACACGTGACCGCTCCCGTTCCAAGTCCGCCTTTGAAAACCCGGTCGGCACGAAAACCGTATTCAGTGTGTTCATCTTCTGCCAATTCCGCTCGAACGTACCCTCCTTATCGGCCATCCTGAACAGCTCGCTTCCGGGAAACGGGGTGAGCTGCATGACGGAGATATCGTCAAGCGGGAGACGTTTGGCCAGCTCGCGCGTAGCAGCCAAAGAGCGTTGTGATTCACCCGGAAATCCAATCATGAAGAACCCCTTGGTCTGCAGTCCTGCTTCATGACTCCAACGAACAGCCCGCTCGATCTCATCAAGGCTCAAATTTTTGCCCATAGCCCAGAGTATTTCAGGATCCCCCGACTCGATTCCGAAGGATATGTGCCAACACCCGGCCTTTCTCATCAATTTCAAGAGATCCGGAGTAACCTGATCAGCGCGGCCAAGACAAGACCACGTAATATCAATCTTTGTCTCGATAAGGCGCAGGCAGAATTCACGGACCCATTTTCTTACGAGCACAAACGTATCGTCTTCGATCAACACTTCCTTCACGCCGTAATTTTTTCTTAGATCCTGAAGCATTCGGATCGCGTAGCTTGGACTGTACGAGCGGCATTTATTCCCGAATACGGATCTGTCGCAGAAGACACATTTGTTGGGACAGCCGCGTGTCAGCACCAACGAGGCGCTCGGAAACCGGCGAACTCGTGAAGGGGAAGGTTTGAACCTTCTAGGAAAGCCCCGAATCAGCGACCAAGCCGGCAAGGGCAGAGCATCCATGTCGGGAATGGTTGGGCGTCTGTTGTTAATTCTGACGCCGCCGTTGCTTATGATCGCCGTACCCTCCAGGTCGTCACGGATTCCATCTCCGGCTAGCAGACCGTTCAACAACTCGGCGAACGTCAACTCCCCTTCTCCAAGTACTGCCACGTCGATGGCGGAAAAATCCAGCAGAGTTTCCTTGGGCAAGGCCGTCACATGGCACCCTCCGAGAATAGTGACTATTCCGGAATCGTAGTCCTTGATCCTTTGGCAGAGTTCCCCGGCGGCTATCACGCCGGAAGTGGTTGAGGTGATTCCCACTATGTCCGGAGCCAAGGCGACGATATCGTGGAAGGCCTCGTCCAGGGAAAGGTTCTCCGCAGACGCATCAATGACGCGGACTTCGGCACCAAGATGCCGCGCAACTCCTGCGAGGCACGCTAAACCAAAGGAGGAATGAGTGCTGGCTGCTCCGGAGAAGTCCCCATAGCGCTCGATCACTGAAACAGGCGCTGAGACCAAAACGACACGAGGGCTAACTCCGCTGCCTACCAATCATTACCTCCCCGAAACGGTTCGTCATCGGACATCCCGCCATCAGCTCTCGTTACGCTTCAACAATCCATACTTGTCAGAAAAGCCCTGGATAGTCAAGAGGTTCGTCGAACTCATCGGCCCCAAAACGGTCATCGTTGCGGTTAAGAAATGGGAGGCTGATTCCGGCGCCGTTCAATCCCGCCCCAAGCGGGTTTCACGGTCAGTCGTTGTACGGGGTTTGACAAACAGCGAGAACAGATTGTCCTGGTAAATGAGTCGCCACTTGCCCGGAGAAGACTTCAACGCCTCACTGACACCGCTACGGCACCCGCTTCGCACCACAATGGCGCTTACCCCAGCCATAGCAGAATGTCTGAGTGCATTCTTGGCGCCTTCTGCGTGAGTGTTGCACGCGACAAGAGCCTGAGCAAGCAATCTGCGGGATCCTTCTCGCGGATCTCCCGCAATGCGAAAAATAAACCTCGTGTCCAGAGGATTGTGGAGAGCTTCAAACCTTATTGACGTGTCGAGCAGCGAGAGCACGAAAACGACCTCCGGGGGAGCCAAGACACTTCTTGACGCCAGCAGGGGGGCAATTGTGCGGCAGAACCTTAGCACCTTGTGATTGAACCTATATTCCGAGGGCCTCTTGATGGATACACGGTTTCCTGGAGATATGGTCGCCATCTGAAAATGAAGCAAGAAGACTGCTGTACTACCAACAAGGACTGCTCCCTTGAAGCATGTGGAAGGTGAACGGCGAGCGCCCTGGATAAGATCCGCAATGATGGGGAGAATCAGTCCGGCGCCAAGGGGCACGGGACACAGGAGTGCCAGCCTCCAGTATATCTGATGAAAAGCATGGAACCATACCGGCCCGAGAAGAGGATTGAAAAAGACAAGTACCAGTACCAGTGAGACAGAGCATACAATCAAGGCATCGATTCGCTTGAGCGCCATCCATGGCAGCAGAAACATGCACATCGCATACCACACCAAGCTCCATCCCTTACCCCATACCATGGACAGGGATTGCCACCAAGTGCCGATAGTCATTTCCCTGAGGACATTGTTCAAAGCTCGGACATCGTACCCGGAAGGCACCAACCCCAGGACTAGCGCAACCAGTATAGCCACACAGTAGGCAGAAGAAAGATTAAGCACGAAAGCCTTCAGAGCAAGACGGAAAACAGGGGTCGATCTGGTTGGCAAAGAGGAAAAAAAGAGCGCAGTGGACGACGCAAGAACGAAAATCGGAACAAGGAAGAAGCCACTTGAAGTGAGTCCGACGGCACAAATCCCGGTCATGAGTGTGAGAGCCCAATTCTCCCGTGACGGCCGCCGAAAGAAACGGTAGCAACAACGCAAAATGTACGGAAGGAGGAGGGTCAAGAAAATTGCCTTGCCCTGCCATAAGCGAACAAAAGCAAAGTTTCCGTAGGTTCTATGGAGGTTTCCGTCCAAAAAAAGGAATATGATCGTACCGACGACTGCGAGCAAAGACTTACGAGAACTCAGCCCGAACTCCCGAAACACAAGGTAGTAGACGATCGGAATCAGGAACGCCGTCATAGCAGCCGGCCCATTATGGTAAAGCCAGAGAGGATCCGCCCCGAGCAGGTGAGCCGCAAACGCTACGAGCATCTCGTAGGAACTGATCAGTTGGACCGAAGGCATTCCGGGAAGGCAGGTGGACCTATACAGCGTATCTGTCACAATAAGGGGCTTATCCAGGTTCCCAAGCTGAACCAGTGCACGGTGAAAATAGCTGATGTCATCGGTGTCCGGCCGATTCAACATCGTAGAAATGACGCCGAGAACAAGTCCCAGCGCAAACAGACCGGCAATGATGCTAAAAGCTTCCCCAGGGTCTGTTAAGCGCGTCGGAGTGCGGTACCATGAGCGTAGCCGGATTCCGAGCAGCAGTGTGGTGAGGCAGGCCGACACAGGCATGACCCAACTACTCGGCCATCGAGCTGTGAAGACTATTTGGTAGGAGATCGTACAGCCAGCGAAAACTATTACAAAGACCTGAACGATCTTATCTATATGGGATTCCGATAAACACCTTGGAACCACGCTCCGGCCGTTCACACCACGTTTCTCCTGGAAGGTCTCGGGATCACGGACCATGTGTGCATAACAGCATACATCGTTTGGCAGCATTCTTACGTGAGTCCGGCACGCCTGTGATGTGTTGCTCGACTCATGGGTGGTCTGCCGATCTCGGAGCTCCAGACCCCGAGCACTCGTCCTCGTACCGTGTCGGTAGAAATCGTGCAGACCGCGTCCTTTTCCCCAGACACGCGTGAGCGGGTGACCTGTGGTCCTACTCCTTCCTCCGGGGAGAGGTTCCTTAGCAATATCAGGCTCTGTCATCCGATGGGAACATGTCGGACCGCGCAGGACCTCGGACCCGAGGGCCGGACCCTCGGCTCGATGAGACCGCGTTGAGCCACCCCTTAGCAGGTTGCTCTCCAGCAGAGCCCGACCTGACATATCCCTCGGGGATCAGCTTATCATACCTTCAGGAAAATTGTCATCCCGGCTCCATGCTGCCGGCCCGGCAGCGGTTATAGGCTTAGCTCAGGTCTATTGTTTCATCCTGTCGGCTCTTTTGACAAACATCAGGGTTAGGCCGATAGGCCGACAGTGACGCGAATCTACCTCCATCGCAGTGCATATACCAAGAAGTAAGATTGTCCCCAGCATTCTTCCAGGAGGACGACTTTCGCCCCAAGTGGGATTGTGGCTTTCTGTGGCCACGTTTGATTCCAGTTCGTTGGGAAGCCTGTCAACTTGTCCGTCGCAGCAAAGACGGCGCAACGTGCGGCCCCCCCAAAGTCAAAACGCCACATGAATGTCGCGGGAAAGAACCCCCCAGTGTCAGGGGCTTCCTTGAGTCAGGCTGGGGGGAGGAGAAAAGCGCGAGGACGGACACCTCAAGGGGAGATCACATGTCACTTGTTTGGTCGCTCATTGCTATCCTATGTTCAGCGACTTGACGCGAATCAGACGGCGGAGGCACGGTTCCGGATTGAATTGACGAAACGGTTGAGATCAGGCCCCACCTTATCCATTATTCACCATATGATTCTTCGCTGTGCCCCTGAAGGGATGGTATTCCGCCGGGTTGTTCCGGTCTGAAAGCGGCCCGGTACGGAAGAGAGGGCGTGGGCCTCTGGTCGCTTCGCTGCGGGATTGCGGGAAACGGCCTCGGGCACGCAAGAGATGCTTTTCGAAACAGGGGAGAATCTCCCATACCCCGCGAACAGGGAAACGGTCATTTCCGAAACGCCACTCGGAAAGCGGTGATGCCCTCCTTTTTCTTGAGACGTTTCACCATTTCGTCTGCCTTTTTCTGTGAGGAGAAGCTGCCGAGATAAAGCCGATAGGTTACTCCGGTCTTCGGTCTTGCAACAGGCTTGAGGATTACCGTAAAACCAAGCGTCTTCCACTTCGCGGCCCACTGTTTTGCCACCGCAGGATGGGAAAAAACACCGACCTGGACGGTGTATCGCTTCCTGCCTCGTTTCTTACCAGGAAGTCTTAACGGTGCACGCGGCTCTTTCCTCCGTTCGGCCTGTGAAACTTCGGCAGTCTCCTTTGAGCCGGATTTCGCAGCCGAGTCCGCGGTCTGAAGGGGAGTTGTGGGACAGGTACCCGAGTTTGCGTCAGATTCGGGACTCGCGGTAGCCGAAGGCTGCTCTTCCTGCACCGTGAGCGTCTTGTAGAAACTCATCGGGGGAGGATCCTTCTTCGGAGCAGCCGGTTGTGGTACGGCTTTGACCGAGCAGGATGTCTGAGCATTGGCCGATTGGGATTTTGAGTGGACGGACCGCCCGAGAGCACCGGGCGAGTCCGCGGGATCACTCATCAGTTTCACGTTGAGGGCTCCCAGGAAGACGGTTATCAAAATTGAAGCGATGACGGCAAGGGTGAGCGGACCGTTCTTGGGAGCGTTTCCCGAATCCGCGGATCCGGCCGCGCGGGTGCGAGGCATTGAGTTCGTATTCTTCTTAAGCTTCTCGAGCATTTTCATGGTGCGTCTCTATGTACTTCATATCTGTGAGTCTACGAAGGAATGAGATTCAGTTCCGTACCCGAGGCCATGACGTGAAATTTTTATTCTACCCCTTTGCTAGAGGGGGCACCACTGCTTTGAAAGTCCGCGTCGAGGTCGGCGACCGTCGTTACTTTGAGTGGGCATTGTTCTTACATCCGATCCGGCGCGTTCACACCCAGTATCCCCAGGCCGTTGGCCACAACATTGCGTACCGCCTCAACGAGGTACAGCCGCGCCTTTTTTATTTTCGAGTCCTCGGTGAGGACTCTGTTGTCGTGATAATAGGCGTGAAACAACTCCGCCAGATCCACGAGATAGAAGGTTATGCGGTGCGGTTCCAAGGCGTCGGCCGCGTCGGAGAGCATGTCCGGAAAATCGGCCAGATGTTTCATTATTTTCTTCTCTTCGGGAAGCGAGAGTGCGGTCAGATCGGGATCGTTCATATCGGTGTCAATCCCCCGTTCCGCGGCTATCCGGAAGATACTCGCGACGCGGGCGTGGGCGTATTGAACATAGTACACCGGGTTGTCTTTGGACTGCTTCTTGGCCAGGTCCAGGTCGAAGTCCAGGTGACTGTCGGGCCTCTTGGTGAGGAAGAAGAAACGGGCAGCGTCGGGTCCGACTTCGTCGAGGACTTCCCGTAGCGTCACGAACTCACCTGATCTGGTGGACATGGCGAGCTTCTTTCCCTCTCTCACGAGCGCGACGAACTGGACGAGCAAGACCGTGAGCGCTTCTGCGGGATGCCCGAGCGCCTCGATCGCGGCTCTAACCCGCGGCACGTACCCGTGATGGTCCGCACCCCAGATGTCGATAAGCGTCTCGTACCCCCGCTCGAATTTGTTCTCATGATAGGCCGCATCGGCCGCGAAGTAGGTCGGCTCACCCGTAGCTCTGACGAGCACCCGGTCCTTCTCGTCCTCCTCGCCTTCCATGTTGAACCAGACAGCGCCATCTTTGTCTTCAACAAATCCTCTACCGCGCAATTCCTCCAGCGCGTGGGTGACCGCGCCCCCTTCGTGCAGGCTCTTCTCGGAAAAATAATGGTTGTACTCGACTCTGAAATAACCCAGATCATCCTTGATTCCTTGAAGAATCCGGTCACAGGCAAATTGGGCGACCTCTGAGATCGCCTCTTCCTCGGGAAGTTCGCCAACGCGATCGGCCAGGGATGACGATCTGAGCTCCTCGGCCAAATGGCCAATATATTCACCCATGTAATGATTCTCGGGAAAATCGATCTGCTCGCCCAGCAATTCCCTGTATCTGAGCAGAACCGATTTGCCGAGAATCCTCATCTGATTCCCTGCATCGTTGACGTAATACTCCGTATCGACGGTGCGCCCGCAGGCCCGGAGCAATCTCGCCAGCGTATCGCCTACTGCCGCGCCCCTTCCGTGACCTACGTGGAGCGGGCCCGTGGGGTTGGCGCTGACGAATTCCAAAAGCAGCTTCGCCTGGCCTGTACCTGCGGGAGCCCTTCGGCCATATCGTTCATGCTCCCGATGAATCCGGTGCAGAACCCCCTGGAGCGCGTCCGTGGAGAGAAAGAAGTTGATGAACCCCGGGCCTGCGATCTCCGATTTTTCGATGACACTGCCATCCTTGCGGAGATTGTCCTGAATTATCGTGGCAAGATCGCGCGGGTTCATGTGCACGCGGCCCGCCAGCACCATTGCCGCGTTGGTTGCGTAGTCACCAAAGCGATCGTCCCTTGTCCTGCTAATTTCAATGTTGATCGACTCGTCCGGGGGCAAAGAAATGAGCTTCTTCTGAGCAGCTCTTCCGATCGCGTCCCTGACGAGGTCTCTAATGGCCTCTCTCATGTCCATGTCTGCCTTGGGAAACCGGGAAAAAAGGAGTCAACCCCGGTGGTAGTCTCGATAACAGCGGGCCGATCTCACCGGTATCAGGTTGAGTCCCTGCCCTTATCAGACTCCTCCGAGTACCGGCCGTCTTTCGTTTCGTCCTGCTTTCCGAGCGTAAGATCCCGCGTGTAGTCGAGACATCTGGTAGTCGTCGAACCGTCCATGGAAAACTTCTTGTTGCAGGTAGCTCTCCACGCGCAGGTTACGCATATGGTGTAACCGTTCTCCAAAAAAGCCTCCTCTCTGCAGAAATAAGTTATCAATTTCATGGGTTATGGTCAAGTCCTTTCATGAAACTTTAAGTGATATCCCGACGAGATAGTACGGGGATCTCCAGCTCTGTGGCCGGCCGCGGCGGTGTAGGACTGGGTGCTCAATTTGACTGGACCCTTTGTGACGTTTCTGTTAAAACCTCAATTAAGGGAACTTAGCACATGGATTTAATTGATCCAAAAAAGATTCGATTGCTGCCGGGTCAGGGCATAGAGGCGGCCTACTCCGAGGGACCGACCCAGGAAGGGGAGGTGGGACTCTTCGTCCGTTCCGAGTCCGGCCACCTTCGCAAGAACGGAGATATGGGAATCCTGCAAAGGGCGGGAGTAGTCCATTTCAACAACGTACTCTTGGTACTGACGATGGTCCGGGTCGGGGGGGACGAGGACGAGCTCTTCGACATCTGGTGGAATTACCATGCACGCGACGGGGTCGAACATTTCCGACGCATGTCCGAGCAAGACCGCCTGGTGCTCCACTTCTGCAACGAAGAGGGCCGGGCATTCTCCATGGACTCGGGAAACGGGTTCCGGAGATTCTTTGCGTCTTTGCCTCCACTGCTGAAAAAGGCCCAACCCTGGACGGATATTGAGTTCGACCGGGCTGTGCGCGGATTCTGTGCCAAATCCTATCCCAAAGAGAACCTCTGGGACATGATCCAATACGGTGTCGCAGGGGATGAGGAGAGCGACCGGGTACGCGAGGTGGACGAATACCCCGGAAACATCCCGGAGGAGTTGAAGCCCTTCTACACCTATCTTCCGGGGCAGGGTCACTCGATCAATATCATCCCTTCCATCCTCGAGGACCGGGCAATGCAGGGCAATCCGGGAGAACATCTCCTGCCGGCGCCCGTCAAGACAGTGCTCCGCTGCGGAATACGATGGGTGAGAGGATATCCGGTGGCTCCCATACCCTTCATACCCGGCCACGGACTCGCCGTACCTCCGGAAGACACGGAACTGTAGGAGAAGAGCGGCAGACCCTTCACGAGGGGGTGAGCCCTTATTTCGGGCAGGTGTCCTAGTGTTGGAGGGATTCCCGGAAAAGCGATCATCGGGATTTTTCGAGCATTTTCTTCAGTTGCATGTGGCAATGCCGCAGCGAGCGATAGAGTTCGTCAATTTTTGCAATCTCTTCAGGAGAGCCGGAACTCCGGGCCTCCATCTGCACTATCTCAAGTTTGAGTCTGCTGCAAAGCTCGGCTTTGACGTTCTTGGGGCGACAGGCGTTCCTACACTCCGGTCTCGTCTTTCTCCATTCGATGAGCTGTTTCCGGAGTTCGGTGACCTGGTTTTTGATCGTCCGAACCCTTTCATAGTCACCTTTCTCGAATGCAGCCCTGAGTTCCGCGCTCTTTTCCGCCTCTTGACGCGTGTACTCTCGTTCAGATTGCTCTATTTTCTTGCATTCTTCGCAGGTAAGGCAGAACGCCGGGCCGGACGCCAGGATCAGCAGCACGGCAAGGAGTGCACCGCCTATGGTGTGTCTGCTCAATTTCTCTCTTCGCCCCCTTGAGGATCGCAGAAGGTCGGTCAATGACATTGCACTCCATCCTATTTCAACACAAGGGCCGATTTCAAATAAATTCATGACCGGGGCCGCTCCCTTGGACGCGAAACTCAGCCGGATTGAACGCCGCGGAATTCCCTTGCGACCCGCTCTCTCCTCTCTTTCTTCAAAGGGGAGAAGTCCCGTACATCGGTTTAGAATTACCTTTGATGTGCTAGAACCAGTGCACGAGGGTGGCCAAACCCTGGATCATATCGGTGCCGGAGTTCGAATTGTGAAGCTCATCACCCTTTCCCCACATGTTACCGTTGGACAAGTGTCGCCACTGGATTCCCAGGTTCAGGACGAGCAGATTGTGCAGGCGTCTTTCCATGCCCATCCCGCCAAGGAGGGACCAATTCCAGCGGGAACCTGAATTCCGATAGGTTTCCGAGACGTACCCGATCCCCGCGCCGCTTTCAAGGTACGGAACGAGCCCCATGGGACCGTGTGGGAGTGTCAAATGGGCCTTCGGAATAAATCCAAGCTCATATCCATCCTGAAAAGCGAGTCTCTTCACCCGTTCGATGACTCCCGCCTTGTAATGGACATGGGACGCCAGGAAGGCCAATTGAAGCTCCCCGAGGGCATGTCCGTTCAGTATGAGAGAGGGTGACTGAGTAACCCGCCTACTGACTTCCACGGTGACGTAGTCCAGTTCCGTCGAGGTGCCGAACGTTCTCCCATAGGCTAATCGGATTGTGTAGTCCTCATCAGTATCGGATGTCGGCGGATGAGCAGCGAGTTCGGGATGGAAGCGAGGCTCGTCTTCCCCGGTGTTAAGACTGGCCCGAGCCCCGTACAGGCCGGCCGGGGGACGAAGTCCGGATGAACCGGCAATCGCCACCCCGAAATAGGTGCCCATGAAAACCGGCGTGAGAATCAGAACTGCGACGACTCTCCCTAAAAGACCGAAATAGACCACTGTTTCCTCCTGGACGTTGCTTGTCCATCCCAGTGAAACAGTGGACCGCTGGCTAGCACGAGCTCCGGCGGCTGTCAAGAAAGAAATGATATCCAAGTATGTTGCGGATCACATCCGAAGGGCTCTGTTATTAATACCTAAAGCGACTTATAAGAAAATGGGCATAGCCGAACCGGACGTTAAATTCTTGACAGGTTCCCTTGCGATTGATATCTCAGTACTAGTCAACTGCTTGTACTCGGGTTTGCAGAACATGGGCTCAAAGAGCGGATGGCTCAAGTAAGCGGGAGGGGGTGCTCGTCTCCTTGGAGGAATCGAACTCCGGCAGTAGTGACAGTCTTTTGCGGTGGCTCAGAAGAAGTTTCCGGCTCAAGCGCAGGCCGCTGGAGCTTAAGGAAGTCATTGACGAAGGAGAAGAGCAGGGCCTCATCGACGAAGATGAGGGCGAGATGATCGAAGGTATCTTCGATCTCAAGCAAACCGTGGCCCGTGAGATAATGATCCCCCGAACCCACCTTGTTTGCCTCCCCAAAGGTGCGGACAAAGAGCAAGTGCTCTCCACGATAATCGACTCAGGTCATTCTCGAATCCCCGTGTACGGACAAAGCGTCGATCAGATTCTCGGCATTCTCTATGCCAAGGACCTGCTGCCTCTGTGGCTGAGGAACGAGGAGGAGTTTAGTCTGCAGGATATCTGCCGCGAGCCGTTCTTCGTCCCTGAGACGAAGCGCATCAAAGACCTACTTAATGAATTGCGGACGCGCAAATCACACCTAGCGGTTATCGTAGACGAATATGGGGGGACTTCCGGGATTGTGACGATCGAAGACATTATTGAAGAGATCATCGGCGAAATCAGCGATGAACATGACGTGGAGGAGGTGCTTTTCGTTCCTCAGGAGGACGGGTCGGTTCTCGTAAGCGCCCGGGTGAGCGTGGACGATTTTGAGGAGCGTTTTGCCGTATCCCTGCCCAGGGGAGGCTACGACACACTGGGCGGATTCATTATCCATGTTATGGGCAAAGTTCCAGGCAAGGGCGAAGAAATAGTCTATGGAGGACTCTCCATGAAAATCGCGGGAGGAGACGAGAAGAGAATCATCCGGGTGATGGTCAGGCCCCTGCCCACCACTAGCGATGAGAACTCCACAGCTCAGCCCGAATCAAATCTATGATACTTCCCTCCCTTGCCGCGGCCGCTGGTGGGTTGCTGCTGTCCCTGGCGTTTCCTCCGGCGCGGTTCGATCTTGTTGTATGGATCGCGTTCCTTCCATTGTTTTGGGCGCTCGACCAGGCCAGGCGAGCGGCTTCGGCGTTGTACCTCGGAATTCTATTCGGTCTGGCCTTCTCTCTGGTCGATGTGAACTGGGTTTATCACACCGTTACGGTTCACGGCGGCTTCTGCCCCGTTGGCGGGGCTGCTCTGTACATCAGCATGGCATTGACCCTCGCGCTCTTCCCTGGTGTATTCGCTCTGATGGTGACCCATTTGGGCCGGCGCGGGTGGAGCCTCGGCATAGCTGCTCCCTTTGTTTGGACTGCCGTGGAATACGCCCGTGCGGTAGCCTTTACGAACTTCCCCTGGGATCTTGTGGGCTATTCCCAGATCGGTCGCCTTCCCATGGTTCAGATCGCGGACATAACGGGAGTGTACGGGATTTCGTTCCTTGTAGTACTGGTAAACGGCACTCTCTGGGAAGTTCTACGGAGAGTGACACTCGGAAAGAAGTTCCCTACCAGGCTTGTGGGGGTAACGGTTCTGATGCTCCTATCGGCTCTGGCATACGGCGCGGTTCGGCTCTCTCAGTTTCCTCCGCCGCGGCCGCATCAAGATGATTTTCCTGTGGGTGTGCTCCAGGGCGACATCCCCCAGGAAATGAAATGGAATCCGGACGCGCTTGAGTACACCTTTCTGACATACAAGAGGCTCGGAAGAGCGGCAGTGGAAAACGGGGCAAAGATGCTAATCTGGCCCGAAACGAGTGTCCCCCTCGTCTTCGGACCGACCACCAAGGCCTGGAAGATTCCCGGCGCGATTTCACGGGGGCTCGGCGTTCCCATGCTCGTCGGAGCGCCTTCCGAAAGGAAGGCAGACGGCAAGTCAAACTATTTCAACAGTGCGTTTCTCCTGGACGGCTCCTCTCTGCGGTTCCGTTATGACAAGATCCGGCTCGTGCCCTTTGGCGAATACATGCCGTTTAGTTGGCTCCTCCCTTTGGGTCCGGGCATGGCCGCGAGGCAAGGGGACTACACTCCGGGGCGAAAAATGACTGTCATGTCCGTTGAGGGCTGCCCGCCATTCAGTGTTCTGATTTGTTACGAGGCGATATTTCCCGATCTGGCGGCCCGCGCCTTGAAGAACGGCGCCCGGATGCTCGTAAACATCACTAATGACGCCTGGTTCGGCGAGAGCGCCGCTCCGTACCAACATCTCGGGATGGCCCGGATGAGAAGCATAGAGAATCGCGTCTGGTTCCTGCGCAGCGCCAACACCGGCGTGAGCGCCGCGTTCGACCGCGCAGGAAGGGTGATACAGAAGATCCCTCTGGATATGTGCGGACAATTTGTGGTGGGAGTGCCTGAACGTGCTCAGGCGGGTTCCTTTTACAGCAGATTCGGCGACCTGTTCGCATGGGCATGCGTCCTGACGGTGATGATTGCGTTCATACCACGTTTAAGGCCACGTCGGTTCCGCGCGGGCTCCGGCGGAGCTTATTCAAGATCCGGTCCAGCCCGCTCCACGCACCGGAACGCCGTGCGGAGCGAAGAAAAGGGTGGAGGTGCACAACCATGACGCCCGTAATGAGAAGGACCCTGATTCGAGTGGCCGCGGTTGTCGGATTCACGATCGCGCTGGTATGGTTGATGAGCGCGCTGGAATCACTTACCACGACGATCATGGTGGCGTTTTTTCTGGCCTACATCCTCAACCCCGTGGTAAATCGCCTGGAACAGTGGAAGATTCCCCGGGCCGTTTCAGCTCTGGGTCTACTCCTGACTGGTTTGTTCCTCCTCTTTCTGTTCCTGTTGTTCGTTGTACCCACGGCCGTAGAAGAGATCGCGAAATTCGTAACTCATGCTCCCCGGTACTTTGCATCGCTCAAGGAGAATCTCGTAGGCTTCTTGCAAGGGTTCGACATCAAACTTCCGGAGAATTGGGAACAGGTACTCGCCGTGGTCTGGGACAAGACCAAGGCCTGGGTGCCGGAATTGCACAAGCTGGCAAATCCTCTGGCGGCGATCCTCAAGAAAATCGCGAGCAAGACACTCGGAGTGATATCGGGTCTCATTCATGTCGTCCTGATTCCGATCCTGGCGTACTACTTCCTCGTCTCCTTCAACAGGATCAAGGACCGAGCCACAGAGCTCATCCCACCGTACGCGCGTGATTCGGTCCTGGATAAGCTGCGACAAATGGACAGAGTGCTGTCGGGATTCGTGCGCGGGCAGTTGACCATATGCTTGATCCTGGCAATCTTGTATAGCCTCGGATTTGTTCTGATCCGATTGGACCTCGCATTGGTTTTGGGTACCGTCTCGGGTCTGCTCTTCATCGTGCCGTACCTGGGGACCATGATTGCAATTCTGGGCGGTTCGCTCATCGCGCTTGCGCAGTTCAAGAGCTTCGTTTACGTGATCTATGTCGTCGGATGGATTGCCGTGGTGCAATTGCTCGAATCCTACGTGCTGACCCCGCGGATCGTTGGTGAGGCGACCGGTTTGCATCCTCTGGTATACATTCTGGCGCTTCTCGTCGGAGCTCAGCTCTTCGGCTTCGTCGGAATGCTTGTTGCCATTCCTGTCACTGCCTGTCTCAAGGTGCTTGCGTCGAGCGCAATCGAAGTCTACCGGGAGTCAGACGTCTATCAGGATCGAAAGCTCGAGGCCGACGAACAATGAGGACCGGTGCGCTCTACGTGGTGGCAACTCCGATCGGGAATCTTGAGGACATCACCGTTCGGGCGGTCAATGTTCTGCGATCCGTAGCTTTGATCGCGTGTGAGGACACGAGAAAGACTCGAATACTGTTGCGCAAGTGGGAGATTGCCACCCGTCTGATGAGCTTGCACCGCGTCAGCGAAGCCCGAAAGACCGGCGCTGTGCTGAAGCGCCTGGAAGATGGACTCGACGTGGCTCTCGTATCCGACGCGGGCACCCCGGCTGTTTCGGACCCCGGGAGTCGCTTGGTCCGCGCGGCTCTTGATGGAGGCTTCAAAGTCATCCCCATTCCGGGCCCATCGTCCATAACAACCGCACTTTCCGTGTCGGGAACGGACTGTTCGTCCTTCGTCTACCTGGGATTTGCCCCGCGAAAAGACGAAGAGAGGAGACGTTTTTTCGAAAGGCTTGCGCAGGAATCCCGGACCGCACTCTTTTTCGAAACGGCCCGAAGGATAAAACCGACCCTCGAATCCGCCGCCGAGACGCTCGGATCACGGAGGATGGTGCTCATGCGGGAACTCAGCAAGGTCCACGAAGAGATCCTTTCGGGCACCGCGTCGGGGATTCTCGGAAAACTTGAGGGACGCCCCGCAATTAAAGGCGAGATCATCGTGGTGGTGGAGGGAGCGAGCCCGACCGCTTCGGCTGAAGATCTTACCGAAGCCGTACGAACCCTCATGGGGGAGGGACTCTCGGGAAAACGCCTTGCAGACGAAGCCAACAGACGGTTTGGCGTCAAAAAGAACGATGCGTACGCGAAGTTTCTGGAATTGAAGAAGGCGTCGAGATCGAGGAGAGACGGATGAAGGTAGGAGACGCCGCCTTTTCCCGAACCAAACTGTGACACCGGTTCTGGTGGTTGTTTGTATGGCGTGCGTAACGACCTAGCCATGGCGTGGCGATCTGTACAATTTTAAGAGGCAGCGCAATTCTTAACATATCGACCGACAGGCAAGTTTGCAGGAGGAGGCACGTGGTTGATTCTCCGGGAAGCGGCGAACGATACGTCTTCACGGTGGGCCATTCAAACCACGGCCCGGAACGTTTTCTCCGCCTCTTGACGGAGCATGGGATCGAACTGCTCATCGATGTTCGTTCGCGGCCATACTCCCGGTTCTGTCCCCATTTTAACATCAAGCGTCTAAGACGTTCGGTGGAAGAAATCGGTCTCACGTACGTGTATCTGGGCGGCAACGTGGGGGGCAAACCCGACGAGCACGAGTTCTATGATGATGAAGGGTATGTGCTCTATTACCTTCTCGCGAGGTGCGAACGATTTCAAGAGGGGATCGCAGAGATAGAGCGTTACTGCGTGGAGAAGAGAACAGCGATCATGTGCGCTGAGGAGGACCCTCTGCGGTGTCACCGTCGCTTTTTGATCGGCAAAGTCCTCGTCGAGCGAGGTGTAACGCTCAAGCATATCCGCGGCAACGGCCGCCTTCAGACTGACGAAGAGCTTACCGGATCGCAAGTCGACAACCGGAGAAAAGACCGGCAAATGGATCTGTTCGACGACGGTCAAACGCATTTATGGAAGTCGCCCCGCCCCGTCCGCAAGAGATGAGCCGTTTGACTTTTCCGCGGCCGGCGTGTTTTGCGGCGAGGCCCCCCGTGCAGCCTGTACGATGTGGTAACCGCCGGGAACCCCATCTGTCCTGTCGTTGAACGAAGAACGCTTTGCTGTGGGGCAGCTTGTACGAAGCTATTCGCTCGGCAGGAAAAGGAATCGTTTGAGTTGGGTTCTTTTTCGAGCGATGCGTTTCATTTCGTTCGTCGCATCCCACCGAGCTTGACAGACCGACGTCGTTGAGATATTGGGGAACGAGAGCGGCCGAACAAGGCTTGCTCGTCGATCAGGCCACTGCAGGCGGAAGCGCGGCATCATCGAGCACGAGTCTGGAGTGCCTACCGGCAGTCTGGACCTCATCTCCTTGACCAACCCTCCCGGAAGCCTCAGTGGGGGATCTCAGCCACCAATCCCTCACGCGGGGGAGCACCATGATAACCGTGACTCGTACCGACCAGTACCTTCATGAGGCGGATTTGGAGAAGAACCGTGGGTACATAACCCTCTACGGGAAATGGACCAATGTGAGAGAGTTGCCGGAAGTGTTGCAGGACGTTGAGAAACTTTGCAGCACGCTGCGTCCGGGTTTTACTGTCCTGTGTGATTTCACTCGAGTCCCGGCCACGGCATTGCCGGACATTTTCCAAAGGGCATCGAAAATTCTTGTCGCAGCGGGCATGAAGAAATTTGCCGCTCTCCATGAGCGGCGGACGTTCATCCAGACGCAAATGGCTCGGGTGTCGAGAGGCATAGATTTTCCCGGGAGAGTCTTTTACAGCCGGGACGAAGCGGAAGCTTGGCTTGACGAAGAGGGCCTGTAGGAATTCATCGGGCCTCCTACGGTGCAGCGATCTCGCCATTGGGCTCTAAGATGCGGGGACCACCGGGAACCGCATCTGTGGTTACATTCGGCTGAGAGGAACACGCTATGCAGGGGGGCGTCATAGCGCAGAATAGGGGAGAGCCTACCGGCAGTCTTCACCTCTTCTCCGTGACCAACCCTCCCGGAAGCCTCAGCTGGGAGCTTTCAGCCACCAATCTCATACGTCGGGGAGTACCATGAGAACCGTAGCACGCACCGACAGATACGTTTATGAGGCTGATTTGGAGAAGAACCGCGGGTACATAACCCTCCACGGGACCTGGACGAATGTGGGAGAGGTCCCGGAAGTGCTGGAGGACCTTGAGAAACTGAGTAGCACCCTGCGGCCGGGTTTTACCGTCCTATGTGATTTTTTTGATGTCAAGGCCACGGCATTGCCGGACATTTTCCAAAAGGGATCGCAGTTTCTTGTGACAGCGGGCATGAAGAAATTTGCCGCACTCCATGAGCGGCAGACATTCATGCAGGCACAGATGTCTCACGCGTCAAAAGGCCAAGGTTTTCCCGGACGAGTCTTTTACAACCGTGCAGAAGCGGAAGCCTGGCTTGACGAAGAGGGCTCGTAAGAGTGGGTCCAGCCTATCGCCAGTTAAAGATCTCACCACCAGGACAGAAAGACCAGTGAGCCAATCAGCGGCCGGGACGGCTGACGCCAATGTGCTTCCGGATGAATGAAATTCCGTTTCATCCTTCCAGCCGACCGGGACATGAAATCCCGAGCATTCACTCTGCCAAGCAAATTCTTCTTACTCTCCGGACGGTCCGGTCGTCTCCGTTCGCTTCGATCTTCGCCACCACACGCGTGGCCCCTGCATCAGCACGTAGAGTGACGGTGTGAAGATCACTCCGAGACAGGTCACTCCAAGCATTCCCCCGAAGACCGCAGTGCCGAGCGCTTGCCGGCTCACCGCTCCCGCGCCGCTCGCCACAACCAGAGGGGTCACGCCGATGATGAACGCGAAGGAGGTCATCAGGATCGGCCGAAACCGCAGGCGAGCCGCCTCCACCGCGGCTTCCAGCACGCCTTTACCCTTTTCTCGGAGTTCTCTGGCGAATTCTACGATGAGAATCCCGTTCTTTGCTGACAGCCCCACGAGCAGCACCAATCCGACCTGGGTGTACAAATTATTTTCCATCTGTCTGGCGACAAGTGCGAGGATCGCGCCAAGGACCGCCAACGGCACAATGAATATGACAGCCAGAGGATCGGTCCAGCTCTCGTACTGGGCGGCCAGTATCAGGATCACGATCACAAAGGCGAGTGCAAAGATGAGGATCGCCTGGCTGCCCGACTTCTTCTCCTGGTACGCGGTGCCCGTCCACGCGTAGGCCATGGATTGCGGGAGCTTCGCGTCCGCCATCTGTTCCATAATGCTGATTGCTTGCCCGGAGCTGACTCCCGGAGCGGGCGCCCCACTGACTCGTGCAGAAGGATACATATTGTATCGGTCAATTCTCGGCGGCCCGAGGGAATCCTCTGCTTTGACCATAGTGCCGAGCGGTACCATGTTCCCGTCTTTGTTGCGTACCTGCAGACCGGCTATATCGCTGGCCCGGGTGCGGAATACGCTGTCAGCCTGGACTTTTACCTGCCAGGTGCGTCCGAACTTGTTGAAGTCGTTCACATAGGTGGAGCCGAGAAAGGCTTGCATGGTGTCAAAGACCGATTGCAGCGGAACTCCGAGCTTGAAGGCCTTGGTCCGGTCCACATCCGCGAAAATTACCGGGACGCCCGCGCGAAAGGTTGAAAACACTCCGGACAGGTTGGCCTGAGAACTGCCGTCGTGGGCCAATTCGGTCGCTGCCCGTGCCAGCGCGAACAGACCCGCGCCTCCCCGGTCCTGGACCTGCAACTCGAATCCTCCGCCCGTGCCGAGTCCCGGAATCGGCGGCTGAGAGAACGCCACGACGATCGCATCCTGGATCTTGGTGAACTTCCTTGAAAGTTCACGCATGATCACATCCTTGCTCCGTCCCTTGGGGAGCCGCTCGTCCCAGGGCACCAGTGAAGCGAATCCCGCGCCCAAATTCGACCCGTTGCCGTCAAAGATGGAATAACCGCCGAGGACCGCATAGTCTCCGACGCCATCCGTATTGCTGAGAATCTTACCCACCTGCTGTGCGACGGCCTGGGTCCGCTCCAGCGATGCCGCGTCGGGGAGCTGCATGTTCAACAGGATCAATCCGTCGTCCTCTATGGGCACGAATCCCGTGGGAACACTCACCAGCCCCAGGTATGTAACGCCGATCACGCCCCCCAGCAGCACCACCATTACTCCGACCCGTCGCACGCACAGGGAAACCAGACTGGTGTACCGCTGCGTCACTCTGTCAAAGACCCGGTTGAAGGCCCGGAAAAGGACGTTGCGTTCCCCTTCCCTGTGCCGGAGCAAGAGGGCGCTCAGAGCCGGACTCATCGTCAATGCATTTATCGAGCTAAACAGGGTGGATACCGCGATGGTCAGTGAAAATTGCCGGTAGAGCTGACCGGTGATCCCCCCCATGAACGCGGCGGGTACGAAGACCGCCATGAGCACCAGAGTGGTGCTCACAATCGGGCCGCTGATTTCTTGCATCGCGCGGATTGAGGCCTCTTTGGCACTCAGACCGAATTCGCGCATATTTCGTTCGACATTCTCCACCACGACAATGGCGTCGTCTACCACTATCCCGATGGCAAGCACCAGTCCGAAGAGCGTCGTCATATTGATCGAAAATCCAAGGCCGGCCATTACCGCGAAGGTACCGATCAAAGAAACGGGTATGGTCACGGCCGGAATCAGCGTTGCTCGCCAGTCCTGCAGGAATATGAAGACGACGAGGAAGACGAGGAAGAATGCCTCGAACAGGGTTTTGACCACTTCGGCGATCGATGCCCTGACGAATTCCGACGTGTCGTACACGATCTTGTAAGCGAGTCCCTGGGGAAAATACCGCTTGAGGTTTTCCATGGTGGCCCGAACGCTGTCGGCAACCTCCAGAGCATTGGATCCCGGCATCTGGTACACGAGGATCGTCGCGGCGGGCGCAGCATTGAGTATGGAGAACGTGTCGTAAGTCTGGCCGCCGAGTTCAACACGGGCCACGTCCTTGACTCTGGTGAGCCGTCCTCCCTCCCCGGTTTTCACGATGATGTCGCCAAATTGCTTCACGTTGCGCAGACGGCCGAGGGTGTTAACCGTCAACTGGAACTCCTGCCCCTTGGGCGCGGGCGGTTGACCGATCTGGCCGGCTGCGACCTGCACGTTTTGCTGGCTCACCGCGTTGACGACGTCGTTGGTGGTAAGACTCCGGGACTCGAGCTTGTTGGGATCGAGCCATATCCGCATCCCGTAGTCCTTGGTCGGAAAGACCGTCACGTCGCCGACGCCATGAATCCGGGTCAGCTCATCCTTTATGCGGAGCGTCACGTAGTTGGTGAGATAGAGATCGTCGTATCGCCCATCCGGCGAGAAAACGCTGAGGACGGTTACGAGGTTGGTGGAGGACTTCTTGGTCGTCACGCCTTGACGCTGGACTTCCGGTGGCAATTTGGCCACGGCTCGGGCCACACGATTCTGTACGAGCACGGATGCCATGTCCGGGTCCGTGCCAAGCTCGAACGTGATCTTCAGCGTGTAGGATCCGTTGCTCGTGCTCGAGCTGCTCATGTAGATCATGTTCTCCACGCCGTTGACTTCCTGTTCGATCGGCGAGGCCACCGTGTCAGCGACGACCTGCGGGTCGGCTCCAGGATACATGGCTGTTACTTGGACCATGGGAGGAGTGATGTCCGGATACTGCGCTACCGGAAGCGTGTAAATGGAGACACCGCCGGCGATGACGATGAGGATGGAGATCACGCAAGCAAAAATCGGACGATCTATGAAAAAGCGACTGAACATGCTCGTGTCTCCGCTACTTCTTTGAGGAGGGTTTGTCCTGGGGCTTTGACTCGGATTTGCCCTTGGATGCCGACGCGGGCTGCTTCTTGGATTCCGGCGGCTTGGATGCTGCTACGGGACTGACTTTGCTCCCCGGTCGAGCCCGTTGCACGCCCTTGACGATCACACGATCCTTGGGCCTGAGTCCCTCATCAATGACCCGCATTTGGCCAAACAGAGCCCCCACTTTCACGCGGCGCTGTTCTACCAGGTTCTTGTCACCCACGACGAGGACGTACCTGCCTCCCTGGTCCGCAAGTACCGCGACATCCGGGATGAGCACGGCCTGGCGAATCTCCGTAGGTACTCTCACCCGCACGAACATGCCGGGGAGTATCAGACCGTCGGAATTCGGGAATATCGCCCGCACCTGCAGGGTTCCGGTGCCCGTGTCAACCCGGGTCTCGACAAAATCCATACGGCCTTCGTGCGGGAAGCCTTTCTCGTCGGCCAATTGGAGGAAGGCCGGCGTTCGATCCTTTTCCATTTGCTGTTCCGGGGGAACCTCGGATCCTTTGCCCGCAAACTTCCGCACCATACCGAGGAGAGCCTGTTCACTGACATTGAAGTACGCGTAAATGGAGTCATCGTTCACGACCGTTGTCAGGAGCGTGGTCTCGCCGGCCCCCACCAGGTTGCCCACATCGACGAGGTTGCGACCCACCCTGCCGCTGATGGGACTCTTGACCTGGGTGTATGAAAGTTCCAGTTTGGCCTCTTCCAGATCGGCCTTGGCTTTCTCGACCTTGGCTTTGGCCAGGTCGCGTTTGGCCCTATGCTCGATGACCTTGATCTCGCTGACAGCAGCCTTTTTAAAGAGCTGTTCTGCCTTGTCCAATTCCACCTGCGCGAGGTTGAACTCGGCCTTCGCACCGTCAAGAGCCGCCTGTGCCTGAGCAACTCGTGCCTCAAAAGGCTTTGGGTCGATTACAAAAAGCAGATCCTCGGCCTTGACTTTGGCACGCGGCTTGAAATTTACGCTTTGGAGGAATCCTTTGACCCTTGCTCGAATCTCCACGGATTCGATCGCCGCGGTGGTCCCTGTGGCCTCGAAATAGTTAGTCACTGTTTTCTTAACGGGCCGACCGATCGTGACGTCCGGGGGAGGAGGCGGGGCATACTTGTTCGCTGACTGCCCGCATCCGAATAAAACGAGACAAGCGAGGACGATCGGAACGTAGAGTCCGAGTGATAGGTTAGTCTTCATGCGTCAACTCCCGAGAGAATCCGGAGGCCCCGTGAGACACTCGATCCTGACCTCTGTTCGTATGGGTTTGTATTTATGCCAGATTTGAGGCCGGAAGGGCAACTGAAATGTGGAGTCTCCCTAAATCGTTGACCGAAAGAAGCTTGCCCTCCGAAGACCCCACCTCCGGGACGCAAAGAGGATCAAGACCTTGGGCGGTCTGAACCATGAAGAATTTTTCTGCTTCGATCTGCTTTTCAGAATTGTTTCCCGGTACGGGCCACGACCTAGAAGGCTCTCCAGCAGGTTTCATGCAAGGGTGTTCTGATAATCACCATTCGGAATCCGGTCACCCCGAGCCGCCAGCCCGGCGAACCTCGGACGGAGCGGCTTGGCTCTGGGCTATCATTCCAGGACGTGGATGTTTCTTTTGCGGCACATCTCTTTGAGGATTTTGGGCCAAACGGTGACGCTTACTTCTCCGATGTGAGCCTTCTTCAGAAGAAGCATGAACGTTCGGGACTGTCCGATACCGCCACCTATGCTCAACGGGATCTCGTTGTTCAGGATTGCCTGATGATAGGGCAGTTTGAGCAAATCGAGCTGCCCGGCCATCTCCAACTGCTTTCGCAATGTCTCCGCGGTCACCCGGATTCCCATGGAAGTCAACTCGTGACGGCGCCTGGTTACCGGGTTCCATACGAGAATGTCTCCATTCAGACCGTGCATCGGCCTTCCGTCCACCGAACTCGTCTCCGAAATCCAGTCATCGTAGTCTGCGGCTCTCATTTCGTGTGGGTACCCGTCCCTGAGGGGCCAACCGATGCCGTAAATAAAGATCGCCGGGTATTCCTGTAAGATCACGGTCTCCCTCTGCTTTCTCGGCAGGTCGGGGTACCTGTCAAGAATGTCCTCGGCATGGATGAACGTGATTTCTTCCGGCAGGTTCGGGTACCTAGGAGTGTTCAGTTGAGAGAAGCGCTCCAGCACATGGATTTCGGCGCCCTTGAGAACCTTCCAGATCCTTTCCACCACCTCTCTCAGGAATTGGAGGGTGCGCTGTTCATGGGTGATCGCCAACTCCCAGTCCCACTGGTCCACATACGCGCTGTGATCGTGGTCGAGGAAGTAGTCCTTCCGCACCGCCCGCATATCTGTCAGAAGACCCTCGCCCACCTCCAGACCGAACGCTCGCAAAGCGACGCGTTTCCACTTGGTGGCGGCCTGCACGACCTGGGCGTCCATCGGGTTCTTATCGTCGTCGTTGGAGATGTGAAACTGAACGGGCGTCCGAGAACCGTCCCGGTCAAGCAAGTCATTCACGCCGCTCTCAACGTCCACGATCAGCGGAACCTGGACCCGGATCAGGTTCAGTTCCTTGCAGAGATGCTCCTCCACATAGTCTTTGACAGCAAACAGGGCGTCCTGCGTTTCCTTGGGGGACAACAAAGAGGCATAGTCCTGGGGCAGAATAGATTCGAGTTCCGCGTAGTCTCCAATGCCGGGGCCGGCCAAATCAGCTTGCTTTTCATTCACGTTCCGCTCTCCTGTCCTTTCCCTCTCGCGACTTCCTTGGGATCAGCTTCCGTACGCACGGTCCTTTTCCGGCGGGTTTCAAACGGTGATGACGAGATCGCCTGCTTGCACCTCTGGATGGTATACCGCGACCGGACCCTTGGCAGGACCGGTGAGCTTCTGGCCGTGATAGTCGAAGGTCGAGTGGCTGACGCTGCAGCATCGCAGTACCGGTTCGCCGGGAACGGGATCGAGTTTGCGCCCCATGTGCGTGCACCGGTTGGCAAACGCGTGGAAGCCGCCCTCGTTGCCTCGGACGATCAAAACGGGCTGCTTCAGTCCCTTGCCCTGCAGGAAGACTGCGCCTCCGGGACTCTGAAGTTCAGCCACCTGGTCAATCTTCACCGTAGCCCTGTTTCCGTCGAACTCCCACAGATGATCACCCAAAGGGTTGGTTCGGCAGATGCCTGCAACGGCCTTGAAAAACTCGAGAATTGCGGACATGGAGACCTCCGGGCACCCGTGCAGACCACAGCTCGCTGCACGGGAACAGCTCGTTTCCGTATCCCCCCAGGCTTATTTATGGACGTACGAGCCGCCTGAAAAAATGAGATGATCCTGATTCTACTCCACGAATCCGCTCGTCGTCAAACCCGATCGGGAGGCTTTGCCGCGAGGAACCGGCGCCGGCGCCTGGAAACGAAAAAAGCCGGGCTCACGGCGAAGAGGATATGAGGAGGGGCTTGAGTGCCGGCCGGCAATCTATACCCATTTCCCTAATACTATCCCCTTCACTTTAGACCCGCTTTGCGGAGAGTGTCAATAAGTCGCTTTCCAGCTGCCGGATCTTTGTAGGGGACGACCTTCTCAAGGTGTGTTAGCGAAAACTTGGGGTTGATGGTTAGAAACTTTGCGACGGTCTCGCGGGCCTTTTCCTTGTGGCCTGTCCGGCTATACGCGGCGGCGAGACCGAGCAAACAGTTTGCGTATTCCGGCTGGAGCCGGAGCGCCTTCTTATACGTGACCACGGCCTTGTCATACTGTCTCGCCTGCATGTAACCGGCGCCCAAGAAATGGTAGTAGAAGGCCGGGGGCATGGGATTCAGGCGGATCGCCCGCTGCAGCGTCTCAATGGCTTCCGTGGGCCTTCCCGCACAGTTCAGAATGTAGCCCAGGAAGGCGAGGGCTTCTGCGCCATTGGGATTGAGTTCCACAGCCCGTTCCCCCTCGGCGACGGCCTTGTCGAACTCGTGGAGATAGACATAGACAAGACCAATAATATAGTGTGCGGGATCGAGCGAGTCATCCAGCTCCACAGCCTTTCGGGCCAGTTCGTAGGCCTTGCGGCCGGATGTACGAGGATTCTTGCTCCAACCCATGAACGCGTCCATGAGGTGGCCGTGGGCCAGGAGTGCTCGCGCGCCGGCAAACGTCGGGTCAAGGGCCAGGGCTTCTTCCAACAATTGCCGGGCCTTTGCAGTCCCGGCTTTTGTGACTTGACGAGAATAGACCTGCGCCTCCAGGAACTTTTGGTAGGCCTCCAGATTATCCGTGCCTTTCTTCGCCCATTGGCGGGCTTGCTCCCCCGCAATGAGCTTCACTCGCATGGCCTTCATGACCGCCAAAGTGACTTCATCTTGCAGGGCAAAGATGTCTTTAAGCTCCCTGTCGTACCGTTGCGACCCGACATGACCGCCAGTTTGAGCATCAATGAGCTGGACCGTGATCCGCACACGCTCTCTTTGCCTTCCAACGCTTCCTTCAAGTACATAACGTACACCGAGCTTTCGGCCCACCTCCCGGACAGTGACGGGCTTGCCCTTGAAGCTGAACGAGGAGTTGCGTGCAATCACAAACAAATCCGGCATCTTGGAGAGGCCGGTGATGATGGCTTCCGCTACCCCGTCGCTGAAGTATTCCTGCTTGGGATCTCCGCTCATATTGTCAAAGGGCAGTACAGCAATGGACGGCTTGTCGGGTAAGGGCAAGGCAGGGGTCTCCGCCGATGAAACCGAGGTCGGCGCTGGAGAAGGCCGCAGGACGAAATGCCACAACGCTGCTGCAACCGCTATCACAGCAAGGATCGACAAAGCAGCCAGAGCTGTCGTGCGCCACGCTCTTGGATGAATCCTTTTCCCTGGGAGCGCTTCTCCTCCAGAAACATCCGGTCCCATGCGAACCCTGTACGCCCTCACTGGCTCCGATATGTTTTTGACCGTTTGCTCACCAAGGAAGTCATAGTCGAGAGCCAGCTTCTTCTTCACTTGGTCATGGGCACTTCCTGAGATGCAGATGCCTCCGCCTTCGGCCAGCGCCTCCAGTCGGGCAGCGATATTGACTCCGTCCCCGTAGATCTTGTCACCTTCAGCGATTACGTCTCCCACGTTGATCCCGATGCGGAACTCCATCCGGCGGTGTTCAGGCACGTCGGCATTTCGTGCTCTGATTTGCTCCTGGAACTCCAGAGCAAACCCAACTGCATCCACTACGCTGGCGAATTCCAAGAGAAAGCCATCTCCAGCAGTATCTACCACCCGGCCTCGGTGCACCTGAACCAATCGGGCCATTTCCTCCTTGTTGGCGGCCAAAGCCCGTACTGTCGCCTCTTCATCCTCACCCATGAGGCGGCTGTAGCCCTTGACATCCGCGTGCAGCACCGCAGTGAGCCTTCGTTTCGCCTTTTCCGTGGGCATGGGGGTCACCTCCTAAGGCATAGGCGCGTTCCTCACAATCTCGCCAAAACCTCCTGCGTCTTGCCGAGCCAATAATCCATGCCCATATCTTGGAACATGGTCTCGGCCTTTTTCAGGTGTTCGAGCGCCTCTTCTTTCCGGCCCGCCTCAGCACAAAGCGCCCCCAGTTCAAAATAACCTATGGCGTATCGCGGCCTCATTCTCAGTTCCTTCAGCAGCCTAATTCCTTGCCGCATGTGATCGTTTGCTCGATCCAATTGTGATTTACGTGCCTTTCCGATTATCAGTCCAAGTAAGATCCCTGCCTCCCCTTCCCATGTTTTTTCCTTGTTTTCCCGCGACAACTTCAAGGCCTGTTCGGCATGGAACTCAGCCTTGCTCAGATCGCCTAACCCCTGGTATACCGTGCCTAAACAAATATGATGGCAGGACATCCAAAATGGAATGCCGAGATCGGTCTGAATTTTAAGGCCATTTTGGCAATGTCCTAGAGCTGTTTCGTTATCTCCCAACAAATGGTAGCCAAACCCCAACCAGGAGCGCGCCAGACCAAAGAAGAGGACTATTTGGCCTTTTTCAAGATACTCTATGCTCTTCTGAAAATGCAGCACATCATTTTGGCCGTCTCCGCGGAAATAATAGAAGCTTCCATAGAATACTTCTATCACGGCGATGCTGTATACATTATTTATTTCAAGGGCAAAAGAGAGGCCTTTGTCAAGGATGCGTTCGCCATCGGCGAACCGGCCCAGCGCTCCCAAGCCAAAGCCGTACCAGCCGTGAAGCATCGAATATACATTGTACGGCCGGCCAAACGATTCAGGTTCCTTCTTCGTCCGCTCGAGCAGAGCTATGATCCTGGGAGCCAGCTCGACCGCCTTGAAGTTTAGCCCCTGGATGGAGTAAGCAGTGCAAATATCGTATGCGATTGGAGCCATCAGTTCAACATCTTCTATCAGTTCGAGTTCTTCAAAACAGAGTTCAATATACTTACCCGCGGATGAAGGATCGTTCCCTGCCATCGTGTACCAGACGGCCAGCAGCCCGTAAATGGTAACGACACTTTTTTCATCCTTCAGCTCTTTTGCCAGAGTCTCTCCCAGTTGAAGGATTTCGAGGGAATCTTCGGGGTAACCCAGCGCTCTCATGATCAAAGCCATCAAAAGGATCAGTTCGAGGAGGTCTTTCTTGTTTTCCTCAGTGGCGGGGAGTTGCTTCAGTGCGCCGATCCCCTGTCTGTAATAGCGAACGGCCTCCGGCAGAGAATTGCTTCGGGTAGCTTTGTTTCCAGCCAACTTCGAGTAATCAGCGGCCTTTTCCAAGTTATCACTCTTGGAATAATGATACGCCAGCATCTCGTAGAATTCTTCCACGCGGTCGGGATACAGCTCCTCGATGGCTCGGCCTATCCTCTCATGGATCTCTTTTCGGCGTTTGAGCAGCAGGCTGTTATAGGCAACCTCCTGAGTCAGTGCGTGCCGGAAGATGTATTCCAGCTCCGGGAAGAGGCTCTTTTCGTAGATGAATTCCAGACCCTGAAGGTTCAGCAGATTAGATTTGAGGTTCTGCTTCATTTCGGTGATCGCGTGAAGGATGCAAAAGGCAAATTGTCTCCCTATCACCGAAGCCACCTGCATGATCCTCTTGAGGGTATCCTCCAGGCGGTCCATACGGGCTGCGATGATCCCCTGGACGGTGTCCGGTACGGTAATTTCGGAGGCTTCCCGCGCGAGAACGTACTGATCACCCTCCCTGCAAACGGAACCGTTCTCCAACAGCGCGTGGGTCAGCTCTTCCATATAGAGCGGGTTGCCCGAAGCCCTGCTCAGTATAAGTTCTCTGAGTTCTGGTACCACATCGCCGCCTTCGAGAATCGCCTGGACCAGTTCTGCGCTCGTGCCGGATGATAACTGACCCACCCCGATCTGGGCGTAATAGGATTTGCTTCCCCATTGATGCGTGTACTCGGGTCGATAAAGGAGAATCAACAGGATGCTGGTGCTCGGCAGCCACCCGATCATATAGTCCAGGAACTCTTCGGTGGTCTTGTCGATCCAGTGCAGATCCTCGATCGCCAGCACGATGGGTCTCGCGTGACTCCCTCTTACGAGAATGTCCCTGAGGGCCTCGAAGGTCTTCTCACGTTTTTCTTTGGGTTCCAGGAGAAGGAATTCCTCGTCATCGACCGTGACGGAGAAGAGTTCCTCGATAGGCGGCAGACACTTCGTGAGGCTCTCTTCAGAGCCGACGATCCGTTCCTGCATCTTCTCTTTGATGACCGACTCCTGCTCGCCTTCCTTTATTCCGAGGTACGACCTCAGCGCATCGAGGATGGGCAGGTACGGCATGGAGCTTCCGTAGTGCAGAGATCGGCCTTCAAGGTAGAGGTACTCACCTTTGGGAAGCTTGTTCCTGAACTCTAGCAACAACCTCGATTTGCCCACCCCCGCTTCACCGACCACTCCCACGACCTGCCCCTCGCCCGATCGTGCCTTTTCAAACGCCTCCTTCAGGGTTTCAAGCTCCCGCCTGCGGCCGACGAATCTCGTGAGGCCCTTTGCTACTGATGCCTCGATCCTTGTTTCAACCTCGCTCGGTCGTATGAGCCGGTAGGCCGGGATAGCCTTCTCTTTGCCCTTCACCCGGATTCCGCCCAGCGATTGAAAGTCAAAGAACCGTCCGGCAAGCCTGTGCGTGTTCTCGGAAACGAGGATCGTGCCCGGCTCGGCATTGCTTTCCATTCTCGCTGCGAGATTCGCGGTGTCACCTTGCGCGGTATAATCCATCCGCAGATCATCTCCGATTGCGCCTACCACGACTGGGCCGGAATTGAGGCCGATGCGCATCTTGAAGTCGATTCCGTACTCCCGCCGGAGTCTCTCCGCGTACGGAGCGAGCCCCTCTTGGATCGCCAATGCAGCGTGACACGCTCGCTGAGCATGGTCCTCGTGGGCGATGGGAGCGCCGAACAAGGCCATAACCCCATCCCCTCGGAATTCATTCACCGTGCCCTCGAATCGGTGGATCTCATCCATGAGGATGCGAAAGCACCCGTCCATGATCTCATGCACATCCTCCGGGTCGAGCTTCTCGGACATGGGAGTAAACCCAGCCACGTCTGCAAAGAGGACGGTCACGAGCTTGCGTTCGCCTTCTATGGCGCTGCGTGCAGTGAGAATTTTTTCAGCGAGGAATTTTGGCGTGTATGAACGGGGCTGCTCGTAATCGATGCGCGGCGATTCCTTGTACTGGCTAAGGTCGCAACCGCATTCGCCGCAAAAATTCCTGTCGAGAGGGACCGCCGCGCTGCATTCAGGGCAGATCATCTCCAGCTTCGCGCCGCACCCTTCACAGAATTTCACTCCCTCGCGGTTCTCAAACCGACATTTCGGGCACTGCATTGTTTTGTCTCCCCATCCCGCAACAGATTACGTTGCTTCGGATATGCGAGTGACAGTCTTCACAGCTCAGCCAAAACCTCTTCCGTCTTGCCCAGCCAAGAATCCATCCCCATCTCTCGGAACCGGCCTCGCTGTTTTGCCGGCTTTCAAGGGCCGGCGGTGTCATATCCTTTTCTGACCCGTAACTCGTGTCAGCCAGAAGCTTTGCGGATTCGCACTACCGCAAGCCATTATCGGTTTGCTCCTTCCATTATCTGGCGAACTGGGGCCGCATTTGTAAACGCTTTGCGCAGATCGTTGTCTAGCAGTCCGTCAGCAGTCGATTGTACAATAGAAGCAGCCACCTGCCATTGCTCTCTCGAGAGATCGCGCCTGTTCATTTTTTCATAAAGACAGGCCAGACTATTGTGAGTAGTCCAGATCTGTTTCGGATTCCCCACGTCCTCGAACTTTGCGAGGGAAGATCTCAAGTTTGTTTCTCCCATCTCGTGCGCTGCTCTCTCTATCAGGGTATTTCCCAGAAGTCGTTCAGCCCTGGCCACGTATTTCTTGTATCCGCGCTTTGTCCCTGTATCAAGGCAGCGTCGTGCAAGCTCCTCCGCTTCGGCGAGATTTCCTCTGCTGAGCAGGATGTTGCCTTTTAATAGCTTGAGTCGGCTCGCCCAGCGGTCTCCAAGGAAAGCATACTCCGGCTGATCGCTCACTTGTTCGAAACGAACGATATCATCCCAGGCCTCGTCTACTTTTCCCATATCAAACTTGTTTTCCATCACGTTGACTTGCGATTGACCTTCCATTTCTAAGGCAGAAAACAGAAGGCTGGGACTTGTTCGCAAAGTAGAAACATTTTCTAGTGCCTTTTTGTTTAAACTGACGGCTCTTTCAAAATCGTACACTTCCGAGTAGGCCCATCCCAAGGAATTGTAACACCTGCCCAAATTGAGATAGATTGAATTCCGTTCCATGAGATTGATCCATTCTCTCAAGAATCGGATGGCCTCATCGTATTTTCCCACGTCGGTTAGGGCCAATCCGCGCGCGAAAGCGCCCGCACTTGCAAGGAAAATATTGAATCCGGATCTGAGCATTTCAACGATGCCCTCAGAATGTCCGAGCGCTTTTCCCGGATTTCCGCGCCATCTCTCCAGGATGGCCAGCAACAATCCAGCCGTCAGGAGAGCAGCGGGTTGACCGGATTGTTTAGCTAGCGTCAGAGCCTGGTACATTCTTTCGAACTCATCAGAAAACCCCCACACGTATCTCCAATGGGTCAAAATAGCCGTAATGCGAGCCTCGGCCCCTCTGTCTTTCAGGGCGCGGGCCAGATCCAGTCCCTCCTCGCAGAAAGCGGGAATTCTATCCTTTTCCGTTGTGTTGTAGATGAGCATCGGAATCTGAGTCAGGCATGTCAACGCAGTGCGCTCGTCCTCCGTCTCGCGAGCGAATCGGATTGCCTCAGTGAAGTCCTCCAAGCTTTCTTCGATCCTTCCCATGGCATGTAGAGGGGCTGCCCGCCCTACCCTTATTCGTTTTGCCAAGCCTGGGTCAGGCATTTTGTCATCTTTCGCTATCAGGTTTAGGGCCCGAGTAAAGAAGTCCACTGCAGCATCTGCCGCCTGCGTCTTGTTGGACTTTTCACCGGCCAACACGAGATACTGAATGGATCGCTGGGGTGTTGCACTTAGTTCCCAGTGGTGCGCCAGAAGTTCATAGTGCTGCTCCAGTCTGTCAGGGTAAAGCTCCTCTATAGCCTTTGCGATGCGGCCGTGGATCTCGCGGCGTCTTTGCTTAAGAAGACTCTCATACGCAACTTCCTGGGTGAGTGCATGTTTGAAGATGTACTCCGGCTCCGGATAGAGCGCTTTCTCATAGAGGATCTCCAATCCCACCAGATTCGTAAGGTGGGCTCTGAGGTCTTCGCCGAACTCCATGATGCTCTTCAGAATCCGAAAGGCAAAATCCCTGCCGATGACGCTCGCAACCTGCATGGTTCGTTTGAGATCTTCGCTCAGCCTGTCCATGCGAGCAGAGAGCACGCCCTGAATCGTATCCGGAATGTGCAACTGGTCGATGGGCGTGTGGCAAGCATAGCAGTCATTTGTCCTAACAATATCTCCGCGCTCCAGGAGCTCCCTGACGATCTCTTCGACGAAGAACGGATTTCCGCCGGTCTGAGCAACGATTTTCTGTTCCAGGTCCGAGTCGAGCGGCAAACCGCCGACCATGTTTCGAACGAGGCGTATAGATGCGTTGGCGCTCAGCGTCTCCAAACTGAGCCTCTGGTAATGAGCCCCATGATCCCACGGAGGAGAGCCTTCGGGGCGGTAAGCGGCGACCATCAGGATCGGATGTTCGAGAATGCATCGGGAAAAGAACGTGAAGAGATCCTCGGAAATCTTGTCAATCCAGTGCACATCTTCAAGAAATACCACCAAAGGCTGTTCACTGCTTTTGGTAAGGAGAAGGTTTTTCACGGCCTCGAAAGTACCATACTTCCGCCCCTCGGAATTGAGGGCACGAAATCTGGGATCATCCACTTTGAGGGACAGGAGAGTTCGGTAGAAAGGAATCATCGGTTTCAGGTTTTCTGCTGTGGTCTCCTGGATTCGATCTCCGGTCTCCTCTTCCGTCATCCCTTGTTGAATGCCAAAAGCGTTCCGCACGACATCGATCACCGGCAAGAAGTTCACGTTCCTGCCATGGTGCGCACAGACCCCTGTGAGAAAAATCACGTTGCTACCGACACTCTTTTCAAACTCATACACCAAGCGGCTCTTGCCTACCCCAGCCTCTCCAATCACGTCGACTATCTGCGCTTCGCCCCGTTTGGCCTTCTCGAATGCGGCCATGAGGGATTCCATTTCAGGACGACGACCGACCAATTCAGTAAGTCCTCTAGCCACTGACGCTTCGATACGGGTATGTATGTCTCTGGCCCGGATGAGTTCGTACGTCTCCTGGGGCGCCTCCTTACCTTTCACCTGGATCGTCCTCTTAGGCCCTAACTCAAAGAAATCCTTGGCCAACCGGTGAGTCTGGCTTGATAGGAGCACGGTGCCCGGCTTGGCATTGCTTTCCATTCTCGCCGCGAGATTGGCGGTGTCACCCTGCGCGGTGTAATCCATCCGCAGATCATCTCCAATTGCGCCGACAACCACCGGGCCTGAGTTGAGGCCGATACGCATTTTGAAGTCGATTCCATACTCCCTCCGGAGTCTCTCCGCGTAAGGAGCGAGCCCCCGTTGGATCGCCAACGCAGCGTGACAGGCCCGCTGAGCGTGATCCTCATGAGAGACCGGGGCACCGAATAGGGCCATGAGTCCGTCACCCCTGAACTCATTGACGGTGCCCTCATACCGGTGGATCTCATCCATGAGAATGCGGAAGCAGCCATCCATAATCTCGTGGACGTCCTCCGGGTCGAGCCTCTCGGACATAGGGGTGAACCCGGCCACGTCCGCAAAGAGCACGGTCACGAGCTTCCGTTCACCCTCCATGGCGCTGCGGGAGGTAAGGATCTTTTCGGCAAGGAACTTGGGTGTGTAGGAACGGGGTTGGTCGTAGTCGATGCGCGGGGCCTCCTTGGACTGGCGAAGGTCGTAACCGCATTCGCCACAAAAACTCCTGTCGAGGGGCACAGCCGTTCTGCATTCAGGGCAGATCAACTCCAGCTTCGCGCCGCACCCTTCGCAGAATTTCACTCCTTCGCGGTTCTCAAACCGACATTTTGGGCACTGCATCGTTTTGTCTCCCCATCCCGCAACAGATTACGTTGCTTAGGATATGCGAGTGACAGTCTTCACAGCTCAGCCAAAACCTCTTCCGTCTTGCCCAGCCAATAGTCCATGGTCATGTCTGGGAACGCCCTCCCAGCCGCGGGCGCTGCATAGATCGATCAGAGTGTCACTGAACCTTTGATAGGATCTGTCTGATTGCGTCCGCATTGAGAAAGCCTTCCCGCAGCTCTCTGTCGGAGAGGCCATTTGCCACATTTTGAATCACCTCGGCGGCAGCACCCCACTGCTCTCTCGCCTCGCTGGAACGTCCCAGTTGGTCGAAGGCCATCGCCAGAGAGTTATGCGCTTGCCAGAGTTGTCGGGGATTCCCAACTTCTTTCAGAATATCAATGGCGTTGTTGAGATTTTCAAAAGCAGCATCCGATTGTCCACGTCTCATGTGAACCTCACCCAGAAGCCGTGTGAAGCCTCCTTCCCTCTTCTTGGTGTTTCTTGTTTGTGTGCTTACCAGGTTTTCTCGGATGAACTTCTCTGCTCGATCAAGGTCGTTCTGACTCAGAAAGATTCTGGCCTGCAAATAATTCATGCGGGATTCCCATTGGTGGCGGAGCATGTCATAGACTTCGCTTTCCGCTTCTTCCCTGAGATACTCTACACCATTCCAGGCTTCGTTTATCTCGCCAAGATCAAAGAGATTCTCCATGAGATTCACGTTCGCTTGGGCCACCATTTCGGCGTACAATCGACTGCCCATTGGGTTCTCCTTCTTCAGCTTCCGAGCAATCTCATCACTCCGGAAATTCATCTTCCGAGCGGTCCCGTGGTGATGGATTTCGCTGTAGCAATACCCGAGGCAGTTGTAAAGGGTGGCCAACCTAAACAGTACGCCGTATTTCTCAGAGATGTCAATTCCTTCCCTCAGTAGTGCCATGCCATTCTCGATTTTCCCTATTTCGGCAAGAGCAACCGCTCGTGTGAATATCAAGGCAGTCAGATTTGCAACAGAAAACATGTTTCGCAGCGCTTCCACCATGCCTTCGGTCAACTCAACACTTTTTCCCGGTCTACCAACCCATCTTTCTGTGCCTGCTCTTGCCAGACGAGCGAAGAACATTGGATGCGGCTTTCCTGACTCCATGGCTGTCCGCTCGGCGTCAAGTATCAGTTGATGGCCGGTGTTTGGCTCCCCGTACATGGCCAAACAGAAACCCATCCACGATAGTATCGTGCTCTCCAGTGACTTGTCCCCGATCTCTCGGGCCCTCACAAGCCCTGCCTGCAACAGTTGTTCGCTTTCAGTTCTGAAGGGCAAAACAGGCGCAACCATGGCGAGCTGCCTCAGGGTTTTCCGTTCGTAGTCAATCATCCCATATTGCCTGCTAAGCTCAGCCGCTTTTCTCAGATCTTTTCCGCCTTTGTCCACAGCACCGATACTTATTCTGGCCCGTCCAAGGCCTCTGTGCAGTCGTAACTCTTGTTCTGGATCCAATACAAGCCCATGTTTTTCTACTACCTGAAACGCTTTTTGGAAGAATTCGGTGGCAGCTTGGAAAGCATTGTGCTGAATGGATTTCTCGCCAGCTAGCATCAAATAGTTTACCGATTCCATTACCTTTTCACTTCTCTCGTAGTGATACGCGAGGACCTCGTAGTGCTCTTCCAGGCGACCGCCGTACAACTCTTCTATGGCCTGGGCGATACGCCCATGGATCTCCTTCCGCCTCTGTTTCAGTAGGCTTTCGTACGCCACCTCCTGGGTCAGTGCGTGCTTGAAAATGTACTCCAGTTCCGGATACAGGCACTTCTCATAGAGTACTTCTAGACCAACGAGATTTGTGAGGTGGGTTCGCAGTTCTTCCCCGACCTCCATGATGCTCTTGAGAATCCGAAAAGCAAAATCCCTGCCGATGACGCTCGCAACCTGCATGGTTTGTTTGAGGTCTTCGCTCAGCCTATCCATTCGGGCAGCGAGTACCCCCTGGATCGTATCGGGAATCTTCAACTGATCGATGGGCTTGTGGCAGACGTACCCGTCATTCTTCTTGACAATATCTCCGCTGTCAAGAAGCGCCCGGACGATCTCCTCGACGAAGAACGGGTTTCCTCCAGTCTGGGCAACGATTTTCTGTTCCAGGTCCGAGTCGAGCGGCAAACCGCCGACCATGTTTCGAACGAGCCGTATAGATGCTTTGGCGCTCAGCGTCTCCAGACCGAGTCGGTGGTAATGAGCCCCGTGAGCCCACGGAGGTGAGCCTTCGGGACGGTAGGCGGAGAGCATGAGGATCGGATGATCGATAATGCATCTGGAAAAGAACGTGAAAAGATCCTCGGAAATCTTGTCAATCCAGTGAACGTCTTCCAAAAAGACCACCAAGGGCTTTTCCGCGCTGATCGCGAGAAGCAGATTCTTTACGGCTTCGAACTTGCCGTATTTGCGACCCTCGGCGTCGAGCATCTTGAATACGGGGTCATCCACCGGCAGAGAAAGAAGATTGCGATAGAAAGGTATCATTGAAGCAAGACCGTTAATCGCCTTTTGCGCAATCCGATCCTCCACCTCTTCTTCCGCCATTCCCACCACGATTCCGAACGCAGCCCTCACTATGTCTATGACAGGCAGGAAATTGACGTTCCTCCCATACTGGACGCAGACCCCTCTAAGAAAAGTGGCTTCATCACTGAAGGCCTTTTCGAACTCGTACACCAGTCGGCTCTTGCCGATTCCGGCTTCACCGACAACGTCAATAACTTGAGCCTCTCCTCTTTTGGCGCGTCCAAAAGCTCTGAAGAGGCTCTCAAGCGCATCATCACGGCCCACCAATTCCTTCAGACCTCTGGCGACAGATGCTTCGATGCGGGTCTCGATATCAGTCGGTCCCGCAAGTTCGTAGGCTACCTGCGGCTCTTCTTTCCCCTTTAGGTTGATCTGCCCAACCGACTTCAATTGGAAGAAATCTTTGGCAAGTGCGTACGTGTGCTCGGATACAAGCACCCCGCCGGGTCCCGCGGCGCTCTCCATTCGTGCGGCGAGATTGGCGGTGTCACCCTGCGCGGTGTAATCCATCCGCAGATCATCTCCAATTGCGCCGACAACGACCGGGCCTGAGTTGAGGCCGATACGCATTTTGAACTCGATTCCATACTCCCTCCGGAGTCTCTCCGCGTAGGGAGCGAGCCCCTCTTGGATCGCCAACGCAGCGTGACAGGCACGCTGCGCATGATCCTCATGAGCTATCGGGGCCCCGAAGAGCGCCATGAGACCATCGCCCCGGAATTCATTGACCGTTCCCTCGAACCGGTGGATCTCGTCCATGAGGAGGCGAAAGCAGCCGTCCATGATCTCGTGCACGTCCTCCGGGTCGAGCCTCTCGGACATAGGGGTGAACCCGGCCACGTCCGCAAAGAGCACGGTCACGAGCTTCCGTTCACCCTCCATGGCGCTGCGGGAGGTGAGGATCTTTTCAGCGAGGAACTTGGGTGTGTAGGAACGGGGTTGGTCGTAGTCGATGCGCGGGGCTTCCTTGGACTCGCGTAAGTCATGACCGCATTCGCCGCAGAAATTCCTGTCGAGCGGGACAGCCGCTCTGCATTCAGGATAGATCAACTCCAGCCTCGCGCCGCACCCTTCGCAGAATTTCACTTTTTCTCGGTTTTCAAACCGACATTTCGGGCACTGCATCGTTTTGTCTCCCCATCCCCCAACAGATCACGTTGCTTCGGAACTACAATGCCAATTGTCACAGCTCAGCCAAAACCTCCTGCGCCTCGCCATCCGATCATGCATTCCCATCTCCCGGAACATGAACTCGGCTTTTTCCCCATAGCGGCTACGTTCTCAGTCTTCGCATAGCGTTCGGACCAAGGAACCAATTAGTCACCGGCTGTTGAAGTTATTGATGCAGCTCGGTCAGTTCCAGCCGGACCTTATCTGGTTCGATGAGAGTGCCAAGACGCTTAAAGATCTCAAGAGCCTTAGTCAAATATCCCCTTGCCTCGACTACATTGCCCTGCTGCTTGTGGAGACGGCCGTAACCGGCGCAAGCCAATGCAATCTCGTTTTCCGCCTTGGTCTCTTGAAACATGGAAATGCTCTGCTCGAAATGTTCGGCTGCCTTAGCAGGATCCGTCTTCAGGGCAATCTCGCCTAGGAGGCGGAGAGCCCAAGCCATGTAGTGCTTCATGCCGCAGCCGCGTGCCTTTTCCATGGCTTCTTGGAGTGTCTCACGTGCTTTGTCATAGTCTCCGCCTGCCAGATAGCTATCTCCGAGTAGGACTAGAAAGATCGTTTGTGTCGGCACTGTGGGTGTAGCCTTGAGAAGCTGGACTGTGGCGGTCAGGGGCCCAATGCCCTTGTCTGCTTCGCCGCTTCTGCACAGTACCCATGAGAGCAGTCCTTGGGACAAGAGTTTATCCGCCGGGGTGGGAGCCTTTTGGAGGGCCATTTGGCCATATTTGATTGCCTGCGCAACCTCACCTTGGTGACAATATGCGAGGGACATGCTGCAGGCTGAAAAGCTGGCCATACTATCGTCCGAGATCTCCTCAGACTCCTTCAGGGCCTTCTTGGCTACTTCTAAAGCTTCCTTCCAACAACCAAGATATGCATAGGCCCATGATGCTGCTTGCAGGGAGCGCGCATATGTGTAGAAGCCAAACTGTTGCTCTAAGTTCCTGAGGGCTTCTTCTTTTGCCTCCAAAGCGAGGTCGAAGTCGCCCTGCCAGACGTTGGTCCATGCCCGCACCATGCACGCGTAGGCACAGTCTAGAGCCTGGCCTCCAGCCTCGCACAGTTGGGCAGCCCTGGTAACGGTCTGTCGAGCCTGATCAAGATGGCCAAGCCACCACTCGCACAAGCCCAGGCGACCCAAGAAAGAGCCTTCTAAACCAACATTGTCGATCTTCTCCAACAGGGGTCGGCAAGCGGTCAGCAGTTCATAGTACTCCGGCAGCTTGAGGAGCAAGAAGAACACATACATCTGGTTCACCAACAGGGAGATACGCCTCTCCGGGTCAAGCTGTTCTTCGGGTAAGCTGTCCATGAGCTTCATGGCCTTATCAAAGTAGGCCTTCGCCTCTTCAACAGCGTAAGCCTTTCCTGCCTTCTCGTTCGCCAGGACCAAATAATTCACCGCTTTGACTGCATTGTCACTTCGCCCGTAGTGATATGCCAGTACTTCGTAAAGCTCCTCCAACCTTTCCGAGTAGAGGGATTCGATGGCCTGACCGATCCGTTCATGGATCTCCTTTCTTCGCCTTAGCAGGAGGCTGTTGTATGCGACCTCTTGAGTCAATGCGTGCCTGAAGATGTACTCCAGCTCCGGGAAAAGTTGTTTCTCGTAGATAAACTCCAGTCCCTGGAGATTCAAGAGATTGGATTTGAGATCTTCCTTCATCTCGGTGATGGCGTGCAAGATACGAAAGGCAAATTCTCTGCCGATCACGGAAGCAACCTGCATGATGCCCTTAACTGCTTCCTCCAGCCGGTCCATCCGAGCGGCGATTATCCCCTGAATGGTGTCCGGAACCTGAATTTCTGAGGCTTTGCGTGCCAGCACATATTGGTCACCTTCTCTCTGAACCGAGCCATTTTCCAGCAGCGAGTGGGTCAGCTCTTCCATGTAGAGCGGGTTACCCGAAGCCTTGCTCAGGATCAGCTCCCTGAGTTCGGGCACGACCGCACCGCCTTCCAGTATTGCCTGGACCAGTTCTGCGCTGGTTCCGGTCGAGAGCTGTCCGACACCTATTTTGGCGTAGTACGATTTGCTTCCCCATTGGTGGGTGTATTCCGGACGATACAGCAGAACCAGCATGATGCGAGACCCCGGCAGCCACCCGATCATATAGTCGAGGAATTCTTCCGTGGTCTTGTCGATCCAATGCAGGTCCTCCACGGCTATGACGACGGGACGACCTTGACTCCCTCGAATCAGGATGTCCCTGAGGGCCTCAAAGGTCTGTTCCCGCTTTTGCTTGGGTTCCAGCTTGAGGAACTCCTCGTCATCGATCTTGACCGAGAAGAGTTCCTGGATGGGGGCAAGGCATCTTTTCAGGCTCTCGTCGCTTCCGACGATGCGTTCCTTCATCCGTTGCTTGATGATTGACTCTTTCTCGCCTTCCTTTATGCCGAGATAGGTCCTCAGCGCGTCCAGGATGGGCAGGTAGGGCATGGAGCTTCCGTAATGTAGAGATCGGCCTTCCAGATAGATATGCTCGTGTTTGGGCAGGCTGTTTCTAAATTCCAACAGTAGTCTCGATTTCCCAACCCCTGCCTCACCAATAACACCAACCACCTGACCCTCGCCTGATGCAGCCTTATCAAATGCCTCCTTCAGGGTTTCAAGCTCCCGCCTGCGGCCGACGAATCTTGTGAGGCCCTTGGCTACTGATGCGCCGATTCTCGTGTCGACCTTGCTCGGCTTCACGACCTGATACGTATTCACGGGCTCCGCTTTGCCCTTGACCTGGGTCCCACCCAGCGACTCGAATTCAAAGTACCCTTTGGCAAGTCTGTATGTGTGCTCGGATACGAGTACGCCCCCGGGTTCCGCGGCGCTCTCCATCCTCGCGGCGAGATTCGCGGTGTCTCCCTGCGCGGTATAGTCCATCCGCAGGTCATCTCCGATTGCGCCTACCACGACTGGACCGGAATTGAGGCCGATGCGCATCTTGAAATCGATGTCGTACTCTTTGTGGAGCTTCTCTGCGTAGGGAACGAGAGCTTTCTGAGCAGCGAGAGCCGCATGGCACGCCCGCTGAGCATGATCCTCATGAGAGACCGGGGCACCGAATAGGGCCATGAGTCCGTCACCCCTGAACTCATTGACGGTGCCCTCATACCGGTGGATCTCATCCATGAGAATGCGGAAGCAGCCATCCATTATCTCGTGCACATCTTCCGGGTCGAGCCTTTCCGACATAGGAGTGAAGCCAGCCACGTCCGCAAACAGCACGGTGACGAGTTTGCGTTCACCCTCGATGGCGCTGCGGCTGGTCAGGATCTTGTCGGCAAGGAATTTTGGGGTGTACGAGCGGGGCTGCTGGTAGTCGATGGCGGGGGCTTCTTTGGGCTTGCGGAGATCGTGACCGCAGTCACCGCAGAAATCGTCTTCCAAGAAAGCCTCAGCGCCACATTGGGGACAGATCTTGCTAAGTTTTGCCCCACATTTGCGGCAGAACTTCTTGGTCTCAGGGTTTTCGGTTTGACATTTGGGACATTCCATAGCTCCCCCCTTTTGAATGAGCGGCGGGGCTATTCCTTCAGAGCCTCGCCAAAACCTCCTGCGTCTTGGCCAGCCAGTAATCCATGCCCATCTCCTGGAACATGGACTCGGCTTTTTTCAGTTTTGCAAGGGCCTTTTCTTTTTGGCCCCTGTCCGCGTAGATTTCGCCCAGGAAGAGATACCCCTGCGTGGACCACGGTTTCGCACTCAATTCCTCCAGCTTTCTGATTCCTTCCAAGACCAACTGACGTGCATTATCAGCTCCAGAAAGATCTGACTTGCCGACTATCCTTCCGAGCCAGATTGTTGAATATCCTGCCAACGTGCTTTCATTATTGGTTTGCGACAGGCCTATGGCTTCCTTCATAGAGTTTCGTGCCATCTCCAGGTCACCTGATTCAAAGTCAATCATACCTGTTACCAAGAAGCGAAGAGAGTGCCAAAAGGAAACACCCGCGTCCGACTGAATTTCGTTGCCCTTTTCTACAAATTCCCTCGAGGTTTCAAATTCCTTTGTCAGTAGATATCCCCACCCCAGCAAGAACCAGGCTACATGCAATATAATGTAAGCTTTCGTATCTTCGAGAAGCGTGATAGCCTTTCGACTATGCTCAATCGCATTTTTCCCGTCTCCCCTGATGTTGAAGAACCAGCCACTACAGAACTCCATCCATCCCGAACCAAATTTGTCATTGACCTCTGTTGTGACAAACCGGGCTCCTCTCTCAAGAATGACCTTTCCTTCTTCAAATCGCCCCATCCATCCCATGACCCATCCGTAATAGCCGTGGGCTGCGGAGTATACATTCCATCCCGATGCAAATGAGTCATGCTCTTTCCCATTGTCTTCGAGCAAGAGGATGGTTTTGGCTGAGATGTCAGCCAGTTTCGATAGCTGTCCCGCAACGATGCAAGAAGGAAAAAGGTCAAACTCGGTTCTAATCATCAGTTCAAAATCTTGTATCTTCTCAGCTTCCTCAAAGGATCTCTCAGAGTATTCAATTCCGAGCAGCGGCTTTCCTTGTCTAGTGCCGTAATATCGGCCCATCCGGCTGTAGAAGACGGACAGGCTTCTTCTATCTCCAATTCTTTCTGATAGTTCCGCCCCCGCCTCTAGAAGTTGAAGGGAGTCTTCAGGATAACCCACCACCATCATGGGACCCAACATGAAATGAAGGATTTCAACCCGCCTTCTGAGATTCTCTTCGCTGTCGTCCTGCCCCTCCAGGACCCTGTAGGCCATCCTGAAGAACCGGAAAGCTTCGAACGTTGCGTCATTGCGCTGGGCCTTGGTCGCAGAAGCCTTGAGGTATTCATAAGCCTTGGTTTTGTTTTCACTCTTCGAATAGTGATATGCGAGCATCTCGTAAAACTCTTCCAGGCGGTCTGAGAAAAGCCCCTCCATAGCCTCTCCTATTTTCTCATGTATCTCCTTTCGCCTCTTCAGGAGCAGGCTGTTGTAGGCAACCTCTTGCGTGAGCGCATGCTTGAAGATGTATTCCAGCTCAGGGAACAGCCTCTTCTCATAGATGAATTCCAATCCCTGCAGGTTGAGCAGATGAGATTTGAGATCTTCCCTCATGCCCGTGATAGCCTGGAGAATGCGGAAGAAGAACTCCCGTCCAATCACAGAGGCAACTTGCAGCAGGCGCTTGAGTGTTTCCTCGAGACGGTCTATTCGAGAAGCTATGATGCCTTGAATGGTATCCGGCACTTGTATTTCGGCTGCTTCCCGTGCCAAAATGAACTGCTGGTTTCTCTTTTGAATAGAACCGTTTTCCAATAGGCTATGCGTCAGCTCTTCCATGAAGAGCGGATTCCCAGAGGCTCTGCCCAAGATGAGTTCCCTCAATTCGGGCTCAACGTCTCCACCTTCAAGAATGGCCTGCACCAGCTCAGCGCTTGTAATGGCAGAGAGCTGGTCTACGCCCACCTGCGTGTAGTACGATTTGCTTCCCCACGCATGGGTGTACTCCGGCCGATACAGGAGAATTAGCATGATTCGTGTGTTGGGTATCGCCCCTATGAGATAGGCTAAGAGCTCCTCGGTCGTCTTGTCAATCCAGTGAAGATCCTCGATAGCCAGAACAATCGGCACGTTTTGACTCCCCCGAACAAAGAGGTCCCTGATCGCTTCGAATATTCTTTCTTTCTTCTGTCCCGGTTCAAGTTTCACATACTCTTCATCTTCCGCCTTTAACGACAAGAGATCCTGAAAGGGCGCTATTATCCTTCTCAGATCCTCATCAAGTCTGATAATCTTCTCTTCCATCTTGCCCTTGATCACCGTTTCGGCGTCACCTTCCTTGATACCGGCAAATGATCTAAAGAAGTCGAGTATCGGCAAATAGGGCATTGACCCGCCATAATGCAAGCAGCGCCCTTCCAGGTAGGTGTACTGGCCCTGGGGCAAGTAATTTCTAAACTCGTGAAGGATTCTGGATTTGCCTACCCCGGCTTCACCCACGATGCCTACGACCTGTCCGTGCCCGGATTTGACTTGTTTGAATGCGTCAGCAAGGCTCTCAAGTTCCCGTTTTCGACCGACGAATCTCGTGAATCCCCTCCCTGCTGCAGCCTCGATTCTTGTCTCCACATCGCCGACCTTGAGGAGCCGGTAGGCCTTAACCGGTTCTTCTTTTCCTTTCACTGCGAGCGGTCCAAGGAACTCAAACTGGAAGAAATCCCTTGTGGGCCAATACGTATGCTTGGAAACGAGCACGGAACCAGGTTCGGCATTGCTCTCCATGCGGGCGGCCAAATTGGCCGTGTCCCCTTGAGCCGTGTAGTCCATGCGCAGATCGTCCCCAATGGAACCGACCACCACAGGACCGGAGTTGAGGCCAATGCGCATCTTAAAGTCGATGCCGTACTGTTTGTGGAGCTTCTCTGCGTAGGGAAGGAGAGCTTTCTGAGCAGCGAGAGCCGCATGGCACGCCCGCTGAGCGTGATCCTCGTGCGCGACGGGAGCACCGAAGAGCGCCATCAGGCCGTCCCCTCGGAACTCGTTGACCGTTCCCTCGAAGCGGTGGATCTCGTCCATGAGGATGCGAAAGCAGCCGTCCAGGATCTCGTGAACATCTTCCGGGTCGAGCTTCTCGGACATGGGAGTAAACCCAGCTACGTCAGCAAACATCACTGTAACGAGCTTGCGTTCACCCTCGATCGCGCTCCGGCTGGTCAGGATTTTCTCAGCAAGGAATTTAGGCGTGTACGACCTAGGTTGGTCGTAATCGATGGGCGGGGTTTCTTCATCGGTCGCGAGGTGATGGCCGCAGTTACCGCAGAACTTGTCCTCAAAAAGACATTCTGCGCCGCATTGGTCACAGGTGCGGGAAAGTTTCGCGCCGCATTCCCGACAAAACCTGTTCGTTTCGGGATTCTCCGTCCGGCATCCGGTGCATTTCATCGGACCCCCCTCACAGGAAATGCAAGGAATTCCGAATTTGTAGGAGTTCGCCTGGAGGCCCTTCCCAGACAAAGGCCTCGGCTTTTCCCGACAGAGGATTACGAGCTATCGTAATTTATCATGTTAGCCTTTTTTGCGAATCCGCGTCAATCTCTTCTGATGCGGGCCGGGGTCCTCTCGTCCTGCTCCCGATCGATCCCAAGCAGAACGATCGCATTCACCACGAGGACCGCACCGGCGATTTGCAGGGCTGCAAGGTGTTCGCCGAGAAAGAGGAACGCCATGACTCCCGCGGCGATAGGTTCCAAGGTAGCAGTGATCATGGCTCTGGTGGAACGGATCTGATTTATGCCAAGGAAGAACAGGGCAAAGGGAGCGATGGTTCCCGGAACGACTATGTAGATGATGCACATCCATTGGAACAGACTGTACGACTCGTACAGAAACCCGAAGGGAGTCAGAATCACCTGCCACGTCACCGCGGCGAACAACAGCGCGTAAAAGGCTACAGTCCACGGGGAGTATCGGTGCATGGACCGTTCCCCGAGCAGGGAGTACGCCGCGTAGCACACCGCGGATGCGAGCCCACCGAGTATCCCCAGGCGGTTCATGTGGAGGAGTTCCAGATTGTAGCCTCCCGCAACGAGGTAGCAGCCTCCGAGCGCAAGGATCAAGGCACCGATCTTGGAAACGGTCAAGCGTTCGCCCCAGAAGGCGATGGAGAAAACCGCCGTGAGCATAGGAGATAGATACTGGAGGAGTATCGCTGCCATGACCTGAATCTTGCTGATCGCGTAGAAATAGGTCAGTTGAAGTGCGGCCATGACCACGCAGCCGAGGAGAAAAAAATATCCTATGTCCCGTGCACGGATGGTCAGGAGGTTCCTTGCGAAGATGAGAAAACCGATTCCCAGCAGCACAGAGGCCAGCGTCACCCGCACCTGCACCAGTTCCGGCGGCGTGATTCCGCTCCGGAAGAGGACCTTGGCCAAAGTCCCGGACGACGCCCAAAAGAGCGCGGCAAGAGCCACGTACAGATAGCCTTTTGTGGTCGGAGAAAACATGGGTATACCGGGCGACCGGACCGGCCGACGACAACGTGGGGCTCAGTGAGCATTACGTGCGGGCCCCGACAAAGCCTGCTCGATGGCAGCGATTATTGCACAGCCTGGAACCTCTTTCCAGATTTCGGCAATGGCGCGAGATCTTGCATGGAGCGAGAAAACCGGCTACCCTCAGAGACTCAAACGTTCAGGAACCAGCTATCCGGACGGTACGGACTTCAGCCCACGTGGTGCAAGGTCGATCGGAAAAGGGAGCGCACGTGATCTCGCAGGAGCTTCTGGAAACAATTCGGAACGGTTTCTCGCTGGACTGGGAAGGAAATCACGGTATCGGCCATTTCCTCAGGGTCAGAGACAACGGGCTCAGGCTGGCCGAACGCACGGGCGCCAGGCGCGACCTTGTGGAGCTTTTCGCGTTCCTGCACGATTCAAAGCGTCGAAACGAGCTTTTCGACCGCAATCACGGGGCACGGGCCGCAGAATTCCTTCGGAGGCTTCAGGGAGGCTTGATCCGCCTCACCAACGAGGATCTCGAACTCCTCGCTCACGCGTGTGCAGACCATGCTAGGGGGCTCAAGCACGGGGACATAACCGTCATCACCTGCTGGGACGCGGACAGACTCGACCTGGGTCGAGTCGGCGCGAAGCCGAGCCCGAGAAAGCTCTGCACCGACGCAGCCAAGGACCCGGAAACGATAGAATGGGCTTTTAAGCGGAGCATCCAAGCCAGCCGCGGGATCGTTTCGTCCTGGTATAGATTTACAGGACGGACCGGAAAGCCGCGCAGCACAGGGAGGTAAACGGATCGGGCTGCGACGGATTATACCTCGGCGTGGCTATTCATTCGGGAGGGCTGTATGGTGAAGGGGTGGTCGGATTTTTCGCTGCAGGTAGTGTTTATCCTTATTATGATATGGTTGACCGGCCTGAGCTGCGATGCCCAGGAATCAAGACCCGGCCAGTCACATCACTCGCCGAACGGCTTCCGCAATCCCCACGAGTCTGAGCATCCGGGTTTCCTCGGTTTTCTGAAATGGCGCTGGAGGCGGCTCTGGCAGGACTCAGCTCCTCCCGAGACACACCGCTTCACGGTAGCCGACAACGATCCGGGATTCCTCGCAGCGAACCGCAGCAAAACCACCTTGACCTGGATCGGCCACGCAACGGTTCTCCTGCAACTCGCGGGGAAGAATATTCTTACGGATCCCCAGTTTTCCGACCGCGCGTCACCCTTCCGATGGATCGGACCGAAGCGGGTCGTACCACCGGGACTGGCGCTCGAGGAGCTTCCCGAGATCGATGTGGTGGTCATCTCTCACGACCATTACGACTCCCTTGATGAGCCTTCCGTTAGGGCGCTCCATAATCGCAGAGGCGGACGTGAGACGACGTTCTTTGTACCGTCGGGCCTCAAAGCCTGGTTCACCGACCTCGGTATCAGCCGGGTGGTCGAGTTAGACTGGTGGGACAAGCAGGCTTACGACGGCCTCGAAGTAATCTGCATTCCGGTTCACCACTGGAGCCAACGAAGCGTCATTGACCGCAATTCGAGACTCTGGGCCGGTTGGGCGATCCGGTCGAATGACTTCGGGTTTTTCTTCTGCGGTGACACGGGGTACTCGCCGGTCTTCAAAGAGATCGGCAAGAGACTGGGACCCTTCGATCTGGCGGCGATCCCCATCGGCGCGTACGAACCGCGGTGGTTCATGAAGTTCTACCACGTGAATCCAGAGGAGGCCGTGCAGATTCACTCGGATGTACATTCGAAGAAATCGATTGGCATCCATTGGGGCACCTTTCCGTTGACTGACGAGCCTCTGGACGAGCCCCCAAGGAGACTCTCCCAGGCGGTGAAGAGCAAGGGGCTCCGGCCGGAAGCCTTTGGCGTACTCAAACATGGCGAGACAATCGTGCTCGATAGCCCTCCGAGCAACTGACGCCATTTCTCCGGTGGAGTTCACGGGGAAGCCTTCGTCATCTCCCGTGCCGCCCGACTGCCCGTTTCTGTCCTTTTCGGGGGCCGGCGTGGCAGTGTCGGGGCGCTGCTTAGAAATCGGCTGTCACGGGCTTCCGCACATAGTAAATTTGGGTCACCTAGGATGAAGGGAAAAAGCAGACGGTTCGTCTATGTGAACGACTGCAAAGCACGATACTTGCGGTGGTGTGGTGCGATTATTCTGCTCATTTTTCTCAGTCACGCTCACGCCTTGAACGCGATCGAGGAGGGGCTCTGGGCTGCCGTCCGGGCCGGCGATGAAGAGCGGGTGGAACAAATGCTCGCCCACGGTGCCGATGTCAATGCAACTAACGACTTCGGAACAACCGCTTTGATACTCGCTGCAAAAAAAGGCCACACGAAGATCGTCAAACTGCTCCTCGAGAAGGGAGCGGACGTGCGCTCCACGGAACGAAACGGCTTCACCGCGTTGCGGTGGGCCGCGGAGAAAGGTCACAAGGACATAGTCCTGATGCTGAGGGCCAGCCAGCCGGACGTTGTCAAGCCTCAGGAAGGAACCGAGCCAGAGGACACCAGCGAGCTCGCATCCAAGATCCAATCCGGGGGCAGCGTCGAGCGCAAGGCCGAGATCGTGCCCGAACGCAAGATCGAACTCAGGAACATTCCTCCGTTGTATACCGAGCCGAAGTTGGCTGGAGAGGGGATTTGGCAGTGGAAGGACATGCCGAGAGGAGCGAACGGTCTGCCCGTTATTTATCGGACCGTGTACAGGCCCAGCTCCCGATTTCCCAACGCGATCGTCTACATGCTTCTTTTTGACATGAGACGCGTTTCCATGCGACTCTACCTGGGATCCAGTGAGCACAAACGCGGGGAGTGTCCGTCCAGGGTTGAACGGTCCGAGCAACCTTTCCTTCTGGCAATAACCAACGGCCTTTGGCAAACGAGGCACGCGGGCCGCGGCGGAATCATCTGCCGGGGAAAAATCTTAAAGAAACCGGCCGACGGCGTCGCGTCCATCGTCCTGTTCAAGGACGGGATGGTGGACATCCTGGATTGGAACGACAACATTCCCCTCTCTCAGGTTCGTGACGCACGCCAGTTGAAACACCTGATCGTAAGACGCGGCAAGGTCGTCACGTCGATCATGAAAAGAGGCAGGGAAGTGCACGCGGAAATCGGACTCGGCTCCCTGCTCAACAAGGACCGACCGGTGCTCAGACGGCCGGCGCCAAGAGCTTCGAAGAAGTCGGAGAAGACTCCCAAGACGAAGTGGGTCCTTAATCTCACCTCCGGCCCGCTTTGGTTCATCGCCACGCGAAGCGCCTTCGGTATTCGAAGAGACGGAAACCTCGTGTACGCTCTCGGCCATCATATCAGCACGAAGGATCTTGCCAAAGCGCTTGTTCTGGCGAGCTGTGTTCGCGCGATTCACGGGGATGCCAATCCCGGCAATGCTGTCGGGATTCTCTATTACACCGATGAAGACGGGAGGATCGTCAAGAAGGCCCGGCTATCCACTCTCCAAGCCCGAAGCACGTTGACGAGATACTTGGATCGTGCATACCCGAAGGATTTCTTTGCGTTTTTCAGCCGAGAGGATAAGAGTGACACGGTCGACTCTCTTGGAGCCTTCCCCGAATAACCTTAGGGGGAATGCCTGTTGCAGAGCAGTGTGCACATGGTGAAGGCTTACCCTCACTCAGTGTGCGGTACCGCGATTGCATTGGGAGAGGATCGGATCATACATTTTCGTCTTGAAGTAACTGTGGGACGGGTAACATTTACACATCAGCAGAAAGAACATCTTGTCCCAGAGCTGTTTCTCTTCTTCCAGGGACTCGAAGTTTCCACCGCCTTTAGAAATCATAATATCGGCTTGCTCCACGTAATCCCGCACCTCCGGCGAACACCTTGACACGATCGTCCCGGGTACCGGCCCGTCGATGCCGTTTGCAACGACCTTCACTACATCGTCCATCCCAACGGCGCGCGCTTCCGCAACCGTGACGTCGTTAAGAACCGGGAGGTTTCTAACGACGAATACTATTTCGGTGTTGAACAGCTTGTTCATAGTTTCTATGAGCAACCGGTCAAAGACGATTTCTCCTGAGTTGTCTCCGACATAGACTACGAGATCACTCTCTGCGAGCCGGTCTCGCAGTTGCAGGAAGCATTCTTCGGAGACGGGTTTCTGGAGCTTCTCCCATATGATGGGCTCCACGTCGATTGAACCATCGGACCAGAGAACATCGAGAGAGTTTCCTATCACGGCTAGATTTACCGCAGTGTACAGGGCGTCCCGGGCCTCCTCGACCAACTTTTTCAGGGAGGGGTACAGCTCCAGCCCTTTGCGGTTCTGACGATCCTTCACGGCCTTGAAGGGATCGGGATTGCCGAGGCCTGCGGTGATTTTTCCACAAGCAATCTCAAACACTTCCGGACTCGTCCGTCCCCAGTCGAGTCCTCTGATCGAGGGGATCTCCAGGATATCCCTCACCACCTCTCGAATCGTGTGCTCGTCGGCCGTCAGCTCTCTGATAGCTGAAACAGACGCCTTGAGGATACACGTAATGCAATCCGGTCTGAGTAGCATGGTTCCTTTCCTGATACAGGCGTGCCTGTCTTCCGTAATCGATCCATCAGGGCACGGTTTTTGGTTTCCAGGTTCCACCATATATCAAATTCTCTATTTTCGGGAAGACCCTTCTTCTCGGAGTCGAGCATTCGAGCACCCGGGCCGATCATCGGTGAATACCGAGAAGATGGGTCCGTTGACACGGCCCGCCGCACCACGTATGCTGTCATCTCGATGGGCACCGAGCGGCGCTCACGGGGAACCCCGAGTCGGTCCCCCGTTTCCGGGAATCCAGTCATCGGCCGCGTGAACGACCTCTGTGGAAACCCGTTAATACCTTGTACATCTGGCCACAGGTGGTGCGGAAAACCCTATGAGAAAAAACAACACGAGAGAAAATCAGTCCGGCACGCGTCAGCAGCAAACAGGGTCCTCGGGCAACGAGTTCAAACAGGAATTCGTAGACGAGGCAGTGCAGGACTCCATACGATGGATCGCATGGTACTTGCGCCGTATCGGACAAGCGGACGAGATGTTCAACAAGGAGTTGTCCAAGAAATATGCGGTCAGCCAGCCGCAGCTCACGTGTCTTTTAGCCCTCCAGGAGTACGGTCCCCTCCCAACCTCCAAGCTGGCCAAGTACATGATGGTCAAACCGAGCACCGCGACCGGCATCGTAGACCGGCTCGAGGAAAAGGGCCTGGTCACCCGGATGCGGAGTGTGCTCGACCGACGCGTGGTCACCATCGAATTGACCGATGAGGGGAAATCCCTGGCAGAGGAGGCCCCGCTACCCATACCGAGCCGCATGGTCGACGGCCTCAACAGGCTCGATGTCGAAGAAACGAAGAGGATTGTCAAGAGTCTGGCCACACTCGTTGCCATGCTGGGTGATCATTCCACCTAAGTAGCCACTTTTCATAACCATCCTTCCCTGCGGGGCATCCTTCGGAGAAAAGACGGAGTGCAGCGCTTGACACGGTACTCTATTCTGTTAAAATAGTTTTAGCTCAATCCTTTTCACGCAGGATCATCCCAGCAGAAAGCTCACGCAAGGGTCAGGGAGGCGCAATTGCTCAGACTACCACAAATCTTAAAACATACTCCACTGTCTGGTGAGGTGACTGTACTCAATTTCAGACCGCAATTCCCCCGTAACGACGTTCTCAGATTGTTGGGGGGCGGGCCTGAGAAAAAAGGCACAAGAGCTACGAAGCGCAAGGTGGAAAAATGGACTCGGCGTCTGAGTTCATCGGTCAGCCCTCGGATCGTCTTTTCACTGCGGGAGGTTCGGGCGGTGGACCGAAAGGGGGTTCAGCTTTCCGACGGTATGTACCTGCGAAGTAGAAAGCTGGGCTGGGCCATGTCTTCGTCAAAGCAACTGGTCTGCTTCGTAGCCACCCTGGGAGGGGAAATCGATGATCATGTCTCTCGGCTGACGGAGAGAGGTCGCTTGTCGGAAGCTTACGTCGTCGATGCGCTGGGATCTGTGTGCGTGGAGAATACGGTGGATCGTTTTCAAGACGCCATGGATGAGCACACCCAGGAACTGGGCCTTGGCACGACCGTGCGCTTTTCCCCAGGCTACTGTGATTGGTCGCTCCGTGAACAAATCACCCTCTTCAGAATGGTGACGACCAGGTCAATCGGGGTTTCGCTCTCGCCTTCCGCCTTGATGAAGCCGAGGAAATCGATCTCCGGCGTTTTCGGACTTGCTGCTGATGGCCCCGTATCCCGCGTCCGCTCAAATCCCTGTCTGATATGCGAAAAACACGACTGCTTCTCACGCAGGGTCACATCACCGAATCTCCAGTAACCCCCTAACATAACGTCATAGGCAAGGACTGTACCAATGGATGGCAGAATAAGTCTTAACGGTGCGCGGTATAAACCTCTAAGTACGGAGGATGTACGAGCGATTCATGAAACAGTGCTGCGCGTCTTCTCCGAGGTAGGGGTTCAGGTTAACCTTCCCGCGGCCCGCGAGCTCTTCAAGGCCGCAGGCGCGGATGTCGACGAGTCGACAGCCACGGTGAAACTCTCACCGGATCTGGTCATGGAATTGACACAAAGAGCTCCGGACACGGTCACGCTGTGCGGTCGAGAGCCGGACGGGAGATTCGATTGCGAGATCTCCGGGAGCAAGGTCTTCACCGGTACGGGAGGAACGGCCCTGAATGTGCAGGAGCCGGGCAAGACAGAACGTAGGCCGTCAACGCTCGCGGACGTTATGCACATGGCACGTCTTGTCGACCGTCTGGACAACATCCATGTGTACATGCTCAACGTCTATCCCCATGAGCTGCCGGAGCGCCGAGTCGACGTGAATCGTTTTGCGGCCGGCCTCAATCACACATTGAAACATGTAATGGGAGGCGTCTATACAGTCAAGGGCGTTCGGGATGTCGTCAAGATGGCCGAGATCATTGCCGGCTCACCCGAAAAGCTGCGCGAACGTCCCTTCATCTCCATGGTCACCTGCGTGATCAGCCCGTTCAAGCTCGATCGGAAGTATAGCAGACTCGCTATGGAAGCCGCCCAAAGCGGCGTACCCGTGGTTGTGCCTTCAGAGCCGTTGTGCGGCGCCACCGCACCGGTGACCCTCGCGGCCAACCTGGTAGTCTGGACCGTCGACACGCTTGCCGGAGTGATGCTTACCCAGCTCGTACGTCCTGGAACTCCGGTACTGGCGGGCTGCGTCGCGTCCATAACCGACATGAGAGATCTGAAGTATCTTTCCGGCGCGGTCGAAATGGGTCTGTTGAATGCGGGCGCGGCACAGCTTGCTCAATTTTACCGGCTCCCCATTTACACCACCGCGGGCATGTCCGACTCCAAGGTGAACGACGCGCAGGCAGGCTACGAGTCTGCAATGACAAGCGTGATGGTGGCCCTGGCCGGGGGCAATTTCATACACGATGCCGCGGGGTTCCTGGAATTCTGCACGACCGCCTCCTACGACAAACTCGTGATTGACAACGACATCCTCGGGATGGCTATGCGAGCGGTGGAGGGCATTCGGGTGAGTGACAAGACGCTCGCATTCGATGTGCTCAAGGAGGCCGGGCCCGGAGGGCATTTCGTTTCCAACAGACACACCCGCCGGTTCATGCGATCCGAGCTTTATACACCGAGTCTCAGTGATCGGGACAATCGCGACAGATGGACGGAACAAGGATCCGCGGACGCCTGGACCAGAGCTACCAAAAGGGCCAGGGAGATACTTGACGCTCCAGCGAAATCGGTTCTTCCCAAGGAAGTCATTGGGCGGATCGCTGCCGAAATCCCGGGAATCGACTCCTCGGTCCTCCATCTGTCTTGAGGTTGCACGTGACATGCTAATCATCGGAGAAAAGATCAACGCCACGCTGGGGCGCGTGAAGACGATCATTGAGAACCGAGACGCCCGCGGGATACTTGAATTCGCACGTGAGCAGACAAGCGGCGGCGCGGACTACATTGACGTGAACGTGGGAACGGGCCTGGGATCCCAAGAGGATGAGGTGGACTCCATGACCTGGGCTGTGGCGACAATCGTCAATGAGCTTGACACACCCATTTGCGTAGACAGCGCGGATCCAACCGTGTTGGAGGCCGGTCTCAAGGCCAAGGGAGACCGGAGGGCCCTGGTGAACTCGGTCAAGGCTGAACAGGGACCGCTGCAAGATGTGGTGGTTCTGGCAAAACGTTTCGAGGCTCCGTTGGTGGGGCTTGCCATGGATGAAGAGGGCATCCCACCGACCGCTGAGGAGCGTCTCAACGCGTGCTCACAGATAGCAGCCGCGTGTGAGTCGGCTTCATTTCCGATGGAGATGGTCTACTTCGATCCACTGGCGTTGCCTATCAGTACCGACATAAACCAGGGGCTCGTGACACTCGAGACGATTCGTCAAATCAAGGAGAAATTCCCTGGAGCAAAGACGGTACTCGGATTGTCCAATATCTCATTCGGTTTGCCCGAGCGGGGCCGCATCAATTGCGCGTTCCTCCAGATGGCCGCGCTCGCCGGACTCGACGCAGCGATTGCCGACCCCTTGGACCGCGAGCTGATGCTTGCCGTGAAGACGGCAAACGTGCTCCTCGGGCGTGACCGGCATTGCAGAAAATACATGAGGGCCTTCAGGGGTTGACAGGGTGACGGCGGATCTGACCCTATTCGGATATGCATCGCTATCAGGAGCTATACGTGATTGACATCTTTCGAGAGAGTATCGTCGTAAAACCTTACGAGAGATTGGACGAAACCCAGGTACGCGCACTGGATCACGCATCAATGGAGATCCTCGCCGACCCGGGTATCTGGTGCTTCAATGAGCGGGCCGCAAGGCTCTATGGGCAACACGGAGCAGACGTCTCGGAAGACCCAGACTCACCCGCGGCCTGTTGGCGAGTCCGCCTCCCCGAGGGGCTCGTGCGCGAGGCTCTTGCCAAGACTCCCTCCAAGATAACTCTGGGAGCACGAAAGCCCGAGAATAGACTGGTTTTGGATACCGACGTTCCGAGGATCTACTTCGGAACCGGATCGGAAACAAATATCTGGCTCGAAACGGATCTCGAGGAATATCAGAATGTCTCCTCGCCGGATAAGAAAGTCACGGTCCCCGTGCACCATGAGCGTCGCGGGGATTCCGAACTGCTTGCCAGGGCGGCCCACATCTGCGATAGGTTGGAGCACCTCGACTTCTTTATCCGTCCCGTCAATGTCCAGGACCAGGAAATAAGCCCTGAGACGCACGATGTGAACAAGTTCTTCGCGAGTCTCAACAATATTACCAAGCACGTGCAGGCCGGTCTGACCCATCTCGACAGCCTCAAGCACGTGGTACGCATGGCCGAGATCATCGCAGGCGGGGCTGAGGAGTTGATCGCCAACCCGATTATTTCCTTCATCGCGTGCGTCTTCAAGTCACCCCTCCAGTTGGTCGACGACACCGCGGAAAAAGTCTTTTCCATTGTTGAGACGGGACTCCCCCTCGTGATATCGTCGTCTCCTCAGGGCGGGTCCACTGCTCCCATCCAGGAAGCGGGCATGGTGGCCCAGATCAACGCGGAGGTTATTGCGGGAATCACGTTGACCCAATTGATCCGGGAAGGTGCTCCCGTGCTCTACGGCAGCGTGCCGGTTCGCGCGCGCATGGACGATCTTCATGATCTGTACGGCTGCCCGGAGTTCAACCAGTACAACATCGACTGCGTACAGATGGCCCGCTCCTACCGGATACCCTGTTATTCGACCGCGGGAGTTGGAGACGCAAAGGTCCCCGGAATGCAGGCTGCGTTTGAGAAGCTCCTGACCCACCTTTACGTGGCCATGAGCGGCGCGCAGTACATTCACTACGCATTCGGGTTGCTCGACCGAACCAATGTCTTTTCTCCGCTACAGGCGGTGCTTGACGACGAACAAATCGGAAAGATCAAGCATTGTCTCAGGGATCCGAAGATACAGGAGGGTGACCTCGAGAATTCTCTCAAGACGATACGCAAGGTCATGGCATCCAAGCATCGGCTTTTCGCTCGGCACGCGCGCAAGGCAATCCATGCCGGTGATGTATCCGATCCGTATCGATTCGACAGCAAGGACGGTCATGACCGGGTTCTGGAAAAGGCTGTAAAAAGGCTTCAAGAAATCGAGGCCGAACCGCGATCGCATCTTGATTCCGGGACCGTAAACCGGATCTACGAAGAAGTCCCGGGCATTTTGCCTCGCCTGCGTCAGTCCGCGGAATGAGCTGGAAACGAGGAGCACTCGAGAATAAGGAGACGGGATACGACAGATGAATGAGAATGAATTCCTGGAGAAGATCGCTTTCAACGTCATCCAAGGACGTGTAGAGGCTGAGGACGAAGGCATAGAGGAATCCCTGGAAGGACAGCCCGGGGTGACCGAACTTGTCGAACAGGCCATAGAGCAGGGAGTCGATCCCAAGAGGATCGTGCTGGAAGCCCTCAGCGGCCCCATGGAGATCGTCGGAAAGAAATACGAGTCGGGAGAATATCTCATCCCGGACATGCTCGCGTCCGCGGAATGTGTGGGAGCTGCAATGGACCTTTTGGCACCCCATCTGATCGACGCGGGTGTGGAATCCAAGGGCAAATTTGTTATCGCGACGGTTTACGGAGACCTCCACGACATCGGGAAGAACATCGTTACCATCATGCTCAAGGGCGCGGGATACGATGTGATCGATCTGGGCAACAACGTGTCTACGGAGAGGATCGTCCAAACGGTAAAGGAATCCGGCGCCCCCTTTCTCGGTCTGTCCGCCCTCCTCACGACGACCATGCGCGTCATGGGAGAGGTTGTTGACGCCCTCAACAATGAGGGTATAAGGGATCAGGTGAAAGTCCTGATCGGAGGCGCTCCTACCTCCGAGAAGTTCGCGGGAGAGATCGGCGCGGACGCGTTCTGCGCGGACGCGTTCTCGGCAATCGATGTGCTGAAACGGCTGCAAGCCGCGTGAAAGGGCTGGAATTCGACCATGGCCGAGAAAGAAGCATATTTCCAGGCCGCTCGCACCGGGATGTACGAGAAGCCGAAAGGGCTCCTGGGCAAGTACGATAATGTGCGACGGTTTTGGGAAGATCAGGCGACCGTACGCTTTCTGGCTGACGCGTTCCGCGATCCGATAACGGATCGCAAGAGCCTCAAAGACCGGGTTCGCATTCTGGACCTTGGCTGCGGCAGCGGGGACGGACTGGAACTTCTGACCCGTGTGCCCCAGGCTCAGGACTGGTCTTCACACGTTTCCGGGACCGCATTGCCCCCGGATCTTGTCGAGCATTATGTCGGGTTGGACATCAACGAAGACCTCATCTGTCAGGCCGAAGCATGTCATGGTGCCAATTCCAAGGCCCGGTTTATTCAAGGGGATCTGTCCGACGGTCTGCCCTCGACGGTGCACGGTATGCCGCCCTTCGATCTCTACTTCGCAGGCTATGGCACTCTGTCGCACTTCCATGACGATCAGGCGAGTCGGATCATCGCGGATATCGCGGCGCACGCATCGGAGCGCGCGATCTTCGTCGGCGACTGGCTGGGCCGACATTCATACGAGTGGCAGGAACTGTGGCCCAACCCGCTCGATCAAGAATATTTCATGGACTACCGCATCTCGTACATCTATCCGGAAGAAGAGCGCTCCGGGGTGGAAGTATCTTCCTTCCCCCTGCGACTGATGACCCGGAATGAGATCTCCTCAGTGGTTCGTGCCGCGGCCGATGCTTCAGGCGCCGAAATAGTACCTTTGGCGTTTTTTGATCGCTCGATCTTCGTCGGACGACACATGGATACCGGTGATTACAACCGGCACTGCCCCAAGCTCAGGAAGGCGGTGAATTCCCTTTTCGAATACAGCCGTCGCACGGATCTGGATTCGCTGATCGTGGATTACGTGCCACTTGAAGGATTCGACGAACTCAATAGCTTCTTCCAATCCTTCTTCCATGCGAGCAACAGTCTGGTTGCTCATGCCAAGTCCGTTTTGGCATCCATGGACGGCCGCGGGGATCAAGATCGGGTCTCGTCCGGATCGTCGCAGGACACGCCAGATGCGCTTGAAGAAGCGAAGCTGGCGATGGATCGACTCGTGCGCAGCGTGCGATCCGTTCAATGGTGCGACGTGCGAGCCAACTTCATTGAGCCCATGCTCGGCTATTGTCTTCGTAAACTTGAGATGGAACTTCAACCGGGCTCAGGCATGGGACACGGATTGGTGGGGGTGTTCGAAATTCGTAAGTAACGGCTCTCGCCTCGGTGTTCCACGATGGAGAGAGTCCCAGGAGAAGGATCACTACCGGGAGTTTCACATGGGCGGTTTCGCATTCGGTTACGGTGCACCTGACGACCAAATCGTCCAGCGCATGCTGGAGAAAATTACCCACCGAGGCAGCGATGCGCGGGGCGCGTTCAAGTCGGGACGGGTATGTATGGCTCAGAACTATCTGAAAGCCGATGTGGGTTCCGACAGGATCGACATGGGTATTCCCGTGGTGGGATCGTCGCCGGAAGGCCTGAGGATTTGCTATGACGGGCAAATAGGAAACCTCGATCCGTTCGCTTCCGAAATCGGGGTCGAAGCGGGACCGCACCGGGAAGAGAGATTTCTCCTGAGACTTTATGAAACCGAGGGACCAGCCTTTCTTTCCCAGGTCAGCGACGCGATTTTCGCCCTGGTCATCTCCAATGGAAACGACTTCCTTGCCGCACGTGACCTGCTCGGCATCAAGACGCTCTTCTACGGCCGGCGCAACGGCACGCTCTACCTGGCCTCGGAACTCAAGAGCCTCCTCGCGGCAACCGACGACGTGCACGAGTTTCCTGCCGGGCACTATATGGACAGCAGCGGCAAGTTCACTCCCTTCGCCACCCTGCCTGCGGATCCGCTGCAACCCTCCAACCGATCCGTTGACGAAACGATCAGGGACATTCGCGGTATCATAGAGCGGAGCCTGGTGAGTCGCGTCGATTTCTCCCGTCCGACGGGCAGCCTGCTGAGTGGAGGAATTGACAGCAGCGTTATCGCCACGGTCGCGACAAAGGCTTACCGAGATGCGTTCGGCGAAGATGCCAGACTCCGAACATTTGCGCTCGGCACAGGCGAGTGCCAGGATCTGGAAAATGCTCGACTCGTCTCCGCTCACCTCAGCACGGACCATTGCGAAGTCGTCGTAGGACTCGAGGAACTCGTCGAGGCATTACCGGAAGTCATCTACCATCTGGAATCCTTCGACCCGTCGCTGGTACGCAGTTCCGCCTCCAACTTCCTGATTTCGCGCAGGGCTCGACAGGAGGGGATCGAGGTCCTCCTCTCGGGCGAGGGAGGTGACGAGATATTCTGCGGGTACACCTACCTCAAGGATTGTCCGCCGGAGGATCTTCATTGCATGCAAATGCAGTGCATGGGCTTTCTGCACAATAACGCGTCGCTCAGGCTGGATCGCATGAACCACTGTAACGGGGTGAAGGTCGTGGCCCCGCTCATTTCCGGCGAATTGCTTCAGTACACGCTGACCATGCCGCCGGAATACAAGATCAATCCGGATGGAGATCACAAGATCGAGAAATGGATATTCAGAAAGGCCTTTGAGAACGACATCCCCGAGCCGGTGGTATGGCGGCCGAAGCAGGAATTCTCCCAGGGTTCAGGCTCGGCAGACCTTCTCCCGGCCTATTTCGAAAAAAAGATTTCCGACGCGGACCTTGCGCAGGCGCAGCGCAAGTTTCCGATAATTCGAAGCAAAGAGGAACTCCACTATTTTAACCTGTTCACCGAGCATTTCGGAACGGGCAAGGCGGTCGAGACCGTAGGCCAATGGCTGTTGCTCTAGCCGATAAGTGAACACCAACCGGAGGATGAGGAAATATGTGCGGAATACTAGGCGTCTGGGGCGAGGACACGAGACCCGACCTGAACGATATGTTAATGAGCTTGCGTCACCGGGGTCCCGATGCGCAAGGCACTTTTGAAGGTGCGGCAGGCATACTCGGTCACCGGCGCCTCTCCATCATGGATCCCACCGGAGGAGATCAACCGATCTACAATGAATCAGGTTCCAAGGTCGTCATTGCCAACGGCGAGATCTACAATTTCCGTGAGTTGAAACGGAACCTGACTCAGCAGCACACGTTCCTGACGGATTCCGATACGGAGGCTCTCGTCCACGGTTACGAGGAGCACGGTGTATCGCTGGTCAATGAGCTTGACGGCATGTTCGCCTTTGCCATAGCCGACGGATCCGATCTCTTTGTAGCCCGGGACGCGATAGGCATCAAACCGCTCTATTTCGCTGAGCGAGAGGGCGCTTTCCGCTTTGCGTCCGAGCTCAAAACGCTTGCGCCCTACTGCGAGCAGGTGCAGGAATTTCCTCCGGGCACATCGTTTCATACCAGGCTGGGATTCTCCACCTTTTACACGGTACCTGCCGTCGACGTGGAAGAGAGACCTGTCGAGGACTTCATTCGCGAACTGAGGTCAACCCTGGAACGTGCAGTCACCAAGCGCCTCATGAGTGACGTGCCTCTCGGCGCCTTTCTCTCCGGCGGAGTCGACAGCAGCATTATAGCCGCGGTGGCCCGCCAGCATATGGATTCGCTCCATACCTTCACCGTCGGCGTGGAAGGGAGCCATGATCTGGAAGCGGCACGGACCGTGGCTCGACATCTGGATACCATCCACCATGAATATGTGCTCACTGCCGATGAGTTGAGAGAGAAGCTTCCTGACATCATCTACTATCTGGAGTCCTTTGACCGGGATCTGGTAAGAAGCGGGATCCCATGCTACTTCACTTCGCGACTTGCCGCGGATTACGTGAAGGTCATATTGACCGGTGAGGGCGCGGACGAGCTGTTCGCGGGGTACACCTATTACAAGGGCATCAACGATCTGGGCCTGCTTGGGCGAGAGCTGCGCCGTTCCGTGCAGAGTCTTCACAACATCAACCTCCAGCGGGTCGATCGGATGACCATGGCCCACTCGATTGAAGGTCGGGTGCCTTTTCTGGACCTGGAAATGATACTCCTCGGCCAACGCATACCGCCGAGACTCAAGCTCTCAGGCGAGGGCGGCCCGGAAAAATGGATCCTCAGAAAGGCCTTTGAAGATCTGCTTCCCCCTGAAATCCTCTGGCGTGAAAAGGAGCAGTTTGACGAAGGAAGCGGAACCGTGAATCTCCTCGAAAGGGTGGTTGAAGGAATGATCGATCCGGAAGAGGCACGTGAATATCAACGCAGAAACGCGCAGAGCAAACTCCGGTGTGCGGAGGAAAGTCTCTTCCACAAGCTCTTCTTGGACGTGTTCGAACATCCGGAGCCGATACGGAAAAATGTCGCTCGATGGGCTGAACGGCCCAAATGGGTTGCGTAGCATCAGTTCACATCAAAGGGGGCACAGTTCTCGTGTCATCCCGACCCTCTCCCAGAGCGAGAGGGTTGAGTTATTTGTGGGCGGGTGTCACCGACCGCCGTTCCCCTCTTCGTGCGGGACAGAGATAAGGTGAAGATGCATATCGACGCCGCGAAAGTATGTCACTCGTCCGGTCGTGCTTGGGCGGCGGATACTCACAGGCCGCCTCCGGGATGAGTCTCAGAAATGATTCGGCTCAGCCACGTAAGCAAGTCCTTCGATAACGGGGCCACGTACGCAGTCCAGAATCTTTCGCTCGACATTGCCGAAGGAGATACCCTGGTTCTCCTCGGATACTCCGGATGCGGTAAGACGACTACCCTGAAGATGATCAATCGCCTGATCGAGTGCACGAGCGGCGAGATCACCGTTGACGACAGAAATGTAAAAGATGTCTCCCTGCCCCAGCTCCGGCGATCCATCGGATACGTGTTCCAGGGGATAGGTCTCTTCCCCCACCTGTCAGTACGGCAAAACGTTGAAATAATCCCGAAACTGTTGCAATGGAAGCCTGAGAAAAGGCGAGAGAGAGCCGATTCTCTGTTGAGCATGATAGGTCTTCCCCCGGACGAGTACGGCCACAGGTATCCCCATGAGCTTTCCGGCGGACAGCAACAAAGGGTGGGAGTAGCCCGTGCATTAGCCGCAGATCCAAAATACCTGCTCATGGATGAGCCCTTCGGAGCCCTGGACCCGGTAACACGCGATAATCTCCAACAGGAGCTGCTCGACATTAAAGAGCGCCTCGGCAAGACCATCGTCTTTGTTACCCACGACATCGTCGAAGCGTTCAGGCTCGGGGACAGAATTGCAGTCCTGCACGCGGGAAAGGCGGAACAAGTCGCAACAGGAGAAGAGCTGCTTCAAGATCCTGCCACGCCCGTGGTGAAAGAGCTGATCCAGAAACCCGCCAGACAACTGGCCTCCTTTGCAAAGGCGTTGTGACCTCCCGTGGAATGGATACCATTTGTCATGGCTCGTCTCCCCGAGTTGCAGCTCAGGACGGGCGAGCACATTTTGTTGACACTCCTTTCCACTGCCTTGGCAATAGTGGTCGGCATACCGCTCGGGATCATTGCGTTTCGGTATCGTCGCGTGCAGGCTCCGATGTTGGGAGCCATAGGCATACTGCAGACCGTCCCCAGCCTTGCCATGCTGGCTATCCTTCTGGCCCTCCTGAACAAGATCGGGGTCTTACCCGCGATGATCGCGTTGACGCTCTACGCGTTGCTACCGATCGTGCGCAACACTGTTACCGGCCTGGAAGGGGTTCCCGGAGAGATTGTGGAGGCAGCCCGCGGGGTGGGGATGACCAGCTTGCAGCAGCTCCGCATGGTCAGAATTCCTCTGGCGATGCCGATCATCGTGGCGGGTGTCCGTACCGCGGCGGTGGTGGGTGTCGGCATCGCGACGCTTGTCGCGTTCATCGGCGCAGGCGGGCTCGGCGAATTCATCAACAGAGGTCTTGCCCTCTCAAACACGCGAATGATTCTTCTCGGAGCCATTCCAGCGGCTCTGCTGGCGCTCCTCATAGATTTCTCCATTGCAGGCGTCCAATGGGGAATGACGCCGACTCTCACCGCCACCAGGAGGCCTCTGGTAAAAGTCTTCAAGGTGCTCGCTGTGTCACAACCGTTGATCCTCCTGCTGGCGGGGATTCTCGCGGTGAGTGGAGGGAATACAAGTGCGGGACGGAGCCGAACGGAAACCGGAACTCATAAACAGGCGATCCGCATCGGTTCGAAGAATTTCACGGAACAGCTCATCCTGGGCGAGATCATGGCGCAATGGATCGAATACCGGACCAGACTTCGGGTCGAACGTCGATTCAACCTCGGCGGCACCATGATTACTCATGAGGCCCTCGCGCGTGGGGAGATCGACCTCTACCCCGAATACACGGGGACGGCCCTTGTGGCCATCCTCAAAATGAAACCCATCCACGACCCGGCTGAAGCACTGCGAACCGTAAACGAGATCTACAAGAAACGGTTTCATGCGCAGTGGCTCAAACCCTTCGGGTCTAACAATTCATACGCGTTGACGGTCAGGGAGGCTGATGCAGAGAAGCATCAATGGACGAAGATCTCTGATTTGAAACGCTCCGCGTCCGGATTACGTGCGGGCTGGACCGCGGAGTTCTCGGGACGGTCGGACGGCTATCCGGGACTGAGAAAGGCCTACGGCTTCGGGTTCGGTGAGGTCAGAGACCTGGATCCGGCCATCATGTATCAAGCGATAGCGCGGCACGAGGTAGACGTTGTTTGCGCATTCACAACGGACGGACGAATCCCTGCGTACAAATTGAAGCCTCTGATCGACGACCGGCATTTTTTTCCGCCTTACTATGCCGCACCGGTCGTGAGAACGGAGATTCTCGAGAAATTCCCCGCGTTGCACAAGGCGCTCAATGAGCTGGGCGGAAGACTAAACGATGCCACCATGCAGAAACTGAACTACGAAGTTGACGAGAAACAACGGTCCGTTTCCGAGGTGGCTCGGGAATTCCTGGTCGCAAGCGGTCTGGTCAAGTGACGGCCAGAGCGCATAGAACTTCGCCCCAGGCGATCAGGATTTGCTCTTAACCGGACTCTATGCGAGAGCAGACAGTGGTTTTTGGTAGCGATCCCATATACCGGTTTGACCACGCAGTGGTATTATACCAAGTTGCGATCAGATAGGTACTGAATATTGCCCACCATTGAAGAACTCAT
>CAZCDS010000035.1:0-66151 GCA_964497585.1 uncultured Syntrophaceae bacterium
GAAGTCTTCGCCTAAAGGCGAGGGTTTTTCTCCCATTCCCCGAGGGGGACAATAACGGTTGAGAACGACTCCGCTGGACACATGGATTGCCCGCAAGATTGGCGTCCAAGCCACTGACCGGCTCACTTTAGAGCACATCCGCAGCCGTCAGCTTGAACTGCTTCGGCGAACGATCGATTACGCGTGTGAAAGAAGTCTGTTTTATCGCGATCACCTCGCAGGGCTAAGCGGGGCGAATCTGATGTCGCTACATGATCTCGCTTCCTTTCCGTTCACGACCCCCGACGACCTCAGGGAGAAGCACCCTCAGTTCCTGTGCGTCTCCCAAAGCCAAGTTGAGAGAGTCGTTACGCTTTTCGCGTCTGGCCCGGAGAATCAGCCGAGACGGGTCTATTTCACCGCGGAAGATCTGGAACTCACCACAGATTTCTTCCACCACGGCATGACCGCGCTGGTTGAACCGGAGCAACAGGTCCTCATCCTGATGCAGGGTGATCGACCGTGGAGTGTGGGCGATCTGCTCGTGAAAGCGCTCGAGCGAATGAATGTCCGAGGCATTGTGCATGGCGTTGTGCAAGAAGCGGAAATGGCAATTGAAGACATTTGTCGGTGGGAAACGGATTGCCTCGTCGGCATTCCCACCCAGGTGCTCGCGATTGCAAGGCACCCACGCGCGGCTGAGATCCCGACAGGCCTGATCAAGAGTATTCTGCTGAGTGCGGATTATGTCCCTTCCGCGATCACTCGCGAACTCCGAGACGTCTGGGGCTGTACCGTATTCAATCACTACGGGACCACCGAAATGGGACTTGGCGGAGGGGTGGAATGTGAGGCCCTCGGGGGGTACCACCTGCGGGAAGCCGACCTCTATTTCGAGATTATAGACCCGGATTCCGGTCAACCCCGACCATTCGGATTGCCCGGTGAGGTCGTGTTCACAACGTTGACCCGGACCGGCATGCCGCTTATCCGGTATCGCACTGGAGACCTGAGCCGCTTCCTGAGCGCCCCGTGCCCGTGGGGCACTGAGCTTCCCCGGATGGACACGGTCAGAGGGAGACTGAAAGACATGATTCGCCTGCCGACAGGAGAATGGCTGGGCATCCAAGACCTGGACGAGCTTCTCTTTGAATTCCCTGAAGTCCTGAACTATACGGCAACTCTCACCGAGCAATCCAATGGTCATCGGCTCAGGTTAGAGCTGCTTCCAAAGCCTGACTGTGGGCTCCCAGACCAAAATACAGTCGATTCCGCATTGCGCTCGTTGCCCGTGCTGGATTCCGCTGTTGCGCAGGGATGTCTCAGTTTGGAACCGGCATCATTGGCGACCCGGAACCGAATTACCACCGGTGTGGAGAAGAGATCCATTGTCAGGAGCTCCGACAAGGGGCACGGGAATGATAAGCCCCATTAGAAGAATGGCCTGTACGCCTCCGGGAACTGACGTCTTCCTGGGAAAAGCCGTGGGCACAAGCATTGGTCGTCAGTGCATCGAAACACGAGACGGCCGAAATCCACGGCTGATCCGGACCAAAGGCCGGTCGTCATATTTGCAGCAGGGTACCAGTCAAGGACGGGAGACCTCGAACCTTTCCTGAAGCTTCAATGAGGGAACCATGAGTGAGAGAAAGACGACGTCGGATTCACGGAATGCAACGGTGCTTCACATGGATGATCGCCGAAGAGGAGCCAAATCCCAGGATACCCTCCCCGAGTCGGTACGGATCAAAGTGGAAGTGGCTTGCCACGATTTTAGGGGACAGACTATCAAGGCCGCCATCGGTTCCAAGCTCAAATCCCAGGGCTGTATCCTGGTTGAGAGCGACAAGCCGGATTGGGTTTTGTCAATCATCGCTTTCAGCCATGGTGCTGCGGTGGAGATGTCGATAATCCTTCGCAGACTGTTTCGATCGACCGCTCCCAGTACTGAAGTCGCGCACGTCGAGGAGGAACGAGGTGTTGGATTGCGCCAAGGAGGATGGCTTTACGAATCCCTGCGATTCCATGGTCTGTTTGGGGTCCGCACCGCGGACCTGGCCAGCTTCTTTGAAAGACTGGTGAAGGACTTCGCCAACGAGAATTGGAAACAGCCGTCATCAACGAGCATTAGCCACAAGAGACGGCCGTACAACTCTTCACAACCGGATCGTGGCGCGATTTGAGCGGACGGCTTGAGAGGCCACCGCTTCACACCGTACGATGGGAGCACGCCACCGAACCTGGAAGCGGATGCCCTGAAACGGCCGCTGACAGGTCTCATGCCCTTAGCATATCATCTGTAGGGCAACGGCCTCCTGGCATCCCTGACAGGTGGAATAGACGTGGGCAAAATATCGGTCCATTTCTTACTCATCTGACATTGAGTCAATTCGCCTTGGCTCATCGAGAGCTCCGGTGTTATCATAGCCATCATGTCCGGGAGGGAGTCACTGCGCCGCCTCGGGTCCGGGAGCGCTACCGGAAGAAGGTCCAAGAGCTTTTCGGGAGTTCACTCGAAGGGACTCACGTGCTCGTTCTTTCATCCGGCATGACAGGTACGATCGGAGGCGAGGGGCACGTATGGCGGAACGGACCCCGGTTTTGGCTTTGTGGGATCTCGGGAAGGAAGAAGCGGCAAATTTTGTCCGGGTTCCGGCAGAGACTCGTCCATCGCACCATCGAGACGGCGGCACACTCCCGGACTCCATGACAGACGGGATTCTTTTTTTTAGGACATCGTCGAGTTTTCACGACAGCCGGAATGGGACATTCAATGATCAGCGGAATTTCTCGGTACCGCATTGTCATTAGACACCTGTTGCTGGCTTTTGTGTTCTTTTCCATCGCCTTGGTGGTCTGTTTCCGCTGGATTCCTCCACCGATGACGGCGTTCATGGTGGAGACATACTTTGCTCGATTTTTTTCCGGGAAAAAGCACCCCGCCATTCATTACCGATGGGTAGATTATGAATCTATTCCCCCGAGCGTGGGCTTAGCGGTGATAGCCGCTGAGGACCAGAAGTTCCCATACCACTGGGGTTTTGACTTTGAGTCGATCTCCGATGCGCTGGAGGAAAGGAAGTCCGGGGGACGCCTCCGGGGAGCAAGCACAATCACCCAGCAAGTGGCCAAGAATCTCTTTCTGTGGCCGGGCCGCAGCTTCTTCAGAAAAGGGTTGGAGGCGTACTTCACGATTCTCATAGAACTGATCTGGTCAAAGCGCCGTATATTGGAAGTGTACCTAAATATTGCGGAGTTCGGGCGCGGTACATTCGGGGTTTACGCGGCTTCCAGGTATTTGCTGAGAAAGTCCCCATCCAAGCTGTCGAGGACTGACGCGGCTCTTCTGGCGGCAGCGTTACCCAATCCCAAGCGATTCAATGTGGCGGGCCCATCTGGGTATGTGTTTCATCGGCGCAACTGGATCCTGAGGCAAATGAGTCAGCTTGGGGGAATTCACTATCTCGACCATTTGTAGAAGTGGCCACCACAAGAAGAAGGCTGCAAACAGAGAAGCAACAGGGGCTCCTCGGACACGCATGACCTTTTCCGATCGGCAAACAAAAGGGTCGGAGACTTCCTGGTCCGAACCAAGGAGAAAACTCTTGGAACAACGAAGTACGAGGACCGTCGGAGCACCGCTGGCGTACATCGCGGGAACCGGTCTCTGATGTCATCTTCTTCCCGGATGATCAGGGGGTTTTAATTTTCGTAAGACAATACGGGAACGTCTCAGATAATTGAACTGAGCCGTCCTTGAGGAACTCTCAATGGGAACCGGGTGGACGTCGGTGATCCCTTCTGCATCGCTATTTTTCTATACCTCCCACTCCTTCCGAAGGATCTGCGCTACGGTTGCAAGTATTTTGTTGTGCTGCTGGCGTTTTCCTTGAGCGGCTTCCTCCACCTTGTCCAATAGCGTCTCTAGTCCGCAGGGTTTTGTCACATAGTCGCAGGCGCCCTGTTTCATGCCTTCGACGGCTAATTCCATCCTCGAGTGTGGTACCATCATGATTACTTGTACCAGCGGGTGAGATGTCTTCATCTGTTTCAGGACGCGGAGTGTGTCCGTGCCGACCGTCTCCTCGTCCAGGATAACCAGAGCGATATCCGGCATCAGATCAAGCCATTTTGTGGCTTGATCCGTGCCGGAGACGGTGAACATGCCAATATACCTGTCGGACAGGCGGTCTCGAATAGTCTCGACGTAGGCTTTGTCGTCAGTCACCAGCAAGAGTCTTGTTTCGTACATATCCGTGTCTCTCGGACGCTCCCGCCCAGCCGGCGAAGGGCGCTGGATCGCTAAACCTCCGCGGGCCGTTGAACCTGGGTAGAGGCTCCCTCCTGGGCTCTCCGGAGACCGAGCGGAAGAACCGCAGGGCGAAGTCTCGATATCTCTGTGGCTTTTCCCTACGTATGGAGTCGTGCATGTGGAAACGTATTTCCCGATCTGCAGTCAAAGCACGCCGCTCGTCCTCTTCCACGTTCCTCAGATTATGCAAGCTCGATGCCAACTCACGAAAGAGTTGGAAGAAAACTCATTTGCCACAGATAGGATTGCTGTGGACGCGTTGCAGGTATTTCCGGGGAACCGCCTCACACACAGGTCCGATCCCGTGTCCTCTTCACCATGTGCGGAGAATCACTATCGGATGGGCCGTTGAATTGGACCCTTCATTCCGGGAACGCACTCCACCTATAGTCCCGCCCTGTCCTGAGGTGGCTTCAGCTTTCTCTCCACGCCGAGTGAGAGCCCACTAAGCTTCCACTCAGGTCTGTTGTCCAGTCAGGAATTACGGGGTTCGATTCGTGGGACGTCTTGAGGCAGCTTTGGAGAGCTTGACAGATTGTAAAAAAAACTGACAGCTCTGCTGCGGGTATTCGGGAGTTTCCAGGTTCGACGAAGAAAACGGGGCCTTCCTGATGCGCCCCCTCTCACTGCCTCCGCCGATCTGCGCAACGCCGCGTCCCTTTGGCACCAAATGTGCTTACCAAGAGAGAAGCGTCGCGAGACCAGCTCGGCCGCACTTCTTTGGCAGTCCGACTCTGTGCCCACGATCGGACGAGTAGCGACGTGCGGGCACCTCCCGGATAAGGTCGGTCGGCTCAATGGAAATGTCGAACGGGGGACGCGGAGACACAAGGGCGGGAAGTCCCCGGGATCTATCTGACAGAAGGTCTGGAAAGGGTCTCCGTGATCCCTCACTTCCAACCTCACCCCAAGCGTCTGCGAGACGAGGCCCTTCCGTACTCGATCCTGTGCTACACGCCATACTATTATCCGAGATGTATCCGTGTCCACGCAGGGGCAGCGAGATTATCGAGGGACCTGCACCCGTCCTCAATCACCAAACAGCGAGGGCCGCGGCATGCTCTCATCCTAGTTCCTTCTCATCAGGAATCTTTTGACTCGCTATTGTTATAAGGGTATTCTATTATTAGAAAGCTCCTACGAGTGCTCCTCTGGCTGCTCGAAGGTGCTGCTGCGTGAGGAGGTCTATCATGACAGCTCCCCTTGTCCTCATCGTAGAAGATGAAAGAATCGTTGCCGAAGACCTGGCCGGATCTCTCGAGAATTTCGGCTATGAGGTCGCAAAACCTGTGGCTTCAGGCGCAGAAGCGATTCAAACAGTTGAGGCGTTGAATCCCGACCTGGTTCTTATGGACATTTTTCTCAAGGGCGAGATGAACGGCATTGAGGCGGCACATCAGATTATTTCTCGCTTCGACATTCCGGTTATCTATGTCACCGGCTACGCCGAGGAGGATGTACTGAACCGGGCAAAGCTGACAGGTGCTTCTGGCTATCTCGCCAAGCCAGTCTCCTCTTCGGAAATGAGGGGAACCATAGAGCTGGCTCTCTACAAGCACAAGATGGAGAAGCGGTTGAGGGAAAGCGAGGAGCGCTTCCGCAGTCTAGTTGAGAACGCTGCGGATTCCATTTTCGTTTACGACCTCGAAGGCCGTTTTCTCACCGTCAATCAGGCTGCCTGCAATTCACTCGGCTACACAAGGGAGGAACTGCTATCCATGTCCATTTACGACGTGGATCCGGACGCCTTTTTGCGCGGCGACAAGGATCGGTCTTTGTCACATATTCCCGCCACCGTTATGTCGAGGCACAAACGGAAGGATGGGAGCGACTTTCCCGTGGATGTTCGCCTGGGGCGCATCGAGATCGGCGGCGAGAAGGTCATTCTTGCCATAGCACGGGACATCTCCGAGCGGGAAAAAGCAGAGGAGACACTGAGAAAAAGTGAAGCCAGATATCGATTTCTTGCGGAGCACGCGAACGACATACTCTGGACTGTGGACCTGAACATGCGTACCTCCTTCGTCAGTGCAGCGATCGAGAAGGTACTCGGATTCACTCCTGAGGAGCGGACGCAGCAAGACGTAAAGGATCAGCTCACCGCTGAGTCTTACGAATTGGCCAAACATAGGCTCGTTGAAGAATTACGCATCGAGAGAGAAAAGGGGCTCCGACCAGACCAATACATTATTCTCGAACTCGATTACCGGCACAAGAACGGGTCCATCGTGCGCCTCGAGTCGGTGATGAGCTTCATCCGAGATGAAAAGGGCATGCCAATTGGAGTTCATGGGCTCTCCCGTGATATCACCGAGCGCAAGCGGACCGAGGAGGAGAGGGAAAGATCCCTTTCCCTCCTTCGAGCGACCCTCGAATCCACAGCCGACGGCATTCTTGTCGTGGACAGGAAGGGAAAAATAGTAGCCTACAACCGGGAGTTTGCCACGATGTGGCACATTCCCGCGCGTGTCGTAGCCTCTCGGAGCGATGACGAGGCACTTGAATTCGTCCTGGATCAACTGAAGTATCCTGAAGATTTTCTGAAAAAGGTACGAGAATTATACGGCCAACCAAGTGCCGAGAGTTTTGACGTTCTTGAGTTCAAGGATGGAAGGATCTTCGAACGCTACTCCAGACCCCAGCGGCTGGGAGAAGAGACCGTCGGACGGGTCTGGAGCTTTCGAGATGTCACCAAACGCAGGCAAGCAGAAGCCGCTTTGCGGGAAAGTGAACAGAACTTCCGTGCTTTCTGCGAAACAGTGGACGACATGATCCTCGTGGTCACACGGGACGGCAGGATCCTGTATGCGAACCCCGCCATGTCTCGGAAACTGGCCTACGGTCCTGATGAGCTTGGAGAAATGCACGTCCTTGATCTCCATCCAAAAGAAATGAGGGGAGAGGCTGAAAGGATATTCGCCGAACTCTTCGAAGGCGTAGGGGACGTCTGTCCCCTTCCGCTGGAGAGCAAGAGCGGTGTCCTTGTCCCGGCGGAGTCCCGCGTCTCGTTCGGTAAATGGAGTGGGCTTGATTGCATATTCGGCATTTCCAAAGACCTTAGCCGAGAGCAGGAGGCGCTCCAGAAATTCGACAGACTCTTCCGCAACAACCCGGCTCTTATGGCAGTGAGCAGCATTCCCGAACGGCGTTTTGTTGATGTCAACGAGAGCTTTCTCAACAAACTCGGCTTTACCAGAGAGGAGGTTATCGGTAAGACCAGTGCAGAGCTGGGACTATTCGTTCAACCCGAGATGCAGCAAGCTGTGGCTGAAGAGCTTGAAAGGCAAGGCCGTATCTCCAATGTGGAGCTGAATATGAGACGGAAAGACGGAACGATCCTCGACGGACTCTTTTCAGGAGAAATCGTGGAAAGCCAGGGACGGAAAATGTTCCTCACGGTAATGACTGACCTTACCGACCGCAAGCGGGCGGAAGAAGCACTACGGAAGCAATATGAGCTTCAACGAGCCTTGCTCTCGTCAATTCCGGCTTACGTATATTTCAAAGACAGGGATTCTGTGTATCTCACGGGCAATCAGCGTTTCAGTGAATTGAGTGGCATTCCGGAGAACGAAATACCGGGGAAAACCGATTACGACTTTTTCTCGGAGACGGACGCGGATTCGTTTCGGAAGGATGATGCGGAAATCCTTTCAAGTGGAAAGGCAAAGCTGAATTACGAAATGAAGGGGACGGATTCGGAAGGTAATACTATATGGTATTCGACGAGTAAAGCTCCTTTTTATGACGCTTCCGGTGAAGTGGCCGGCCTGGTAGGCATATGCATGGATATCACGGCCCTCAAACACACCCAGGAACTTCAGAGAGAATCTGAGAAGAAGTATCGCGATCTGTTCGAGCACTCCAGAGACGGAATAAGCATCAGCCGCTCCGACGGCACGTTCGTTGATGTCAACAGCTCCTTTGCGGAACTCCTGGACTATACCAGGGAAGAGCTTCTCGCCAAGAACGCCAACCTGATCTGGGCGGATCCGGCTGAGCGGGTGAAATGGCAAGAGGAGATGGCCGGGACAGGCTTTGTTGTGGACTATGAGTGGAAAGCCCGCAAGAAAGATGGCACCGTCATCGACTGCATACTTTCCTCCACTCTGCGACGGGCAGAGGACGGAAGCATCCTGTATGAGACCTCTTGGCGTGACATTTCCAACCTCAAGAAAGCCCAGGAGCAATTGAGGCAAGCCGAGCGTTACAGGGCTGTGGCGGACCTGGCTGGAGGCGTAGCTCACAATTTCAACAACCTGCTCCAGATCGTGATCGGCAACCTCGACTTGGCTATCGTCGACCTAGAATCGGGCAACTATACTGATGTCAAATATGCACTGGAGAAAGTATTGGGAAGTTCCAGGTTCGGAGCGGAAACGGTACGACAACTCCAGAGTTTTGCAGGTATTAGTGACCGCAGCCAACTCTTGGAAAAGGAAAGTTTTGATCTATCTGATGTTGTGAGGCAAGCCCTTGAAATGAGCAAGACCTGGTGGAAATCCATACCGGAGAAACAGGGAATAGAGGTCTCACTGGATACCGAACTACAGGATGGGTGTTTCGTCCAAGCTGACAAAGACGAATTATTCCAGGTGGCGGTCAACCTAATAAGAAATGCTTCCGAGGCCTTACCTCAGGGCGGAACCATACTCGTAAAGACTGGCATTCAAGAGAACCAAGTGATTTTGAAAGTTCAAGACACAGGCATCGGCATAACCCAGCAAAACATGAAGAGGCTTTTCAATCCCTTTTTCACGACAAAAGCAAGCCTCGGATCTGGCTTGGGATTAGCCTCCAGCCGCAAGATAATTGAAGACTGCGGAGGAGAGATCCTCGTAGAAAGCTCAGAGGGGAAAGGAACGACCTTCACCATTCTCCTGCCTCTTGTAGAACAGCCACCCCTGCAAACCAAGACCGCGGGCCAGGTCTCCGGTCCCCGCATGACCATCCTCGTGATAGATGATATGGAAGCCGTCCTGGACGTTCTGAAAGCCGGTTTGACACGATCGGGTCACGTGGTTGTCACGGCATCTTCGGGTGAACAGGGACTGGATATTTTCAAGGAGAATCCGGTTGACCTTGTGATCTGTGATTTAGGGATGCCAGGGACAAACGGTTGGGAGGTCGGCAAGAGAATCAGGTCAATCTGCAGCGAACGAAAGGTCTCTAAAACCCCATTTATTCTCCTTACGGGCTGGGGCGGCCAGAAAGCCGAAGCGGAAAAGATCGCCGAAAGTGGTGTAGATGCGGTTGTGGAGAAGCCGATTAACATGGTGAACATACGGGAAATTATACGGGAGATCGGTGAGAGACTCCCGTAACAAGTTTCTCAATGAGGAAAGCACCGAAGAGGGTTGAGATGTACTAGATGGGACCTCATCTGCCGGAGACACGCTAGCTGACAGCTCCGAGGGCGCCAGGCCGCAACCGGTCAAGGTCCTTTTCCTCCTTTGGGGAGTTGCTGTTGAGCGAACAAGTTGCTTTACAGCGGAACGCTCGGTGAAATATGCTCAGAAACGGACCTGGAGGAGCTCTTTTTTCGTCACGACGCCGGTCCTCCCCACCTCGCTTCTTGTGGAAAGACGACGCACGCAGACTTTTTCGGGGGTTCAGGGAACCAGCCCAAGACGGTTCAGCGGAACCAAGATCTCCGCAATGGTATAACCACGGTACCGTTCCGGCTCAGTCCGTTGGCTTCCGGCAATACGTGAAAGCCAATAGCGTTATGTCGTCGAACTGCTCGGCTCCATGTCGGAATTGCTCCAAGTCTCGCAAGACCTCTCCTACCGGTGCTTTCGGATCTCCTCGATAAATTGAGTCAATCGTCCTTTTCAGCCGGTTTTCCGAATACATCTCTTGACATTCGTTCAGGGCGTCCGTGACCCCATCTGTATACGCAAAGATCGTTTGTTGTGGGCTGAGGATCATGGATTCGGTCATGAATTCCGCATCTTGCTTAATTCCGAGGGCTGGTGCTCCAGGAACCGGAAACTCTTCGGCTGCCGCTCCCCCTCCCGTGAGCAACGGCGGTTCATGTCCGGCGTTGGAAAAAGCGATTTGACCAGTTCGCAGGTCGATAATTCCGCAGAAGACGGTGACAAACGTGCAACTGTCGTTTCCCGGGCACATCTGCTCATTTAAGAGAGAAAGGATCTCGTGTGGAGGCTCACCCCTGCTGGCCGCCGCATGGATCAAGAAGATCGTGACCGCCATGAAAAGCGATGCGGGGACACCTTTGTCGGCAACGTCTCCGACGGCCAGACAAAGATGATCATCATCTATGAGAAAGAAATCGTAGAAATCTCCGCCCACCAGCTTGGCGGGTTCCATGACCGCATAGATATCGAAATCCTCTCTTTCCGGGTAGGCAGGAAATATTGTTGGAAGCATGGACCTCTGGATTCGTGCGGCTATTGCCAGTTCGCTTTCAATTCGCTCTTTGGCCGCCGTAGCTTCCGTGAGGTCGCGTATATATTTTTTCAAGTCAACTGTCATGTGCTCGAAGGCTTTCGCCAGAACGCCTATCTCGTCTTCGCTCTCTGTGCCGGGAAGGACGACATCAAGATTGCCCTCTGCGATACGCCCTGTCGCTGCAACCATGTCACGCAGAGGTCGAGTGATTGAGCGCGCCAGTATCGTTGCCACCACGAGCATTGCAACGAGGATCAAGGCCGTAACGATCACCTGGGTTCTATACAAGGAAACTACTTCCCAGAGTATCTCATCTCTGGGTATGACAAGACCGAGCGACCAGCCAGTCGCGGGAACACGGGCAAATGCCAGGAAAGAGGGCATGTCCGTCAGTGTGGAACCTATGTCGATGAAGCCCGACGGATCGGAGAGCATCCGGCGGCCGACTTCCTCAAGCTGGGGACAGCCGAGCTTTTTGGCTAGACCGAAGAGGGATCTTGCTGATGCGAACTCACCCTTGGGCGGTACCAGGAAGTTGCCCCGAAGGGAAACAAGGAAGCAGAAGCCGCTTTCTTCTGCTCGAAATTCTCTAAGCCGTCTTGTGAGCCATTCAACGGATAGATCCGCAGTGACCACTCCGCAAAACTGCTGCTTCCCATGGGTGTCGGCAGAGAAGAAGGGAGTGGAGTATGTAGCCATGAGAACATTCCCACTCCCCTGTCCCAATATGGTTCGCTCCACGTGGGTCGTTCGCTCTTTTTCGGTTCCACATACCAATTCCGGGCGAGATAATTGTATTGTTCATTTCCCAATTGGATGTAGTGTAACGTTCCACCCCGCCGGTAGAAATAGGGCGAGTACTCCTTGGTCTCCTTGGTCTCCTTGGTCTCCTTGGAAAAGGCGTAAGGCTCGTACGCGACGGTTGATCCGTAAATGTGGCCGCCTTTGTGCACGACGGATCTGAGCAAAACGAGCAGGGTTGGTTCATTGGGATTCGCGGCTTCAACAAAGCGTGCAACCTCGTTCGCCACTTCCGATACCGCGGTAAGATCGATCATCAACTGAGAAGCCAGATACACTGCAAGATTGTGGAACCGCTCTTCCGCGTTTTGCACGGCAATCCGACTGGAAGAGACGTAACTGTAAGGCAGCAATGCCCCAAGGACGAGTCCGAATGCCGCAACCAGCATTACCACCTTTCCAGTGAGGCCGCCCAACAGTCTGATTTTCTGTGGCTTTTCCACGACAGACGTCTCACGGCTGTTAAATGGCTACTCTTTCGGCACCTGCTGCTCGCATTGCTGCGATTCAGGCGGCGCGACCCCGAAAAACCAATCGAATTTCGTTGCGGTCGGCTTTCCGGCAATGGTAAACCTTATCGGTCATGTGCTTGACGAGACGAACACCGAGACCGCCAACCAGGCGAGATTCAAGATCACTTGCAGGATAGGGTTGGGCGACCCCAAGGATGTCAAAGGGCTCGCTCCAGTCTGCAATGACCACCGTGACAGTTCCCGTTTCCCTCTCAGTGGTACAACGTCGTTCTACTTCTCTATCCTCGCTGGAGTATGCGTGAGAGAAGATGTTAACCAGGATTTCTTCCACAGCGGGTTCAATCTCGGCGATCCTGTGTGACGCGAACCCGGCATCACGGGCACAGTCCGCCACACGGCTCAGGAGAATGGACAGATCCTCTAATTGGAATCGGACGATCACTGAGGCCACTTGCGGGTGAGCGAGTCTCTTCATAGGGCGTCGAGAGCTTCGTCAGCACTCGGGTAGACGGGAATCACCGATGAAACCCCCGACACCTCGAACACACGCCGCACCATATCCTGCAGGCAGCAACAGGCAAGTCCGCCGCCGTTTGCCTTGGCCCTCTTGGCAGTAACGAGGAACGCGCGCAAACCGGCGCTGCTGATGTATTCCATTTTGCTCAGGTCAAGGACAAGACGGTTCTCACCCCCATCAATCCATTCCAGCATCTTCTGTTCGAACGCCGGAGCAGTAAGCGTGTCGACCCGCCCTTCCACGGATACAACCGCTGTGTTGTCCTGTTTGTTCAGTTCGAGATTCACCGAGGCCTCCCCTGACGCGGTCCCTTCACGATGCGGTTCAATGCAATCGTCGACCTGTTCGACAAACCCCAATCCGGGATCGGAACCCGCCGGATGGTAGCAACAAGACTATTCGGTGTCAACCTCGCAACCCGAGCCGGTCGTTCTAAACCGTCGTGGCTCCGTTATTGTACACCTTCGGGCTTTGGGCCCAGTCCTCCTGCACCATGCCAAGAATTGTGCGTGCGCGGTCTGAATGCAGGGTGATGTGCTCGAAATCTGGGCTGCACAGCACTTTCTGCATGAGAAATCCGTCCTCCCCGAACCAGCGGATGAGCGGACCTCCAAAGAAATAGCCTTTGGATCTGCAGATTTCAACTGCCTCGCCCACCGTCGCAACTGCAAGGGGAAGCCAGATTTGAAAGATTACGACGTTGGCTCGTCGCGCGCGATCCTCAAGTTGCTGAAGCCTCTGCTCGAAGTCCCTCCCCATTTCATGAAAAGTGGTTCGGGCTACACCTGCGAAATCGAAGATCTGTTGGTCCACCCTACTGGGGTTATTTCTGGGAAGCGCAGCGTCGGAAGCCTCAAAATCCCGTTGATCGTCCAATTCCGCGTATGTAAATTTGAGCTGCTCTTCGTACACCTTTGGCAGGAACACACGATGGGGCATCTTCTTGAAGGTCCGGAACTGGAGAAGCGCCGCGACCCTCCCGTCAGCCCTGCTTTCCGTTTCGTGGATTTGCGCGGGCATGAGTGCGATCTCAAGGGTGGCATCAAAACAGCCGGCCCGGGCGTCCATTTTCTGGGTGTGCAGATGATTGCAGACCGCTTCGCCGAAGAACACATCGATTCCCAGGCTCGGGATTGCCTCTGTCACTACGAACCGGCCTAGCTGGGCGTTCACTCCACGGCCTCGGAATTCGTTCAGCGTTAAAGCTACCCCCCACTCATAAAGATTCCTATTGAGAGCTGAGCGAAACAGATGGTGCACCCCGATGACCCTCCCCTCTTCCGTCCGCGCCGTGACGCTTATGTAGTCTCCCCGTCCGTTCGCCCGTGTGAGCGCATCGGGAGAATAATACAGCCGAATAGGATATCTATCCCCGTACACATCCCTGAAGAGTGTCGTAATACCCTCCGCATCTTCGGCCTTGAACAAACCGATGTGAATATTCACTCGATCGCCAGCGCTTGCCGACTCACCAAGGCTTCCCATTGGCTTATCTCTCATACGACCTTTGAGGCCGAATTCCGCTTTGGTGTCACGACAATCCAGTTTCTTCGAGACATGCTGAGCCCCGACCGGATCACGTACCGGAAGCCTGCCTTCTCATAAGGGGGATTGTGCACAGGAAAGCCACAAGCAACACGGCCGCCCCCGTAACGAACATCGCCGAGTAACCCCAATGAAGAAGAACCGCTCCGCCGGCGACAGGACCCACAAAGTAGCCTCCCTGGAACATCTCCATCGAGAGATTCGTGTTCAGCGCTCTGAGTTTGGGGGCCGATATGTCGAACATAAGACCGCTAAGCAATGGCATGGCCAGTCCCCATCTAACTCCGAGAACGACACCCATCGCGTAGAATTCCGTTCTCCCTGAAACACCAGTCATTATACCGTACGCCGCGGCCAACCAGATCAGGGAGATGCCCAGAGATCTCGATTTGTCCAAACGGTCAAGAAAAGGGCCGCCGGCCAGCCGTACACCGATTTGGGTCAGTGTAGAAAGCGTGAAGAACCACCCGGCGTTCGAGATGCCGAGCTCCTCGCCGTACCCCTTCAAGTAATAGAAAACAGGCGTAAACGATGCCCAGACGAGAAGCGCAGTCACGAGCAACAGGATTACCCTGAGGTCCTTAACATTCTTGACAAAAGCGTCCCATCCGATACGCACGTCGTCCCTGTTGGTCTCATGAGTATGGCCGGGAATCCAGAACAGCGCCAATGGGAACACAAGAATCATGGCGCCGGCGAAAACCGACAAAACTGCGTCGAATGACCCGACGAGCTGGCAAAGCGGTTTCAAGAGCGGCGGCACCACGGCATAGGGCAGTAACGTGAGCACGGAGACCATGCCGAAGGCCTGCGCGCTCCTGACAGCAGGAATGGCCGCCACAATTCCGCTGAGGACCGATGTGGCGAGCACCACGTTAGCGACGCCCTGCAAGATCCGAACAGCGGCCATGGTCCCAAGCGTGGTCCCGTAGCTGTATAGGTTGAGACAGATGATAATGCCGCCGGAACTTGCCAGAATCCAGAACCGAGCGTTCTCAGCATTGAGGAACGGACTTATAACCGGGCGAACAGCGAGCACTGTCAAGGAAAAGATTCCAATGAGGAATCTTGACCAGCCGGCCTCAATCGGCAGCGTCGTCAAGTAATCGTTGAACTGGAAGAAAACGGCCATGTTGCAGAAGGTCAGGAATAAGACGGCACAGTAGACTACGAACTGCTTGGTGAGGAGCCGGACAGGTTTTTCCATGAAGGGCAAGCCTCAACCACTGGATACCGGGAGGAACTGCCGTTCCTCCAGACCACAGACGTTACAGGAGACAAGCGCCATGCATATGCAAGTCGTGCGTCCGGCGACGATCATTCCATGCCTCCAAGCGTCGAAGTGACTCGGTAGTCGTCCCAATATTGGGACAAGCGGATCAGCAGGTTTCCCGCCACAATTCTCCGGTATTCAGCACCGGCACGAGCGTCCTCAATGGGGGAAATAGCTTGATCGACCAACGGTATGACGGCGGCAAGCGCTTCACGATTCAAGGGTTTTCCTTGAAGCGCCTTTTCAACTTCCTGGGCCCTGATCACGGTGGGTCCCACGCTCCCCCATGCCAGGCGAATCTCCTCCACGATGCCGGTTTGCGAGATACTCGCCACGGCTGCAAGGCTCGCTATGGCGCAGGCCTGTGCTTTCCTCCGGCCCACCTTTTCGAAGTGGTGGATACGAAACGCGGGCGCTTTTGGCACTACAACCCGGGGCAGCAACTCACCGCGTCTTATGCCGGTGATCCCGGGTCCTTCGATGAAGTCAGCGATGGGAATGGTCCTGGACTCGTCTTTCGACCGTAAAACCAGCCGAGCTTCCAGCACGAAAAGCGGGGGGAGCGTATCTCCCGCCGGCGAAGCGTTCACGATGTTCCCCCCGATGGTGCCCATGTGCCTAATAGGAGGAGACCCTAATGTCCCCAGTGCCCGTGCCAGCACGGGAAGATGTCGGGAAATCAGTGTGTCTCCGAGTATGCTGCTGTGCGTACAACCGGCTCCGATACTGATCTGCGCGCCCTCTTCGCGGACTCCTTGAAGCTCTGCCACTCTCTCCACGCATATGAGGCAGTCCGTCTGAATCAGCCCGTGGCGGAGCTGTCCGAGGAGATCCGTGCCCCCAGCGTATATCCGGGCTCTCTTGTCCCGGTCTAGGATTCCCCAGACCTCTTCAAAGGTTTCGGGTAGGTACACCTGTCTCACGGTGTGTCCTCGCCCGAGAGCATCTGTGATGCATTCTCCACCGCGTCCACTATCTTCCGGTACCCTGTGCATCGACAGAGATTGCCTGCGAGTCCCTGCCTGATTTCCTCACGGGAGGGGAACCGATTCCGATTCAGCAAATCCACGGCAGCGAGAACCATACCCGGGATGCAGAATCCACACTGAATGGCACCTTCAGCCACGAAGGCCCGTTGAATCGGATGCAGAGCGTCGCCTTTTGCCAGCCCTTCGATCCTCGCGATATGTCGGCCCTGAAGCTGCGTCGCGAGCATCAGGCAGGACACACGGCTCTCACCGTCCACCAGAATCGTACAAGCCCCACAGTCGCCCGATCCGCAGGACTCCTTCGTGCCCGTTAGCCCTAGGTCTTCCCGCAGCAGGTCGACGACCCGTCGGTCGGGAGCCGCATCAACTACTTGTTCATCCCCGTTCAGGTGAAAGGTTAGCTTCATGAGCGTGTCCCTTTGTCGCGGTTTCTGACCGCAGCGAGAATACGTTCAGGGGTCATGGGGTAGTGAACGATCCTGACACCACACGCGTCCGAAACTGCATTGGCGATTGTCGGCAAAGGACCATTGGTCGCAATTTCTCCGACGCCTTTAAGGCCGTACGGACCCCTGGGCTCGAACAGTTCCACCGGTATGGTTTGGATCTCCGGAATGTCCTTCGCCGTGGGGATCAGGTAGGTCGAGAAATCCGGCGTAACGACGATCCCCTCCATGACTTGGAAATCCTCTGTGAGCGCATATCCTATCCCCTGACCAATGCCTCCCTCGATCTGTTGAGCGTATATCTGGGGGTTCATCACCATCCCACAGTCGCTGACTGCAACGTAGTCGCAAACCGTCACTTCTCCAGTGAGTTCGTCCACTTCAACGCGTGCTAGGTGCGCTCCGTACGAAAAGAGCGTATGCGGGAATCCGTCCAAGCGGAGCGCATACCCCACATTGAAACGCTCTGGCGCCACAGGGGCTCGAAAGCGAAACACCGCCATACGTTCGGACTCTTTCATGCACGACGCCAGAGAGGACAGAGAAATCTCTTTCCCTGTGACCAGATGTCTGACGCCTCCAGGCACCAGCGCCAGTTCTTCCTCGGAGGCGATCATGAGCAGGTCGGCCGCGCGTTGGAGAATTCGACCCTTGAGTATTTCAGCCGCCCCGATGACGGCATTTCCGAACGTATACGTGCACCGGCTGGCTGAAGCGGAACCGCTGGGAAGCGTCAAATCAGTATCAGGCAGAACGAACTCCATGTTGGCCGGGCTCTGGGAGAGGATACTTCCCGCAATCTGAAGGTTCGTAGACGCATTGCCCTGCCCCATGTCGACGACCCCGCAGAAGACTCTGAATTTTCCCTCTGAGGTGAGTTCAACCTTGGCATTGGCAACGTCCGGGACAACCGGACCGTACCCCGACGCGTGCATCAACGCCGCCAGCCCCACTCCCCTTCGTTTGAATTGTCTCGCCTGAGCCTTCCACAGTTCCCGTTCCTTCCAAAGTGGATGCTTCTCCAGGGTATCAAGGCACTCCACAACGCCTGTGGAGCGCACCAGGGTCTTTCCGATGCTGTTCTTGTCCCCGCGGCGCACTGCATTCTTGCGCCGGATTATCAGCGGGTCCATTCCAATCCTCTCGGCCACCATGTCTACCGTCTGTTCGATCGCCGCGGTCACCTGCGTCACGCCGAACCCACGGAATGCACCTCCTATCGAATTGTTCGTGTACACGCACCATCCTTCAACGCTTACGTTCGGAATGCGGTACGCTCCACCCGCATGCTCCATTCCAAGGGCCAATACAACGCCCCCCAAATGATCGGACGGACCGGTATCCAAATAAAATGGCGATACAATGGAAAGTGCCGTCGGATTTGGCTCCAAGCCGGTAATACGTGGTTGCGGGATGGCGTTTCGTGCCTGCCAGGAAAGACTCTTCCCGATCCCACCACATCTTGACCGGGCGACCCTTTGCATGAAGAGCCGCAAGCCCCACCAGCGTCTGCACGTTAACGCCGTCTTTGCCGCCAAAAGCGCCGCCGGGATACGGAGCGATCACGCGAACCTTCTCGAGCTCGATCCCGAGTGCTTCCGAGACTTCCGTACGATCGTGGAAAGGTGTCTGTGTAGAGCAAACGATGACGAGTCTTCCGTCTTCCCGCACCTGGGCCCAGCCAGATTCGGTTTCGAGAAATGCATGTTCCTGTCGGGGCGTTTTGAAGCAGGCTTCGACTACCAAATCACATTCGGCAAGCGCCTCGCTTCCTCTCCCCACAACGTGCCGATCCGAGAGAAGCACGTTCCCACCCGGGTGGTTTTCTTGAACGATGGGGGCACCCGGCTCAAGGGCGGCTTCAGCGTCGAACACGCCTGGCAGGCGCTCGAAGGTAATCTCTATCGCACTCAGGGCTGATCGGAGTGTCTCCCGGTCCTCGGCTAGTACCAGAGCCACCGCGTCTCCGCAGTGCCGGACCTTCGTATCGACCAGCAACGGATGATCCTTTTGCACTACCCGTTGCCGATTCGTTCCTCGTACGTCCGAATGCGTGAGCACTGCCAGTACACCTGGCAATCTCTTGGCGAACTCAGCGTCCACGTTTGTCACTCTGGCATGAGGCACGCCGGCTCGTTTTGCGCCAGCCCAGAGGTAGTCCGTGCCATAGTGATCCGCAGCATACTTCTCACGCCCCGTGACCTTGTCGGGCGCATCCAATCTGGGGACGGAAACTCCGATGGCGAACGGCTGATCATCGCGCCCGCTCACGGACGCAAGGAGGTGTTCTCGATGTTCACGGCTTTTTCGGGCTTCCCCATCGTCGTGACTTCATGCCGGTAGCTCCGTGAGTATTTCTTCCAGGGCCGTAACCAGTGCCCTCATAGCGTCCATCTTTGCAATGGTTATCCTGATGTGATTGGGAAATCGAAAGCCTGTCATGGTTCGCACCATGATGCCTTGCCTCATGAGCTTTCGGTACATGAGGGTGTCGCTCATGGGCAGCCTGACCACCAGGTAATTGCCTTCACCGGAAATGAAGGGCAGATGCAAGCGAGATAACTCTCGCTTCAAGAATGTTTTGCTTTCGCGAATGAGTTCTCGAGTCCGCAGGACGTGCTCGTCCTCATTGACCGCTGCAAGAGCGGCCTCCTGAGCCAACATATTCACAGAATAGACAACACAGGTTCTGCGTATCACATCAACCACTTTCAAGGCGCCAGCCAGGTAACCGATCCGAAGTGCTGCCAGTCCGTACATCTTCGAAAACGTGCGGAATATCAAAAGATTGGGATACTCTTCCACCACCTTCATCCCATCCGGATAGTCGGGCTGTTCGACGAATTCGCAGTACGCTTCGTCCACTACCACCATCTGACGGCCGTCAATCTCATCGAGGAAAGCGCGAAGTCGCTGTTCATTCCAATAACTCCCGGTCGGGTTGTTCGGATTGCACAGAAAGAGGACCTTGGTCCGTTGGTCGATCCGGTCAAGCATGCCTTGATCATCAAAACCATCGTCTCTCAGCGGTACCAGCCTGGTCTCGAACCCGGAAAACTGTGCAACCCATTCGTACACGGCAAAGGTCTTGTCCGCGGTAATTATGTTGTCTCCGCGCTCGCAAAAAGCTTTGATAACGAGACCTATGACTTCGTTCGCTCCATTGCCGACCAGGAACTGATCGGGGTGCTTGTTGAATCGTTCGGCAAGCTTATGGCGCAGATAGAATGCGTCCCCACTCGGGTAGATTGCAGCGCGTTCAGGTGGAAATTGTTTCAACACTTCCCGGACCGCGGGCGGCGGCCCCCAAGCGTTTTCGTTGTTATTGAGACGAAACAGCCTGGAGCACCCGTAGTAGCGCATCAGCTCATGATCGGGTCTGCTGGGAACATACCGCTCGAATGTCTTGACGTATCCGGGAACGAGTCGATCAAAAACAAACTGCATGGCTTAACTACCCGTTGCGCGCGAGCTGAAACACTACGATATCTCCCTTGCCGCAGTATGGGAGGACTAGTCTTGAAACGAATCCGCTTTTTTTCGTTGCAGGGGCGAAATGGGACTGCCACGGCTTACCAAGATCAATGTGGAAAAATACGTTGGGAATACGCTCCCTTTGAAGGACTTTCACGTTGGCCTGGAGAGCCTCCTCCGCATCATCACCCCACCAGACGGGCCGTAGAACGACACTGCCTTGAGCCTTGTCGAATTCCGCCGATATCACGGAAAACGGCGAGCCGCGCTCACCCTCCTCCTTTGTGGTGAGCACCTCTCGTGCGAAAACAAGCCGTCGATATTCCTTGTTCAAAAAGTCCTGTAGCGAAGGATGTGCCCACACCGTCGTTCCCTCATCCTCCAAGAGGTGCTTGTAGTAAACGGGAACCTCAAGGGATCCGTTTTCCTCAGTGTACACGGTGAGCGATCCCAGGGATTGAAAGTAGGCTGCTGGAAGCTGAGCCGTCGGATTTCGAAAAATCATTCCTACAGCACCGCTTTTTGCCGTCGCCCCGATGCACGCGTTCACCAGTTCTTGGGCCATGGCCGATTCCTGAGGCTGGTCGAAGATGAAGGGACCGTAGCACAGCACTATCTTGGGGGCCTGGAATCTCCAGACGAGTCCTCCTCCGATGCGGCCCCCTTGGTCGCAGACGATCAAAGCCCGGTAAACCCCGGCCGCAGCCATGTCCACGACCTTGCCGGGATAGAGGAAGTCATGCAGAAGAACTCGCTTGGGATAGTAAGCACGGGCAAGACGAATCAGTTCTTTCAGCTCACCATCATCCGGGGTTTGGATCGAGAAGTCTTGCAAGGGCTTGACCACGGCGGAAGACGAGTCGTCCGCTTTGGAGTACGTCTTCTCCTTGCTCAAGCTGACAAGCAGCCCGTGTTCGTCTTCTCGAAAGTGAAATCTGTCTACCATGCGTGAGGCAATCAAGAGACCGGTTTCGTCCGTAATCCTTTCGCCGGCGACGGAGGCGGACGCTGCCAGATTGAACCCCTGCATATTGAATTTCCTGGGCTGAAAAAGGAACTCCACTTCCACGTAATAGCCGCGGCCGCGGCAATGCATCCGGACCTGCCGTCCGGGGGCGCCAACCTCGCACAGATATGCAAATACCTCTTCAGTGGCCAACGTTAGCGAAAGCGCGTCGGACTGCGCCAGCCCGAAGGCCGAGGCGGTTTTCTCCACGAAGGCTGTAGCAATGGGCAGCAAAGCCCCCAGAGCAACCAGTTCCAGCGTAAGTTCCGGACTCGATTCAGTTATCACGAAACGCTCCTCATTGCAGAGACCCCCTTGCGCCAGCGCTCACCCAGACCTTTCGACCTATTAGGGACGAGTTGACCCAATCTCAAGGCTCTGACGCGGGAGTCCCCTGGCATTCGCGTGCTCCATAGAGAACGAACGCCCGGAAGAACTACCAGGAGAAGATGCCAGATTTCGAGGCAAGAAACAAGATCACGGTCGCTCAGGATCATAAATCTATATTGATGAGCTGGATCACTCGTTCCTGAGGGACACAGCACATCAAGAAGAACGAGCTGCGCCTTCTACCAAGCTAGCAGAGGAGGGAATGGGATTACTTTCGCTCGTGCTTCTGCTGCTGCCTTATGTCATTTTTAACCCGATTCCAAGGCCGGCCATGTACATGGGCAAATCGCATGCTCCGCCACCGGCAAGGTATCTTTTCCCAGTGACCGCCTTTGGGAATTGCTCGGTATGCGGGGACAGGGAGAAGGTCAAGCTTCATTCGGATGCCGTCAGGGTGCCGCTACTTCTTCTCATGGTTCATGAAGCGGATAGGATTTCTTGGTTCCGGGTTCCCTGTCAGCCGGTATCGTCCATGGCATAATGGCGTTTCTTTCTGATTTACGACAGTATGTGCGGAAGGCGTCCCAGCCTTGTTGATGTGGACGGCCTGCAGCCGGAACGGCCTTGCCAGGCCTTCCTCACCCGAGAAGCTGCTCATACGGGTCATTCGGCAGGGAGTGGCTCGAAAAGATTCCCTTATCAAAAGAGTTTCTCTGGCAGACGAAGCGTCCTGATTTTGCTCATATCAAAGTCTTGGTGCGAGTCGTGCGAAAGATACGGACGCTGTCGCTGAGTCTGATGGAATGAGCGGGCGGGAGAGACAGATTTGGCTGTTTCGCTGTGTTATACCTCGGGAACGGAGTCGGTAGTCGGCTCCTTGACTGTGGTAGAAGAAACATCCTTGGTCATCTTCTCGAACTCCTCAGCCGACAATTCCGGCGATTCGCCCATATAAGAAACGCCTTCCGGAATTCCGTCTTCAGCTCTTACTTTCTCCTCGTTGTAGTCCACCATGACGATAAACCCCTTGATGTCAGATATTTCGGGTCTCTCACTAAATTAGATGCGCGAAGGACGAAAAGGATTCAAGGCAAGGAGCAAACAAGGGCAGCAACTAAGCCTTTGGTCATTACCGTCAAAACGCACGCCATCCCTTGTCAAGCGTATCACGCCTCCTTTCAGGACGCCTCCCAAGGGATATTTTGGACCTCGTTTCCCCAGGCTGCCACATCCGAATAGCTCTGGTTGTCTCGTCAGGACGTGCTCAAATCCCGGCTCAGTTGCTGTATAAGGGGAATCCTGTAGGCACTAAAGGCAAAAAGGCACAAGGACTAAGGAAAAACCTCGCTTTTGGGGATAGTGGAGGCATGGCGCAACGTAACGCTTCTCAAGACGGTGAAGGGGAGCCTTGTCGACCCTTTGTGTCCAAACCAGATTTTGACCGGACTCTTTATCACGGCGGTCTCCGTGCATCTCCTGTCCCCCTTCAGTTCCAAGGCCTCAGTGTCATGGGTCAATTCCAGACCGAAATTACCAATACGGCCCCGCGTGCCCCTGCCCGATCCATCACCGGATAGTGAAGCTCAGCCTCTTTTCTGTCGTACTATCAATCTTCATCGCCGCCGGTGGGTATTGCGCTTGACTCGGGGCACTGCCGTGCGGTAGGCTCAGAACAATTACAAAACAGGCCTTTGCGCTAGCGTATCGATGGTTCTTGCGTTGGACGGGTGTCTTGAGAGGTCGTTTTGTCACCTTCTTGTGATGAGAGGCACCATCCCCTGGGCCGGTAGCGTCAGTCGGACCACACAAATGGCAAGGCCGTCTCAGCATTCGGGAAAATATCATTGGGTCCCGTCAATTAGTATGACTTTGGCCAGATCGTGACCTACAACGGTATCAGAATCTTGAAGAACATCGACTGGAAGATCGCGGCGAATCTATGGTTCAACGTAATCGAGTGATTCGTGGTGCAACTCCACAGACGGACTGAGGTCAAGCAGCGCGAATGGGTCGAGGTTCCTATACGGTTCGAGAGTATCCGACCCGGACAAAGGAGGAGACGATGACTCGGGCAAAAATTCTCATAGTTGAAGACGAAGTGATCCTGGCCAAGGAGATGGCCAGGGGTCTGGAAAGGTCTGGATACGAAGTTGTCGGAAAAGTGACGACCGGCGAAGAAGCCGTACGGAAGGCTGAGGAGACCCGATCCGATCTGATCCTTATGGACATCCAACTGGACGGTGAAATGGACGGGATTGAGGCGTCAGCCGTGATCCGTTCGCGGCTTGACGCGGCAGTCATCTATCTGACCGCCCATACGACAACCGACTTGTTTGAACGAGCAAAGATAACGGAGCCGTATGCTTATCTCACCAAGCCGGTCTCTCCCGAGGAGTTGGGAAGAACGGTCGAAATGGCCCTGTACAGGCACCGAATGGAATCGAGACTCAAGGAAAGCGAAGCCAAATACAGAAACCTGTTCGAGAACATGTCTAATGGCGTTGCCATATTCCGGGCCGTAGACGAGGGGAACGATTTCGAGTTCGTGGACTTCAACACGGCGGCAGAGAAGATAGACGGGATACGGAGAGACTCGCTCATGGGCAGAACCGTGCTCGAAGTGTTCCCAGGTGTCAAGGAGTTTGGGCTTTTCGATGTCTTTCGGCGTGTTTGGCGGACAGGAGAGCCGGAGCATCACCCCACCGCTCGGTACAAGGATGAAAGGATCACGGGATGGAGAGAAAACTTCGTCTATAGACTGCCTTCAGGGGAGATTGTCGCAGTCTATAGCGACGAAACGGCACGCAAGCAGGCAGAGCAAGCCCTCTCCTCCGAGAGAGAACGGCTGGCTGTGACCCTTGGCTCCATCGGTGATGGAGTGATCAGCACAGACACTGATGGGAGAATCCTTTCCTTGAACAAGGCCGCTGAGGAACTCACCGGATGGAATGAAGCAGAAGCACAGGGAAAACACCTCGAGCAAGTATTTTGTGTTGTCAACGAGCAAACGCGCCAACGCTGCGATAATTATGTCCAGACGGTGCTTGAACGCGGCAATGTGGGCGGTCATGCCATCAGCACGGTCCTCATCGCAAGGGACGGCACGGAAAAGATTGTGGCGCACAGCGGAACTCCTATCACCGACCGAGAAGGGGAGATTATCGGTGTCGTGTTGGCATTTCGAGACATTACCGAAGAGAAGCGAGCGGAAAGGCTCCTCCAGGAGAGTGAGAAAAGATTTAGACTTGCGATGGAGGCCACCAACGATGGCCTTTGGGACTGGGATCTTCAAAGTGACGATGTCTATAGGAGCCCAGCATTCTACGAAATGTTAGCATACCAACCTGAAGAATTTCCTCCTGGGTTTGAGGGATGGAAAAGCCTGCTTCACCCGGACGACGTCGAGCCAGTTATGGCAACCGTGAGAGATTACGTGTCCGGAAAGTTAACGGAATACGAAATCGAGTTCCGGATGCTCAGCAAGTCCGGCGAAACGAAATGGATTCTCTCACGCGGAAAATTGGTTGATCGGGACAAGCACCATAAGCCGGTGCGGATGATCGGAACACATACAGACATCACCGAGCGCAAATTGGCGGAGACGGCGCTTCAAAATCAACTTTCTCTCATGGGATCGATGCTTGAAGCAATCCCCGCGCCGGTTTATTTCAAAAATACGGAACATGTGTATCTGGGATGTAATGAGGCTTTTGGCGCGTTTTTAGGACTGCCCAAAGAAAAGATCATCGGAAAGTCAGTGTTTGATGTGGCTCCACAAGGATTCGCCGAAGTTTACCGTGCTCAGGATGAAGCACTTTTCGAGAACCCCGGTTCCCAAGTTTATGAGAGTCCAGTGAAGAGCAGTGATGGGACGACGCGCGACGTAATATTTCACAAAGCTACCTATGCAGATTCCTCGGGAAGAGCGGCCGGATTGATTGGGGTAATGGTGGATATAACCAAGCGCAAGCGTGCTGAAGACGAGTTGAAGGAAAGCGAGCGCCGGCTCTCCGTTCTCATGGCCAATCTCCCCGGCATGGCGTACCGGTGCAAGAATTGCCCAAACTGGACCATGGAAATTATCAGTGAAGGGTGCGCAGAGCTTACCGGATATTCGCCCGAGGATCTGGTGGGCGATAGAACAATACCTTACACTGACCTGATTCACCCAGAAGATCGGCGGAAGGTGTGGACTCAGGTGCAGGAAGCACTGGCAGAGGGTCGGTCGTTCGAAATAGAATATCGCATTCGCACTCGATCCGGAGACGAGAAATGGGTATGGGAACGTGGAGTGGGAGTGCGCTCCGAGAAAGCGCATGAGATGAAGCTTGAGGGTTTCATTTCTGATATTACCGAGAAAAGGAGACTCCAAGATCAACTTCGTGAAGCCCAAAAGATGGAGGCCGTCGGCACATTGGCGGGTGGTGTCGCACACGATTTCAACAATCTCTTGCAGATCATCGGGGGGCATGCTGAGCTGCTGGAGCTAGAGCTTGCTCAAAGAGGTATGAGATTTTCTGAGCTAGATGCAATTCGTCATTCAACCGACCGAGGTGCAGACCTCGTCCAACAGCTTCTCACCTTCAGTAGGCGGATGAAACCGAAGGTGGAGTCTATCAATCTCAATGACGATGTGATGCAGGCCGAACGACTCTTGTATCGGACAATCCCAAAGATGATAGAGATTGAAGTGAAGCTGGAGAAAGAACTTCGGCCTGTTCAGGCAGACTGCACCCAAATTGAGCAGATGCTCATAAACCTTGCCGTCAACGCGAAAGACGCCATGCCTGACGGCGGAAGACTCACCATTGAGACACACAATGTGACTCTCGATGAACAACAGTGCAGGACTCATACACAATTGACACCCGGTGAGCATGTTCTCCTCAGGGTCTCGGACACAGGGCAGGGCATGAACCAGGACGTCTTGGAGCACATTTTTGAGCCTTTCTTTACGACTAAGGCGCGTCCCGAAGGGACCGGCCTGGGTCTGTCCACTGTATTCGGCATCGTGAGGATGCACGGAGGCTATATCACGTGTGAGAGCGAGGTCGGGAAAGGGACGACCTTTTCAATATATTTTCCGGTAGCCGGGTCAGCCGACCGAGCGCGTGAGGGGGAACATGAAGTTTCCGGGTTGGTAGGAGGCGCTGAGACGATCCTCGTTGTGGATGATGAACCCCTCATCAGGGACCTGGCAAGGCGAATTCTGGAGAACGCAGGATACGCGGTCTTAACGGCAGGAAGTGGAAAAGAGGCCATAGCGGTCTACTCTCAAAAACAATCGAACATCGCCCTTGTCATACTTGACCTCATTATGCCGAAGATGGGAGGCAAACAGTGTCTGGAGGAACTCCTGCGGATAAACCCTCAGGTCAAGGCTCTTATTGCAAGCGGGTTTGCCGTCAAAGGAGATGCAAAGACATTTCTCGATTCGGAGGCGAAGGGCATGGTGAGCAAACCCTTCAACATGAGAGAGTTGCTCCGCTCCGTGCGTAGAGTGATCGATCGGATCTGAGCCCACCTGACGACGAGCCACACGCGCAGTGATCGTCATTTCATGCTTGATGAGGATTTATTGAAACGCATCCCCTTTTCAAGGCACGAGATGGCTACTCTTAAGGTGGAAAAGCACCCCTTCCTTGTCGGTTATGGATGATTCTCGGCTTCATCCAAATGGCGGTTCTCACGGTGGCCCAGGCCTGATGCGAGCGGTCAAGCAAAAGGTCCCTGAGCAGATGGCAACAAACCTCATTCGCAAAAGGTCTGGAGGTAGGCCCGGACAGGGGGGGCCGTCTGTTTGTTCAAAAGGCGATTTAGAGCCTAGTGAACAGCATCTGATTGTTTCCGAATCCACGGCTAAGAAGAAACCTGTCAAGCCTGTATCCTCTAGCTCGGTAGAAATCGAAAAGTTCCTCAGGTTTTGCGAACTGATAAGGATATCCTCCGATCCAGTCGACGATATCGTGCCAATAGGACATACCCCGTTTCCGGTAATATTCTTTCCAATGATACCATGGGAGTCTGCCTCGAGACATGTTGGAGATCATCCTAGCCCCTTCAAGTTGCAGAGAAAATATCAATATGTAAGGCGTCTTCAAACTATCTGGTAGCCTGCAATAAAATTCTTTGACCTTGAGCCAATAGCGGCTACGTCTTCCACAATCATTATAAATGCCAATAAACAGTTTCCCTTCCGGTTTTCCAACTGGAATTGTGGCATGTTCCAACGCTTTCCACATATCGCCGGTATGGTGCAGGACACCCCACGAATAGACTACGTTGAATGTTCCCAAAGAATGCATATACTTTTCGTTGAGGACGTCTCCCTTTTCGATAGTCCAGTTGCTCGCTTCCGGAAAGAATCTACGTTTGAGTTCTTTGGCACACTGCACGCTATCGGGATCGTAATCAAAGGAATGGACCCTAGAGGCTCCCAGTTGCATAGCCGCTAAAGAGAACAGTCCGCTACCACAACCTATATCTAGGAAACTTTTTCCGTTAAGGGTGTCAATCTCGAGCATCCCTGTGAGCGATTCTTGGGCAGCCTCCATGCGCTCATCATTAAGTGAATCAAGAAAGGACGTCCAATTTTTTCCGAAGTTGAATCTCTCTCCACCGTCAGTGGAGTGCTCATGGTCCTCCATCGTACTCCCCTTCATGCACCACGTGGATGCTCACCGAAATCATGCCGCGGCTTTCCCTTTTCCGTGGTCTTAGGGATTATGACCGGCCGGCGATGGGCCGCAGGAAACAGAAAAGGCTTCCTACGATCCCCAACGAGACTCGCCGGCGACAAAACCGTCATCAGGGAGCCGAAGAAGCCTGTTCTTGTCTGTTCCATAGAATACCTGATCGAACGCGCCTAGGTCAACCCGAATGTCTTCGACTGCCTTTGGTCAAACATCAGGGAGTCAATAGGGGGTCGAGGAAAACCCCGAGGGTCGCCGGAGAACTGCGGGTAGCCCGGCCCCACTTCGCGAAGATTCGTGAGAGAGGATTTAGTCGATACATTTCCGCCCTTGGTTTATGGCGGAGAAAGACTCGCCCGGATCGTGTTTGGTACCCGGCGCGTCACTTACGTGGGCTCACGGTGGCCCAGGCATATGAGCTTCTGCTCGATCGCCTCCTCCAGTCGATTCCGCCACGCTTCCCATTCTTCACGGAGTCCTGCCATTTGACCTTCCAGTTTGGCCCATGCCGCGTTGCGCTCGTCCTCTGTCTGGTGAAGGGTCGGGTCCTTGATCCGTTTTTCCAGTTCTGTGAGCCGGGCGGCTATTGGACGAACCTGCTCTTTGATGTTCCTCATTTCCTTAAGTATCCAGCTTTCCCGATCACTTAAGGGCCTACTGGTCGGGCACGATCCACAGGCAGGATCGGCTGGTTTTTCCGTGGTCTGGGATTGCTCATGCCTGCTCTTACCTGCCTACTCCTTTCATTCCGCCAGGCTGGGCGCTGCAACTTGTCACGTGTACGAATCCATGATCCTCTTCAAGGCTTCCTTGTCCGTCTTCTGGAGGGCTAACGGGCCCTTCGACACCGCCGAGTAGCGTTGCTCAAACGGTGGACGATCATTCTGATAGAAAGCCCCGATCGGTATCTGATCGCCCCATTGTTCGGCAAACTCCAGGGCGGCCGACCTGTCCGCGGTGTTGTGGTCGTCGGGGATCTTCTTGCAGCGCTCCTTAAGCCATTGAAAGATGCTCACCTCATTGAAGGAAACGCAGGGCTGCAGTATGTCCACCAGGGCGAACCCCTTGTGTAGGATCGCCTTTTGTATCAGTTCCGAAAGATGGTCGGGGTACCCGGTGAAGCCTCGGGCCACAAGTCCCGCATTCGCACCAATAGCCATCACAAGCGGATTGAACGGCTGCACAAAGGAGCCCTCCGGCTGCGGACGGGTTATGAATCCGTCGTCCCGCGTTGATGTGGGGCTCACCTGTCCTTTAGTAAGGCCGTACACATGGTTGTTGTGGACGAGGAGCGCAATGTCGATGTTCCGGCGAATGGCCGCGAGGAAGTGGTTTCCACCCTCTGAATAGACGCAGCCGTCGCCGCTCTCTACAATAACGTCGAGCTCGGGATTGGCGAGCTTCGCGCCCGTCGCGACGGGCAAGGCTCGACCGTGCAATCCGGTGAAGGCATTAGCCCGGAGGTACTGAGGGGCCTTGGCCGCCTGTCCGATTCCGGCAACAAAGAGGACCTCGTGAGGTTTGCGATCAAGGGACACCAGCGCGTCTTTCACCGCGTCCAGTATCGCGAAGTTGCCGCATCCCGGACACCAGGCGGTCTGAAAATGTCCGAAATCGTCTTCTTGTACCATCGTCAGCCCCCGCTTTCCATTTTGTCCAATTCTCGAAGAATCCATTCCGGCATGATGGGCCTGCCGTCGTAATGAAGTAGGTTCCGTTCGATCGCGAAGCCGGTTGCACGGCGGATCAATCCAGCCAGTTGGCCGGTGGCGTTACCCTCCACGCAGACAACCTGCTTGGCAGACCTGAGGTGTCGGAGGAGATCCTCAACCGGAAGAGGCCAAACCTGCGTGAGATGGAGCGCACCAACTCTCCGGCCGCTCTTTCTCGCGGCGTCCGCCACGGCTTTGGCTGCTCCTTTGGTTGATCCCCATGAGACGAGAAGCAGGTCCGGGTCTGAGTCACCTTCCAGGTGAGGAGGCACGACATGTTTGCGGATAATGGACTGTTTGCGCATTCGCTTGTCTACCATCCGTTTCCTGACCGCTCGGTCTTCGGTAACGCGGCCGTCTTCACCATGTTCGTGGCTGTCGCCGGTGACAAGCTGTTCGGTTTCATACGGTGATCCAAGCCGCGTGGTAAGTCCGGGAAAGAGCCGAGATGAAACGCCGGTCTCCGTGACGCGATAGCTGAGGAATTCAGACGCCGCGTCGAACGGGGGGTACCCCCAGGAGACAGGATCGAGCCCTCCGAGGTCAAATGGTTCGATGTCGCTGTAGCAGTCCGCGAGGAACTGGTCGGTAAGGACGATCACCGGTCCCTGGATCAATCCGGCTATCTCGAATGCCTTTCGGGACATGTGGAAGCATTCCTCAACGCTTCCGGGAGCGAGAATCACCCGGGGAAATTCTCCATGGCCGCCGTGCAAGACAAACTCCAAATCGCTTTGTGCGGTCCTCGTGGGGAGTCCTGTTGCAGGCCCCGGCCGCTGTGCTACGACGATCACCACAGGTGTTTCACTGACGCCGGCCAGACTCACGGCTTCCGTCATGAGGGCGAATCCACCGCCCGACGTGCCGACCATACTCGGAGCACCGGCAAAGGAGGCTCCCAGCGCCATGTTGAGTACTGCGATCTCGTCCTCGCACTGCTCGACCACCACCCCCATTTCTTTGGCCCACTTCACCAGCGCGACAGCAATGGACGTAGACGGACTCATGGGATAAAAAGAATAGAATTTTAGCCCTGCCGACAGGGCCCCGAGCGCAATCGCCTCATGCCCGCTCATCACCGCTCTGGGCCCCTTATCCTTTGCTACGGGTACGAACGGAGAGTCGATCTTCCGGTCACGAATCCACACCATTCCGTTGGCGAGGGAGGCCTGGTTTTTCTTGACCGCCTCCGCCTTGCCTCCACCAAAAAACCGTTCCACCGTGGCAAGAGTCATTTCTCGGTCAAGCCCGAGCATGCCGGCTACCACACCCAAGGCCACCGAGTTGGTGAATTTCCCTGAAGCCAATTCATCCAACGGGACGTCGAGGACTCGGGAGGAAGCCTCATCCGACTGGGTCTTGTCACGTATCACGATCCCATCTTCGGAGAGATTTTGCTCGTGCAAGCTCACGGTCTCGTCGTTCAAGGCCACGAGTATGTCGACCGGTTCTTGAGGGCTTAGCACTGGTTCAGCCGAGGCACTGACCGCAAAGGTATTATGACCGCCCCGAATCCTTGATTCGAATTCTTGCCAAGCGAAGACGGAATATCCCGCTTTGACCAACATGCCCACGAGCAGCCGGCCCACCGTTGCCAATCCCTGTCCGGCCTCTCCTCCGATGACGATATTCACTCGACTGTCTTTCATTGAATCCTCGCGCGGTTAACGGGGAATGCTCTAAGTAGGCACAGCTTTCCTGCTTATGAGACGGTGCTGAAGCGTGCAAATTCGGCCAACGATTGCCGCGGGACATGAACGGGTACTCTTCGCGCGCTACGTCACGGTTGTTCACCGTCAGGCAAGCCTTCCGGAGCCCTCCCCTCATCGTGCTCTAGACCCGCCCACTAAATTCATCTACCATCTTCTCGGCCAATTCGCGGGACAGGCCATATTGCTCCTGGACTTTCTGGATTTCCCATTCCCTCTGAGGGGTTGTCTTCTCAACTTTCTCTTGCAAGGGCTCAAAAGTGTCGCTCGGTTGTGGCCTGGCAGTCTGTTTACTCTCGTCTGGATGTCTCTTGCCCACGGTTGAAGTCCTCCTTCCCGACTATGTTTTGAAGCGATGGAGCGATTCCTTTCCCCTCGTACGGATCGAAGACGCCCTCCCGAGCGAGCGCAACAGGCGCTACGGATTGAGAGAGTCAAGTCGATCCGGTGGTCATTCGATGCATGTTTCGTGCCATTCACTAATGGTGTCCGGGCGGGTTGCCTCGGAGGCGGACGCGCAGTTTGCCAAGCCCAGACGGAACTTATTTCGCAGTACCAGGATGGAGTGCAAGAGAGGCGGAAATCGAGTTCGCAACGTGATTCAACCCCCCGCACAGGTCGCAATGGATAGGGATTCCTTCACGTCAGGTAAAGTTCAGTGAGGGAGCAGGCACCGAGCGGTCTCGGGTACGTGATAAAGGCCCATGGTGTCCGGACCTGAGACAGAAATGAAAGACAGCCTCTTATAAAACTGTGAGTTACGGATCAATACTGTGTCGGATTCTAAGACACGACGGAAAATGCGCTTGGCCGGGCAAAGAGGGGTACTGGTTTGCCGAACACTTACGGAGTTTTTCCGGCTCTGCACCCCGGCGAGGCCCCGTCGGTTGCCGGGATACCGGACGCCGTACAAGTCTATTCACGATGGCCGGCTTTGGGATGTGAGCAGCGCTCAAAATAGTGCTTGACGGAGGAAACGAGGGCGAGTTACGCTTAAAAATGGTTGAAAGCCCCGTAGCCGGCGAAGTGTCTCTGCCGCCCTCCCCCCTTGGGATGGAACGCGCCGGGGACCGGAGCTTTCGCGGGGTTTGAAGACCAACGCCTGGCCAGGCAGGGATTTTGCGGCTCGGAGGCCGGGTGCACGCCGCGTAATTCCGGTTTAGTTCAAACGCATTGCGAGGAGGAGGTGCGCTATGGAAGAGCTAAAACCAGGATGGTAACTCAAGGGAACCTATGACGAGGCATGTGCTTCCGAGGGACATTGTCCCTACTACTTTGGCAGGGGCAAAGAAGGGGGGTTGCGCTATTTCATGGTTTTCAGGATTAAAGAGGGTAGAGCAAACGACGTTGACCATTCAGGGGCCGTGGTTATCTACATGAGAGGCATATTACAAGCGAATTTTGAAGAGCTGATGAGTCACGGGTCGGAAGGAGGTATCTACGTCAGTGATAACGCCAGTCCGGAGCAGCGCAAGGTCCTTGACACCGTGGTAGTTCAAAGCATCGGCGATGTGCTGATGAAAAAAGTCTTTGGTATCAAGTACGTAAATATTGACGTTGAAGACAGAGGGGATACTTTTCATATAAAAATGCCGTTCGGGGAGGTGAAGCAGCACCTGACAAGGGGACCTGACGGCAATCCAGTGCGACTTGAAAATACAACACTATCATTTCTCAGCACCGCGAAGGCTTGCGATACTCCTTTCTGGAACTATCAGGATCAGGGAAGGCATTTCGATTATGAGAATCGTTGCGGTACGTGGGCGGATTTCATGATGGCCGGATAACGCGCATTCACAGAGAAGAAGGCAAACCTGGTGACACGACTCATCGGATATTTCACCAGATTTGCCTTCTCACGGCACCCTTTCCGTCCTCTTGTGACCATCTTGATGGAGGCTTTGTCCCATTCCAGCCGAGGGGGAGCAGTCTCGATCAAGCCCGACAGTATAACAGAAGTCACCAACATTGTGACCGACGGAGAAGAAACGTTAACCAACGAGGCGATGCCTTCTATCGTGTGAAGGAGACGCAGACCTCATACCGACGCGGGTTCGAACACTTCATCATAAAGCCGAACCATCCGTGGAGACGTCAGATGAAGGAAGCATACCTGTACAAAAGACTCGACTCCCACGATGTCCGATGCTACCTCTGCCGACACCGTTGCCGAATCAAGGAAGACGAAAGAGGCATCTGCGGCGTGAGGATCAACAGGGACAGTACTCTCTACACCCTGGTGTACGACAAAGTGGCCTCTATCAATGTGGACGCAATGGAGAAGAAGCCGCTCTTTCATTTTCTTCCCGGCAGGCAGGCATTGTCTTTCGGGACCGCAGGCTGCAACTTCCGTTGCAGGTTCTGTCAGAATCATGACATTTCTCAGATGCCGCGCGAAACCGGTCAAGTCACGGGCGAGACATACTCGCCGACAGGATTGGTTGGTTTGGCGCTCAACCACCAGTGTTCAGCAATGGCATACACCTATACTGAGCCCACGATCTTTTATGAACTCGCGAGAGACACGATGGTGGAGGCCAAACGTCATGGGTTGTACAACATATTTGTCACCAACGGGTATATGACTCGGGAGATGCTCGAAGACGCCAAAGGGCTTATCGATGCGGCAAATGTTGATTTGAAAGCCTTCACTGAGACATTCTATAGGGACTACGTAAATGGGAGACTCAAAGGCGTTACGGACAGCCTCATTCGGATGAAACAGATGGGCCTGTGGGTCGAGGTGACGACGCTCCTCATTCCCGGACTTAACGATGATCCAGAAGAGATCCGGGCAATCGCCCGCTTCATTAAGAGCGAACTGGATCCCGACACGCCATGGCACCTGACTCGTTTTCACCCGGCATACAAGGAACGGAACTTACCGCCTACGGAGATCAGCGTCCTTGAGCACGCCAAGCGGATCGGTCTTGAGGAAGGTCTTCACTACGTGTACTTGGGAAACGTCCCCGGAGAGGGTGAGAATACGACTTGCCCGCAGTGCTCACACCTTCTGATAGACCGAGTGGGGTACACCATTCAGCACTATTCACTCGATGACGGCGCCTGTCCAGAATGTGGATACAAGGTGGCGGGAGTTGGTCTGTAGTAAGCGTGTTTCGCCAAGAGCTGTGGTGTCCGATGAGGCGTCCCCCATCTGTCCCCGAACAAGAGGAACGGAATCTCCCGATTAGGTCAGCAGGTCCACTTCGATTCCGAAGCGTCTGATGTAACGATAGAGGGCATCTCTGGACGTTCCCAGCATTCTCGCGGACTCCTGCTTGTTTCCGCAGGAACGTTGGAGGGCCTGCATGCACATTTGCTTTGTCACCTGATTCAGGACCTCTTTGAGCGTCCACGAAGAGGGGAACGGAAGATCTCGGCTCCAGCGCTCGCGCTCGGTGGTGCCATTGGTCGCAAGCTTCATATCGAAGCGTCCCCCGTCCCAGAGCATTAATGCACGTTCCAGAGCATTTTTGAGCTCTCTGATGTTTCCGGGCCAGTTGTGAGCCGCCAGCCCCTTCAAAAGGCTCTGGTCAAGCACGGGGATCTTTGTGAGGTGCATCTTCTTGGCAAGTTCCTGCATCAAGGATTCAACGAGAATGGGAAGGTCCTCGGTCCTCTCTCGCAGAGGCGGCAGCCGAAGCGAGAAGACATTCAGACGGTGAAACAGAGGCTCGAGGAATCTCCGCGCGGCCACTTCCGCTCCCAGGTCCCGGTGACTCGCTGCCATGAGTCTGGCGTCGACTGTGATGGTATTCTCACCGCCCACCCGGAGGAATGACCGCGTGTCCAGGAAGGTCAGGAGCTTGGACTGAAGAGAGAGAGGCAATTCGCCGATCTCATTAAGCAACAAAGTACCGCCTTCCGCGAGTTCCAGCATGCCCCGTTTGCGCCCACGCGCGCCGGTGAACGCTCCCGATTCGTGACCAAACAGTTCAGACTCAGCCAGTTCGGGACTCAGGGCAGCACAGTTCAAGGAAAAATAGGGACTGTGGCATCGATCGGAGTGATCGTGAATCCAACGGGCCAGGTAGTCCTTTCCTGTTCCACTTTCCCCGAGGAGGAGCACCGTACCCTCTGTTGCGGAAATCCGCGCCGCCTGGGACATCAAGCTGCTCATGGATTCTGACGGATACTCGGTTTCGTCCACCACCGTGGGTGCACCCGCGCTCCGGCGCTCCGTAATATTGCGCGAGATGCAGCAGACGCCGGTGATCTCATTCCTGGCATTTCTCAACGGCACGCGCAGGTCAAGGAAAGTCATGGGAACGCCATTGACCATCCTCGTGTGCTCTTCTTCTATCGACTCTCCGCCGAGAGCCCGCCGGTCCCATCGTTCAATCTGTCGCGCAGCCTTTTTCCCGTGGAGATCCTCTGCATTGGTGCCGATAAGTTCACTCGCCTTCATTTTGAAGAGGCGTGCCATGGCCGGATTGACCTCGGTCACCTCTAGGTTTTCGTCCTTGATATACATCAGATCGGTGGTGGCTTCAAAAAAGGCCCTGAACTTCTGCTCGCTCCTCCTCAATTCATCCCGTGTATCGTGGAATTCGGCCACGAGCTTTTGACGCTCAAGCGAATGTCTGATTACTCGGTCCAGGAGTGCCGCATTCCATTCACCCTTCACCAGGTAGTCGTGTGCTCCCTTGGAGGACGTCTCTAAGGCCAGGCGTCTATCCTCCGAGTTCACCATGACGACCGTCGGTATTAAGTCAGTCAAATGCTGCACTTTGATGAATGTGCTCAGTCCCTTGCTGTCAGGAAGTTCAAGATCCACCACCATGAAATGAAAGGACTGTGAATCAATCTGCGCCAGGGCTTCGTTTAGTCGGCGTGCATGCGTCAACCGATACGTCGATCCGTTCGTCAGGTTGACCAGCGCATCACTCAAAAAAGCTTTCTCGATCGGATCGGCGGTTACCAAAAGGACATCGTATATTCCGGTTCCCATTTTTCCGACCTCGTTCTCTGAAGAGTCCATCCGTGAATTGGCTGTTGTCGACCGCGTTGCTTGAGGATAACGACTTCTTCTCTGTCCTTATTCCTCGCAGAGCAGGTTCTCGTGATTGCGTCCCCCGATTCTGACTCTTGGCGAATCGTACATTGCCCGACGAGGGCATGAAAAACAGGTGCTCGCTCAGTCTGGTTGTCCTCTTCCCTCGAAAGCCGGGGCCCGGATATGTCGAGAGAGGACGTCCTCCGAGAGATTTCGACGGAGCGGGAACGCAATGCACAGCAGGATCGGGACAACCGAGCTTTGGGCATGCGCCCGAGAAAACACGCCGGATTGTGTTCGCAACGGGTTTGATCGCCCCACACCGACGTGAGAGGTCCTGGCTTTCCTCCCTCAGGTTGCGGAAGGACCTGTAACGGGAGATTCCCACCCGCGGGGCATTGTGGCTTGCGCTTGCGCAGACTCATGCACGCCCGTGTCACTCTCGCTCACGGCCTTTGCCGCTTCCAACACTCCTCCCCCCGCAAGGATACTCAGTCTGTTCGACCTGCCCCGACTTTGCTCGAATTCCCTGCAATAGTGATGATCAGGCCCGAACATTTCAGCCAAACAGGCCGAAGCTTTTTGGCGCCAATCCATAATTGCAGCCTCTTCGAAATCCTTGTCCATGACATTCCACGCGGCGCGGATGAGTTCTTGCAGTCTCGCATCCAGTGACATATCATTCTTCCTTTCCACCCTAGCGCCTGACCCATTCTTTCTTTCTGTCTCAGGCGCAGAAAAGAGTACGTGCCGCCTACCTCCGTTCGTCAATGCTGTCCGTATTAATTCCCCCGATCCATAGATGACCAACGAGGATGCACAGGGCGTGCCAATTGTCTGCACGGTCTCGGCGCTGACGGCTATACTGATACTTGTCGGCAGGTTATTATTGTGAGTAAAAGCAATAGATTTGCTGAGATCCCGGCGGGGTTGTGGTTTCAGATTTGGAACAATAAGACACTCTTCCCCTCCATAGAGTATTCAAGGCATTGATATCCCTGAATTAACTTATATCTGCACAACTCTGACACGCTTACCGGTCTTCGGGCCTATCCGACCCGGTAATTGCGTACTGTCGCAAATAGCGGTAGAACGTGTCGCGCGATATCCCCAGCGAACGCGCCGCCTCCTTCTTGTTCCCTGCCGCCCGGCGCAGGGCATCTTCGCATATGGTTCGCATCAACTCATCTCTCGCTTCAGCCAGAGTCTCGCCCGGCCTGAGGTACACGCAGGGATAAGATGCCGGAACCCGCACGGACTCGGACGGTGGACGCAAAAGGAGCCGCTTTCCCTGGGAAAGGATCAGAGATCGTTCAATCACGTTGCGCAGTTCTCTCACGTTGCCCGGCCAGTCATACCTCGAAAGATGCTCCAGTGACTGTCGATCAATTTCCGGCATATCCGGTGAAGGCAGCCCTGCTGTCAACTCCGCTACAAGGTGCTGAACGAGGACCGGCATGTCTTCGATCCGCTCACGCAGGGGCGGGACTTCCACCCTGAGAACGCTGAGACGATAATAGAGAGGTTGAAGGAAGCGTCCCTCGGCCACTTCTTTCTTCAAATCCCGGTGCGTCGCCGCGATGAGCCTGGCATTGACACGCACAGGCTTCTCACCTCCCACGCGGAGGAATTCCTTGGTGTCGAGGAAGGTCAGGAGCTTCGCTTGCAGTGGAAGAGGGAGTTCTCCTATCTCATTGAGCAGGAGCGTTCCTCCCTCGGAAAGCTCCACCAGTCCTCGCTTGCGCGTGATCGCGCCGGTGAACGCTCCTCTTTCATGACCGAAGAGTTCCGATTCCGCAATTTCCGAAGGCACGGACGCACAATTGACCGCAAAGAACGAGTTTGCGGCTCTCGGAGAGTGATCGTGGATCCACCTGGCAAGCCAGTCTTTTCCCGTCCCGCTCTCTCCGAGCAAAAGGATGTTGGCCTCCCGAGAAGCAAAATGCCGGGCCTGATTCAGCATTCTCTGTGCAGCAGCCGACGGGTAGTCCTCCACCCGGGTATCGGGCAGGGCAAAACGGCTCGTTCGGTCCGTGATGTCTCTGGCAAGAATGCAAAGGCCGGTGACTCTTCCCCCTTCGTCGTAGAGCGGCACACGGATGTCCAGATAGGTCCTCATCGAGCCGCCAATCGGCCTTGCGTGTTCCATCTCGATTGCTTCCCCGTCGAGGACTCGCCGGTCGATCGCTTTGAGCTGACGCGCGATATCAGCATCGAAGAAATCCTCAACACGCCGTCCTATGATTTCCGATGCCGGTCTGTTCATCAGCGTGGATACCGCGGGATTGACGTGGGTAATTCTCCCTTGCCTGTCTTTGAGCCAAATCAAATCCGGTACGCTTTCGACCACCGCGCGGAAACGCTCCTCGCTTCGTGCAAGTTCTTGCAACGCCTGTTTCCGCTCCGTGATGTCCAGACATGTCCCGGTCATGGTCAGCGGCTCCCCGCGCGCGTCCCGTTCCACTACTTTGCCTCTCACCAAGAGCCATTTCCATTTACCCGACTTGGTCCTCACCCTGTGCTCAGCCTCGTACAGGAGAGTCGTGCCGGTAATGTGCCGCTGAAAGGCGCCTTGGATCCTCGGCAGGTCATCGGGGTGGCAGAGTTTCTCCCAGTCGTGCACGCTTGCCCCGATCTCGTCGGGGGCATATCCGAGCATTCCCGCCAATCGCTCATCACAGAACTGCGCCCCGGTCCGAAGGTCAGTCTCCCACATACCCAGATCCGCTCCCTCCAAGGCTGATGCCAGTCTCCGCCGGCTTCGAGCGAGCTCTCTTGTGCGTTCCGCGACCCTGTGCTCCAGTTTCGCGTGGGCCTGGCTCAGGGCCTCTTCCGCTTGCTTTCTCGCGGTAATGTCGATGATGGCGACCCGAAATGCACCGCCTTGCGCGTCCCGGCCCGGTCTCGGCACGATCTCCATGTGCGCGTGAAACCGGTCTCCGTTCGGTGGTCCCATCCGCGCATCGCAGACACACTTGAGTCCCGTGCGAATCGCTTCCTGCAGGCTGGCGAGGAACGTGTTTCGGTCGTGGCCTCTGACGAAGTTGAGCAGGGGCTGATCGACCAGGAGGCTCTTGCTGCTTCCCAGGAGCGTCGAGACGGTCAGGTTTGCCCGCAGGATGATTCCCTTCGCGGAGATCGTGACATAGCCCACAGGCGCGGTTTCGTACAGATCAAAGAATTCATCCCGAGACTCCTCCAGTTCCAACTGAGCCCGTCTGAGTTCCTCGTTCTGCATTTCCAGTTCGACCTGGTGAATCTGGAGTTCATGCAGGAGCTTCCTCATGTCTTCGGGGCTGAGATGTGCGATTTCGGGTTGGGCCTCGTCGGAACGTTCCCTAAGGCGAGCTCGCGCCTCTTTTCGCAAGTCGGTGAACCACGCCGCCTGCGATTCGTCCGGTTTGCCTTCTTCTTTGGTATCATGCTCGTCGGTCATGGGGTGCCGTGCTCCATTCCTTGGCTGAGTACCTCCCTGGACAGTCGATGGGATTTGCTCCCCAGCCGTCGGCGTGATGCGCTCTCCACAGTGCCGCGATTGCATGCGCCGCCGAGGAGACCAGGGAACTCGTCAGCGAAGAAGAGGACAGGGAGCACGAAGCAAGACCCTCGCCTGGCAATTTTGTCAGAGGACGTGTCTCCGCCGTGAGTGCCGGACCCGTCTGGCACGCCCGCATTCATCGCTGAGACGACCCCTACCCCAATCCTACACTTATATAAAATTAATTCAGACGAGTGCCGTTGTCAAAAGAAAGTCTTTTTCATTCGGCCGCAGGACGTTCCGAAATAACAAAAGGTTAGGCAGGATGATCCTGGTTTTTGTGAAGCGCCGGCATACCCCATAGAATGGAAAGCGCAGACTGCCTATCGAAGCACCCGAATTCGTGCTCACACCGTCCAGCGCGTCACCCTGGATCGTCCAGTGTGCGTCGGGAGCGGTGTCACCCACGGGATTCGGAGGAAAGACTCGTTTCTCCTTGCACGCTCTCAATCGCACACTGGTTCGAGGAGATCCGGTCGAAAGGGCGATGAGAATTCCGGAGCCTATCCTCTGCAAATGTCAGATGCCCATCAGGCGAATTCCATGCTCCTGAAACCCGTATCGGATGCCATGGAGACTCAATGCGCTACACGACGTCCACGTGTTCGGCAATCTCGTTCGGGAACCTGGACTGTTCGTCCACTGACCCCTGTTGACACTTTGCGAACCGGACGTTCAGCACGTTCTGTGCGTCCCGCGTCTCGATCCCGTACAGACGTATCCTCTTGTCCCACATGATCTTCTGTTTGACCTCGGACCGGGCCCCGCCAAGGGGTGCAAGAGCATATTTTTCCTGCATATCTTCCGGGATCTCGATACGCCGAAACGCCTCAGTTTGCCATGGGGGTGAGCCGCACCAGACCGCGTCAGTTCCCTAGAGAACGTGATCGGCCCGCATTCCCTTGATCAATATGCCGAGAAGCGCCGCGGCGTGCCTCGGGTGGGACACGGCAGACGCTGCAAACGCAGTGCCGACTTCCGCGTATACATTGGTGACGCCGTGCCTGGTCGGGATCTTCACCGGGTCACGCACCCAGTCGATCCATTTCATGGGACGTGCAAGATCTATCTGCCAGATCCAGAGTGCTCTGTTCCACAAGCCGTTGTTCGTCCGGTTGGGGCGGCGGGTCAAATTCGCCGTTTGTCAGGATTCGTGCGGGAAGGAGACAGGCCTTGGCCGCTGCTCCCATGCAACGTGGGCCGGGACCGGCCACACAAGGATTTCTCCGGAAGCTGGCCGCGTCAGACATTCCGGAGGGCTCGCTATTCAATTTCAAAGCCCTCGCGAAGTCCTCGCTCGTATTGCTCGCAATTTTCTTGTACCCAGTCGCTGGCCGCGTACTTGCCCATTTTCTCCAACATCGAGATTACTCTGGGGAGGTCCGTCATTTGAGCACCACCAAATTTACGAAGGTCTTCGATCCCGTCGAAAACCTTTCTCCTGACCTTGACCGCTGCTGCCATACTCTATTCTCCTTTCCCTCTCTTTGCTGCGAATTGCGGCAAATGGGTGTGCTACGCTTTTCAGTACGCAGCCCGCTCGTCTCAGGGCCCGTGCGCCGTGCACCCTGCCCTCAGCAAGCGTTGTGCCACTCTCCCACATCCACTCCGGGCTCAGAGCTGTAAGGTGAAACCGCGGCCTCCCACTTTCCTGTCGGAGGTCTGCCTCGGTATTGCTACAGCTCGACACCAAGTCCCTTCCACACAGATTCCCCCTCCGGGATACCGACGGGCTTCAAGTGCCGGTATGTGCTGAAGAGGAACAGAAACAGCGGCACGACACCAACGAGGATGATGATCAGGTCGGGCACGATCCGCATAGTCCCGAGCACCAGGACAAATCCCCGATGAAAGAAGGAAGCGTCCCGGGCCAACCACAGGCCGTCGGTGAAACTGGTCCACGTTTGCAGAACCCCGATGGGAAAGAGCGTGCCGAGCGCCATCACGATCAGTCCGATGTTGAATCCGTAAAAGGAGACTTTCAGGATGCGATCGTTCCAGTGCCCTCTGTCGACCATTCCGCGCCAGGAAAACAGGAGCAACGCGATCGAAAGCATTCCGTAAACCCCGAAGAGGGCTCCATGCGCATGATTCATCGTCAAGTACGTGCCGTGTTCATAGTAATTGATCAGCGGAAGATTGATGAGAAAGCCGAAAACTCCGGCGCCCAGGAAGTTCCAGAACGAGGACGCGACGAGAAAATAGAGTGGCCACTTGTACGGGAAATCCGCTCCCTCTTTCCGTATGGACTTGTATTCGAGGAGACCGCGAACGACCAATCCCAGGAGAGGGATGGGCTCCAGGGACGAGAATACCGACCCTATGGCGAGCCAGAAGGAAGGTTGGCCGAACCAGAAGAAATGATGGGCCGTACCCAAAATGCCGCTAAAGAAAACCAGAGCTATGGTGAAGTAGGCGACCCTCAGCGCTGCTCGAGCAGAAGCAAGCCCCATGGTGACCAGAAGCAGGGCGATTACCGCAATCCCGAAGAACTCGAAGATGCTCTCCACCCAGATATGGACAACAAACCATCGCCAATAATCTGCGAGCGTGAAATGGGTACCCCTCCCATATAGCAGTCCGAACGCGAAAAAGAAGACCACGAGGATGGCGCTGATCACGTAGACCAGAATCAGGGCGGTAAATTCATCCTTGTGTCCCAAAGAGAGGTGGTGCCGGATGGGACGATAGACGATCACCAACCACGAGATCAGACCGATAAAGAGCAGGATCTGCCAGGCCCGCCCCAGTTCGAGGAACTCCCATCCCTGGTGGCCGAACCAGAACCAGAAGCGTCCCAACATGCCCTTTATCCCGGCGACTTCTCCCAGGAGGCTGCCCGCGGCCACGAGCAGAATCGCTGCGAACAGAATCTGGACCAAAGTGCCCTGACGTCTGGGCTCTATACCTCCAATAATCGGGGCGATGTATATGGCCGACGCTATCCAGGTGGTCATGATCCACAGCACGGCCAATTGGAGATGCCAGGTCTTTGCCCAGCTATAGGGGATCCAATTCGCAACGAATTGGAGGTAGAAGCTGGCCGGATGAATCGTGTAATGGGCCAACAGACCGCCGAAGCTCGTTTGGGCAAGGAACAGGAGGATGACCACGAGGAAGAACTTGGCCGCTTTGAACTGGCTCGACGTCAGCGGCATGTCAATGAGCTTTTCAGCAAGCGGGATTCCCTTTGCCGCGCCATACCATAACCCATAGTGATGCACCATAAAAATGAAGAATCCGGCCACGAGAAGAAATGACAGGATGCCTCCGATAGTCCAGAGATAGGTGGCTTGGGTCGGCACGTTTCCGACGCTCCTGTCCGCGGGCCAGTTGTTGGTGTAGCTGTGATCCGTGCCCGGACGTGTAGCCGATGCTACCCAGGCCGCCCAAAAGAAGAAGCGACTGATGGCAAGGCGCTGGGCGGCGGAACGGATGGTATCGGGCAGGAATCCGTATCCTTTGTCACCGTTGGCAAAGGTCTTCTCCCAATAGTGTTCCACGTTCCCCAGGGCCTTTACCTGAGCCTCCGTCAGAGTCAGGGTATCTGAAGAGGAATCGTATCGATTCTTCTTGATCTCCCGCACGACCTTCACTCCAACGAGCTCCTTTTGAAGACCGTCCAGATCGGCGTACGGCTTACCGTAATCCTTCTTGGCAATGGAATCCCTGACGGTATTACTGACGATGTGCAGCGTGGCTGCTGAGAATTCCGGGCCCCTCTGGGAGCCATGCCCCCACACGGCCCCGTGATCCATCAGTCCGTAGCTTTGAAAGACCGACTGACCGGCCAGTATGTCCGATTTCGTGAAGAGGGTCTTGCCGGTCGGACCCACTACCTTCGCCGGATAGGGAGCCAACCTGCCTATCGTGGAGACCCCTCCAATGATGAGAATCACGAGTGAAACCACGAAACTCACAATAACCGCCCACTTCAGGACCCGTATCGACATGTCGGTCCTCCTTTCCTGTAGCAATCAGCAGATTTTGAACCCCGGGGGTCCCTCTGACGCTTCCAGTGCTTCCGTTTGTGGCACCACCTCTGACACCACGCTGGTGGTACGGTGGCAGCCTTGACGGAACGTGCGCGACCACGCCACCGATCAAGAGGAACCGCTCTCCTCGCCCCCTGTGTAGCAATTCCCGTGCCAGAGTAGTGACGGCAAACGAACTCTGTAGGCGCTCATCATGGATTAACCCGACCTTCCCTCCCCCTCTGTTCCGTTCCGCAAAGGCCCGGTGTACTGCCTCACGCCACACCAAAAATCCCTATCTCATGATATCTATATGTTATGCAAATTTCTTAATCGTGATTCTTGGACACTTTGTGCGCGGAATCCAAAGTCTTGCATTTCGGTCGCGAACCGCGGGCAGCCCCGCGGCGCAACCCCCAGAGAACAAGTATAGATTCTCCGACCATGGCCAGGGAAAGCGAATACAAGAGGAAGTTGATAATCAGCTCCTGAACCGTGGTTCCCTTGTGCCCGGCCGCCGCTATGGGCATGGCCGCTCCGGCTCCCCAGCCGGCGGCCAGAAGCGTAACTAACCAGTTTGCAAAGGTCCCGTAGATTGCAAGCCAGAATGCCAGAGATAGACGACCCCGGGGCAACTGCAACTTCGGCCAAACTAGACCGAGCAATACCAGCACCATGCCGTTCATGACGCCTTCGAGGTGGCTTGACAGGCCCATCCGGTAGTTTGCAAGCATGGGGGCTGCAAATCCAGTCAGAAGTCCAATGAGAAACAGGAGAAACCCAAGAAATATCAGCCGGTCGCCAACCCGTGCCTGATCGGATTCGTGCCTCATTTGAATGTACCCCCTATCAGGTCTTGTCCTGGGCCTCGAACCTGATGTGCTCCCCGCGGCTCGCTTTTTGCCCCCGGGCTTCTGAAGAACGGACCTCGGTCTTTAATCGATCTCATGCCATTTCGCCATGTGGTCGGCATGAGTTCTCAGATATGCTCCCGGCTTGTAGAACTTATCGTAGAATTCCAGATCCAGGTGATGCGCCTGCAGGCACGTGACAACGAATATGGATGGCACCGTACCAGGAAACTTGCCAAAGGTGTCGAGGATATATTGGGCCTGCAGAGTGACACATTCTTTGAACCGATCGTCATGCGCGAGCGCGGCTCCGCGCACTCTCGGCGTGTCTTTCCAAGGTCCCGGAGTAGCCGGATTGAACGGGCCACCGGGGCCGAACTTGCGCTCGCAAACCGCTTCCACCGCGGCCTCCATGCCACGGACGTGGGGAGGGCAGTACCCTTCCATCACTCCTTCCAGGCCCGTGGGATTCGGGTAGGGCCAACGTTCGTCCTCATCGTAACGGAATCCGAGCCCCGGAACGTTCGGGTCCCCACTGGCTCCCAGCACTGAGAACGGGTCAATTCCATTGAAGAGCCAACCGCCCAGCCCCATCGCCTGGAGCATCAACGCTCCCGCGTAGCATGACATGCTCAGCTCCGCGGTAAGCTCTGCAAGAGACGACTGCTCCACAAAGGTGACGGGCCAGACATTGTTCACATCAACGATATCCTTGAAACCGTCGATCCCTGGAATGGCGCGGCAGTTGATGTCGTCGTGCATGACATACCCGTTTTGGAGCATGTAACAGAGATTCAAGAGAACATGCTGAGCCAGATCACCCACGGGAATCACCAGGAGAGTGCCGGGATGATTCACCACCCACGTATTGTGAGCTTCGATATACGGAGGCTCCATCGGGACCCGCAGCCGGCCGTCTTGGATCTTGCGAAAAGCCTTTCTTGCTGCCTCTGCCATGGCATCCAGCGACAGAGACCCGTCAGGTGCTCTGTCCGCCCATGCAGGAGCATCACGTCCGTCCAGGAAGTATACCCCGGTATCGTCAGTGAAGAAGATCTGGCTCGTGTGGAATCCAGCGGCGGATGGAAACGTGCGGCCGCCCGCCGAACCCGCGTAGTTCGACAGATGCGGAGCATAGAGTCGGCCTCGATAGATCATGTGGTGCCAGCTCGTGTTCCCTCCGCATGCGGCAACTATCAAGAGCCTTTCCAACTCCGACAGTGGTACGGCTTTGTGGCGAGATTTGTACTGGAAGACGCCGTCCGGTATCTCAGCCCCCATGAAGAAGCGCCTGGAGCGCCGCCCCAAGAGCGCTTCCACCAGACCGAACCCCATCATTTCCTCAAACCCCTGTGGAACCCGCTCCTTGTTCATCGTCAATCTCCCAGGATGCTTGCTCTCCCCCCGAAATGACCCGTTTTGGTTCCATGAAAAGCCCCCAGGAATTCAAAACGGCTGTCACGTCACAAAATTGCGACTTTGACTCACGGCCTTAGCCTATGTAGCCAGAACCCTGCCGTCAACCATCGAGGTCTTCAGGCGTTCACCCAAATTGTACGTAATACGTCTTTCCAAGAGTTGCCCGGGTCTCTTTTTTGCCTGAGACTTTGCCTGGCCCCCGCAGAGAATTCTCAGGAAACACGATGCTGTTTCGGATCGGTGTGTGGAGAGGACGTGTGCGCCAGGCCCCTATGGCGCAAGAACGACAGCAAGTGTCCGTCCTGTCATACGGACCTTCATTCGAACCCTGTGCGAACCGAAAAAACGATGGCCCGGATGCCGAGAACGGCACCCGGCCACCCACGAAAACGCGATGGGTAAGGGCGAACTACGTGAGCTCCAACCTCTTGGAGTATTCCCACAAGCCGTGAATGTTACACAGACTTGTTGCGATCAGCTCCCCCGGTTTTGTCACTTTCATGGACGCCACCACGGTATGATTGGTGTACACCGGTCCGGTGTTGGGCCCGTCCACGGATTCTCCGTGCGCGGTGAACGCAAAGTGTCCCACCTGGTGTGCGAACTTGCCGCCGTCAGGTTTGAAGAAGAGGTGAATCCAACGAATATGGTGCTCCGTCGTGTTTGGATGGGCAACCTCTTTTCCCAGGGAGATCTTGACATCGAACATCTCGCCCGAGGCCACACGGTCAGGGCATTCGATAACCGGGACATGCTTCTCCGTTTTCCAGTCGGCTGCTTGTACGAGCTCGCTTATCTTTGCCATTCTTGTTCCCTCCTTCACCTATATTTCTGGGTTTGATAGGACCGTCCGACCTGACTTGAAAAGGTCGTTGCATCTACCGTGCCAACCCCTCGCCCTCAGTACCGCTGACGTGCCAGCCCTCCATCGCTCAAACGAATTCTCAACCTCGCACCACGTTCACGGATTGGGCTCCCCAAAACACTCGCAATGCGTCCGTTTGTCAGTATACGTATCCTCCCTGCTGCATGTGGAAGGACAGGCCCGGCAAGGCGTTATCTCTTACCGTACAATCCTTGCCGCTCTGAGGACCGCCGCCCCAGTGTACGAGAATACGACACAAGAAAGAGAGTCATCCCTGCGAATTTACTACAGGCGCTCGCGGGTCGTGTCGTTTTCTTCCGCGCTGTTCTCCCTGCACCCGCACCGTGTACGTACCTGTGTGTGACCACGCCGCGCAGGGCAAAAGAGCGCCCTTCTCACAACGAATTTCCAGGTCGAAGACGGAAGAAGCGCGTCCGAAGGTCCTCACCCACTTGGCAACGACGATCTTTGTACTGGTCCTTCTCATTTTACCAGTGGGCGGTAGCGGTGGAACGGAGCAGGAACCGCTGACTTTCTCCCGGGGGTTGAAGAGGGGAGCGAATTACGGGAGGAGGTCTTTTCATTTCCCATGACGGTCAATTCCTTGCGGCACCATGGCATCCTCTTCTCGGGAGAAACTTGTGGCAGTAAGCGATGCTGGGTGCCTCGTGGGAAAAGACCTGTGCAACGAGAACCGTTTTTGTGCTATACATCGTGGACGGACTTTGCGTCATCGCGTCTTTTCGAGTGCCGGGATGGAGAGGACCAATCGGGACGGCCGGCGGATCCAGGACGAAAATTCAACTATCGAAAATCGTTCCGTGTCTTTGCTCGTCGGGTCTTGAGAGGGGGGCACTGCCACGTTCCTTGTCATATTGTGAAATCCTCACTGAAATGAGAGGCTTCATGATTCGCTCGACAGCCTCTTGAACCAGTAGGGGAAGGATCCCGGTCAAAGGGCTGAGGGGTGATCCGCGAGAAGATCAAGACAGGCCCGGCCAAACGGTCCGGACGAGGAAAGGAGCCACGGTCGCCGGCCGAGTAACCACACGGGTATCGAGTTCGTACAATAGAGGCTCCATGCGCCGCGCAGGCACTGGTCTTTTCGCATATGGTTGCCCCGCGACCATTTTCTGCGGAGAGAATGAATACCATCATGGGAGTCTTCCCAACGAGCAAGACTGCTCGCAAGTGCACGTCATGCCGGTAGAGTCTGGGAGGAGAATGTGACCAAACAGCAGATATTCCGCGCTTCGGAGATCCTGGACATGGCCGTTCAGATTGAGCACCAGGGGCTGGCATTCTACCAAGCGTGCGCAGACGCGTCTGAAGAGGCTGACGTCCGCAATGTCTTTCGGTACCTGATAGATCAGGAGCGGAAACACATTCAGGTTTTTTCACAGATGAAGGAAGGGGTCGATGACTATCAATTGCCCGAATCTTATCCTGGCGAGACCCGGAGCTACGTAGACAGCTTCGTCAAAGATCAGGTCTTCTCGAGCCCGGAACAAGCAGAACGTAAGGCCCGAGAAATCTCCGACCCTCGGCACGCGGTAGATGTGGCCCTTCAGTTCGAAAAGGCTTCCATCCTCTTCTATTCGGGGATCAAGGAGGTGGTTCGGCCATCCGAGCACGACGCCATAGAACGAGTCATTAGCGAAGAACACGGTCACGTCCGCCGGTTACTCGAACTGCGGCGCAGCCTGACCGAAGAAACCTGATGGCCGTGGCGTCTTCACCAGGGAAATGAGCTATGGAATCGTGCACTATTTCTCGCCAAGCGTTATATGATTTTTTCGGCCGAGTCCTGGAAGAACTGCCCATCATGGGGCCTCTGGAGCGCAGGGATCAGCCGGGATTCTTCCACTTCGACTGCGTTGAGCGGGCGGAGGACATTGTAACAGACTACGTCACCACCACCATTCCCCCGAAAAAGGCTTTCTTTCAGCCATCAGAGACCCTGTTCAAATTTACCCATGGGCATCCACCTAGGTTGGAACTGGTCAGTGATATCACGCCCTTTGTACTGGCCGGTGTTCATCCCTGTGACCTGGCTGGTCTTGCCGCGCTCGACCGCGCCTACGCCCATCCCCCGGCCGAGGCCCGCTGGGCTGCGGATCGCAAACTCGCCACTGTCATCGGCACGGATTGTATGCCGGACGAATACTGTTTTTGCTCGTCGCTCAATACCATCAATTCCCGCCAGGGATGCGACCTCTTCCTCACCCCTGTGAAACGCGGCTTCCTGATTGAAGTCCATAGCGATCGCGGCAGAGACCTCCTGCAGCTTGCCGGCTCCTCAGTCTCCGCGACCCGCAACGAGGATCTGGATGATGCGGAAAATTGGCGTGAGGAAAAAATGGCCAAAATCCAGAGCCGCTTCGATGAACCGGTCGAACGGGTGGCTGAGGTCCTTGAAGCCGGCGTGCCGTCCCAGATTTGGCAAGAGGTTGCAGATCGATGTTACAGTTGTGGTTCGTGTAACACCACATGCCCGACCTGCTTCTGCTTTGACATGCACGACGATTTCGATCTCACCCTCAAGTCCGGCGTGCGCCGCCGAACCTGGGATTCCTGCCAGCTCCTTGATTTCGCGCTCGTGGCCGGCAGGCACAATTTTCGCGGGGAGCGTCGACAACGAGTCAGACACCGGTGGCACCGTAAGTTCCTCTATCTGTACAAGCGGCTGGGACTACCCTACTGTACGGGGTGCGGCCGATGCAGCCGCGCGTGCACCGCGGACATAAACCTGGTGGATGTCACCAACCGCCTCCTGGAGTATGGCAGAACTGAGGTATCGCATGTCTGAGGCTGATCAAATACCCGAGCATTTGGAAAGAGTCTTCTATCGTCCTTCCCTGGCAAGGGTTCTCGACGTTGAGGACATGACATCCGCGGAAAGACTCTTCGAGCTTGAAATGGAGTCCGGAAGGCTGGGACATGCACCCGGCCAATTCGTACAGTTGTCCGCGTTTGGTCATGGAGAGGCTCCTATCTCGATATGCTCCTCCCCCACGGCGGAGACTTTTGAGTTGTGCGTCAGAGACGTGGGCACAGTGACCGACGCAATCCACGATCTAACTCCAGGTGACTGGGTCGGGATACGCGGACCCTATGGCAGAGGCTTTCCTGTGAGGAGAATGGAAGGGAACGACCTACTCCTGGTGGCTGGAGGGATAGGAATTGCTCCCCTGCGATCCGTGATCACGTACGTCCTGGGAAAACGTGACCGCTTCGGACGCGTGGCTGTGGTTTACGGAGCGAGGGATCCGTCGGCTATCTTGTTCCGCAAAGATATCCAGGCATGGGAATCGGATTCGAGCGTGGAATTTTTCATGATTGTGGACAAGGCGGACGAGACATGGAAAGGCCGCACCGGTGTGGTTACTCTGCCCATTCGTGATCTGGACTTCGATCCCCGCTCTCAGCCCATCGCAGCGGTGGTGGGCCCTCCGGTGATGTACAAATTCGTGGCCATGGAACTGTTCAAGAAAGGCTTTTCCGAGGATCGGATCTACTTCTCTCTAGAGAGACGTTTCCGGTGCGGCGTCGGCAAGTGCGGCCACTGCCAGCTCAATGACCTCTACGTCTGCCAGGACGGCCCTGTGTTCCGGTACGCCGATCTGACGACTCGAACGGAAGCCATTGAAGCGTGGACGCCGGAGAAGGACAAGGAATAAGAGGGGGCGCATTCCATGACGTTGACACAAAAACCGACCGTCGCATTTTTCGACTTCGCCTGCTGCGAGGGATGCCAGTTGAGCGTGCTCCAGCTTGACGAAGAGCTTCTCGCCCTCCTGGACCATGTCGAAGTGGTGGCATGGAGAGAAACGATGACAGGAGCAGTCGACAAGTTCGACATCGCATTCTGCGAAGGAAGCATCACCAGACAACAGGACATCGACCGTATACAAGGGATCCGGAGCAACGCCGGCATTGTCGTCTCCCTCGGAACCTGTGCCAGTATCGGGTGCCACAACGCGCTGAAGAATCGCTTCTCCAGGCAAGAACTCATTGACATGGTCTACGGACCCGACGTTGAGTTGGACACAATTGAGGCCCGCCCCATCACCGCAGTGGTGGATGTGGACTACCAGGTCCATGGCTGTCCAGCAAGCCTCCCTGAATTCCTTAAGATTTTCAAGCACATCCTCACCGGCAAGGAATACGTGCCGCCAAACCAGCCTGTCTGTGTGGAGTGCAAGCTCAACGACCACCTCTGTGTTCTCGAGAAAGGAGCCGTCTGTCTTGGTCCGGTGACTCGATGCGGGTGCAATGCCATCTGCACGGCATACGGTGACCCGTGCCAAGGGTGCAGAGGACTCATGGATGAGGCCAACCTGGAAGCCGCGGCGAGAGTGCTCACCAGCAGTAAGCTTCATGGCATCATGGCGAAGGTCGCCGAAAAGAACCGGCTCACTCGGAGCCAAATACGAGACAAAATCGCGGTGTACAACAACTGGCCGGAGCTTACCATTTGAGGAGGACCTCTGTATGAGCAATCGCAAGACAATCGATGTGCACCACCTGACGCGTGTGGAAGGTCACGGGGACATTGTGGCCCGGATCCAGGACGGGCAGGTGGAGGAGGTCAGATTTGACATTGTGGAAGCTCCCCGCTTTTTTGAGGCGTTTCTTCGAGGACACAATTACCGTGAGGTCGTACACGTGGCACCAAGAATCTGCGGTATTTGCTCGGTAGCTCACAAGTGTGCCGCGCTCAAGGCCACCGAACAAGCGTTTGCCGTGGATGTCAGCGATCAGACGGTCCTGTTGCGCCGGCTTGCCTGTCATGGAGAGGTGCTAAGCAGTCATATTCTCCACATCTATTTCCTGGCCGGACCGGACTTCCTGGGGCTCGAAAGCGTCTTTCCTTTAGCCCAAACCAACCGGGAAGTCCTCCTTCGCGCCATGAGACTCAAGCGACTTGGCTACGACCTGTGCGCGGTGGTTGGAGGAAGGCACACTCACCCGGTGGCAATGCACGTCGGCGGTTTTTCTTTCGTCCACTCGGAGGAATCCCTCATGAAGCTCCGCAAGGAGCTCTCGGACGCTACAGATGATCTCAAAGAGACCACCAGATGGTTCTCTGACCTCGACGTTCCACCCTTGGAGCGAGAGACTGAATACGTTGCTCTGACACATCCGACGATATATGCTCTTTATGACGGAGAGGTCGCTTCCAGCCTCGGAGGCCGCATTACCCCAAGGCAGTATCGTCAATCGATACACGAATACACGGTGCCACATTCCACCGCCAAACATGCCCGATGGAACGGGCCGGAGTACATGGTCGGCGCACTCGCCAGAGTCAATATGAATTTCGATCTTCTGAGCGCTTCGGCCAAGCAGGCTGCTCGCGACTTGGGACTCCAACCGCCGTGCCATAACCCTTTCATGAACACCGCGGCCCAGATCGTGGAATGTGTCCACTGTGTGGAAGAGAGTATCACCCTTGTTGACGAACTCTGCCGGCGAGGCATCAAGGCTGAAGACGAAACCACACCAGTGGAGCCTCGGCAGGGAGAGGGAGTGGGCGCCGTGGAGGCACCGCGGGGAACCCTGTTTCACGAGTACCACTATGACAATCAAGGACACTGCACGTGGGCCGACCAGGTCATCCCCACTGCCCAGAATTTGGCTAACCTGGAAGCGGACATGCGCACAATGGTCCCGTTGATAGCCGATTCCGAACCCGAGTTCATCAGACAGAGGCTGGAAATGTTGGTCAGGGCATACGACCCGTGCATTTCCTGTTCTACTCACCTGATAACCACAGACCGCGACCCTGAATTATGACCTGATGGGACGCCTGGTGCAGCCCTCTCCGGCAGCGTTTCCAAAACCCAAAAGTCTGGTGCCGTAGACTGGTTTCCTTCAGCGAACCGCCGTGGCCCTGGATCGGTGCCAGGGGCAGGCTTCACGCGTCGCTGCTCGCTTCCGCGTAGCGTCGAACGCGAGCGCAGCCAAGGAGAAGATCCGGATAGAGCCTCAATCACGGCTCTGAACTGACGAGTTGGGAGCATGATCTGCCTTTCCCAGCGAACGACTATCCTCGGTGAGACACCATATAGCGGCATTGTATAGATGTTTAGCGGCCTTTCAGGTTTGATTTCCCAATCGTGCTTCGGTAGGCTTCATGCAGGTCTTCGCACAGCTCACTAGAGAGGACCAAATAGAGAAGTTTGGCACGAAAAATGCATTGATACCGGGAACAGAGCGAACCCGGGTCAATTTTCGTACACGGGCCTGTTCGCAGGGTATTACAGGGCTCCAATGATAAAATGTTGCCGGCCGGGTGCAGCACCAGTCGGATGGAAAATTATTATGTATGTGTATTCACAAGCTGAAGTACATTTTTACAATGCTCGCGAAGCCGGTGTGTTCATCGATATCCCACCGGATTCCAATTTCCAGGAATTCTATGAGATCCTCTTGTTCTGCTGCTTCTCGAGAGAGCAACTGATGCGTGCTGGAAGGAAGACGCCGATCCTCGCAACGACGCTGGCCCTGTTGCTTGTCAATATCCGCGGGAGCCTCTCTTGTCTGGCGACGTACCAAACTCCCCACCACCCCGCGGTTTCAGCCTATCGTGGCTATCCTGGAACTGTACAATTCCTCGGGCAGTTGACTTATGCGCCGGAGAATTGCCGGTTCAGGCTGTCGGCGAAGGGATTTTCCCTCTTTCGTCGCCACCAGGAGTACTACGAGACGCACGCAAGCATCGTGCTGCTGCGTCACTTGGCCCACGAGCGGATCGACGACACGGAATATGTCGCGGCATTGTCCCGTGCGTGCTCGGAGGTGGGAATGCACTACCTCAGGGGCGAGTTTGTCGACTCATCTCGGGAAAATCGAGCGACGAAGATTGCGCTTCGTGCTGGAGGCAGAATGCTCATGGAACGATCTCGAGCGGTCATCTGAGAGACCTCTTTCCGGTCATTCGCTCACCGCGGTTGCCGGAGGTCCCTTCTAGACCCTATCTACGAGCCGGACAATCAGTACCGAAGAGAAGCAACGAGCGACAATCACCCCAATGAGTCTCGGAAGGCCTAGGAGGTACGGATGGGAGCGTTGAATGACCCTCGTTAGAGCCGGCCGTTTTCCAAGCTTTGGTCAGCCTTTCCAGCACATCTGCGATGCGAGCATTTTCCCTCCGGTCCCTTGCCTTCTCAGAACATCTGTTGTTGTTCCGCACATGGTTTGAGCAACTCCCATACCGTCAATTTCGTGGATTTGTCATTCTCCTCGGACGGACACAGGCCGGCGCGCCTGAGACACTGTGAACTCATCATAGCAAGCGAGAGCGCGTCGCAAGCATGAAGTTGGCACAGATCCTGCTAGAACAAAATCGACAGTCGGCTGGCACGCGAATATCCCGATAAGCCGAACAAGAAACGCGATTCCACAGGGCCCAGATACAAGCCCAAGGAAGGAGACAGCACGATGGACAAGCCAACCTACGCGAAACGTATCAAACTGCTCATGGAACACTGGAATTGCCTGATCGATGAATTGACCACAGCTTCCAGAGATGCCTTGCCCGACCAGGCAGAGAAATACCATGAGATAATCGGTCAATTGATAGCAAACCGCGAAGCGGTCCGACGTGGACTGGTGGAACTCATTGAACTTGGTTTCTCCGGTGCAGCTTCAGACGATGAATCGAATGGCAACCGCGAAATGGAGGCGAATCAACCAGAGGAGGAGGACTTCCTGGATAGGTACTTATTTCACACAGATGTGACGAAACAGCCTAGGACACGATACGGCACAGAAGACTAGGGATTTGTCCATCGCACTGCCAACATGATGCGGGCTCGAAGGCCCGACCACGACGGCGTTCCAGTCATGACCGCACGTGCTGATACCGCATGATCGCGGTGTCCAAGGAGTTCAGATTGCATGAGAAGACGCGATACCTTCGACAAATGCAGGCACGCTTGGACGATGTGTCCCACAAGATTGACGAACTCGAAAGCCGGTTAGATGTGGCTGACGGACGCCGCACCACGCTATTGTATGAAATGATGAGGGACCTGCGGGTGAAACAGGTTGCCGCCAAGAGCAGGCTGGAGGAATTCGACCATTATTCGTTTCCGGGCTGGGTTGAACTAAAGAGCGGCCTGGAAATGGCCATGATTATTCTGGAGCAGTCTTATCAAAAGGTGCGATCCCATCTCTCGGGAACTCGAGACTCGAACGATTTCCACTGACAGGAGCATCTCAACAAGAAGCATGCGGGGTCGATTCCGAAATCACGGCTGAATTGCACGGACATGACCGTATTACAAAAGGAGGTCCTAACAATGCGCATTTTTGGACGAAGCACGCAGGGCACGATCATCTGTCTAACGGTTCTTTCTTTTCTGATCCTATTCCCGCTGTCAACAGCGATGGCCCAAAGCGGGACCAAGGCCGAACCCGGGCAGGTCAAGGAAAAAACGAGAAGCATGATAATGGACGCTGTCAAGAAGATCCGGAATGGCAGTGCCATGATGAACAAAGCAATGATCATGATGAAGCAGGGGAACCCTTCCAAGAAAGTCGAGCGGATGATGACCGAGGCCGAGCAAATGATGAAAGAGGGCGAGGCGGCCGTCGAGAAAGGCTCGAAAATGATCGAAAAAAGCAAGGCCGTCAAAGGAAATATGAAACAAATGATGGCGGCCTGTCGGAAGATGATGGCCGGCTCCCAAATGATGCGACGTGGCATGATGAAGATGAAGAACAAGAAGGACGCCGCGCAAGCTGAAAAGGAGGTGACCGAAGGGCACAAGCACGTTGAAGAGGCCGCGCGGGATATGGGACGTGTCAATAGTAAGGAAAAGGCTCAGTAAGCTTGAAGATCGAACAGCCCGGCCGCTCTGGGGTTTGGCGGCTTATGATGGAGTGGATTCGGGCAGCCGGCCATGAGGGTATGTTCGAACACGACTTGACTAGCCTTCCCTTGGCTCGTTCGTTTTTTCTACTCATTGTGCAACTATGTCTTCGTTCCATGCTCTCTGATCCTTCTCGAGTGAACGATGGCCCCGCGAAGGAATCGACTTCGCTAAGGCGGAAGAGCGAGTGGGAACTTGACAGAAAGGATAAGCAACCCAAATTCCCTACAGGACTGTGGAAACGTAGGAGGTATATTTATGGGACACGACCTAAGAGAAGAACCCGCAGTGCCCCGATCCGAAGACTCAGAGGCCTCTTCTCAGCCGAAGATTAGCCCTGTGCCTAAAGAGAAGTCAGGGCCTCCCTATCATGGACTGTGCGAGCACTGTGGCTCCAGGACTCACATCGACGCTCCGGAAGAATCGCAGGAGAAGAAACCCGCTCCCAAGGAGTTGTACTCGTGTCCGATGCATCCCGAAGTCCTCCAAGACGAGCCTGGTACTTGCCTCAAGTGCGGTATGACGCTCGAGCAGGGATCTCCGAAACCAAGCACCAAAGGCACTGAGTGGACTTGCCCCATGCATCCCGAAGTGATGCAGGACAAGCCTGGTGCCTGCCCCAAGTGTGGAATGGCTCTCGAACGCGTTTTGGCCCACGTGAGCCCCAAAGGCACTGAATGGACATGTCCTATGCACCCAGAAGTGGTGCAAGACAGGCCTGGTACCTGCCCCAAGTGTGGCATGGCGCTGGAGCCTCGAACCGCGGTAGCTGGGGAAGAGGAGGAAAGTGCCGAGCTGACGGACATGCGGCGGCGCTTCTGGGTAAGCTTGTCCCTGTCTATTCCGGTATTCGTGTTGGCCATGGGGGACTTAATACCGGGAAAGCCGTTCCAATACCTGGGCAGTCCTGCAACCTTGAAATGGATGCAGTTCATCCTTGCCACACCCGCGGTCCTGTGGGGGGGTTGGCCGCTTTTGGTGAGGGGTTGGCAGTCGCTAGTTAATCGCAGTCTGAACATGTTTACGCTTATTGGGCTCGGCGTGGCAGTGGCTTATGTCTACAGCATTGTCGCACTGCTCTTTCCCGAGATATTCCCACCGTCGTTCCGCAGCGCTGAAGGTTTGGTGGACGTCTACTTCGAGGCGGCGGCAGTTATCGTCACCCTCGTCTTGCTGGGTCAGGTACTGGAACTCAAGGCCCGGAGTCAGACAAGCTCGGCAATCAAGCAATTGCTCGGATTGGCACCCAAGCAGGCCAGAATCATTCGAGACGACGGAACGGAAGAAGACGTGCCCCTGGACGAAGTACAGGTGGGAGATCATCTGCGGGTCCGACCCGGCGAAAAAATTCCAGTCGATGGTACCGTAGTGGAAGGCTCGAGCTCCATAGACGAGTCAATGGTGACAGGGGAGCCGATGCCTGTGGAAAAGGGACCCCACGATCGTGTGATCGGCGCGACGGTGAACGGGAGCGGCTCTTTGATAATGACAGCGGAGCGGGTCGGATCCGAGACGCTGCTCGCCCAGATTGTCCACATGGTGTCTGAAGCCCAACGCAGCCGGGCGCCCATTCAGAAGTTGGCCGACGTGGTTGCAGGGTATTTTGTTCCGGCAGTGGTGGGCACCGCTGTCGCGACATTCATCGTGTGGGCTTTGATCGGTCCCGATCCTCGCATGGCCCACGCATTGGTCAACGCGGTCGCGGTTCTGATCATCGCTTGTCCCTGCGCCCTCGGTTTAGCCACCCCCATGTCGATCATGGTCGCAACGGGCAAGGGAGCTACGGTGGGCGTGTTGTTCAAGAATGCCGAAGCCATAGAGGTCATGAGGCAGGTGAACACGCTCGTGGTGGACAAGACGGGAACACTCACTGAAGGCAAGCCCAAACTGGTCGATGTTGCGCTAACCGACACACGAGACGAACAGTCGGTCCTGGGGCTGGCAGCAAGTCTGGAGAGGGGTAGCGAGCACCCTTTGGCCGCTGCCATAGTGACTGGAGCCCAAGAAAAGGGAGCACCTTTTTCGCACGTCGAAGATTTTGAGTCACGAACCGGGAAAGGAGTCACCGGCAGAGTCGACGACCACTCCGTGGCACTCGGTAATAGGAAGTTGGTGGAAGACTTGGGGATCGAGATCGGGTCCCTTGTGGAGAAATCAGAGGCCATGCGTGGTCAAGGAGAGACCGTAATGTATCTGGTCATCGATGATGAGCCTGCGGCCTTGCTTGGTGTTGCCGATCCCATAAAGAAGACCACACCGACCGCCATCGAAGCCCTGCACCGCGAAGGGATGCAGATTGTCATGATCACGGGTGATAGCAAAACAACGGCATCTGCAGTGGCAGGAAAGCTGAACATCGACGAGGTCATGGCCGAAGTGCTGCCGGACCAGAAAGCTGATGCGGTCAAAAAGCTGCAAGGTCAAGGACGCATCGTTGCCATGGCAGGTGACGGAATCAACGACGCTCCTGCACTGGCACAAGCTCAGGTGGGCATTGCAATGGGGACTGGGACGGATGTTGCCATGGAGAGCGCAGGTGTGACTCTGGTCAAAGGTGACCTTACGGCCATTGTACGGGCAAGGAAGCTGAGTCGAGCGACCATGCGAAATATCAAGCAGAACCTGTTCTTCGCGTTCGTGTACAACTCCATTGGCGTACCCATAGCAGCGGGAGTGCTCTATCCCTTCTTCGGGATCTTGCTCAGCCCGATGATTGCAGCAGCGGCAATGAGCTTCAGTTCCGTATCGGTTGTCGGCAACGCGCTGCGGCTCAGGGGGCTGTCGCTCGAAGAAAAGACAAGACCATGAGTGACACCTTGTGTATTTCAGCGAAAATGTAATAGAAGGGACGTCATCCGATATCCCTCTTCAATATTCCAACTGCCTACAACAGAAATGTCAGATGACGTCTTAACGGGAACAGGCGCGGTCTTCTATCAAGAACCCGCTATCCGCCGCGCGTGCTTGAAACCGGTTTGGTCACGGCCTTTGGAGTGCGTCCTGTGACCCGTCCTTCCTATTGATTGCCCTGTTCCTGAATGATTTCCTCGACTTCTGCGTACCCCTTGGCGTAGAAATCCTCCTCATCAGGCGCGAGTTCCCTGAGTAACCTGAGAAACTCTCCCGCGTGTTCCCTTTCCTCGTTCGCTATGTCCACGAGGACTGCTTGTGCGAGCTTGTTGTCAGTCGATTCGGCCAACTGCATGTAGAGTTGTACGGCCTCGTATTCCGCCGCGATCATATACCGTATGGCCCGTATGAGCTCCTGGTGCGTGACTTTTCTCTCGTGTGCCAAACCTGAAAAGGGATGCGCAAATTCCGGCATGATAAGCCTCCTTGTGTTGGAATCCAATAGTCAGGAAATATGCCGTTGATCCGTGGATTTCGCCCTATCGACGTGCAGCAGTGTCCCTTTAATCCAGAAGATCGCGTTTCATCTGTTCGAACTCTTCACGAGAAATCTCTCCCTGCGCATATCTGCGTTTAATAATGTCCAGCGGAGACTCCGCCGGCGTTTGTTGGCGGTCCGGACCATTCGATGGGCGCCCTCCGGACCGATTGCCCGCCACAGCCCAGACTATGACCAGGATCAATATGACAATAATGATCAGTCCAAAGCCCGGAAACATGAATCCTCCTATTCCGCCGCCCATCCAGTCGTGTTGCCATCCCATGTTGTTCTCCCTCCTCTTGCACCGTCATGCTCGTGAGGCAGGTCGTTCGCAAGTACCCTACCACATATGGGGCTGGCTGTCTCCTGAATCGGCAGGACCCGATCTATCCCACCGCAGAAGCAGGATCTATCAGAGTCACTTCTACCGAGCCGGCCATCAAGATCTGCGCGGCGGCCTTGGAAACAGCCATGACGCTGGACCGACAGCCTCTTGGGAAAGGTCCTCTCCGTGCTCCTCGTGGACATCGATCTCTCTCTCCATTCTCCGCCCGAAAGGCAGACCTCTCGCCACGACACTCAACCCAGGATTGCCCCCTCACGCACGACCACGATACCTCCCGGTGATACGGTGAACCGCTTTGCATCCTCCTCGAGATCGAAGCCTATCCGAAATCCCTCGGGAACTCGAACATCCTGACAGATTACCGCGTTACGGACTTGAGCTGATCGACCCACAGAGACACCGTCCAACAATACCGACTCGGTTATCACGCTCTGGGGACCAATCTGCACTTTGTAGGAGAGAACGGAGTGCTCGACCTGGCTGTCGGTTATCAGGCACCCGCTTGCGATGAGAGAGTTTGTGACTTGTCCGCGACTTTGCTGATTGTTGTCGGCACTCTCCTCCACGAATTTTGCCGGTTGGGCCTGCTCCTGGAGCGTCCGGATCGGCCACCTTTGGTCGTAGAGGTTGCATTGGGGTACCGGAAAAACGAGATCCAGGTTGCTCTCCCAGTACGCGTCCAGGGTTCCCACGTCTCGCCAGTAGCTGCCGCCTTCTTTGTGCGGTTCCTCGAACTTGTGCACGAATACCCGGTTCTTCTCAACCATCTTGGGCACAATATCTCTGCCGAAGTCATGCGAGGATTCGGATGCTTTGGCGTCGCCGATCACCTCCTGTACGAGAACCTCGGTATTGAAGATGTACACACCCATCGATACAAAGGACTTGTCCGGTTTTCCGGGAATACACGGAGGATCAGAAGGCTTTTCCTCCCAGGACGTTATACGATAGTCGTTGTCACACCCGATCACGCCAAAAGCGCTGGCTTCAGCGCGATCAACTTCCACTCCCCCAACGGTAAGTTGAGCTTCCTTCTCAAGGTGGGTGGCCAACATATCGTGGTAATTCATCTTGTACACGTGATCGCCGGAGAGGATCAGTACTCGCTCCGGGCGCTCCTGTTGCAGCACATAGACATTCTGGTAGATGCTGTCCGCGGTACCGCGGTACCAGCGATCAACGTTGCGCTGCTGGGGAGGTATACACTCAACGAACTCGCCCAGCTCGTGGCTGAAAATGTCCCATCCCAACCGAATGTGACGCTCAAGAGGGACGGATCTGTACTGCGTAAGTACGTATATTTTCCGTATATCGGAGTTCAGGCAATTGGAAAGCGTGAAATCTATGATTCGATAGACGCCGCCGAAACGAACCGATGGCTTAGCCCAATCCTTGGTCAGCGGGTAGAGTCGTTCCCCCTTGCCGCCAGCCATGAGCATACAGAGCGTCCTTTTCATCTCGCGGTAAAGGTCCATCCTTCAGCCCCTCCTCTGTTCCATTTCCCACGTGATAGGGGAGTTATTTTCCTTCCGATACATCGGTGGCTTCGGACCGGGGAAAGTCGCACCATTGAAGGTGCGTCTACCGTTAATGAGAGAGGGAGCAATCCACCACTGAGAGACGCGGCACCTCTGGCCCGCAAAATCATAACGCTGCCTCTCATTGCCCATCGCCTGTTTCCCCTTTGTGGGCCTGAATCCACTCCTTGTGCCAGGCGCATGCTCTTCGGGAAAACTCTTGGCCTTTCTCGCCTGCCTGGCGCACGCCCGGCTTTAACCCGATGCAACGCTACCACATCTGCCCCCAAGAGTTGCACGTTCCGTACCATGTCTTCCTATGCGTTGTCGGAGATCCTCAGTGGCCGCGTGACCGTTCAATGTTGTTTCGCGAATGGGCAGGTGGGACGCGAAGCCTGTCGGATCCTTGAACCGAGTGTCGCACAGGAGGACAGGGCCTACGGTATAAGATAACTATATCATCGTGTTGGAATAACTTGCTGTGTCATAATATCAGACACCTGCCGGACCTGGGTAGGTCCCTGTGTCCCGTGGTTGCCTGGTCCGAGGGATCAAATCTCTTCCGCTCCACACAGTGTCTCTTCATATGAGTTCCCAGGTCACACCCTAGCGTGCAGTAGGATTCTTCGGCCCAAAACCGTCTCATTGAGCCGTTCAAACCCCAGCCGTCCGAGGGTTATGCATACAAATGGAGTTACACGGGAAGAGTGCCGGCCGGTGAGCTCAAGATAACTTGGGGATCTCGACACTATCGATGGTCCAATGACGTGGACAACAATTCATACGGAACTTCCGGGCAATGCCATTGTCTAACATCGCCAGGATACGTGATAGGAGGCAAAGTATGGATAATTTGGTCGACCTTATTAACATGGCCCGGTCGATACTGGATGCAGGATTCGACGTGGACACCTTCCTCACGTGGAGGGATCTTGCTTTCCTGTGTCTCTTGGGCTTGCTGGGTCCTTTGAATTACTACACCAAGAATTTCTGTGCCTTTACCAGAGACACGGCTCCGCGGAGCCTACTGGCCGGTGAGGGCATCTTGGAAGCGGCCAGACAGGAAATAGTCGAGCCTCCGGACTTGAAAGGATCGGTCGCCAAACTGCAATTGTGTGGAAGGGGCTCCAAGTTTATTCCCTGGCTGCTGCGAAAAAAGAAATGGTGCCCGCTGGAATCATTGAAGCCTGATCAACAGCCTTGACGACAACTCGAATGTGAACATGTCTTGATTTTGGCGGATTGGACCTTTGGGGTGCTGTCGAACCTCCGGGCGTCCGACGCACGGTAGACTAGTTTGCCACCAGTGGGCCCCTCAGAACCAGCCTCCGCGTTCTCGCAGGGCAGTGCACCGCGGTGTTTGTGAAATAGCGCTGACCAAGACAACGTCTACGATTACAATCCTCCTGCCAATCAGTGACAATCTCCCTAATAACGGGGCCCCACAGGCTTTCTTACTGCTTTGACCAAAGCCTTTCCGAATGCCTCCGAGGCGGACGGTCCTTGGGCGGTTATTATCTTTCCATCTTGCTGCACGAGGCCACCAATGTATCTGGCGCCATACCTGTGCAGTTTCCGAGATCGAGGTCCGGTGACCCGTCTGCCCTTTAGAAGCCCTGCCTTCCCCAAGACATAGGTCCCGGCGCAGATGGCCCCAATATGCTTGTCTGAGTCCGAAAAGCCAAGAAGCAAGCGGTTTACTTCGGGATCTCCCACATATTTCCAGACGGAGTAACCACCGATGATGGCCACGGCTTCGTAATCCTCCGGGCGGACCTCTCCCAGGGTCAGATCTACGCGTATTTTTCTCCCATTGTGGTCCGTGGCAGAGGGTCCCTTGCAAGCGACTCTTACCTGGCAATGAGACGATTCGAGCACTTGCCGGGTCACACCATACTCTTTGGCATGATTCTTCGTGGGGCTGACCACGAGAAGTACTCTGGGCTCCTTCCCGTGACAAAATCCGAGTCCCGCAGCGAAGATGAGCGCGATCACGGTGACGGCCTTCACCCAGAATCTCATTTCATGTAGCTCCTTCCTTCACCTTTGTGCCCAGAACTCGACTGTCTATCGGTTCTCCAAGATGGGGCTTTGAGGCATGCCCGCTGACTGACACAAGGACAATGAGATTTCTCCAAGGAAAGACTGGCGCTAAAGGAGATGGCGCCTAGCTTGATCCGAGATGATCTGGAAGCCGGACCGATGTTAGTGGCTGCGGTACGTCGCGGACACTCGTATTTTGCCCAGGCCATCACGGAGGATGGCACAACGAAAGCAGCCTCGTCGAGAGGTGCGACCTTCAAACATCGCCACACGCCTTTGCAGCCTTAGCAGTTGTCCATGTACGAGCCGCATCCCACAATCGTCACCCTTTTCAGTCGTTTCCTCCTCGAGACCATCCGATACCCGGAGGCTCCCCTCTGACGTGACAGGATTTCTGTAGCTCTTCCGGCTCAAATATATCGGCCGATCCGGTCTCCGCAGTACCGACCTCACCGTCACCTCATGCTCGCTGTGGCAGCGTCTGTGGAGACTGGTATCCTCCGCTCACCATGTTCTGTCCGCGGGAAAGACTCCTCGAGGAGTGACCGCATTCTGCCCGCAAGAGCGGCAAGCTCTGCTCCGGCAAAAACTTGCACGACGGCAACGAACTCTTCCGACCTAAAGGTCATCCTAGAAGAATCACCGTGCCAAGTCAAAAGGGAAGTTGCATCGATAGGTTGGGTCACCCCCGCGTACGATTGGTGTTGACCGCTCCTCGCATGGTAGTCTAGATTCTTGGGTTCGAGAGACGAGGCAGTGGCTGACCGGCTATGCAAGCTCGACGGACTCCTCTGGTCCAGCTCATTCCTCATCAAAGGAGATTTTCATGACCGCAGCTAAGAAAGAAGTGCTTCCAGCATGTGCAAGATGTCCGAACGAGAGGCCGAACCTGCTCTGCATGAACAGCAAGGGTTCCGGCCACAAAGGTTGCCCCACATTGACCCGGAGGGAGCTATTGGCACAAGCCAATCTTAACTACGAACAATCTGAGACCCGGCGCTTTGCTCGGCAAGCCTCCATCCAGGAGGCCTCATGCTACGCCAATCGACACGAGCGACCGTATGTCATGCAGCCTACAAAAACCCGCATTGTCGAGATCTGCGAATTCGCAAAACGGATGGATTTCAAACGTCTCGGACTTGTTTTCTGCATCGGTCTCAGGAAGGAGGCTGGGATAGTAGACGAGCTTCTGAGAACGAATGGCTTTGAGGTGGTTTCCGTCTGTTGCAAAGCGGGAAGGACTTCAAAGGGATTCATCGATATCGACGACAGCGACAAGATCTTTCAGGGCACTGACGAAGCCATGTGTAACCCGATATTTCAGGCCCTCGTGCTGAACGACGCAAAGACTGAGCTGAACGTGCTCCTCGGTCTTTGCGTCGGTCATGACTCCCTGTTTTTCAGGCACGCCGAAGCCTACACAACGGTTCTGGCAGTTAAGGACCGGGTAACGGGCCACAACCCATTGGCCGCAATCTATCTACATGATTCTTACTATAAGAAGCTGGCCTCGCGGTCACCAGCAGCCGATTAGACGCCAGCCATTCGGTTAGAGCCCATCAGAAGCCCGCAGTGGCTTTGGTGGAGCATTGCAGCGGGCCATATTTCTTCTTGCCCAGCGGCAAAGGAACGAATGGGGGTCCTACCCGCGATATCGCTGTGTCCTGATGCCCTCTCATTCGCAAGAGTCCAGAATGATAGAGATCCCAATCGCAGGGATTTTTTCGATTCTCCTGAGCACGTGCAGCCTCGCCACTGGCTTCCCGGAGTTTCTCGAAGAAGGGCCAATGACCGCCACGATTTCCGATCCGGCCGTCTTTGCTGCTCTGAGTCCGTTGTGACGATCGATGACTGCCGGTTTCTCATCAGACCAAGGACCGTATCTTCCTCTGTTGGGACTGCCCAACAGGAAGACGTGCTCTAGCACCGCTCCAAACTCCGCTCCTGGGCGTCGTCTCTGATCATAAATAGATCTTGGTACGGTTTCCGGTGGCAATTCCGGGCATCTCGTGATAACGGTTCGTTCCGTCCGGTACGAGTGCTGCGGCAAGGTCGCAGTAGGAGCTATCGAGCACTCGATCACATATGTCACCCAGAGAGCCGCCGCCATGCTCTTGTCAAAGACGCGGTACCGGAAAGACGCCACTGCAGGGGGGGAACGATGCGCTCAGAAACCCCGTCGACCACCAGCCTCACGCCACGACAGCAATTCGCCGCTCATGTTCTCTTTTGGCTTACAGTCTACGCGATTCCCTGCTCGATCTGGTGGACGCTGATTATCTTGTTCATCCTCGCGGAGGCGGCGCCCTGTTGGCAACTCGTGGTTGTCGGCTTGCTGATTGGCGGTCCCTATGCTGGTCTGATGCTGTGGCAGTATCACGAGATCAATCGCAAATACGAGGAGCTTCAACGTGCGGCCGAAAAGAAAGCGGTCACGCCCGGAGTGGAAACCGCATTGCCCTTACCAGGCGAAGCTGATCCATCCGCTCTGCGAGCTTCCCGATCCGTGTTACTTATAACCCCTCCCCCCGTGCGTGACATGACCCGACCTCTTGAAAATACTGTGGCCTCTCTCGAAGAAACACTGGGACAACCCGAGGCCTGATACCACCGTGCTTTCTAACAATGAACATTGAGGTAAGGAAAATGAGTGA
>CAZCDS010000036.1:0-63302 GCA_964497585.1 uncultured Syntrophaceae bacterium
GACTTGCAGTCGACACGTTGAAGCCACCGCCTTGCAGGCGGTGGAGCCTTCACTTTAAACTCAGCGACGTCGGCGGGACCATCGCCATAGACTTTCAGCGGGTCGACAAGGCTCAACCCCGGGAGTTGGATCTCTTGCAGCGTCTCCTGATATCCGGGAAACGCCGCCAGACGGAAGAACCTATACCGGCCCGAACCATCCTTGAGGTCTGACACTGTACGGGAGTAAAACTATCATGCCATTGCCCAAAAAAGGCGAAGCCGGGAATAGCGGGAACGGCGCATCGTCGTGGGGCATGTGATTCGGGCCTCACGAGTCCATGCCTCTCAGGGTGTGCCGACGGAGACGTACCTCTATGCCTGCTCTCATAGACAACGACATGGTTGAGACGATCCATTCCACAGGCAAGACGAGAGGAAGCCTGCCTGATCGCGTGCCCATTCTCCAGCAGTATGACCTGCGGTATGACCGGCCTGCCGATAATGCGGTGATTACAGGTTGCGAGGTCCTTTCGGTGCTTCCTGATGTGCTGTCTGTTCTCGCTCGCTTGTTCGACCGAGCCGGTTTCTCTTACACATTTCTCTCAAAGGAATACTGTTGCGGGAATTACCTGTACCGTCCGGCAATCAAGGCTCGCGATGAGTCTGCCCTCACCGAGTGTAGGGAGCTTTCTAAAGAGTTCGTGACCATGAATGTCGAGCAGGCCGAAGCCCTGGGTGCAAGCAGGCTCATCATTTTCTGTTCCCCGTGCTACCCCATTTATCGGCATGCCTTCCCCGATAAGGAGGTCCTTTTCTATCCCGCGGCTCTGAACGAGATTCTGAAGCCGATCCCTTTCCACAAAGAGATCGATTACTATCCCGGCTGCTACAAGCTTCACCGCAAGTTTGCGCGCGTGCCGATGGACCTCGAATCGACGCAACAGGTCTTCTCGAAGATGGAAGGTCTGCGCGTGAACCGAATCAGTGCTCCTCAGTGTTGCTTTACTCCGGAAGGACTTTCCCACATGGTGGGGAGCATCAGGACAAGCCTCCTCGTCCACATCTGTACGGGATGCTATCTTCAGGCGGTCAGCCACCTCCCGCAGAGCATCGATACCTCGGTGGTCATGCTGCCGGAGCTGATCCAAATGACTCAGGAGGGGAATACGCCATAGTAGAGCACCGGGCCCTCAGACATTTTCCCCTGCGAAAATCGCATAGGATCAACCTCTTTTCCTTCGATAATCGCAAAACCGTTTTCCTGGTTATGCTGAATGATATTCGGGTAGTGACAGTAGCGCGGCAAAGGTCCATGGGAACAGGGAGTTCCATCCTCCTTGAACAAAGCACGGAAGTTGTAAGTGCGCCAACGGTCGAAGTACCGAAACCGACCGGCTTTGACGAAGCTGCCTTGTTGGACCACATCAAGAAATCCCACCTCAACCAGTTTCTTCTTCGCCTTGCTTATGGTCTTCTCCCCTTTGATTCCTCGCTCCTGCAAATACTTCGTGGGCAGGCCGAACTCACCGCTGTGTAGCAGGTTATCCGAGCCCGCATTTGAACAGACTCTCCTTTGGAATGCTATCTCGTTTCTTGGCACTTCTCGGAGCGTGTCGGAGCTGCGCCATGGATTCCAGTAGTACAAGCTTCTCCGCTTTGCTGCGGGCACGAAAGGCTTCGCCGTTCCAGATCTCCATCGGGATCCGGATGTACCCGCGTTCCTGATTCGCTTTCTTCCTCCTTTCTGATCGCCATTCTGCGATGGTCTTCGGTCTTGGTTTTGAGGTGTTTCTCCTGGGTTCAACACGCCGCGCGTGCGCCGTCTTCGAGGGCCACTTGAAAACAACATCCAGCAGAGTAAGAAGACGTCCTCTTTTCATCGTGCCGGCAGGGTGGAATTCCTAAGCCGGGAACGTGACGACGTGGGTCGTGCACTCTCCCTCGCGATGCCCCATAGCTGTTCCCGGAGGACTAAGAACTATACATCCGACTTAACAAGTGGTACATAATTCTGGGGGGATGGTCAACATCCCTCTTCTAAGAAGCGGAGGTGCATCATGAGTTCTGCTCTGGAAACCACGCTGGCGGAGGTTCAGAGCATTGTGAGTTCGGGCCTGGACTGCACGGGCACCGTGCGGGTCCTCCGGCTGCTGGGGGAATCCCACTTCACCCTGGAATTACTGCAAGAAACGAAGTTGTACAGCGAATACCTTCCCAAGGCTGCGGAGCATCCTTTCACCGAAGAGCAGCGTTGCCTCCATTTCTTGTGGGACGCATTTGAGAAACTCCCCATGAACATGGTGGAATCGTTTGCCATTCCCTTTCGAAGGCTCATTGCTCGGCACCTCTTCCAACGATGCGGGAAGAACTTCATATCCGAGCGAAACGTCATCTTCAATTTTGGTCAGAATATTGCGGCGGGTGATGATGTCTTCTTGAACGCCGGCGTATACCTTGACTCGAAAGGCGGGATAACGTTGGGCAACTTTGTCTGCCTCACCGAAGACGTCAAGATCTTCACCCATACGCATTCCGAGTCTGATCACGCGATCCGAACCTACCAGCCGGTGGTCGTGAAGGACTTTGCAAAGATCTACACCCGGGCGATCATCCTGCCTGGCGTCACCATTGGGGAACAGGCCATTGTTGCAAGCGACTCAATGGTACACCACGATGTTCCCCCCAACGCGGTTGTCGCCGGGATTCCCGCAAAAGTGGTCCGAGAGCGAAAGACCGAAGGGAGGCACGGCAAGGAACTCGATCAGATCTGGCTCTACAACGGTGCTTTTCAGGATGAATAGGCGGCCAAAACCGGCAAGCGCAAGAACGTGCCCTCGGTTCTGGGTGTCCAAGGTCCCGATTTCATTAAGCCGTGGAGCGCAATCGACAGAAGGACCTTTGCACACCTCATTGTCGTCTCAACCAAGGCGAGTAGAAAGTCGCTCGGATTTGAGCTGACGGAGGCTAAGAACGGATCTCGCGTGCCCCAAGACTTGTGTTTCCGTACTGCACAATTACCACAACACGAAGTATTTCCGACCCTCTCGAAGTTCCGCCCGGAGTTTTTCCATGTGTCTCAATGCGGCTACTTCCCGCTCTAGTTCCGTAGGTGTTATCCCCAGTCGCTTGGCTAGATCTCTGGGTTCAATTCCGCCTGTGTCAGCCAAGACCTCCAGGATCTTCTCCTGTACCTCACTCGTTTGGAGTCCGCCGGTCTGTTCGCCCAATTGTTTTGCGCTGTAGACTGCCCACGGATCACAAGTTCGGGTGGGGGAGAGAGCGTCCATGTAACAGTCCTCACAAAGCATTTGTCCATGAAAAGGCCTCTCGTCGCCATGCCTGATTTCGGCCCCGCATCTGCTGCACTCCATTTCAGTCTCTCCGTTCCAATTGATTTTTCGCGAACGCTGCCTGGGTAACCACGTTGCATAGCAGGCTTGTTCAATCCTGCTCCCGTATGATACGTTTCCACGAGGTTCCTCGTCAATAGGAACGAGTTCAGTGTCCACCACATGAAGAGAGAGACATATACTAAGTAATAGTTATTATGTACGATAATGGTCGGCACAGGCGTCCGTTTCTCCTATTCCTGAGTCCAGTGCTATCGACAGACCTGCGCTCAATAGTTGTGCCACCACTCCTCGGAGTTGCGACTTTCCTGAGACATGTTCGGGCCACCATATTCTTTTCTCCGGCGCTAATAGCCTTGGTCCGTAATCCCGAGCTCCCGGCCCAGGTGCCTGATATTCTTCCTCCTCAAGATACGGACCTCCACCTCTCGAAGCTTCCCGATGATCTGCTCAACACTGTATCGCTTGCGCTTCATCGTGACCTCCCGTGAAGGCCGGATACTGCCACAGACTAACTCACAACCTGGGCCTCTTTTTTGGGGGCAGGCCAATTGAGAGAACACCTTTTCGCCAGTACAGCCTCAAGGCTCCTGGTTCCACCGACATGTGAGAATGAGAAACAGAATAAAGACATCTGATAATTATTGACTGGTACGGCAACCCGCCTGCGTTGTTTGCCTCAGCCCAAAGCAGCCACCTCGGTGGACCTCATCACGGAGGAAATTGAAGGCTCCAAGATGGTGACTGCCGTACCGTGGCACACCTATATGTGGTGAGGTACCGTGGCCCGGTCCACTGAAAACCCTCTTTTGTGCGGACGTGGCCAATTCCACCGCCATGTTTGAAAATTTCGCTCCTGAGGCTGTTCATGAGATGATCGATGGGTGCTTTCATATCCTCATAGACGAGATCCACCGTTATGACGGGACAATCAACCCGTTCCGGGGTGACCCAGTACTGGCTCTTTTCGGTGCGGCCATTGCTCACGAGTATCATGCACAGCGGGCCAGCCATTCCGCTCTGGCCGTTCAGAAAGCCCTCGTATCATATTGTCAGAGTCTGAGAAAACGCTATGGGATTGATGTCAAGATGCGCATAGGGCTCAACTGCGTTCCTGTCATGGTCGGCTCCATCGGTAACGATCTCCGCATGGTAACCCGTGTGGTAGCCCTTAACCTGGAATGAACTTCCGGTATGCCCGAACTACAAATTCTGGACACAAGTTGACCGGTGAAGGGCAACGTATCGCTGTGCAGTCATCCACCCGCCACAAGAGGGAAAATCTGAAGAGTGTCACCTTCGTTCATTTCAGTATCTAAGCCATTCACAAGGTGCCGGTAGTGTCTGCCGTTGACCAAAACAAGACTTTCGGACCGAACCTCCTTTGTTTCGGGATCAAGAACCTTATCTGCAAACCCTGTTCCGTGCTTGTTGGATAGCTCTATGAGCATGTCCCGAATGGTAACGCGACCGGTCTCCATTTCCAACTCGCCCTTGGAGTCCATGGTATCCTTCATGTCAAAGAATGCCTTTATCCTAATTTTCATCACTCTTAAGCCCCAGATAAGGATTCACTTCCCCGTTGAAGATCTGTTCGGTTCCGAGGAACTACTCCCCCAGATATTCGGTCTGAAATGAGCTAATGGAACTCGCCATGGCCTTGATGAATTGGGCATTTGCCATGACCTTGGGCATCGGCCCCTTGATCTTGAAAACGCCCTTTACTACTGCTTTGATGAAGTCCTCCTCGCCTTTCACCACGGGCTTTAAGTCAGCGTACGCACCGGTGCAGTAGAAGCCAGGATCCTTTGTTGAAGGATCTTGGAGCAAGGCGGCATCGCTGCACACGCCTGATGAAGTCTCACAGTAGATGTAGGCAGTTTCTTGCAACCCGGCCCCTGATTGAAGCTCGAAGATCCAGCTTCCATTGAAATCCTTCCCCCAGTTCTGCCCCTTTTCTTTGCAATCAGGATCATTGTTCATTGAATCCTTCCACGCGTCACACCACTCTTGCGACGGGAACAGGGCTATTTTCTTTGCCTCCTTTCCTTGTTCAGTAGGTGCTTTTGCTTGGCTTTCCATACCGGTAGCGAAATGTCGCCCCGCGCCCGGAAATTCCGGTCTTTGCGGCACAGGCCTGGACCGTCCAACGCCCCATGCCGAGAACGTGTTCGGTGCAATCAGTCGCCACGTAATGAAGATCGATTGTTTCGGCTCTGTTCGTATCTGTTATCCTCGGTCATCCATGCGCGTTGCACGGAATCGGTTACCTCTCTCGCCCCGGCATCTTCATGCCCGAATCCGTACCGTTCCCTCGGGTCTCGTCTAGCTCGCCAACGCCAAGTCGCTGAGAATCCGCTTCATTGCGAGTACACCGGGTGAGTCGTCCGGTAAGTCACTTGTCGGCCGGCCAAGTAGATCGTAATCTGCGATATTGTCATCAGCGGGGATGATACCCCACAGATCGAGCCCCATCTGTAAGGCTTTCTCACTGATTTCAGCGAGGCCTTTGCCGGCTTTGTTGATGAGCAGCCCTGTCCGATAGTCCCCTTGGACACCATAATCATTGGCTATTTTCTTGAGGTACGATGCAGTCCGAAGCCCTTTGATCGTGGGATCAGATACCATCATGAGCGTGGTGATAGCGTTGATTACCCGCCTATTTATCTGCTCTATTCCAGCCTCGCAATCGATGAGCGTGACACCGTACCTGCTGCTCAGGGATTCGATCCCGTATTTCAGGAGTTCATTGATACCGCAATAACAGCCCGGCCCCTCGGCCTGTCCAAGCACCAGTAAATCCATTCCTTGCAGAGGAATCAAAACTTCGTGCATAATAACATCGCCGATGTGCGTATCCCCTACCTCTTGTTTGTGCCTGGGATCCTCGATAAAGCTCCTTCTGAGTTCACCGAGAGTCTTGTTCGGATTTGCGCCAAGGGCGTACGTGAGACTGATGGGCGGATCGGCGTCGACGACCAGGAGCCTGGACCCCTTTTCCGAAAGGATCTTGGCCATCATCGCCACACACGTGGTTTTGCCGACCCCACCTTTGCCGACTACGGCAATCACATCTCTCTTGGTATCAGCCAAAGGGGACTTGTTCGTCACTTGGAACTCTCCTGATCATTGGACATTATGACTTCTCGTGGCTGTCAAAGAGGAGCGCGACCCACTCATCCTCCTGAGGCCCGTTGCTCACTTCTTTTCGTCTTCAACTCCCGCTCTCTTCGCTCCCGGGCAAACAGGGCAGCGCCCAGGGCGCCAACGATCTGGGGATCAACACCACCCAGCTCGACAACATCCACTTCCAATACGTCTCTTAGGCTGCTCACGACGGCCGTGTTCTTGGCCACACCCCCGGTGATGGTCACCTCGAGCCTGACCCCCACTCTCTTGGCCATTTTGCTGATACGCTCAGCCATGGCCCGGTTCACGCCCGCCGCTATATCCGCACGGTCTTTTCCGTCGTTGACCATGCACATGACATCAAACTGCGCCAGCACGGTGCATGTCTTGGTGATACCGATTGGGTCTGTCGCGTTGAAGGATATTGGTCCCAGCTCTTCAAGTTTCACGCCCAGGACCTTGGCCATGCCTTCCAGGAACCGGCCTGTGCCGGCCGCACATTTGTCGTTCATCATGAAATCGGCCATGTACCCGAACTTATCCACACGGATGACTTTGAGATCCTGCCCGCCAATATCAATGACGGTTCTGACATCAGGGTTTGCCCAATGGGCGCCTTTTCCATGACAGGAGATCTCTGAAATACTGCTGTCTGCAAAAGGGATCTTCTCCCGGCCGTAACCGGTACTCACACAGTAGTCAATCTCGTCTAAGGAAAGGCTTGCTTTTTCCAGGGCCAGGGTCATCACTTCCTGGGCTGTCTGTACAGGCCTTGGTCTCACCCGCATAATCTCATAAGCCGCTATCGTATTGTCTCTTAGTATGACGGCCTCGCCCGAAAGCGATCCCACATCACAACCTGCGACAATCATCTGTACACCCCTTATTCTGATGCTCTTTCTTGTGCCCGCAATGCGGCGCCAAGGGCACCGATGATCTGTGAATCCAATTGGATCGCGGCCGTCTCCACCCCAAGCTTCTCTTCAATGGCCTTAATCACCCCCACATTCTTGGCGACCCCACCGGTCACCACGATGTCAGGCTCCACACTGAGTCTTCTCGCCATTGAGGCCACGCTCCCACCGATCGCATAGGTGATGCCCGCTGCAATTTCCGAAGGGTCTATCCCATCATTCACGTGGGTCACGATCTCGCTCTCCCCAAACACCGCACATTGGGCACTAATATGGGCCCGGCCGTTTGCCGCCAGGGCCACGGAACCAAACTCCTCTACAGTGATTTCCAATGCCTGGGCCGCCATATCCAAAAAAAAGCCGGTCCCTGATGCGCAGCGGTCATTGCTCCTGTATTCGATGACCTTCCCTTCGTCGGCCTGAATATTGATGACCGTGGTGCCCAAACCGCCAATGTTGATGATCGTCCTGGTAGAGGGCAGGAGCCAGTGAGTTCCTTTGGCCAAGCAACTTATCATACTCTCGGTACTGTGTGGAATGGACATGTACCGCTCTCCCCAGCCGGTTCCCCCCCGGTGGGTGATCTGATCAAGTGACACCCGGCTATCTGACAGGACGTTTTGAAGAGACCGCTGGAAAGCTTCACGGAGCCGCCCTTCGTTCAAGGTAATATCAACCGCCTCTACTTTTCGCTGGTTCAAGATTACCGTTTTTGTTGTAATGGCTCCGATGTCACAGCCCAAACTAATCATCTGAAGTCTCCTGTTCATGGTCCTCTTGCTTTGCCGGGAGCGTCGTCTCCGTCCCTGGCATCCGGAGAAGTCTCCATCCGGTGCGTTCTTAACCGTCAACTCAAGAATAGCTGGAGGGTTGGATGGAGACGCCAGGAACGCCTATGGAAATCAGTTGAACTCAACCTTCTCCGGACGGACCTGGGGTGCTATTGACATTTTCCGTTCCAACCGTTCATCAGCATGGTGCTCGTGAATGACCAGCCTCCCACGGCAGCCACCACTCGGCATTCCTCTCGGAAGAAGCCCGGCAGAACTTCAAGTCGATGCATGAACCTGCGCATCATCGCATCGTTCCGGACCGGAGGCGAACACCGGATGAGCCAAAACAGAGCTCTTCCTCGTCACAGCGTGGTAAAAAACTCGTCCATGATCCGCCGAAGCTCACTGGGCGGCGTCATTCTCTTGTCAAACATGTCCATCTCAAATCTCAGCGTGGGAACTCCAGTCTCCTCCTTGATCTTGTCGCTGAGAAGTTTGTTGAGCGCCCAGAAATGCTTGCACGCCATGTGGCCCCCCAGTATCAGGGCATCCGCTTTAAAGGCCTTGACAATGTAAACAAAGTCATTGATCCATACATCTGAGAATCCCATGCTCTGTCTGGCCATGGGCATTTGCAGAGCCCTCCAAGCCAGGCCCTCAATCATAGTCTCCATATTCGTGGTATCAACCAGTCCTACACCTGCGGGCATGTAGGTCAGCGTGTCGGATATGTATGCCACGCCATGCGTTTCCTCGAGCCAATCAAAGAGGGGTAGGTCGTAGCACTCCCATGTGTATCCGTATACGGCTCTTCGTTCCTTCATCCCTTCGGGAATGACGCCGTCCCCCTTCTCGGCTCTCTCTTTTGTCAACTCGTAGAGCCGCGCAAAATATTTGGCGGCATTCGGCGTCCCGATCTGAGTGATGAAGATCGTGTCCGCAGGACGATGCCAGCCGGGTTCAGGGCAGGGATGGAGTTTCTTCAGATCTTGTAACTTCACGATCGCTTCAACAGCCTGATTGCCGTAATTGCAGTACTCCCTCAGTTTGTCCTCGTCGAGGGTATTGCCCGTGAGCTTCTCAAGTTCCTCAATCATGTGCTTCATCTCGGAAACCATGTATCCGAGCCCGCGCTCATTCCTGTAATACGGTGTGTTCACGACGACGAATGGAGCTTTGTATTTGTAGGCCGTCCATTCGTACATCTTGTTGCTCGCATCACACGGTGTGGTGCTCTTGACGATGATATCAGGATCAGGGATACTGCCCATCAAGAAGAACCCACAGGTGCCTTTCTGTGTGGAGCAGAGATGATCAGGATAGCCCTCGGCCTCGATCCGATCTATGCCGTCTTCGGATCCTTTCTCGTACAGGGCGGCTGTGAGTCCAGATATCACCTCAAAACATATGGGAACGGCGTCCAGCGCCAGCATGATTTCCACACTCAAGGGGAAATAGTGGTAGCACGCCAGCTTCCCCTCGTCCAGTGCGGCATTGGCCCAGTCAGTCCAGTCCATAATGTTGTCAACAAAGGCGGCGGCACTTCCCTTATTCTTTTCCTTCAAGATCGTATTGATCAGATCTTTTTGAACCATATCGAAATTTGTCTGGTACTCCTCCGGCAGAATCTCCCTGACCACATCCGGGCCGCCCCAATCGTCCAGGCTGGTGAGCCCTTCCTGATTGAGAACAAATGTGGCGAGTTCGCCGGTTATCTTCCACCTGTCAAAAATCGTTCTGTCCATTCTATCGTTCATCTCATCTACCTCCTGCCAATCCTCTCCAAAAATGCTTCAATCCTTGTTCGTAGCCTGCCCACATCGGAAAGCATGTATTCCCGTTCCAGCACCAAGACGGGCATTCCTTTGGCCTCCAACTCTTCAGTGAGCATAGGGCTATCCACCGCATGGTTATCACAAAACACAATCTTCTGAAGAAGGATTCCGTCCACATCAGCCCCCGTGGCCATCTCCTCCGTAAATCTCAGCCGATTCTCGAATTGACCCATCATCCGGGGGCATGGATTATGATAGTAGTACCGTTTGGAGATGGCCGATAGGGGATCTCCATCGTCCTCGACCTGGTTCATGAAATGCCTGCTCCCGAAACAGAGCGAATCAGTCACGACCATGCCGCCCAAGTCCTCGATGATTTCCATGAGGGCCGGATCATCAAGGGCCGATCCTCCCGCCATCAATCGGGCCTTATAATCAGCATTCCCCTTTCTTGCTCTTATCTCAGCCAAGGCTTCCGCCATGAGTTCGTTGAACTTCTCTCTCGGCATGATTCCCGCCGACAGCATCAGCCTCAGGGCATCTGAACCGCTGATAGGGACCTCCTCGGCCTTCCTCAGTTGGTAGAGATCTTCAATAAGGCGTCGGCTCTCATTGTAGATCTCTATGGACTTTTTGAGATCCTCATCGGTTAGTCTCACCCCAAAGTCATTCATGAGTTTTTCTTTGAAATTAAAAACCTCCTCTTTGTACCACTCATAGCCGGCATCGCTCAGCGAATGGGGGACCGTTACCATATATTGATAGTCAGTCGCCGGGACATGTTTATCCCAGATCTCGTAAATGCGACGAATCTGCTCACAGCCGTTGAGGAAGCAGAATCCATCCAGGAAGTCGTACTGACCTTCCAGGCCGGCCTGAAGAAGGCACCTGGAGAAGGTGCAATTGAAGCGATGCATGTATACATCGGCAAGGCCCGTCTCCTTTGTTCCTCGCGCCTCCATCCGGTACGGGAACAGGCCTGCCGCGTGGATGATTTCCTCGGGGACATATCCGCACACAAAACCAATCACGCGGCCGCCGTCGGCCTTCCATCTTTCGATGTACGGATTCTCCTGCCGCGTGGGCAAACGCAGTAGTTCATCTATTGCGCTCATGTTAGCCTCCCTCAATCATTGGTTAACGCTCTTACGATTCAAGCTTGGATTGCTTCATCTTCATCATCTCTTCATCCCTGAGTTGTTTCTTGAAGAGCTTTTCAGAGACGGTCATTGGCAGGCTGTCCCGGAACTCGATCGACTTGGGAACCGCATAGGCAGAGAGCTTCTGTTTACAGAAACCAATGATTTCATCACCTCCCACTTCTCCCTCGTACTCGTCCTTCAGTACGATAAACGCTTTTACGCGCTCGCTTCCGGGACGATCAGCGTCAGGCAGCCCAATAGTTACCGCCTGAGCAACCGCCGGATGTTCAAACAAAATACTATCCACGGTAGTGGAGTAGACTTTGAATCCGGAGACGTTGATCATGTCCTTGTCTCTGTCAACAAGGAAAAAGTAGCCGTCCTCATCTACCTTACACAGATCTCCCGTTGCGAGCCAGCCGTCAGTAAGGCCCGAACCGGGAGTCGGCCAATACCCTTTCATTACCTGTGGACCCCGAATATGCAGCTCCCCCACTTCTCCGGAGGGGACCTCCCTATCGGTTTCCGGGTCAACCAATTTCACTTCCGTATCGACAATCGGCACTCCTATGGACTCGAACTTTTCAAAGGGCATAAAGCCGGTCACCTTGGCAAAACTCGATAGGTTGAAGTGGGTCACAGGCCCTGTCTCTGTGAGACCGTAGGCCTCCGTAATAGGCATGCCGGTCTCCTTTCTGAATGCCTTGGCCACCTCAGTGGGCAGGGGAGCGGCTCCCGAAGTGAAGGAGGTATTGGTCCTGCCAATCTTTCTCTCTACCAGTTTCATGTACTGGGTTGGCACAAAGCTCGCCATAAAGGGCCGGTACTCTTTCAGGTATCTGACAACCGTGTCATAATCCCTGGGGTCTGGATTCAAGAGCATCTGAAGTCCCCAATATGTGGCTGCGCGGGTACACCAGTGGCCGTAGATATGAAAGGTAGGAAGGGTAATGAGCATGGAGGATTTGCCCTTGATGCCCTGCTCTAGCGGCCCCATTGCCCACGGAAGTGACTGGATGGTGTTCGATGTCAGGTTGTAATGGGAGAGCATGACGCCCTTCGGTGTCCCGGTCGATCCGCCCGTAAAGGCAAGAATCGCCAGGTCTTCGCGGGGATCGATCCGCACCTCGGGCGGCTGAGGCTGGGACCTTGAGATGACGTCGCGCAGTTGCAGGGTATCCGGCTTGGCCCCTGTTTCGGGCTCCTGTGACGAGAAATCGTTGAGGGCCGTTATGATGATTCTCTTGAGTTCGGTCTTACCCTGTATCGACATAACAAGATCGAGTGATGTGTCCAGGCAAATTACGGTTTCAGCGCCCGATTCCCCGATCTCGTAGGTAAGTTCATGTTCCTGGTGAAGGAGGCTGCAAGGCACATGCACGGCTCCAGTTTTCTGAATTGCGGAATCCGCCATGAGAAATTGAGGTGAGGTTGGCAGGATGGTCGCAACCCTGTCCCCCTTTTTCACTCCGAGCCCAACCAGGGCATTCGCCAGCCTGTCCACACACTCCTTCAGCTCACCCCACGTAATCTTCCTGCCGAGGTACACGCAGGCCGATCTCCTGGCGTACTTCTCAGCCGCACTGTCAAAGAAGTTATAGAGCGGTACCTCCGGGTAGGGCTCCATGCTTCGAGCAAGCTTGAACGGACCCAGCTTATAACCATCAAGCCAGGGTTTGTCCGCGAGCGAACTCATGCTATACACTCCCTTCCTGATCAACAATATCCCCCAGACCGAGTTCATCGAGCTTTGCGGCAGTCGGTTTGCCCGTCTGCTTATCCCATCCCCTGAATTCGTAATAGGCGTCCAGAAGAGGGTCCAGGTCAACGACCAGACCCTTTGCGGGTCCGTCCGCGAGGGGCTCCTCCAGCAACCGTTGGGGCAGGGTGTCATCAGCGCGGCTGCAACCCTCTCTCACATTGAATGCCCTCGAAAGGTTAAAGATTCGCTCGCCTGCCTGCCTGAACTCGTCTTCGTCGAAGTCCCAACCAGTCGCATGCTCTATAAGGGGAATCACGTCTTCGGCCATCAGCGCCATGCCCATGAATTTGCAGGCCCCAATCGCGTCAAAAACTGTCAGGGCATCCTCCAAATCTTTCACGACCTTCGCTTCCTTGGGGTTCTCTACCATGGGGTCTTCTATGGTGCTTTCCGGAACGATTAGAAAGGGAATATCGATAAACGTGGGACCCTGGACATATGCTGTAATATGATCTCCTCCCCTGTTGGCTGTAGCAAAACCAAGCCCGGTTATCTTTGTCGCCCTGCAATCGTAGGCGGGAAGCTCCAGGCCTTTCACGTTCATAGCAAAGGCTTCACTTCCTCGGCCCAGTTTCTCCGCCATTCTTCGTGTACCTTCTGCCAGAAGGTTGCCGATGCCTTCTCTCCTTGCGATTTTGTGTATCAGCTCTACTACAACGTCCGCTTCACCGAATGTTATTTCCAAGCCTTCTGTTTCCTCCGGTGTCAGTATGCCCTTTTCGAAGCATTCCATTGCAAAAGCGATGGTGCTCCCAGTCGATATGGTATCCAAACCGTATTCATTGCAGAGATTATTGGCGTAGGTGATCGCCTCCAGGTCGGAGATATCGCACATTGGGCCAAGGCTCCCAACAGTCTCGTATTCTGGACCTTCACCCTTGCAGGCGTATTTTCCCGTCACCTCTGATAACCTTCCACAGGCAATGGGGCAGGCAAAACAAGCCTTCCTCCCCGTCAAGATCTTTTCATTGATGGCCGGCCCGTTAATATCGTCAGCATAGGAGCACGATCCAAACTGCCAATTCCTCGTGGGGAGGCCACCCTTCACATTCACAAGATCGAGCACCATGTCGGTACCATATACTTCTAGCGTCATCTTCAGGAGACTTTCGTTAACGAAATCGCCGGCCTTTTGCGCTGCATCATCAAACTCCTTCTTATTAGCGATAGTTATCTTCTGACTGCCGGTAACGGCAACCGCCTTCAGATTTTTCGAACCCATCACGGCACCTAAGCCGCATCTCCCGAGAGCCCGATGGACGTCATTCATGATCGCGGCATATCTCACAAGGTTTTCCCCGGCGATCCCGATGCATGCGACATTGAATTTCTTAGCCAATTCCTCCCTAAGCTTCTCATTTGTCTCCTGAACGCTCTTTCCCCATAAGGGCTTGCCGTCCCGCAATTCCGCTTTTCCGTCATCTATCATCAGGTAAACAGGCTCCTCTGATCTTCCCTCCAGAATGATGCCGTCAAAGCCGGATCGCTTCAAATCAACTCCCCAACGGCCCCCTGAATTGGCAGATCCCCAGAAACCGGTAAGAGGAGATTTACTTACGGCACTGAACCGACCTGAACTTGGGGACATGGTGCCGGTTAAGGGCCCGGTCATCAAAATCAACTTGTTTTCGGATCCCAGCGGGTCGGTTCCCGGCTCCATTTCGTCATAAAGATACTTAGTGGCGAGACCACTGCCCCCAAGAAACCGCCTCGCCGTTACCTCGGACAATGGTTCTTCCGAGATCTTGCCCGTTGAAAGATTCGCCCTCAAGATCTTTCCCATGAACCCAAACATGTTCATTCGCTCCTTTCATCTCCAGCTATTCTTCGTGAATAAGAGCCCTGGCCATCTTGAGGAGCTTGATTAAGTTGCCCCCCACCTTGATTTTTCTAGTGAGGGCAGCTTTGATGGGTCCTACCTGTCCACTGGTAAGCTCTGAAAGTGCGTCGAAGCTCCCGGCGACACGAGCACTCGGCTTCGGAATAGCGCCGTCCTGGATCTCGATCACGCCTTTGGCGAAGAATACGGTGTTGGTGACCCCCGAGTCTGATTCGGTAACTACAAGACTACCGTTTATGTTTTTCACACGTGACCAGATCTCACTCTTCTTGAGATTCTCATCGATCAGGGACTTGATGGTCCAACCAAGGCCGCTTACGTCCTCACCTCTGATCTTGACTTCGGCCATAAAATGCTCCTTCCGTGCAAGGCTAGATCCACAGTAGAGGTATCTTGACACTTTCAATCATCGAGCCGAACTATCCAGAAACCAGAATCGCCGGTGCCACTTTTTGGGCGTCGATGCTGCGGAGGCGAAACCTTCGGAACAGCACCTTCGTCACTCCGGCACGAAGCCTTGTCACAGCTCCTCTTCTGCTGTCACCTCGCCTTGTGCTGAACCGCCTCTGGCAAGCGGTCGCGATTGCTTTGTAACGGCCAATCGTTGAGACTTCTCCCGCAGCTCTTGAGCGCATTGCTGAATTTGTTGAAATTACTCCCCGAGATATTCGTTTGGGAACGAACTGATGCTGTTCGCGACGGCCCGAATGAATTTGGCATTCCGCATGATCTTAGACATATCGCCCTTAAGCTTGAAAATACCTCTCACTACTCCTTCAATGAAATCCTTTTCCCCTTTTACGACCGGCTTGTAGTCAGCATAGGAGCCGGTACAATAGAACCCCGGACTTTTCAGTGAAGGATCGTCAAGTAGGCGGGCGTCAGTGCATTTACCGGCCGTAGTCTCCAAGTATACGTACAGGGTTTCGTTCAGTCCGCCTCCAGGCTGAAGCTCAAAAATGAAGTTACCGTTGAAGTCAACTCCCCACTTCTTTCCTGTCTCGGCAACTGCCGTGTCATTGTTCAAAGCGTTCTTCCATTCCTCGCACCATTCTTGGGAAGGATAGAGTGCCATCTTTTATCTCCTTTCAAGATATGTGAGGCGTTCACAGAGTCTCAATGTCATACCAGTATCGCGCGTTCTCAAGAGTCTTGAGTCCTTTTCCGCCCATCCACAACCCAATCATCTTGGAGTCACGCCAATGCTTTTCGATGTCGAATTCATGTGCATAGCCGTAGGAGCCCATAAAATCCATGGCCCGGCTGCAAGCCCGCTCCACTGCGTTGTTGGCGTGAAGGGCCAAGCCACGGGACTTGAGCTCCAATCTTTCATCCCATGGATCTAGCCCGTATATCTCTGGATGATCCATTTCTCTAGTGTATGACCACATCCACGCAGAGGTGGACTCAATGAGCATGGCGACCTCAGACAACATGTCCGCACATAAGCTGTGCTCCTTTAAGGGTTTGCCCGCGATCACGCGCTCGGTGGTCCATTTTTTAATGATCTCGTACACATTCTTCATGATCCCCACGGCCATGGCTGCCGAGGCGATGTTGCCCATGGTAATAGTCCTTATCCAGTATTTTAGGTCATCACCTGGTCCATGAAGCCTGTAGCGTTTGGGAACCCTTACGTTGTCAAACCACATATCGGTGTTGATGTCGCCAGCCATGCCCGCCTTTCGGTAAGGGTTTCCGACGGATACCCCAGGCGTGTCTGCCGGAATGAGGATCAGCGCAAAATCCTTGGGATCGCTACTTCCTCTGTTGGTTGTACACACCGTAACGTAGAGGTCTCCAACCTTCCCCGAATTGCTCGGCCATAGCTTGTGTCCATTGATCACCCACTCATTACCGTCCAAGCTCGCTGTCGTTTGGATTGTCCGACCTTTAATACGGCCGATATTTTCTATATCCGCTCCGCTGGGCGGCTCTGTCATTGCATGACAGCCGACGTATAGGTCATCCCCGCAGAATTTCGGTCCGAATTCCTCAATGAGCTCCATGTTTCTGTGGGGCTTTAGCACCATGGTCATCATGCCCCAAACCGAACAGATACATCCGGTACAAAAGCCAGAGTCAAGCCTCGCCAACTCTTCACAAATAACATTGGTAATGGCCATAGGCTCAGGCATGTCAGTGCCGCCTACGCTGGCTGGGAAAAATGCAGCGTTGATCCCTAGGTCAACCAGGATTTCTTTCATAAGGGGCTTGACGATTTTGTGATCTCGCCAGTCGTCATCTATCTGTTGTCTTATGGGAATGTAGTTCTCATTTCCCCACCTTCTTATAACCCGGCCGAGATCCGACACAAAATCCGAGATCCACTCTTTTGGTCTGATGAAGTCATCGATATCTGGCATGTGAGAAACCCCCTTCTTGAATAGCTTTGTCCGGAATTATGCAGCGGTCTTTCCATTCGGGGGGTATTTGGGACGATAACGGGGCGAGGATGGTACCTGTGACCCCCAAAGGCCTCCGTGCCTCCGGCCACTAGACCCGACCGATGGAAGACCCTGTAACGTAGCCGAAAAAACCTAGTTTGCCCCTTGTCTGAGCGTACCTCACTACAAGTTCTTCTGTCAACCAGAATTTTATAGAGTGCCGCGCATTGATCTTCGCGGTCACAGCAGGGTCTCCTCCGATAGATTTCTGTGATAAGGATTCGCCCATCACTTTAACGGAGGAGGGATGATGGGCGCCCGTGGATTCAGGCTGACTGAGGATCAGAGAACTGAGATGAAGACGGCTTTGGAAGTAGCGAAGGGCAACAAGGACTATTCGGTCGGCCTCAAGCTGCGGAGTGTCTTGGCGGCAGGCAAAGGGAGGCGGCAGAGGGAGGTAGCGGCGGTCTTTAATACACCGCTAAGGGCGCTTGAGTGGTGGATTCAGACATTCCGATCCGCAGGCCTTCCCGGTCTTGTGAATGGCCCGTATCTGACCTCCCTCCCCGTCGGTTACTGCCAGAGTGATGTCTTCTCGTTTGGTCTCTGTATTCAGAGGCTTCTATCACAGTTTTGGAACCGTGGTCAAGATCGGATGCAAATAAGGCCCGCTCCACCCTAAGCAGAGGCCTGGAAAGACCAGGGCGAGGACAAGGATCCGAAGTGTCGTAGTGGCAGCGCTGGTGCCTAATGGGCTCATGGGTAGGTTCAGAAGTCTGTTATGGAAGTAATGTCATTCGCTAAATTGCTCGGATCACGTTCATCTAAAGCTTTGACAATAGCATTGAGGACTCCCTGGATCGTGTGGATGACTGGCACACTCCCGGCCGGCGTGGCAACGAGGTCTTTCAGTTCGTCCTTATCCACAGGAACCATCTCTAGCATTTTCTTGAGGTACTCTCCCTGAAGCGCAAGAAGTTGAAACTGACACATGCTAAGGAATTTCTCTACGTCCGACTTCTTCATCCTCAGCTCCCTTGAAGTCCAGATACCTCCACACACGAACTCAGAACCTGGACCACTTTTTGGGGGGCAGGTCACAACCATCCTCCACCGGACATGGGGGTACTATGATCAGGTACTTGCAGAAAGCAGCGACAGGGTAAGCATCGTTCTTTCTCATTGACTTTCTTGTGTCGATACACTAACGATCCCTCATCGTTTCGTAACAGAACGACGCTGAGACAGCGGGACAGGCTTGGGGATCTCGCTATCGCTGGTACTCGCTGAAACTCGGATCATTGAAAGGAGGCTAATCATGGGTCTTATTGGATTTCTGATAATTGGCTTGATCGCTGGTTGGCTCGCAGGACTCATCATGAAGGGGAAGGGGGCCGGTCTGATCATGAACCTAGTGGTGGGCGTGATCGGGGCCTTCGTTGGTGGCTTTCTGTTTCGGTTGGTTGGGCTGTCCGCGCACGGATTTATTGGGTCTCTGATAACTGCGACCGTGGGTGCCGTAGTACTCCTTTTTGTAGTAGGACTTCTCAAGAAAGCTTGACTGCCATTCTTACCGAGGTAAACGTGCGCGGTCATTGCAGAAGGAGACCGGGGAAGCCTTTGAAAAGCGCGGTCTAGCGAGAGGATGAAGCGGCAGCACGGCGACCAAAGCGCTACCAGATCCGAAGAGGGACCTCGCGGGGATACGCTGCCTGTCCAGGTCCGATTGCGGACGAGCGGGAATATGCTGTTCTGGACTCTTGTGGGTCCGTGGTTGATCAAACCGGAGGTTCAAAGGCTCTGAGTGAAAACCCAAATGATTTCAATACATGTTCGTCTCCCTCGGTCCGTTCTAATCCCTTACGAGTGCAAGAAACGTTAGCAAGGTGTTAGCAAGACACGCCCCCTTCTTAGCCGTTCGTGGAATCTCGACCTTCTGTCTGAACGCCTTGTCTATCTCTGTGGTTTTGACCGAGGGGTTTTCCAGTCCCTTGAAGCAATCAACGGCTTCAAATTGCAGGGTCCTCAAGTCGTCGGCAGCCTCATCGGACTTGTCCAGTCGGCACCCAGAGATGGAATTACCATGTGTCATGACGGAATTCCGCTGTCCTCTTCGGGTGTGTATTATGAGATCAGGAGAGGGGACCTTCTCTTCCTTGATCATGTTGGCGAGAACGCTCTGGGGACCCCCTTTTTCACCTTCAGTTGGCCTCAGGATGAGTTCGTGCGGATCCGAAAGCAAGCCGTCGGGCCTGGTCAAATCCAGACGCTAATACTCGGAAATCTCAGTCATCCTTGACAAGGGATTATTCAATCGGGTATTTTATGTATAGCAATTCTCATGTGCGCGTTCCGCTTCTTCTTACATCTCTCTGAGTGATTGCGAATACGCATTATCTGGTTCTTGCTTCCACGAAAGGGAATCAATAGGGGGGAAGAGAGACCCGTCAGTTCCAAGAATCAAGGCTATTTCCGAGTTCAAAGGACGTTTCTTGTCTCAAGGGGGGCTAACCAGCCTATCGATTTTCACGATTGTACGGTCCGTTTAAGGAGGCGTTCGCAATGCCGGACTCATCTCTGTAGAACCCGTATCTGCAGTCAGAAGGGCGCATTCCTCCGAGAGGGTGACCGTTTGGCCCGAGCTGCTCCACGGGCCGCCGGAACCCTTTTCCGGGCATGCATATGAGGAGGTTGGAATGGTCAAGCAAAAACGACGGGTTAGCGCACGGGAACTCTCAGCGGATATCCGAGCCGGGATGGATGATGCCAGCCTCATGGCAAAGTACCATTTGACGGAGAAGGCCCTCGCTCACCTTCTGACGCAACTTGTTGCGAAGGGGGTTGTCACTCGATTCGAGCTGGACAACAGGGGAACGGTCCCTCGACCCTCTCCAACGGAACTCGAAACCTGTCCCGCGTGCGGCCACCAGTACGTAGGGCTTTCCGAGGAGTGCCCCAAGTGCGGGATTGTCGCGTCAAAATACAAGCCCGAGCTGCCGCCGGAGAAGTTCATGGTCCGGGTCAGGAGGTTCTTCAGGAAGGTAGCTATCGTGACCGCAGGCGTTTTGGGCGTTGTCATAGCTGCCGGCGTGTTGTGGATTTTCCTGAGGGAGCCCGATAAGCCACGCCATCCAAGGATACCTCCCGCTCCCATGGGGAAAGCCTCAGCCCTGGATCTGGAGCTGATGAAGGCAGCGGGCTACGGTGAATGGAAGAAGGTACGTTCGCTAATAAAGCAGGGTGCGAACGTCAATTTCAGGACGGACGAGAACTGGACCCCTCTGATCAAGGCCGCCAAGCACGGGTCCTACAAAACGGTAAAAATTCTACTTGACAATGGCGCTGACGTCAATGTGAGAACGGACAAGAACAAAACCGCCGTGACATGGGCCTGCGCCACTAATAACTCCCCTGAATGCGCATCCTTGATTCTCGACAAAGGCGCTGACATAAACGCTGTGGACGACTACGGCGATACTCCCCTGTTGAAGGCGGCCTATTATGATCGCTACAAGGTAGTAGAATTCCTCATGGACCGGGGGGCCAATCCAAACATAGCACAGAAGCAAGGAGTGACCCCCTTGATGGATGCCTGTCAACGAGGCAACTACAAATCAGTTGCACCGCTGGTCAGCAAGGGAGCCGATGTCAACGCAAGAAATGATAAGGGATGGACAGCCTTGATGATGGCGGCCGAGAAAGGCCGCGTGAAATGTATTAATGCTCTACTGAAAGGAAAAGTTGACGTCAATGCCAAGAATGATAAGAACCAGACAGCCCTGATGGTCGCAACCAGACACGGAAATTCGCACTAATACGTGGGCCCTATTCTCAGCAAAGGCGCAAATCCAAACGCCCGAGACGACGAAGGACAGACTGCCCTGATGTGGGCAGCGTACTACGATCGCCTCAAGACAGTCGAGCTGTTGCTCAAGGCCGGGGCAGACCCCAATGCGAAAGATAAGCAGGGCAATACAGCTTTGATAGTGGCTTCTTCGCGTGGGTATCCAAAAGTGGCGGAACTGCTTCTTAAGAATGGCGCACACCTGAACTTGAAAAATGAGAATGACCGGACAGCGCTGGATCTAGCAACGAGAAACAACCGTGAGAAAGTCCGCAAGATCCTTCTGAGGCATGGAGCGAAACGGTAGTCACCCGGGGAATCAGGCTGGTGTTCCAGACCTACCGAACGATTCGGATCTTGAGAATCCTGACTGGAATGTCGGTCGAGCTGAGGCCTTTGGGAATGGGCATTCACTGAAGCGATCCACTAGTGGAGAGGAGAGGCACATGAAAAGGGCGCTGGCGCTGACGTTTCTTCTGTTCGGCCTGGTGATCCTCAACCAGGTCCCGTTGCGAGCTGAGACCGCAGGGGATTTGTTGAAAAAGGGGAACCTCGCGTACAAGACACACGAGTACAAGGACGCGGTGGAGTACTTTTCCAAGGCGCTGCAAATGAAACCAGATCTCGATGAGGCTCTCTATCAGAGAGGACGGAGCTACGCCCGCCTTAAGAAGTTCGATGAGGCAATTGCCGACTTGAAGAAATTGACCACAAAGCAGAACATCGCGGACAATGCGCTCAACCAGATTGGTCTCATATACGCCGCCAAGAGGGATTACCAAAAGGCCGAGAGCTACTTCAAGACGGCCAACGAAATCAAGAAGAGCCCCGTGTACTGCCTGAACGCGGCACGGGCTGCGTTCAGGGGCGGCAATTCGGAAGGAGCGATCCGCTACTGTCTTGAAGCCACAAAGATCGATCCCAAGTACAACAAGGCCAGGCAATTCCTCAAACAAGTTGCGAGAGCAGGCAAGGAGGCGAGACAGCGGGCCGAGTTTTCCCGAACCGTCAGGAAGGCCGAAGTCTTCGCGTCAGAGTCCGACTGGAGACGGACCGAGAAGCTGAGAAATGAGTTGCTCTCCTACAGATCGCGGATCGGTTTTCCTACTAGTGACTTTCCGGGACAATATGCGAAAAGCTATTACCAAATGCAGAAGGACGTACCATGTCCGGATTTGCTCAAGCTCTGCTATCTGGCTGCCCACAACCTGCAGAGCGTGTATTACGAGAGCGATGTTCCTTCACGACAGACAAGGGATGATCATCTGTGGATCATGATGATCTCTCTGGGCGGTATGTACCACAAGTGCAAGTTTGATGACATTGAGTTGTTGGCCGATGTCAGGCATCACTTTTTTTGGGATCTCCTCTATGAGCGGAATAATCCCACGACCGTGATGAGCAGGAAATATGATAAGTCTGTGGAAAAGCTCGAGGAGAAAGCCAAGCAGCTCTACTGGAAACTGAACCTAGACCGGGAGTGAGGCAGGGGAACCCGATTGAGCGGAACAGGCCAGTCGATGGCCAACGGGGAAGAACGGCATCAACGGACCGGAAGTCTTGCCACATTTCCCGTGTCCGCTTTCAGAGTTCGACGCTATGGTGGAGCCACAGGTTTCGAGACGACGTCTCCCGCCGCCAAAGGATTTTCACTGCCATTAACATATGGGGAGTTACCGATGGAATACTTCAGATCCGCGCGTATCATCCTGTTGGTGTTGACTGTCGCCGTTTCAGGCTTCCAGTATTCCTGTCAGGACAGGACATCGCACAAGGCCGCCTCCGGCTCAGTAGAAGAGCGCCAATCCGGCGAGGCGTCGTCCCCTCAAAGTATGCCGCCGGAACGGGTACTGGGGGCGCAGGGCGCTAAACCAGTTCAGCAGCAGTGATAGGACTGTCGGCGTAGGGCGATCCTGCTTCCACCATTATCTCTCTTCCGCCTTCCGACTGGGTGAGGTGCGTGACTGAGCGGGGTGATTTATGGCGAAGACAAGACTCAGTGCCCGAGAGGTGCTCAACGATATCCGATCAGGGTGTGATGACGCCTTCTTGATGGATAAGTACAACCTCTCTCATCGGGGCCTTCAAAGCCTGTTCCGGAAGCTGATAGACAAGGGGATCATTACTCAAGAGGAGCTGGACGAACGGATCGACATGGACCGAAGTAGACTTAAAGGAGAATGGACGTGTCCTGCATGTGGAAGCCAGCAAACGAGCAGGCTTGAGCGATGCCCCGAGTGCGGGGCCGCTGTCGGCCCCTCCGATCAGGACGGCCGACGCGAGATTGCAGTATCGGGTGACCGCTTTACCTTGTCTGAGCCCTCATACGTCCATTTCGCGGACCAGGCCGTATCCACGGGAAGGAAGCTCGCGGCCACCGGGACGTCGCAAGCCAAAAAGATCGCCGGTGATCTGAGGGAGATGGACTTTGCCAAAGAGATTCTCCCAATCGATGACAGCAACATTGTGGCTTTGAAAAAGGATGTCATTTTCTGGTCCGTATCGTTTCTGGGAATCGTGCCACTGATGATATGCACCTTCAGAAGCGGTGACTCACAGATTACTCTGTTTTCATTGTTCTTCGCGTTGATCTGGGGAGTCATCTTCAAGAGGCAGGTCATGCGTGATTCCGGCGACTGGAAACTCGCGGCGGCCGGCTTCCTTTTCACAGCGATTGCCGGCACGCCGTTGCTGCTTGCGGTCTACCGTCTTATGCCCTCATTTTACCTGAATCTGGCGAGAAGCGACAACAGTCTGGCTTCCCTATTTGGATTCGTCTTTCAGGTCGGGATGTGGGAGGAACTTTGTAAGACACTGCCGGTGCTGATATACATTGGATGGCAAAGAGCCACGAAGAGATTCGTCGATCAACCGACTGTATTGGTGATCGCCGTGTTCTCGGGTTTGGCCTTCGCTGCTTTTGAGAATGTGGACTACGCCAAGTTGTCCGTCCTCAAGTCGTTGCAGCTCACGGAGAAGTACGGCTCTGACGGTCTCTCGATCGGAGTCAGGGGAGCCATGATCAACGTCCTGCTTCGGTCTCTGTCCCTTGTGTTTTGTCATGCAGTCTGGTCCGGCATTTTCGCATACTTCCTCGCAGTTGCAGCGAAAACCGGGAGAAGATGGGGAGCTTTGTTTATTGTCGGGCTGGGACTCTCTGCTCTCCTGCACGGCATATACGACTGGTTTTGTGGTCTGAGCCTTACCGTTGCAGCGTTGACCGCGGGTGTCTCCTTTATGCTCTTCTACGCATACGTCACGAAGCTAGTTGCTGGACCGGCCGCATCTGGGCCAGAGTCCCTGGCTGTTGCAGAGCGTCCGTAGGCTCGTGCCAGAACCCCCACTACCCAATCCCCGTTGAAGTCGATTGGCTTGGCCCACCCGAGCTTCCCATGGTATCATCTCACTCATGACGGAGAAGAAATGACAGCCGCCGCCTCGGGACTGGGAGTATTACCGAAAGAATTTCCGGGAGCTTTTCGAGGAGTTCAGGCTGCACGTCATGGCTATCGGGCCGACCGCTGCATGAATATGGTCAGGTTTTCTCCCGTGAGTCACGAACCTCTCCGTGAAGATCCTCGTGAGCGCTGGGAAGAAGAAGAGGGCACTCACGGCATTTTACGTCGTCATCGTAACAGGGAGGACATGGAAATCGAAGTCCGCTTCTCCTTCAATCCTTTCGCGGGCATGGACTTCGAAATCGATTTCGAAGAGGTTGGTATGCTGATGTACTCCAGGCCCTACTGAGAATTGGATCCAGACCTATGGGAATCCATGATGGACTCCATAGAGGACGGGGAGGACGAGGTGGCAAAGACACGGGAAAGGGGACACCTGAAGGTAGGCAAGTGAGCCTTGTCGACTACGCCTCCCCCAACCTCTGGTAAGAATAGCCAAGAGACTTTCGCCACGCGTGACTTGCCGTGAGAGGCAGCCGATTGCCCTGATGAACAGTGGATCTGCCTTAAAACCCCAACGATTTCAAGCGGCGTCTGTCCCTCTCAGTCCCTCGTAATCCCCCTCGATCCCAAAAAGTGGGAACAAAAATCGGACTTGCCAGGAGACTCCAATACTTAGAAGTGATTTCCATATGACCTGCCCCCGAATTATGTGCCGCATGTTAAGTTAGAGGTAAAGAATGTTTTCCTCCTTGGAGAGGGAGAGGGTCTCCTCTTTCGTTCGGTACGATACATGTTGTCAGTATAGCCTCAGGAGAAGGCGGCCGATAGTTCAAGGAGCTGTGGGGCCTGAAGGTACTGTATTCCATTCTCCACCGTTCGATGAGTACTCGGACTTCTTTCAGGGATTAAAAGATCTCGCGATCCAGCAATTCGTCTCTGAGTTAACCGTTGAAGCTTTCACAGTAGCCGTTTTCCCAAGGGCTCCCAGGTTCGATGTAGAGGGTTCGTACGCCTGTTCGTTCGAGCCACTGGCGTACTGCCTGAGCGGTGAATTCCGAGCCGTTATCTGATCTGATGTGCTCGTGTGTTCCATGGGTCACAAAAGGGTCTGTGAGGCAATGGAGCACGTCATCGGAGTTGAGCCTTCTCTCTACCAGGATGGCGATGCTCTCCCGACTGAATTCATCGATGACCGTCAGAATCTTTATGGGATGGCCGTCATGCGTGCGCTCTGCCATGAAGTCATAGGATCAGACATAGTGACGATGCGTTGGCCTGAGCCTGACACACGACCCATCGTTGAGCCACAGACGTCCGCGTTTGGGCTGCTTCTGAGGAATCTTCAGCCCCTCCTGGCGCCAGATACGTTCCACTCGCTTATGATTGACCCGCCAACCCTGCCGTCTGAGCAGAGCTGTGATACGGCGAGAGCCATACCGCCCATACCTTTTAACAAGCTTGACAATTTCTTGTCGGAGTCTCTCCTCGGCAGCTGCCCTCTTGGGAATGAACCTTTGGGTCGACCTGGGCTGACTCAGTACCCTGCATGCTCGCCTCTCTGATACGCCAAGCGTCGCACTGAGATGGAAAACGCGTCTTCGACGCCGTTCGGGGCTTAGTAATTTCCCTCCAGGGCTTCCCTCAATATGACCCTATCCAAGGTCAAGTCGGCTACAGCCTTCTTCAGTCGGGAATTCTCCCGCTCCAGCTCCTTCAGACGCCGTGCCTGGGAGACCTTCAGCCCCCCATATTCCTTTCTCCATCGGTAATAGGTCTGCTCAGTCACCCCGCGCCCGCGACTGACCTCTTTGATGGTACGGCCCTGAGCCAACAGGACCTCCGCCTCGCGAAGCTTCCCGATGATCTGCTCAACACTGTATCGCCTGCGCTTCATCCTGACCTTCCTTGAAGTCCAGATACTGCCATACACTAACTCAGAACCTGGACCACTTTTTGGGGAGCAGGTCAGCCTTGCTGCTCAAACTGCGTCGGTGCTATGATCGTATCAACGACGATCAAGAGTAGGGAGCCACCAAACACTTGGTGTAAAGCGCTCAAGTTCACTCGGATACAGCCCCATTGTGGAATGCCTGGTGACGTCCCTCCTGGAGGGTTGTGTGCGAATCGGATGATAAACTACGTTTCAGATTGCCACGGAAGGAGAACGCAAGAGATGGATCAGACGGTTTTGAGAAAGGCCTATGAGCTAGGTCATGAATTTGAAAGGAAATACCACGGCTGCGCACAATGCGTCATTGGTGCAGTATACGAGCTGTTTCCAGAGATGCGGAGCGAGGACATCTTTCGTTCGGCAAATGCTCAGGGTGGGGGCATGGGCCTGACCTCGAAGGGACAGTGCGGCGCGGCGGTCGGGGCCGGCATGGTCCTCAGCCAGTTATACGGCCGCTCGCTAGGAAATATCGAGGACCTGGAGAGGAAGCGCTTCGATGCCTATCGACTGGGAGCTGAGTTTCAGAGTCGGTTCATCGAGGAAATGAGCTCTCTGACTTGCGGAGACATACAGAAAAGAAAAATGGGCAGGAGCTTCAACTTGCTCGATCCTGACGACTGGGAGGAGTTCGAGCGTTTGGGAGGGCACGAGAGCCACTGCCCGGACGTGGTGGGCGTGGCCACGCGGATCGTCGTCCAGATAATCCTGGAACAGAAAGGAAAGACCTAGACTGTTCGGAACGTGGGTCGTCTGTCAGCCAGCGCAGAAGCGAAAATGAGGCAGCCGTGTACAAGAAAACCCCAAGAGAAGAAAAGGGGATACATTATCCATGGAACCGACGATGTTCTGATGCGCTTCTGCGGAAGAGGGAACCCCGCTTCGTGCATATCCCTTGATCCTGATGGGTGATCCGTTCGGCACGGGCGAAGAGAGGCATGGCCGGAAGGTGCGTGGCCTGTAACTTATTCCGCGGAGTCTGCTTTCATAAGATCCTTTATGCCCTTCAGCAGCTTCTGGAGCTTGACAGGGTTGTTGACAACCAGATCAGAGCCGGATTTTTTTTGGGGGCAGGCCAGTTGCAGGGGCCGGCGGTCGATCGTCTCTCTTTCGAGGCCTGGCTCGCCGTCGAACCAAGGGCTTGTCGACAAGAGCGAACAAGGCAAGCTTCGGCCGCAGCCTTCCGGTCACGTGAACATCTTTGGGTAGTCCTCTCAGGATCGCCTCGCAGCAATAGCCCATGCCAGTGACCAGCCTGAGGATCTCACCCTCCTGAAGCCGCGAACGGGACAGATTGGTAAGATCCAAAGCGAGCTTGGGCTTTTTCTTGTAGGGGAGACCTCGGACCTCACCTTCGCCTTGGGCGGCCACCAGAGGGGTGCACCGTATGGAAGCCAAAACACGTGGTCGCTGATTGCGAGAAGCCGGACCGCCGGACTATGATGACGAAACAGACCCCATAGCGCTTCTTCTTGCTCTTCTTGTTCAGCTTCGGAGCCGAGCCGTCATGCTGCCAACCGGCGTCCGCAGAAACAGCGTCAGACAACCATGACACGGACAGAGCAGGGAATATCAGAATGCCATTCGGTTTTCACATTCTTCTTGACACGCATTCGTCCATTTGATAGCTTGAAACTGTTGTAGAATAAGGGCTTGTCTATTCTCTCGAAAAACCATGTGGCTGTTTCATCCTCGCGAGTGTTTCTCTAAGATGCGAGTTCAAGCCGTCGGCATGTGAGTCTTGGGAAAATCCGTACGGCAACCTGGCCTCATAGAGTCGCGGCCTTCCCGTGGAACAGCCGGGCTGCCCGTGACCGTAAAAGCGAAGAGAATTCCTCAGAAAAAATATCATTCCGGCGGTGGTTACAGCACGTTCCACCCGCTCGATTGATACGTCGGAGATCTGGCATGTACAAAGACATTGTAATTGTGCAGGCCGTGAGGATACCTTTCGAGCGCTACTGTGGATCTGTTGGTGAGATCGACTATTTCGGCCTGGGCGCCCTGCCCATGAGGGAAATCCTGACTCGGACCAACCTTTCCGGAACGGAGATTGAAGAGGTCTATTGGGGCGTTGGTCATACTTCCGTCTGTACGGATGTCTATACACCAGTGGCTGCGCGGCATCTATGGGGGCAAGACCATCACTGCGGGAACAGGACAGTCTCGTCCGATAGGGGAAGCCCCCTACCGCGAAGGGATTTAGCCCTCCCGCTGCGTGGACGCGCACAGACCCGATCGTTCATAGGGCTCTGAGAATCATGGATCGACGAGGGAAGGTGGGCTTCCTGTGAGATCCAGAAACGGATCCGGCTATGTGAGACATGATGTTCATGCGTATCACGTGAGGCGCATGACATGAAAGGAATGGTCTACGTAGGGCGACAGCTCGGCCGCGGCACGGGAGGAGGAGATGAACATCACGCTGACACCGGCTCGATTCCTGGATAGAGCCGTAACGCTTTTTGGATCTGAATTAGCAGTGGTTTGTGGAGAGCATAGGTACACCTATGGTCAGTTTGGTGAAAGGGTGAACCAGCTAGCGAACGCGTTGGTCAACCTTGGCGTCAGGCCGGGAGATCGTGTGGCATTTTTGGGGTACAACTCGCACCAGCTCCTGGAATGCTATTACGGAATCATCATGATCGGAGGAGTGCTGCTTCCTTTGAACATCAGGCTCATTTCCAGCGATTTCGACTATATTTGCAACGACGCCGAGCCAGGAATTCTATTCATTGATCCCGATTTTCTGAACAAGATTGAACCCATTTTGGAAAACATCCCTTCCGTCAAGAATTTCTACCTGCTGGAGCCCTTGGATAATCCACCTGCCTGGATTACCGGCCAGTATGAGGACCTCATCCAGAACGCCAGCTCAGATTTGCCTTGCTCTAGTAGCAATTTCCCCTTTCATGAAGATGATATGGCCGAACTATTCTATACCAGTGGCACTACCGGGCCCCCCAAGGGAGTGATGCTGACGCACCGGAATCTGTATTTGCACGCCTTAGCTGCTATGGCCACCATGCCCGTAGCAGAAACGGATGTTCAACTGCACCTGATCCCCCTGTTTCACGTGAATGGCTGGGGAACGCCTCACTATCTCACTGCCAAGGGAGGCTCCCACGTCATGTTGAAAAAGTTTGATCCGGCGGCAGTACTGGACCTGATTCAGCGCGAGAGGGTTACCAGGTTTTTTATCGTGCCGACTATGGTGACCGCACTCCTGGAGTTTCCCGAATTGGATTCTTACGATCTTTCAAGCGTCAAAGAAATCCTCATCGGCGGAGCTCCCCCACCTACGGGAATGTGCGACCGTCTGGGGGCGGTGTTCGATTGCGTCGTGCATGGCGGATTCGGCATGAGTGAGACGTGCCCATTGATCGCCCTACCGGAACTGCCCACTGATCTTGAACCGGCGACGTTCCGCCACCGCGCCCATGAGACGTGGGGCTTCCCCCTCGTGGGAGTGGAGTACAAGGTGATCGATCCTACGGGGGAGGAGCTTCCCTGGGACGCCAAGGCAGTAGGCGAATTGCTGGTTCGCGGCGACATGGTCATGAAGGGCTATCTCAACAAACAGGAGGCCACTGATAAGGCTCTCAAGGAAGGCTGGTACCACACAGGCGACCTCGTTTCCATGGGGCCTGACGGATCTCTGTACATTCGAGATCGAATGAAAGACATCATCATCAGCGGCGGAGAGAATATCTCTTCCCTGGAGATCGAACAGGTTTTGTACTCTAATCCCGAGGTATCGGAGTGCGCAGTGATAGCCAAGAAGGACGAGAAGTGGGGCGAGATTCCGAAGGCGGTAGTCATACTCCAATCCGGTTCAAAGCTTACAGCGGAAGATATCGTCAATTATACGCGTGAGAGGATGGCACACTTCAAGGCGCTGCGGGAAGCCGAGATTGTGGAAGAATTGCCCCGAGGGGGAACAGGCAAGATCTTGAAAGCAGAACTTCGCAAATTATATGGACAGTGAGTTGGGAGAGAGTAATGCTATCGGTTCGTGGTGACACTGACGATTCTCCCCTCAAACCCGGTGACCGCGAGGGCTCCGGCACTAAGGGGAGGATCTTGTCCGCTGCAGAGACACTGATCTCCGAGAGGGGCCTGGCCGGCTCGTCCATCTCCGAGATCGCCCGGAAGGCCGGTGTGGCGGACTCGGTAATCTATCAACATTTCAAAGGAAAGCAGGACCTTCTCTTCTCCATCCCTGGCGCGCGGATGAAAGAAGTCCTGGCCCTGCTGGACGAACAACTTACAGGGATACAAGACGTTCAAAGCCGGCTCCGAAAGCTTATCTGGTTTCATCTCAGATACAACGACACACAGAGAGGCTATGCCAGAATTCTGCTCCTGGAATGCCGGTCATCCAAAGCCTTCTACTCCACTCCGGCTTACCAACTGGTCCGACAGTACGCCGATATTCTTGCCTCGATATTGGATCAGGGAGTCAAGGAAGGCAGGTTCCGGTCTGATGTGGATATACGGCTGATACGGGATGTGATCCTGGGGACCCTCGACATGGAGACCATTGGATCTCTGGCCAGCAGAGAGACGGAGAACAGTGAGGACGATTTTGAAGACATAATGAGGTTGGTCGATCCCATGATCGTGCTGAAAACGCCGTCGGACAAGGGCAGAGTCAAACGCATCGAAGCGATCATTAACGCGGCCGAAAAGGTCTTCGCGGAAAAGGATTTCAACAAGGCGACCATCGCCGAAATCGCAAAGCTGGCGAGCGTAGCCGACGGGACAATCTACGAGTATTTCAACAGCAAGGAAGAGATCCTGCAGTCCATAGCAGTGAAGCGGTTCGGCACCTACCTGACGGATGTTGCGGAAGCATTTGAAATCAAGAATCCACTTCGGAAGCTCCGACGGCTGATTAAATATCATTTCTCAAGTTTCCTCAGCGAACGGCAATTCCTGAAGGTCTTTCTACTGCAACTTCAGCTTAATGCGAGGTTTTACGGCTCGGAAGCGTACGACAAGTTTCGCACCTATTTCCGATTCATCGAAGATGTGATCGAAGAGGGCAGGGAGGCCAATGTGTTCCGTTCGGAAGTGAGTCCCCGAGTGTTCAGGAACATGTTCCTGGGAGCGTTTAGTCACATGGCGCTGCGTTGGCTGATACTTCGCCGATCCACTGATACTGATCGAATGGAGGAGATCAATCAGGTGACGGAATTGTTGGCATCCGCTGTAACCGCTGATGCCGGACGGGACGTCGCCGGATAGCGGCGGGAACAGCTCGGGTTCAGTGAAGTGACTCCAGGGCTACCCGCCAATCACTCATCTTTTCCTACCGCTGAACAGGCGAGAAAATGAGGGTCTCATGAAACTTGAAGGAAAGGTGGCGATTATCACCGGGGCCAGCAAGGGCATTGGGAAAGGTATTGCGGAACGTTACGTAGAGGAAGGCGCGGCGGTCGTTCTGGCCAGCAGGTCTGAGGATCTTCTCGCTGCCATCGCCAAGGAGATTAACAACTCGGGAGGTCGGGCTCTGGCCCTCATACTCGATGTGAGGGATCCGAACAGCGTCGAAGATGTGGTTCGTAAGACGGTAGAGGAGTTTGGTCGAGTAGACATAATGGTCAACAATGCGGGCATATCCATGGCCCATCCCTCCGAGGATCTCGATCCGGCAGATTGGGAAAGAGCCCTGCAAACGGACCTGTTCGGGGTCTTCTATGGGTGCCAATCAGCCGCTCGCCAGATGTTTGCGCAGGGAACAGGAGGTTGCATCATCAATATCACCTCGGTTTACGGCTTGGTGGCGGCCCCCATGAGGGCCGCTTACTGCGCAAGCAAGGCTGGAGCGAATATGCTTACTAAGTTACTTGCGTGCGAATGGGCGGACAAAGGCGTCCGGGTTAATGCCATCGCCCCCGGGTACGTCCGGACGGAACTGGTGCAAGGAGTGATTGACAAAGGGATTCTTCCGGTGGGCGCCATAGAAAAACGCACGCCGCAGGGTCGCATGGGGGAGGTCTCAGATGTGCTCGCGGTGGCAGTGCTTTTGGCCAGCGATGAATCGTCTTTCATGACCGGATCAATCGTGACCATCGATGGAGGCTGGACAGCTTACGGGTACCTCTAGGGTAGATCGACCGAGCAGGGAAAAGAGACAACATGGAGATCTTGATCCTTGGAGCCATACGGGGCGCTCTCTATTCACTCATAGCAGTAGGCTTCGTACTGGTATTCAGCGTGGGTGGCATTCTCAATCTAGCGCACGGGACGTATTACATGCTTGGCGCATATCTTACCTTTATTTTCTATTCCTTGGTGTTTCATGGCGGCAGTTCCATGGTGCTGATTGCCTCCGCATGTCTGGCATTGGTTTCAGTGGGCCTCATCGCGGCGGTCGTCTACTATGTGCTATTACGTCCCAACATCAGCTCTGTGACCTACGTCATGGTGATGACGCTCGCATTGGCCCTCTTCGTGGGAGAGATCATGGCTCTCCTGTTTGGCGTATCCGGCACCTCCGTCCCCAGTTTCGTTGAGGGCAGCACCCGAATTGGCGACGTCAAGGTGGTCAATCAGCAGCTCATTACTCTTCCGATCATAATGTGTGTTTTGCCCATCCTCTGGGTTTTTCTCAAGAAGACGAAGATGGGTCAAGGAATAGAGGCCGTTGCCCAGCAGAGGGTTGCCGCGGTCCTTATGGGCGTAGATGCAGATCGCGCACTGCTCGTGACCTATTCGATGAGCGCAAGTCTGGCGGCCTCAGCCGGGGTTCTCATTGCTCCGGTCTCCGCGGTTGTGCCGGAAATGTGGCTGTTCCCGCTGATCAAGGCGTTCGCAATAGCGATTTTGGGAGGCATGGGATCGGTGGTGGGCGCGATCATTGCGTCATTCCTCATGGGTTACGCTGAAGTCTTCACGTCTTTTCTGATAGGAGAGCACCTGAGCGAGATGTTGGCCCTCGGGGTAATCGCTCTGGTCCTCATTGTCAAGCCCTCCGGAATTCTGGGAAAGAAGATGAGATAACTAATGAAGACTGAGTCATGGTCTCACTTGTGGCTGAGCAATCAATCGCCGGTTGGCTTAGCGGTGCTGGGCGGAGGATTTCTCTTCGGGTTCGTTTCGGACAACTACTTCTACATCGAGATAATGACCCTGGCTGCCGTTTACGCAATCTTTTCCATGAGCTGGGACATCCTGACAGGCTACACCCATGAAGTGAATTTTGGGTTTGCGTTGTTTGCTGGAGGTGCGGGCTACGTTTCAGGGATCCTCAACCTTCGGGGGGAGTTATCACCTTATCTTACAATTCCTGTTGGAGCGCTGGCAGCGGGCCTGGCAGGGGTAATTATTGGGTACCTTACCTTGAGATTGAAAGGCCCGTATTTCGCGATGGTGACGTTGGCCTTTGCTTCCATCCTCTACAAACTCTCGTTCATTTTCTACGAGTATACGGGAGGAGAGGAAGGGATATCCGGCCTCGAGGCGCTGAGCAGCGATCCACGCTGGGATTTTCTCGTTGTGTGGACGGGGACGGCGTTTGCTTACTTCGTGCTTCGTCTATATGCAGGTTCAAAACATGGTCAGATACTCAAAGCCATACGAGCCGACGAGGATGCGGCTCAGTCCTCAGGCATAAACACGGCCTATTTCAAGATCGAAGCCTTTGCCCTAAGCGGCTTGCTGGGAGGCCTAGGAGGTGGACTGTTTGCGCACTCGCAGATGCAAGTCGGCCCCACCATGCTTTCCGGATACATCTCCATCATCGTGGTGTTGCTGGCCATGATAGGGGGAATGGGTACCATCGTAGGCCCTCTCACCAGCGCAATCATCCTCTCGTTGCTCAACGAGTATCTCCGAGTAATAGAGGAATATCGAATAGTTGTTTATAGCGGGCTACTCATTCTGTTGATCTATCTGGCCCCCGAAGGGTTGGCGAATGTAGGTGTCGTCAAGAATTCCAAGATACTGTCTTTCCTTTTCCTGGGAGAAAGGAAGATGAAATGAGCCTTCTCCAGGTAAACAATCTGGTCAAGCATTTCGGTGGACTCACGGCCCTGTCTGAGTTTACCTTTGCCGTGAAACCGGGTGAAATGATCGGTATTATCGGGCCCAACGGCGCCGGCAAGACCACCGTTTTCAACTGCATCACGGGCTTTGTTTTGCTAGATTCAGGTTCAGTCACCCTGGGGGAGAAACAGCTCACCGGCAAAAAGCCCTACCAGATTGTCAATGAGGGTCTCACTCGGACCTGGCAACTCGTGAAGCCCTTCTTCGGAATGAAGGTCATGGAGGCCTTGCAGGTACCCTCTTTCTGCAAGCGCTCCCAATCAAGCGCCAGAACTCGGGGCGAACTTCGGGACAGAATTCTTAGGATCGCTGAATCTCTTGGCCTTTCAGAGAGGCTGTGGGATGAGGTGGACAATCTGAATCAGGGCGAGTTACGACTTCTGGACATAGCCCGTGCGATGGTAACAAGTCCCCTCATATTGCTCCTTGACGAACCATTCTCCGGGCTTTCCCATAAGGAGATTGCCAGTATCTCCGATGCGGTTCAGCAGCTCAACCAACAGGGCTTGACGATCATTATTATTGAACATCGACTACGAGAACTCATGAAGCTGGTGGAGAAGGTGGTGGTGATGAACTTCGGCCGGAAGATAGCGGAAGGTTCGCCGAGCGAAGTCGTGGGTAATCCCGTAGTGATCGAAGCGTATCTGGGGAAAAAAGAGGTGAGCATTGGCATGGCTTGAAATCAAGAATCTGGAAGCCTTCTACCACCGATCAAGGGTCCTCCACGGTGTTTCCCTTGTAGTGGAGCAAGGGAATTTCGTGTCAGTGATCGGAAGCAACGGAGCGGGAAAGACCACACTGCTCCGTTCCATTTCCAGACTCATAACTGTGAGAGGCAGTTTAGAGTTCGAGGGTCGGGAGCTAGCCGGTCTGCAGCCGAAGGATTGCGTTCGGATGGGAATTGTCCATTGCCCCGAGGGGCGGCTACTCTTTCCCGACATGAGCGTGTTTCAGAACCTCATGATGGGAGCGTTCTTGCGTGACGATAGACCCGGGATCAACAGGGACCTGGAGCGAGCTCTTGAATATTTTCCTGTCCTAGCCCATCGAAGGAACCAATTGGCAGGAACCCTTTCGGGTGGAGAGCAACAGATGGTTGCTTTAGGAAGGGCCATAATGGGTCGTCCACGCCTCCTTACCCTTGATGAGCCTTCTTTCGGACTAGCCCCGCTGATTGTGAACACAATCGTAGAGGTCATTCAGCGGCTCAACGCAGAAGGAGTAACCATTCTGCTTGTCGAACAAAATGTCTCGCTGGCTTTGGAATACGGCCACTATTCGTATGCGCTGGAAGAGGGACGGGTGGTAGATGAGGGACTGACCTCGGAGCTGAGCCAAAAAAGCTCAATCGTTCAGGCCTACCTGGGGATGGCCTGATACAAGACTGGAATCGATGGTGAACTTGCGATCAAGCCTCGGCGACAAGCTATTCACAAGCTTCTGATCGAACGAACGATGTTCGTCGATCCGGAATCCAGGTAGGGCCACCGCTGGTTTTTCGGGATTTCAGGCAGGCAGGGAGAGCCTTCATAGGCAGTTGTAAAAACCCCGTTCGAACAAAGGAGGAACAAGATGAGAAACCGTTTTTTTAAGGCCTTGGCGTTTGTTACCGTTTTCCTGCTGGCGTTCGCTGCCGGAGCCGTCGCTTCGGACACCATCAAAATTGGGGTTATAGCGCCTTTTAAGACTTCCTCTGGGGAAAGTCTGCTCCACGCCGCGAAAATGGCTACGGACGATATCAACGCCAAAGGCGGGATCATGGGCAAGAAGATTGAGCTGATCACAGCCAATACCGAGTACAAGCCCCAAAAAGGCGCCACGGCATACAAGAAGCTCGTGCTACAAGACAAATGTGTTGTTGTCTTCGGCACGTGCTCCTCGGGAGTTGCCAAGGCCGTCATGGATCAGATGGCTCGGTATAAAACGCTCTTCATTTCAACGGGCGCCGCTTCGGAGGCTCTTGCTGAGAAGTACGGGTCCGACAAAGCCAAATTCAAGTACTGGTTCAGGGTGATGCATCAGTCCGGCGATCTTACCGACGCGATTCATCGATTCATCTGGGACCTTCCCGTCAAGAAATTTGGGGCCAAACGTATGGCGATTATGGCCGAGAACGCCCTGTGGACCCGGGGAATGGTGAAAGCTGCGGAGAAGTTCTTCAAGGACAAGGGCTTAGATACCGTCTACTCCGAGTTCTTCGACGTGGAGACCAAGGACTTCACGCCTATTTTCACCAAGATTATGGATGCAAAAGCCGATTTCATTTATGAGATCTCGGCGCATGTTGACGGAGCCATTTATATTAAACAGTGGTACGATCTCAAGGGACCCAGTATCGGGGGTGTCTCCGGAACCGGCGCATCCGATCGTTATTGGAAAGACTGCGGTGGCAAAGCGGTCAGCGAGACGTTGATAGCTATGGGCTCTTTCCGTGTCGCCCTGACACCGAAGTCTATTCCTTTCTTTGATAAGTATGTGAAGCTGTTCAAGGAGGCCCCAGGTTATCCGTCCGGTTACACCTACGACGCGTTTCATATCTACAAAAACGCGGTGGAAAAAGCCAAGACTACTAATTCGGACAAGCTCGTGCCGGTACTGGAAAAGACAGACTACGTAGGTGTAGCTGGTCGGTGGGTGTTTACCGATCTGCACAATGCCAAGTACGGGAAAGGCTACCGACAGTTGCCCATGGTTCAGTGGAGAAAGGACGGGAGTCGCGCAGTGGTTTGGCCGGAAAACCTGAAAACCGGCGAGTACATGGCGCCACCCTGGCTCCAGAAGAGAAAATAACGGGTTCATGTATTATGTGAGGCGAGCTCTGCGCTCGCCTCCGCTGACTCCCGCCGCGGTCCGGGGGGACGAGACCCAAACAAAACATGCTCCCACGTTGGTCGGACATATTGGGCAGCCCCCCGGATGAGATTCAAACCCGGATCAGTCCGCGGGTAAACAGAGAAAGGTATATTCTTGCCCTCAAGCGTCTGATATGGTGACGAAAATCAAGTGCAGTTGAGGGAAATCGGGGATGTCCGGGAATGGTGAAAAGGAAAGCGCGACAATTCGGTCGGAAATCGGGGCGCCGGATCATTTTCGGAAGGGCAGCAACGGCGATTTGGGGATGGAAATCCCACGGAAAGCTGGTTCATGAGTCAAAACAACCCGTATTCGAGAGATCGCGGAATAATTCCGGGCAAAGGCAAACACTCCGAGGGAAACGCCCCCTGAAACGAGGGACCGACTCGTAGTGTACACGAAATTGGGTGCAGATTATGGCGACGAAATTTGTGAGCGAAAAGAACTTGAAATTCATACTTTACGATGTTCTTGATACCGAATCCCTTACCAAGTATCCCTACTTCTCCGAGCATAATCGTGAGACATTCGATTTGGTTTTGGAGACGGCCCTCAAGATCGGGAGGGATTTGCTCCAACCTGCCTTGAGAGAGATGGACCAGAGTCCCCCCAGGTTTGTGGACGGCCAGGTGAAGGTTCACCGAGTCGTGAAAGCCTACATGGCCGAATCGGGAGAGGGCGGCTGGATCGGAGCGAACGCCCCATTTGAAAGGGATGGACAGCAACTGCCGGTTACCATTACCAATGCCTGTTTATTCGTGTTCAGCGCTGCGAATTACTCCGCGAGTGTATATCCCATGCTTACAACAGGTGCGGCCCATCTCATTGAATCCTTCGGGTCTGAGGAACTCATTGACGCGTTTTTGCCGAAGATGTTTGGCGGCGAGTGGCAAGGGACCATGGCTTTGACTGAGCCACAGGCGGGAAGTTCTCTGGCGGACGTGATCACGCAAGCCGAGCCCACTGAGGGCAATTATTACAAGATGAGAGGCCAGAAGATTTTCATCTCGGCCAGTGACCATGACGGGGTAGAGAATATCGTCAATCTGATGCTAGCTCGTATCAAGGGTGCGCCGCCCGGAGCAAAAGGCATCTCTCTTTTCGTGGTTCCCAAGATGCGTATCGATGATGAGGGGAAATTGGTCCCCAATGACGTGACGGTGACGACCATTTACAGCAAGTTGGGTTACCGCGGGGCGCCGATCGCACAGCTAAGCCTTGGCGAAAGCGACGACTGTCACGGGTACCTGGTGGGTGAGGCGAATAAAGGCCTGTACTACATGTTTCAGATGATGAACGAGACTCGAATCGGTGTGGGCATAGGTGCGGCCGCCATTGGGTCGGCTGCTTACTATACAGCTCTTCAATACGCCCGCGAACGGCCGCAGGGGCGAAGGCTCTCTGAAAAGGATCCAACCCTTCCGCCGGTCTTCATTATAGAGCATCCCGACGTGAAGCGGATGCTGCTGTTTCAGCGTGCCGTGGTGGAAGGGGCTTTGTCCCTCGTCCTTCAGTGCTCGCAGTATGGGGATCTAGTGAGAGTGACCGACGGCGAAGATCGGGAGCGGAATTGGCTGCTCCGCGAGCTGCTGACTCCGGTGGCCAAAACGTATCCGTCAGAAATGGGAGTGCTCTCTGTAAGTCAGGCTCTCCAGTGTCTTGGAGGGTACGGATACTGCGAAGAATTTGCAGTAGAGCAATTCTACAGGGATGCGCGAATTCATCCAATCCATGAGGGAACCACTGGAATTCACGGACTGGACCTTCTCGGACGAAAAGTCGTGATGGAGCGCGGGCGCGCCTTCACGCTCTTCCTGGAAGAAGCTGGGAAAGTCGTGCAGGCGGGACTCAAAGAGGAGACCCTAGAACCGTACGCTCTCCGGCTGCGGAATGCCTTTCACACACTTGAGCAAGTGACCTCTCATCTCGTGGATGTTGCCTCAAAGGCCGGGGCTGAGGTTTTCCTCGCCGACGCGACCCTGTACCTGGAGCTGTTCGGCATCGCTGCCGTGGCATGGCAATGGCTACTGCAAGGCCGTGCCGCCACAAAAAAACTTCGCGAGGATCCGCTTGAACAGGATCGTGACTTTCTCGAGGGGAAAATCTTCACAATGAAGTACTTCTTCCACTATGAGTTGCCCAAAATGGAAGGACTGGCGAAACGCCTTATGGAATCAGATGGTCTAACAGTGGAAATGACTGATCGCCTCTTTTCCGATTAACGCGAGGCAGTGAGGCTCACTCCAACGCTTTCGCGGTTCAAATTGTTCGGTAACGCTGGTGAGACGCCATGGGGTTACCTATTGGAAGTGCTTGCAAAACCTCACAAACATCTTTTCAAGGTGAGCACAGCGATTCCCAGTTCCAAGAATGCGACGATGACCTGCTCCCCCAAAAGTGGTCCAGGTTCTGAGTTAGTTTGTGGCAAGCGTACCGGCCGACACGCATAAACTCTCAGCGAAAACTATTCAAGGGATCTTGCGACACGGAAATCTCGCTACAACGGAGGAGTACATCAAGAATCTCAACCCGGACCTGGCTTCTACCATGGACCCTCTGGGAGCAAAGGGCACCCAAAGAACGGTAAAGGGCTAGGAAATGATGCCTAACCCTTTGTAATCTCTTGGCGTCCCCGAGGGGATTTGGACCCCTGTCGTCGGCGTGAAACAGCGGCGAGCCAGCAAATGATTTCAAGGTCTTTCCCCAAAACCCCAATAATTTCAATCCCTGTCAATCCTTTTCGATCCCCTTCGATCCCTGTCAGTTCCTCTTAGTGAGAGCAAAATGTGAGCACTCGAGCTGAGGCACTAAGGTCGCTGTCGGCTCCGTGCCGCCAGGACTTTTCTACTCCCGGAAGTCCGAAAGCAACTCTCGCTGGCTCCGCCATTCGAGTCTTCTGCCGTGTTCAAGCTCCATATCCCCGAAATGGGGAATGAGGGATTCCCCACGCGCTAAACCGATGATTTCTCGGGTGCGACATCCACGAAAGTGCTATAGAAGCCTCGGTGAAAGATGTGAACTAGTAATCATGAGCAGGACTGGACCGGAGTGAGGCGCTGAGGGATTTTCGCCGCTCTTACGCGATCGTCGGCCCGTGCGTATCGCTCTTTTCGGACTCAACCGAACGAGGTCGGATTCAACCACCAAGAAAACAAAGGCTTGTCTGACGTGATCGGAAAGGCCAACGTTCTTGTGACTTGAAGAACGGCCGCGTGACAGAAAAACGGTCCACTGAGAAATAACAACGACTTGGAGCAAATCCACAGTCATTTCAACAGCAGTTCGTTCCACTTCGTTTCCTTTCGTTCCCTCTCGATACCAAAAAGGGGTGACAAAAAGGTGACAAAAATTCCGTCGTCTTTTGCCTTCAAAGGCCGGACTCTTGATCTGGAAGTCTTTTCGATTTTCGGACGGGCGGCACACTGGGGGCGTGGGAGTTCGCAGGGTCTCTTCGACCATCTCAGTCTCTGGCATCCGTCAAGATTCCGAGCATGCGTCCGGGGGATACCGTGAGCTGGCGAAGAGGGTAGGGCAGGCTTGGCATACCGCACAATTTTCTTTTCAACAGGGTCAAGAAGATGCCCACCGCCACGAGCTAACTCGCTGTAGGCTGCCAAGAGGGTTAGGGGATAAGATACTGTTTCCAAGAAAGAAACGTAATAGACGCCACGCGCCCATCAACCTCCGTGGAGACCGCTGTGTTACCTCTGAGTCTTCTCAGCGCCCTGGCGCTTCCCGGCTACGGCTTTGGTTGGACCGGCAGAGTTGTTGATACCACCGATGGGGACGCCATTCGAGTCCTTTGTCACCGGGAAGAGGTCAAAATGAGGTTAGCAAGTGTTGATGCTGCGGAGAAAAGACACGCGGTCGGCAGGAAGGCCATGCAATTCCTATCGGATCCCGTGTACGGCAAGACTGTCGAGATTGAAGCGATTGACAAGGACAGGTATGGTACAGTCCTCGGCCGGGGCTTGGTCGATGGGGTCAGCGTACAACGCAAAATTGTTCGGGCCGGACGTGCATGGTGGGACCGGAAGTGCGCCAAACGATGAGGCTCTCGGGAACCTGGAAGAGTAGGCGCGGCAGCAGGAACGTGGAGTGTGGAGTCAAAAAGACGCGGGGCGTTCTTAGGAATGGCGTAAGGTGAAAAGATTGAATCGCTGAATGCTTTCAGGTCGTTCAGGGTTTGGGTATCTGGGCATTAAGGGGGTCCCTGTCCTTCTTCTCAGACGCGCGTGCCTAAAGAAGACTCGCAAACAAGCTTTTTGATTTGAGACCGTTCCGGTGGCGCCTCTCAGTCTTGGCGCAAGAGCCCCGTCGGATCAGCTACCTCCTGCACGACTGTAATGCTTTGTACCCCATGAAGAAGTAATTGCCGGCTGTCACTTGGGGAACTTCATCGTCTCCCCTGTCCGGAAGATCCTGTTGCGGCTTCTCCAACGAAGCTCCAGTCTCTCTCAATACTTCAGCGGCGGATATGGCGGCTTTTCCAGGTCTTCGAATTCGATCCACAGCCGTTCCCTGAAGTAAGGTCCGAGGAGTTGAAACAGCCTCTTCCAGTGACTCCTCCCTTTGGCGAGTTCCTCGAAGATGTCAGAGACGAGTTCGGGGAGGCAAGCCAGTTCCTCCTTTGGAAGAAACGAGACAGCGCCGCCTCTGATGGCAAGATTGATGCTCTCCACGTTAACCGCATGCGCGGTCAACATCGCGGCGGGCGTTCTTTTGGCCCGTGCCGCCTCCAGGAGCGCAAAGCCGTTGACGCCCATGATGTCCAAAAGAATAAGGTCAAACGACTGGTCGTTGATGAGGTCGTGTGCGGACTGAAAGTCTGAAGCTTTGGTGACCTCGCAGGCACCCAGTTGATCTTGAACAGTCTCCAGGACATCCGGCTCATCATCCACGACCAGGATCCTTTTGCCATTGAGATTACTCAGGTCGGTCATTGAATCCTCCTTCCAAGAGTCGTCTCAGTAGAAGATTATCTCAAATGCGGAACCGGACCCAAATGCGCGTTCATGCAGAAACTGCGGTTGCGCAGCAAGCCATGACGCTTGGTACTCAATTCTCCACGGCTCATCTGGCTGAGGCCAGATCCATGGCCTCTCATGATTTTCCTTTCTTTCTGCGCCCATCCCGAGTAACGCCCTGAGATGAGGACCCTAAGAGCAAAGAAAACCCTCTACCAATAATCCCCGTTTCTTCCAACGCCTGGTCCGTCAAGACTGCTATAGACAGCAAGTCAGTCACTTCGTCTATTTCACTCATCAGATCCGTGCCCTGTGACTTTCCGAGAATGAACCATCGAATGGCCATATGACTGAATGTCCCGAAGAACATGTTGCGAAACACTCTAGTTCTGACGTTTTGACTAAAAATACCCTCGGATTTTCCCTCATCAATGATGCCCTCGATCAGCCTGTAGTACTGACGGTACGTTTCATATGCCGGAGAGGAATAAAAACGCTCGCTGAGCTGAATCTGAAGAAGAAACACCTTGAGAAAATCCCTGTTGACCAGATAAAGCGAGAAATGATTCCGAATGACGCTTCTCAGCTTTCTCAAGGGGGACTTGATTTCAAATGCGTGGTCCTGTTGCGTAACATATGTCTTAAATCTTTGGGTCGGGATGGACAGGAGCAAATTCTCCTTGGTCCCGAAGCGCTCATATACCGTAGCTTCTGAAATTCCGGCGAGCGCGGCCACATCAGACACCCTTGCCTTGTTGAACCCCTTCTCAGCGAAGACTTTTTCGGCAGCCATGAGTATTATGGCTTCTGTGTCCAGATGGGCGTCAAGACCTGGTCGCTGGCTAATCATTGGCAAAATCAGAGCCATAATGTCTGGGAGACCTGAGGATGGTTGGGGCGTCTCCTGCGCAACGAGGTACCCAATGTCTTCAAAATCGAGTGTCCCAAAGATTACGTCACGTACCAGCCTCATGTTCACATTTTTTCGAAAGACCCCTTCCTGTACCCCGATCTCGAGAATTCGCAGCATGATACGTGCATACTGCCGAATAGCACCGTACGAGGCGGACTTGTAGAAGTCGGGGTTGGATAGGCATTCGAGTAGCACAATACGGGTGTACTCGGGGTGGAGCTCATTGTAATTGAGGTGGAACCAGATAGCCTTACTGAGGAGACTGGTTGCATCGCAGATTCCTTTGAGCGCGTCCTCAAGTTGCTCAATAGCCTCTGGCAATCTTGCCCCGGGAACAGAAAAAAGAAGATCTTCCTTGTTCTTGAAGTACTGGTAGACTACGGAGTCAGTCACTTCAGCCTTCCGAGCTATCTCTGCTATACTCGCCGCCTGCCTCCCTTTCTTACCAAAGACCTCTTCCGCTGCCTGGAGTATTCTTGCCGACTTGTCAGTGCCTGACACTATTCTTCTCCGTTTCCGAACTCGACATTTCTTATGGCCTGCGAAATACTAATCAGGATTCCACTACATATAGAGTAGGATTCTCATGAATGTCAAGCGTTTCCTTAGAGGCCGGAGGCGTCGCCGTGACCACAGCGGGCATAACATGCCGTGATAACAAGCAAAAAGAACATCGCGGACTGGTTAAGATGTGACGACCAAGCCTGCTCGACAGAATATGACTCCAGGAGAAAAAAGTACTTGACTTAAATTCTGCAATATCCTACTCTCGGGGGGAGACAAGGTGGTACAGTCTGATCAGCCATGATTAAGATCGGCTGACACGAGACGTTGCAGAACTCCAAATCTGAAGCAATCAGGGAGCGTATGAGGATGAGGATGGCTGCGTCTGTGGCAAGTTGTGGTCTAAAGCGACGGATTAGCAGCTCAGGCTGATTGCAACTCGGAAAGTGGTAAGAGCCAAAGAATAAATCGTGCGCGAGCGTAGCGGGGTGCAAGACACCCTGAGAGGGGATACGTTGAGCAATGACTCGCCAGTGCACGCTCACGGAACACAGAGCAAACTAATCAGTGGTCGAGAAGAATCCGAATGGGAAGGCTTGTGTGCCCGAAGATGCGCCTTGCAACCCGAAAAGGAGGTAGTACAGCATGGATAGTCCTCAGAATGCAAATGTCTATGGACGTCAAGCGTTTCCGAACATCTTCCGCGAAGGGAAGCTAGGCAGATTCAAAACCTCCAACAGGTGCAAGTACGCAGCCTGTTCTGTCTCCAATTACAATACCTGGAACGGCTTCGTTACAGAAAGGGAATTGTACAGAGACGAGGTCATTGCCCAAACCGGAGCCGCGATCCTAACCAACCAGGGGGCTTATCCCGACGCTTCGGGTGAGGGAAGAATTTATCCCAAGCAGCTCGCCATCTACGATGACCGCTTTATTCCGGGAATGAAAGAAATAGTGGGCGTGTGGAGAAAGACCGCCGCACCGGGTACTGTCTTCCTAGCACAGATCCTCCACGGAGGACGCTACGGAGGATATGAACTGGATTATTGCTGGCAGCCGTCTGAAGTGCCCCAAAAAATTCAGCATTTTGGTAAGCCGCCTCGGGCGATGACCAAGGAGGATATCGCGCAATGCATCGAGGACCATGCTCAGGCGGCAAAGCGATCGATTGCTGCAGGCTTTGACGGCGTCGAGATCACTGCATTCACTGGATATATATTGGCCAACTTCAACTCCAAGTTCACGAACCGACGCACGGACGAGTATGGCGGATCCGTCGAGAACCGGGGTCGCTTCATGGTCGAGCTCCTGCAGGCGCTGAGAAAAGCGATAGGAGAGCATCTTATCGTTGGTGTGAGGCTCAATTCGACGGAGCAGCTCCCTGGGGGAAACTCGGATGAAGAGTGTATCGAGTTTATGAAGCTGGCTCAAGACGCTGGGGTCGACTATATCAGCAACGTAATCGCGTGGCACGAGTCCGATAACGGCGCGTTGGGACGACATCTCCCTCCCGACCATTGGATGAACCTCTTGGAGCCCATCCGAAAGGGCGTTGACAAGGTGGCCCTCTGCTTCGGCCCCCAATTGCGGGATCCGTTCATTGCCGAGAAGGCCCTCGGCGAAGGCTTGATTGACTACTGGGAGCTTTGCCGTCCCTTTCTCGCCGACCCGGACTTGCTCAACAAGACGGCCAGAGTTGATGCGGAAGCCATCAAGCCGTGCATCGGCGATCTGATGTGTATCAGCAAGTTCATGCAGGCTCAGCCCTACTTGTGCACGTGCAATCCTATGCTGGGCCACGAAAAGGATCAAGAATATGTCCCGGCCCCGGTGGTCGTCAAGAAGAGGGTCATGGTCATAGGAGGAGGGCCGGGCGGCATTGAGGCTGCGCTTCAAGCCCACAAGAGAGGTCACGAGGTGGCCATCTTTGAGAAAAGCGACCAATTGGGGGGCCAGCTGCTTAGTGCCGGACGAGACATGTACGGAGGCTACAATTACCTGAACCTATTGGATTGGTACGAAGAGCAGATCCGACGAGTGGGCCTAGACGTCTACTTGGAGTCCGAGGCTACTCCGAAATTGATCCGGAAGTTCGAGCCGGACGCAGTTATTCTGGCAACCGGCTCGACGATTGAAATTCCGGCTATTCCCGGCGTGGACGACACCAAAGTGGTGGGAGCATTCGATGTGATGCAAGGCAAAGTGGAGGTAGCCGGCTCCCGCGTGGCAATTATCGGCGCCGGGAAAGCTGGATGTCCGGTGGCTTTCAAGCTGACTGCCGAGGGCAAGGACGTCACGGTTATCGAGAAGAACAGGCAGATCACCTTTGATGTTCCCGCGTCGTACAAGTGGCGCTACACGTTGTGGTCCCGGGAAAGGGATAACATGCAGTCGTACACCCAGGCTGTGCCCTTGGCGATCGAGGACGAAGGGGTGCGCATCAGAAAAATGGACGGCGAGGAGCTTCTGGTCGAGGCAGACACCGTGGTGCTGGCCTACAGGCGATCGGTTCAAGATCTGATCGATTACCTGGACATGAACGTGGACGAACTCATAGTGGTGGGAGATGCGATAAAGCCTCGTTACTTGTACACGGCCATCCACGAAGGGTACAAGGCAGGCAATCGGGTCTGACCGGAGCAGTCGCGATGCGAGTCCGGGGAAGAGGTGTACCACTGCTCCCGAAGGCAGAAGCCTCTGTGGCGGAGGTGAGGGAATACTCTCATGTCACAGAGTAGTGCTTGGAAAAGGGATTCTCGAGAAGGAAAGAGTAACAGGATGCTGATCGATCGCCACACTTGGGAAGGAGATCTACTCACTTACGGCGAGGGAGGCAACCCCAAGCACAAATGGGGAGGAAGTCGATTCCTCAACACTAAGGAGAGACCCAATTCGGCTCATTCTCCAGGCGCCATCTGCGTTCCCGCTCACCATTTCCGAGAGATAGACGCAACCGGGGAAACGGTATTGTCCCTTAGTCGGAAGGAAGCACCAGAGACCCACAACGGCCGAGGCAAGGCTGAGCGGAACGGTGTGGCAAATCATGCAGCCGTTAAGCTGGGAATACCCTCCTTGGGCAGCAGCGACCGTCACTACCCTCATCGAGTGGGGGGAACGGTTACGGAGAAGTTCAATCCGGTTCGGAATATACGAGACCTCGTCCAAGAGATACAAGCGTGAAATTGCGCAGAGGTAAGGTGTTTGCGACGACTGATACCGTGTCTGAGACGCTCAGAGTCAGGGCAGAGAGATGAACTCGGTCCACGCGTCTTCCCAGGAATGCCCGGAGAACGACACGGGGAAGCATTTGAGAGAAACCTCTCCTTGGTACATTGGCGAGAGGTCTGGTGCACGTAGTTTGCGCAGCACCTCACACCGCTGGCTGTCGGTCAGGCACGGGAACCCTTCTATTGCATGGATGCAAGGCGACCCGATGCGGATGATTTGGAGACAGAACTGGCTTGCCATGGCACCGTGAAACTCCAGACCGTTTCCCGGAGTACCCGAAAACTCTTTTCAAGAAAGGAGCTGGCTAATGAAGAACAGGTCGTCAATACTTGTTGTCGGTCTCTGCGTGATCTTTGGTCTTGCCGCAGCAATCCCCAACGCTCTGGCAATCGACAAACCTATTGTCATCAAAATGAACATCCAGGCTTTCCCGCCTCACAGCACCTTTGTGAAAACCTCTAAACACTGGGCCGATCTGGTCAAGAAACGAACCAAAGGCAAGATTGAAGTGAAGATATTCCTGGATACGCTGGCTAAGGGCCCTGCGGCTTTCAGCGCAGTGCAACAGGGAGGTATCGCGGATGCGTTGGAGACTGTCTGCAGTTTTCTGAGTCCCCGGGTCAAGGACTTGGCCCCCTTGGAGATGCCCGGCGCATATCCGGCTGATCGTTTCCCGGAAGTGGCAAAGAGAATCAGGCCGGTAATGTCGAAAATCATGGATAGCCAGGGGGTCAAATATTTGGGCGTCATGTATACCGATTCGGCCCTGGTCGTCGCCTCCAAAGACAAGCACTACGTTAAGCCTTCAGACATGGTCGGCCAGAAGATCAGGATTCCCGGGATGTGGATGACCAAGGCCGTGAAGATGTGGGGCGGTACTCCGACCATGATAATGCCGCCTGAGATGTACAATTCCATGCAACGTGGAGTTGTTGACGCATGTGGTTCAATTCTTGACCTAATCGCGCTGCTGAAGTTGTACGAGGTAGGGCCCTACGTCACTGAATGGCCTAACACGACGATAGCCACGGTCATGTTCGGCATGAACATGAATAAGTTTAACAGCCTTGACAAGAAATATCAGGATATTCTTCTCAAGGCTGCGAAGGACTCGGAGCTCTATTCCTTTGACTACGGGGTGAAGAAGGAAAAGAAAACGTGGAAGAAGATTGGTCCCGTTATCAAGCGGCGGACATTGACCAAGAAAGAGGTGGGTGTTTGGATGAAGGCCGTCCAACCTCTGTACAAGGAAGCTCGCAAGTACTGCGGTCCTGATGGAAATAAGCTGTTGGATATCTTTGACAAGATGTCAAATAGGAAGACCCGTTAGGCTGACATGTTCCGAAGGTCTTGAGGGACGAAGGGGCTTCGGTTCAATGGCCGGCGCCCCTTTCAGCACAACAAGGTTGACACGTCCATGAAAAATGCGATCCTTGTTTTAGCAAGAAAGTTTGGCAAGATAAACACACTGCTCTCGTTAATCACGGGCTGGATTCTCTTTGCGATGACGGTCATCGTCTTCTATGCCGTGGTCATGAGGTATGCTTTTCAGCGGCCGCCCATGTGGACTACAGAGACGTCGACATTCATGCTTCTGTTTATCACGTTCATTCCGCTCGGTTTTGTCCTGCAGCACAACAGGCATATGAGCGTGGATTTCTTTACCGATATGATGAGCAAAAGGTCGCTCAGGGTGGTTAATATCTTTAATGCCCTCATGGCGGCAGGCCTCTTTATTGTACTCACGTGGCAGGCGGTGCTGCTCGTCATGATGGCGTTCAAGTATCATTGGGTTTCTATGGAGATGAACGTTCCCTTGGGATACCCGTACCTGATTCTGCCTTTCGGCTGCGCTGCGATGATTCTTTCGTGCCTGGTCAAAGCGGTGGAGGAAGTATGGCCCGAGGACACCGGGCAAAAGTAGGAAGATAGTCATGTCAGTAGGTTTGGCCTGCGCGGTACTCTTTGTCGTCCTCTTGCTGATGCTGTGCGTCGGGTATCCCATAGCGTTTGCGATGGCGACCATCACCACGGTCGGGATTCTCTGGCTGTTCCAACCCAAGCTTCTGTTCCAGTTGGCGCAGGTCTCTGTTGATCTGGGCACCAACTTCCTTTTGCTGGTGATTCCCCTCTTCGTACTTATGGCAGAATTCATAGTTGTCTCAGGAAATGCCGACAATGCATTCAGTGCTGCCGGGAAATGGTTGAACTGGCTGCCCGGCGGCCTGCTTGTCAGCTCCATATTCGGGTGCTCGGTATTCGCTGCGGTATGTGGCTCCAGCCCCGTGACCGCGGCCACCATTGGGAGGGTGGCCATCCCGGAGATGACCAAGAGGGGCTACAACAGGAAGTTAGCTTATGGCAGCGTGGCGAGCGCCGGCACCATAGGGATTATGATTCCGCCCAGCTTGGCTCTCATCCTGTACGGTTCCATGACTGGGACATCTATCGGCAAGCTTTTCATTGGCGGTATCATTCCGGGAATCGTCCTCGCCGTGTTCATGTCGCTCTTCGTGATTGTTGCGGCAAAGCTCAGGCCTTCTCTCGCGCCGTCAATTTCCGAGGCTATCTCCTGGCCGGACAGATTTCGGGCCTTGATCAAGATCTTACCGGTATTGCTGATAAGCTTTGTGGTCTTGGCATCCATCTACGCGGGGATAGCCACGCCCACTGAGGCGGCGTCTGCCGGAGCCATAGGCGCGTTTATCATTTTTGTATTCTCCGGGAAGTTCAGGCTCAGGGAGCTGACGGGGTCACTGATGCGGGCGGCCAGCATTACCAGTGCCATAATGATTCTCCTCGTTGGGGGAACTTCTCTGGCCTTTTTGATGGCATCTACGGGCCTTCCACAGCAGCTCGTCCAGATTGTGGCCGACCTTGGGCTCGGCCGATGGGGTACCATGATTTTGATCAACCTGATCTTGATCATTCTCGGCTTCTTCTTGGACCCCATGGGAGTGCTGGTACTAACGTTGCCGCTGTTTATTCCCATTGTAGATTCTCTCGGTTTTGACACGGTTTGGTTCGGCATTGTCATGACACTCAACGTGCAAATTGGTATGATCACGCCCCCTGTTGGACTGAACCTGTATATGCTGAAAGCCGTCGACCCTGATTTGAGGATAACGGACGTTGTCATGGGTGCGATTCCATTTTTCGTGGTGATGGTCCTGTGCCTTTTCCTGTTGCTGTTGATTCCCGAAATGGCTCTGTGGTTACCGACTAGAATGCACTGAAAACTCCACACCCAGAGGAGGGCAAGAAAATGATGGAAGGCTTTGTTCCTTGGCCCGACGAATTCGTGAGACGCTATCGGGAGAAGGGTTATTGGGAGGACCTGACCCTGGGGGAGCAATTCGATCGGTGGGTTCAGGCGTACGGTGATCGTCCTGCGATCGCGTATCAGGGCAATGAAGTCACGTATCGCCAGATGGATCAGTACGTCACCAGGCTGGCCTATCGGATGGCCGAACTGGGAGTGAAAACGTACGATCGGGTCATATTTCAGCTATTCAATCGGCCGGAATTGGTTTATTTCTTCTATGCCTGCCAGAAGATTGGGGCGATTCCGATCTGCTCCCTGCCAACGCATCGTTGGGCCGAGATCAGTCACTTTGCAAAGACCGCAAGACCTCGGGTTCACGCGATCCATGCGGGAAAAATCAAGGATTTCGATTTTGAGGAGTTCGCTGACAAAATCCGAGGCGAGGCGCCCAACATCGAGGTGGTGCTTACTCTTGGCAGGCCTGAGCGCCCCGACCATTATTCCATTGAAGAGCTTATGCACAGCGACGTGGATCTGAGAGCGGCCAAAGAGGAACTTGGAAGGTACCGCCCTGATCCTATGGAACCGGCCGTGTTCCAGTTGTCTGGCGGCACGACTGACGTTCCGAAGATTGTTGCTCGTACGCACAACGACTATTACTACAACGCCAAGTGTGAAGCCATTGCCCAAAGCTTTGATGAGGGCACTCGTTGCGTGGTTCCCATGCCGCTGACACACAATATGCCAATGGTCTGTGGTGTCTTGCCCATTCACATAGTCGGTGGTCTCCTCATCGTCCCATCCACGACCAGCGGCCAGGCGGTGCTCGAAGCCATTAACCAATACGAGGCCAACACCCTGCTCACTGTCCCGGTCATCATGCATCGTATGATGGAGATACCAGAGGAGGAACGCAAGAAATATGATGTCAGCTCCTTCAAATGGCTTTGGTGGGGAGGAAACCCCGTTGAGCCGGAAAGGCAAATGAAATTCCGAGAAATGTTCGGATGCGACACGAATCAGGTCTTTGGAATGGCCGAGGGATTGATCGCGTGGACCAGAGTTGACGACCCTTTGGAGATAAAGCTCCACACACAGGGTCGACCCGTCTCCGAGGCTGACGAAGCCAGAATCACTGATGTGAATACAGGAGAAGAACTGCCTGCAGGTGAAGTCGGCGAACTATGGGCGCGCGGTCCCTATACCATCAGGGGATACTTCAGTGCGGAGGAGCGGAACAAAGAGGCGTTCACACCTGATGGATACTACAAAACGGGAGACTTGATGCGGAAGGATGAGCAGGGAAACCTTATCTTTACGGGACGCGTCAAAGACTGTATCAGCCGCGGCGTAGAGAAGATCAATGCAGAGGAGGTCGAAGGACACATCCTCAAGTTCGGCAAGGTGAAGGACGTCGCTGTCGTCGCTATGCCTGACAAGGTTATGGGAGAGAGGGCCTGCGCCTTTGTGGTCCTCCACCCAGGGCAGACGCTAACACTCGAGGAGTTGAGCGATTTTCTGCTGAGGGAGCGTCAGATTGCAAAGTTCAAGCTCCCGGAAAGGCTGGAGTTCACGGACGAACTGCCCATCTCGAAAGTAGGCAAGTTTGAAAAGAAAACGCTCAGAGAGAGAATCACGAAGATCCTGAAGGACGAAGGGAAAATATGACGAGTTTCTTGGTGGCAAGGTCAGATCTCTGGCGCTGACTAATACGTACCGGTAATCAACATTCCTGGCTGCAACTCTGGAAGGACGAAGAGTGAACACCATGGCAGATCAGAAAGGCAAATCTCTGCGGAAAGTAGATGAAGTGAGAGTCACGATTCTCGTGGACGGCTCCTTTGACGTGCTTACGCCGAGCACTGAGGTCGCCAAACGATTTCCTTTGACGCCCGATCTCTTCGACCGACCGTGGCCTGTGGCGGAAGGCGGTTTCTCGGCTCTCGTTTCGGCCAGTGAAGGCGAGGAACGCTACTCGGTGCTCTTGGACACCGGCATTACTCCCACGGGCATGATGCACAATATGGACGTCCTGGGAATTAGTCCTCAAGGCATTGAGGCTGTGGTTATCAGCCACAGTCATGGGGACCATGTTCGAGGGCTGCCTGCCCTGATCAAACGCATAAAAGGCAGCGCCTTAAAGGTGGTCGTACATCCCGACGCACTCCTGGAGAGAAAGGTGATTTTGCCCAATGGGACCGAGGTGCGGCTTCCTCCCCCTGAGACAGATGAATGGCGCGGCGAAAACGTGGAGATTGTTGAGTGCACCGGACCCAGCATGCTGGCAAACGAGATGGTGCTGGTCTCTGGCCAAGTAGCCCGCACCACTGAATTCGAGCGGGGTTTCTCCATACACTATGCCAAGCGGGAAGACGTGTGGGAACCGGACCCGTTGATTCTCGACGATCAGTGCGTCATCGCCAATGTGCGGGGTAAAGGATTGGTTGTGGTGACGGGTTGCGGCCACGCTGGCATTATCAACACAGTACGGTATGCGCAGGCCCTCACGGGCGAACCGACGGTGCATGCGGTGATTGGCGGCTTCCATCTTACCGGCGGAGTCTTCGAAGAGATAATTCCGGAAACGGTGGCAGCATTGAAGCAGATCAATCCGCGATACGTGTTTCCGGCACATTGCACCGGAGGGTCAGCCCAACAGCAGATCGCCAACGCCATGCCGGACGAATTCATACAGAACCAGGTCGGCACCACCCTGGTTTTCCAAGGGTCTGCCGTGTGACCTCAGACTGGGCCGGGAGCCGTGATTTCCACGGGATATGCGATTGCGCGACAGAGTGCCAAAATGTTTCAGAGAAGGGAGAACTGGAATTGACGACAGCAGGTCGTGCTTTGAACCTAATCTCGGAGCAAGGTAACTATACTTCGCCGTGCTGTTCCTGTGTCTCAACGTGGAGGACTCAGGAATCGAGAGTACTGACGCGAGCCAGGCAAGGCTGAGCGAGGAAAAGGCAGAAGGGGGCAACTTATGATTAAAGGTGTATATGGCTTTAACATAGCAGTGCAGGACTTGGAGCAAGCAGTGGCCAAGTTTGAGGCCTTGTTAGGGGTAAAGGCAAAGCCTCTGGGAGAGTCAGACTTTGCCTTTCCGGGGATGAGAGGGGCTACGATGGACGTCAATGGGGTTTCGGTGACGCTAATCACCTCAACGGACGAGAAATCGCCAGCGGGTAACTTCCTTAAGAAAAGAGGGGAAGGCCTTATGCTCGTTGCCCTCGAATCCGATGACGTAAATGCAGACTCGGAGCGAATTCTGTCCCAGGGATTGGTGCTTTCCGCCCCCGAGACCATGGAAGGGCCATGGGGTAAAGCAAACTGGATTCACCCCAAGTCACTCCACGGCGTGCAAGTGGAGATCTTCTATCCCGGGGGCGTATACAAGAGGTAGAGAGAGCACGCTCGGGCGCAAATCTTTAGGAGCCCAGGGCCTGATCACAAGTCCGGACGACATCGTACTTCAGAAGCCGTTCCGGTCAGTTCGGCTGTGTGAGGACAGCCTTCTAGGCCTCACCTGTGTGACGCGAGGCTAAAGACAAAGTAGGAAGAGGCGCTGCCGCGAGAATACAGAGGAGCAAAGCCAGTCCGTGGACAGTTACATGTCTCCCCTTTGGCCATGTAGTTCTAATTGATGAGGGAATAGAGCAGACATTCTGATTCCCAGTGGCGGAGCGATCCGCCTTGGCCGCAGGATAAAACTGTGCGGACCGGATTGCAGGGAGGTGCGATCATGATAACGGGTTGTTACGGCATAATCATCGCGGTCAAAGAATTGGGGGAGGCGGTAGAGCATTTTAAGTCACTGCTTGGGGTGAAGCCAGAGTATGTGACAGGATACGAGGCACGTCTCACCAAGCTGGAGGCTCAGGGAACCGACCTAAAGTGCATGAGCGCGATCTACGACTTTCAGTCACGCGGTGCGGTTTTCAAGCTTCCCGCTTTCACGATCGAGCTTTTTGCTTCGTCCGACCAGAACTCTATCGTTGGAAGGTTCTTAGCGAAAAAAGGCGAAGGTGTCTTGTTGGTGACCCTGACAGTGGATGATCTCGGTGAGGCCGTCGACAGACTGAGGACTGGCGGAAGGAGATTGGTACTCGAGAAAAGTGTACCAACTTTCCTTGGAGAAACAAACCTGGTTCATCCCAAGTCCATGTACGGGGTTCAATTCGAACTATTCCAGCCTTTAGAAGAATCGAATGGCTGATATGAGGAGAAACTCGATGGAGCTGAGAACAATTGCCGTTATCGGCTCAGGTATTATGGGCAGCGGAATCGCGCAGCTTGCTGCTACTGCCGGCTACCAGGTTAATATGCACGACGAGGCATCAGAAGCCTTGGTCAAGGCACTCGCTGTCATGAAAGACAGTCTTACACGCCTCGCAAGGAAGGGCAGGATCCAGGAATCGGAAGTGGAGCAGATTATCGAGCGGGTGCATCCCAAGCTGGACCTTGACACGGCTGTTTCGGGAGCCGACTATGTTGTCGAAGCCGTCCCGGAAGACATAGAACTGAAATGCCGGATCTTCGGGGAAATTGACAGACAGGCTTCCGGCCATACGATCATCGCCAGCAACACTTCCCAGTACAGTATCACACAAATTGCCGCGGCCACCACGAGACCCGCACAGGTTATAGGAACTCATTTCTTTAACCCCCCAGTCCTGATGGGCCTCGTGGAGGTCGTGCGGGGATTGGAGACCTCCGACGAAACAGTAGCGACAACGATGGAGCTGGCGAAGCGCATGGGCAAGGACGTTGTGATGTGTCGCGATTCGCAAGGGTTCATCACGAGCCGGCTCATCAACCTGTGGTGCAACGAAGCGGAGCGTATCGTGGAAGAGGGAGTTGCAACCGCTGAGGATGTGGACAAGGCATGTAAATTGGCATTCAACCATCCGATGGGCCCCATCCAGATTACCGATTTCTCGGGCCTTGACACGCGCCTCAAGGCTTCTCTGGCTATGGAGGCAGCTCTGGGAGAACGCTTCAAGCCGACCCAGTCGCTTCGTCGTTTGGTCGATGCCGGTCGTCTGGGACGCAAGAGCGGTCGCGGTTTCTACGACTACTCTGAATGATAGACGCCTTGAATTCCGGGTCATAGATGGGCGACGCGCGACGCAGATAATAGACGGATATTCTCTTAGTCCCGACTAACTCCTCCTCGTGAGGCAGATAACGCTCTCGGGCAGACACGCTGCCGCTTCGGCGCTGCCCGCTCATTGGTGAGCAGGGTAGAGAGATCGATCCCACGAAGCACGCATGGTATGCCCTTTTGGGTTCTTTCCGCTGGCATCGAACCGTCTGACCGGGAAGGATTGAGTAATGACTGTCAAGAAGATTGTTATTTCTGCGGCTGCTCGCACACCGTTCGGGCGTTACGGTGGGGCTCTCAAAGAGCTCGACTACTACGATTTGGGGGCAATACCGATACGAGAAATTTTGGCCCGCGTGCCTGCTGACGGCCTTCGATTTGACGAAGTCTTTTGGGGGGTTGGCGATACGGCGGCATGCAAAGACGTGTACACGCCGGTGGCGGCCCGTCAGACACTCATCAAGGCCGGTCTGCCGCCTACTACCCCGTCAGTCTCTCTGGACAAGGCCTGTGTTTCGGCTATGTCTGCAGTTCAGTTCGGGAGTCGGGCTATGAAGGCTGGGGAGATAGCAGTTGCTGTGGCCGGCGGCGCAACATCATTCAGTAAAATGCCGTTGGTTGTAAGAGGATTGAGATTCTCTGGCTTCCGAATCGGGAGCGTGGAGATGGAGGACCCCTTGTTCGCGTTGGGCTATAAGGACTATGCTCCGGTGGCTGTTGACGCCGGCAACACCGCCCTAGAGATGAGCATCTCCCGTGAAGAGCAGGATGCATGGGCATTGCGAAGCCATGAGAATTATGGAGCTGCCTATGATGCGGGAAAGTTCGACGAAGAAATAATCTCCATGGAGCTTCCGCAGAAGAAAGGTGACTCTGTGCACTTCAAGAAGGACGAGCAGTTCAGAGAAGACATTAGCATGGAACGTTTGTCCCAACTCAAAACCGTCTACGGGAGTCCAACCGTGACTGCAGGGAATGCACCAGGACTGAACGACGGCGCGACTGCAGTACTTCTCATGACCGAAGGGAAGGCTGAGGAGCTTGGAGTAGATCCGCTGGCAGAAATAGTAGCCACAACTTCCATAGCTATCGAGCCACGCAGGTTGGCTGAGGCACCTGCATTCGCGATAAGGGACGTTTTGCAGAAGGCAAATCTAAGCCTGGACGACATAACGGTCATCGAAATAAATGAGGCGTTTGCAGCAGTTCCCCTCGTTTCCACCAAATTATTGGTTGATGGAGATCGCTCAGGGTGGGAACGCATCAAAGCTAAGACCAACATCAACGGGAGCGCTATCGCCATCGGACACCCCAATACTGCCAGTGGTGCCCGCGTGATCAGGAACCTGTTGTACGAACTGCGACGTCGCGGTGGTGGACTGGCAGTGGGAGCCATCTGTGGTGGATTGGCGCAAGCAGATGCCATTGTGCTCCGGGTATGAAAGCCCCGGGGGCTTTATCCACGGGGGTCTTTCCGGCTTCGAAGGAGAGTCTGGGCATCGCCCCACGCGCTGCGCAGGCCAATCAGCTACAGGAGAATAGCATGAGGCGGTCAGCTGGAGACAATCAAACGCCCCAATTTTCCTGAGAGTGGGGCTTCCTCATAAACAGTTGCCACGTGCCTCCATTCCTGTGAAATTTCGAGGAGGGTGAAGTCATGAAAAAGGACGACATAGTGATAACAAAAGCGTTGAGAACACCGGTCGGATCCTTTGGAGGAGTGTTTCGCGACCTGAAAGCTCCTCAACTGACCGTTCCGTTGATGCGGGCCCTCACTGCAGATATCGACCCTGGCGTGATAGATGATGTGATCTGGGGTGTGGCGTACCAGAGAGTTCGCGATGAGACCAATCACGCGCGAGTTGCAGCAGTCCAAGCGGGCATTCCGGACACCGTGCCAGGGGTCACTATTCAGAGGGTTTGCGTTTCTTCAATGTGGTGCCTTGCGAGCGGAATACAGGCCATAAGAGCGGGAGACGCGGAAGTGATCCTTGCCGGCGGCACGGAAAGCATGAGCACGGTGCCGTACACCATAGACGCTCTCAGGTGGGGATCGCGTCTCAATCACGTAGAGGCCAGCGATGCCCTGTGGGACGGGGTTACCCGGCTCGGCATAGGTCCTTCGATGGGAATCACGGCAGAGAACTTAGCCGACAAGTACAAGATCTCGCGCAAAGAGCAGGACGAACTGGCTTATTCGAGCCATATGAGAGCTGTGAAGGCGATCGAGGAGGGCAAGTTCCAGGAGGAAACTATCCCGGTCGAGGTTCCCCAAAGGAAAGGCAATTCCAAGGTCGTGACTATTGACGAAGGCCCAAGGGCTGATACCACGGTTGAGAAGCTCGCCAAGCTTCCCACCATATTCAAGAAGGACGGCACGGTAACGGCTGGCAATGCATCCAGTATGAACGACGCCTCCGCGGGGATGCTGATAATGCAACTGAGTAAGGCGGAAGCACTGGGCCTGACACCGATGGCTCGAATCGTCTCGTACGCAGTGGCGGGAGTTGATCCGGCCATCATGGGGATTTCTCCCGTCCCTGCGACTCGCCGGGCTCTAGAGAAGGCAAATCTCAACTTACAAGAGATGGAACTGATTGAGATCAATGAGGCATTCGCTGCGCAATACCTGGCCGTTGAAAGAGAATTGGGCTTGGATCGCGCGATCACCAACGTCAACGGGAGTGGGATCTCTATAGGACATCCGATTGGAGCCACAGGGGCTCGCATCTCTATCTCTCTGATCTACGAGCTGAGGAAGCGTCAGGCAAAACGGGGATTAGCGGCTCTTTGTGGTGGCGGTGGTGTTGGAATGGCGATGATATTCGAGATACTGTAATTCTCGGTCATCGAGGTGCTGCACGCGAGGTTGACAATGAGTAGAGAGTTCGTCAACGAAAGAGACCTCAGGTTCTTGCTTCACGAGGTTCACGATCTGGAGTCATTGGCGGTGTATCCCTACTATGGGGACCACGACCGGGAGACTTTCGATCTAGTTCTGGAAACGGCGCTAAAACTTGCACAAGATCTCTTGTTTGCTACTTTTCGGGAGATGGACCAGCACCCCCCAAGATTTGTCGATGGTGCGGTGCGCGTCCATCCGATGGTTGCGCAATTCATGAAGGAGTGTGGTGAGGGGGGGTGGATTTCGGCTATGGCTCCCTACGAAGTGGGGGGACAGCAGCTTCCTCGATTACTCATTTCCGCCTGTCTGTTCATATTCGCGGCGGCCAATTACTCGGCCAGCGTCTATCCTATGCTCACCGCAGGCGCTGCACGTCTTATCGAGTCTTTTGGATCCGACGAGCTCAAAGGCACGTACGTCCCGAAGATGTTTGAGGGCAAGTGGCAGGGTACCATGGCGATTACTGAGCCACAGGCGGGCAGTTCGCTTGCCGACATTGCTACCCAGGCCGAAGACACGGAAAGAGGGTATTTCCTCATCAGAGGCCAGAAGATCTTCATATCCGCGTCTGATCACGATGGCGTTGAGAATGTGGTGAACCTGATGCTGGCCAGAATGAAAGGCGCCCCCGCAGGAGTCAATGGCATCTCTCTGTTTGTCGTGCCCAAGAAGCGAATAGGTGAGGACGGCTCGCTTGTCCCCAACGACCTGCATGTAACCGGCTTCTACCACAAAATGGGATATCGAGGCGCCCCTATCGCTCAGCTGAGCATGGGCGAAAATGACGATTGCCGGGGGTACCTGGTCGGAGAGCCGCATATGGGTCTGAAGCACATGTTCCAACTGATGAATGAAACTCGCCTCGAAGTCGGCTTGGGCGCGGCCGCGATTGCCTCGGCAGCCTATCATGCGGCCGTGAGGTACTGCAGAGAAAGAACTCAAGGTCGCAAGCGCTCCGCAAAAAGTCCCGATTCTCCGCCCGTTCCTATCATTCAGCATCCGGATGTGAAGCGGATGCTTCTGTTCCAAAAAGCCGTCGTTGAAGGGTCACTTTCTCTGGGGCTTCAATGCTGCAAATATTCCGATCTGAGCCATGTGGCCGCCCCATCAGATGCTCGGAAGTTCGGGCTGCTCCTGGATCTCTTGACTCCGGTGGCGAAGACCTATCCTTCAGAGATGGGCGTACTCGCTGTCAGTCAAGGCCTTCAGTGCCTGGGCGGCTACGGGTACTGTGATGAATTTCCCCTGGAGCAATACTATCGCGACGTACGCATTCATCCCATTCACGAAGGGACAACAGGAATTCATGCAATCGATCTCCTTGGCCGGAAGGTTGTAATGAGGGACGGTCAAGCCCTCGAGTTGTATGCGCATGAACTTAGAAGGGCCATCGAGCGCGCCAACGATTATCCGGAGATCAGCCCTTATGCAGAGAGACTGGCCAAGTCCCTGGAACGGCTCCTGCAGGTTACGGAATTCTTGCTACAGTTTCAGCGAAAAGGACAGTCGGAGAAGTTCTTGGCCGACGCGACTCTGTACTTGGAGCTGTTCGGGCTGGTATCGGTAGGATGGCAGTGGCTACTCCAAGGCACTAAAGCAGGAGCGGCCCTCACTACCGATCACTCCGACGAGGAAGTCAAATTCTATCTGGGAAAGCTTTACACGATGAGATATTTCTTCCATTATGAGTTACCTAAGAGCGAGTACCTCGCGGCCAGGTTGATGGAGGCCGATGGGCTGACGGCGGAGCTGCAGGAGGAACTGCTCTGATTGATCGTCGATCACTCCTCTCGGAAGCACAGTCGTCCAGGAAATTGACGTCGCGAAGTCGCCGCGTTCCATATCGAGAGGATTTTTGCATGAAGGAGCCATCCGGATGCCACGATATCAGGTCGCAGTGGTTCGTTACAAAGAACCCATGAAGTCGCTCCGCCGCGCGGTGGATCTTAGCGGCGGCCTGGCTCACCTCAAGCCAGGCGACAAGGTGTTCATCAAGCCGAACATAGTGTTTTGGACAAAGACTGCTCTCTTTCCCAAGTGGGGGGTGATCACCACCTCCCGTGTTGTGGCGGACATGGTTGCTATACTGGCAGAGCGCGGTGTCTCCAACATGACCATAGGCGAAGGGATGGTGCTTCAGAAGCCCAACGATAAAGAAACCCCGGCTCATGCTTTCGAAAGCCTTGGATACCGGCTTCTGAAGAAGCGCTTTGGGGTCAAATACTTCAGTCTCTTCGATCGGTCGTTCGAGCAGGTCGATCTAGGGGACGGCACTGTGCTCAATTTTAATAGCGATTTCATCAATAGCGACTTTCTAGTCAACATCCCGGTTCTCAAAACCCATAGTCAAACCAGGGTGAGCCTCGGAATAAAGAATCTGAAGGGGACACTCGATATAGCTTCCAGGAAGAAATGTCATGCTCCGGATCCCATTAAAGATCTGAATTACATGGTTGCCAAACTTGCCGAAAGTGCGCCACCGTCTTATACGCTTATAGATGGAATATACACCCTGGAACGAGGACCCGGTTTCGATGGAAAGGCGCACAGGAATGACTTGCTGGTGGGTGCGTCAGATATGCTTTCGACAGACATGGTTGGTGCGAAGCTTCTGGGATTCGATCCCGCTGATGTGCCCTATTTGAGGTATGTGGCCCACGCGAGAAAGCGATCTTTGGATTTGTCAGACGTGGATGTTGTTGGAGTGAGAATTGAGGATGTGGCACGTCCGCACCAATATCAATTCGAGTACAATGCAGACGAAACACTGCCGCTGCCAATGGAAAGACTGGGAATACGTGGGCTATCTTACAAGAAATACGACCTTAGCATATGCACCTATTGCTCATGGATCAATGGGACAGTTCTCTCTGCCGTAGCGCGGGCGTGGCGAGGAGTACCTTGGGATGATGTGGAGGTCTTGACCGGAAAGATAATGCAACCCACGCCAGGCAAGAAGAAAACGATCCTTCTGGGCAGGTGCATGTATCAAGCGCACAAGGACAGTTCGGACATAGAAGAGATGATAGCAGTCAAGAGTTGCCCGCCGCAGCCAAAAGCAATCGTGAAGGCTTTCCACCAGGCCGGGATTGACCTCGACCCCCACATGGTGGAAGGCATGGACGATATTTTCGGCATGTTGCTGAAGCGATACGAAGGGAAACCGGAATTCGATGAAAGCTTTTACAGGATTGAATGAAGTGGTTACCTGGGGCTCTAAGTATCCGTGATTCGTTAGATAAAGAACTCACTGGCGAGGCGATGGCAAGCTTAGTGCTTTAGGGCTACCAGGATGAACTGCTTCATCACGATCTGTGAAGTATGACTACAAGGAAGCAGGTGGCAGCCGAATGGCTACGAAGACCGATGAAATGCTGGACCAACTGTTCATGAGTATAGTAGCGGACTTCCAAAGTCAGCTCGACGGGCCGTTTCACCGCGGGGGCGCCAGTGGACTGAGCTTCGAGCCTGTACGCGAGCCAGACGGAGATCAGGTGTGTGGATTTCGCGTGGTAACAGGAGGGCTTGATTGGCAGGCCCAATTAAGCACCATTCGGACTTGCGACGTCGACGGAGTCCTCCAGCGAAGAAGTTCGGCGGAAGGGGAAAGAGAGGGGCAAGAACCGATAAGATACCGCTTATGGATGAACGTTGAAACGCTGGAAGGACTTCACAAGCTCGCCAGAGACTACGTGAAACAGACTGAAAGCGGACGGGATTGGACGGGACGCGTCTCTGGCGAACAGGAACTCTACCGCACGTTCGTCGACAAGGCAGCTCGAGATTATCAGCAGGCGGAAGAGACGGCCTGCCTGCCCCAGTCACGGGCATGATCCGAGGAGGGAGAACGTGGCCCAATTCGTCGTTTATCGGCAGGGCAGCCATCGACCTCACCAGCCGCCTACCAATGCCGCACCGGTGGCTGCGGTGGAGGCGGAATCACCGGCTGCTGCCATAGAACTAGTCACTAGGTCCGGGTATATACCGGTACGCGAGGGGCAGCATCTCTCGGCCTTGCCGAGGGCAGAAGTGCCTGATGAGGATTGGGAGACGGCGGCCGCCATGGAGTTCATGGGGGAAGTTATTTCGCAGCATTACTGACGTGGGAGCTGTCGAACGGCAATTCTCAGCACTTCTTGCGTCAAGCCATTTTGCGCAATTGGGTCACCGGTGCAGGCCGCCAAAAACATGAACGTGTAGAGGGGCTATTCCGGTTTCTGGATCTGCGTTGATATGGAGGCAGAATCATTGATGAGACAGACAGAAGTGGACTTGAACTTGCATCAGATTGGGGAGGTGACATCATGCCTTGGTACGAATTCGAGAACAAGCGACCTAAGGTCGATTCGGAGGCTTGGGTGCACCCATGCGCGGTGCTGATTGGTGAAGTCACGATAGAGCAAGGTTGCTACGTTGGCGCCGGAGCAATTCTAAGGGCAGACATCGGGTCGATCAGAGTTGGTGAGGGTTCCAATGTTCAAGAAAACTGTGTCTTTCACACATTTCCCGATAAGTCGGTGATACTGCACGCTGAAACGCACATAGGACACGCTTCCGTCTTGCATGGATGTGAGATATGCTCTCATGTGCTTGTCGGCATGGGTTCGATTATCGGTGATGGCGTCAAAATCAATTCCAACTGTTTAATTGGGGCGGGAGCTGTCATTACTGCGGGAACCGAAATTCCAGAGAATTGCCTCGTGGTGGGTAGCCCAGGAAAAGTCATCAAGAAGGTGACACCTGAGCAGATAGAGACCATGGCTTGGGGCAGAGCCGTTTACCAGGATCTGGCTAAACGGTATTTGCAGTCGTGTAGAGAGATCAGTACTGGTCAGGTCCTAACCGAAGAGTTCGTTCAGCACACCTGATCTGCAATGTACGGCATCTCCGCCTTACTGTCTGGACACACGCACCAACCTGACGCACAGTAATGGTGAAGCCCAACAAGAGGCGATTCGACCTGAATTCAATCGTTGGATCATGACCGACTTCGAGGGAGACAGAGGTCACCCTGAAAGGGGAAAAAGCCAAATGGTCAATCGAGGGGGTGATGCAGCGAATGATCAATACCATCTCGCGTTCAGATGATGAATGTGACTCATCTTCGACAGTGTTCTCTTTTGGGTCAGTTGTAATGTGTTGAAAATACCGGGAGCGATTTCTTGGAGTTTTCATAAGATGTTGCAATTACTACATGTGTATTGTGGGGAGCGTTTGAGATGTAGTGCCTAGAAAGTATGAGGCGGGCTTACTTTTGTC
>CAZCDS010000037.1:0-62591 GCA_964497585.1 uncultured Syntrophaceae bacterium
GCCTCATGCCCAACTTGCCCTCTTCTTCACCTGATTATTTTGGGGAAACTCCAGCACCGTGACCCTTGATTTAAGAACATGCCGATGATAGATTGGCTCTCTGTTTTCCCAAGACTTTCTGACACGAAACCACTTGAATCCTCCGGGGCGGGACCACCCTACAGGGCCTCCCCGGAGAGGCTTGTCATATTCCGTCTGCAACGAAGAGTCGCCGGACGACATGGAGGGAAGCATGAGCGCTATGGATCGGAACTCCGGGACGCTGTGCCCTGAAGAAACCTTCAGCCTGGAACAAAGACGCGCCTACCAGGAGGCATTCCTCCGGGACGTGATCAAGGAGGCATACTCTTTCGGGACTCCCCTGAAGGCAGCCATGGACGCGGCCGGACTCGGTCCGGATGACATTCGGACGATCGAAGATCTTCAAAAGCTGCCCATCACAACCAAGAGCGACCTGGCTCAGGCACAGAAGGCCAATCCACCCTTCGGTGGGTACTGCACGGTTCCGATCAAGGATTTGAGGAGAGTTCACCAGTCTCCCGGTCCGATTTACGATCCCGTTGGGCCTGATCCGGATTACTACGGCTGGAAGATATCGCTCTTTGCCGCGGGCTTCAGACCGGGGGATCTCGTGGTCAACAGCTTCGCCTACCACCTCACTCCTGCCGGCCACATGTTTGAGGACGGCGCTCTGGAACTCGGAGCTACGGTCGTTCCCACCGGCGTGGGCAATACCGAGACGCAGGTCACCATCATCAAGGACCTCGGTGTCACCGGGTTCGTGGGAACGCCAAGCTTCTTCAATGTGCTGCTCAAACGTGCCGAAGATATGGGAATCAACGTAAAAGAGGAGTTCAAGCTCGAAGTGGCTTTCCTCCTGGCGGAAATGCTCCCGGAATCGATGAGACGCAAATTCGTCGACGACTACGGTATCATCTGCCGACAAGCCTACGGAACCGCGGATGTAGGATTGGTCGCGTACGAATGCCCGCACGCCGAGGGAATGCACATCCAACACGACGCGATCGTCGAGATCGTCGACCCGGCAACAGGGAAGATCGTACCGAACGGGGAACCGGGCAACGTCGTAGTCACCCGAAACAACAAGATCTATCCGCTCGTGAGGTTCGGAACGGGAGATCTCTCGGCTGTCACCGAAGAAGCCTGCCCCTGCGGCCGCACGGGCCCGAGGCTGACTCGCATCATGGGACGGGTTGACCAGCTCACCAAGGTAAAAGGAATGTTCGTCCACCCAGCCCAGGTGCAGAAGGTCGTGGAGGCCCATCCCGAAATAGCTGCGGCGCGCCTGCTCGTGGAACGGCCCGCAGATGCAGACGTGATGACCCTGGAAATAGAACTGAAAGGGGACGTGCCCGAAGGATTCGTCAAGGCCGTCGAGGTGACGCTCAGAGAGTCAGTAAAACTCAAAGGCGCAGTCAGAATAGTCGATCCGGGAACCTTGCCCGAAGGCCACAAAGTGATCGAGGACGTGCGGAAGTGGGACTAATGGAGCGTTTCTGAAATACCTTCCCGCATTGCGTCGCTGCATCGGCGGGGCACTGCCGGAAACGTCGGCAGTGTCACCCCGATGTGCAGCAGTCCGGCACGTAGAAAGAAACTGATGAAAGGAATTCCGCCCGCCAAAGGGACTGGCACGGGCGTGACAAGCGAAAGTGTCTCACAATTCTTGGAGCTGGTTGGATCGTAGCACGAACGGCCTGGCCAAGGGATGCACTCCAGGTCACGCCTCTGTGCCACGATTTCCCCGGTCACTCCAGATTACCGTCATCCGCCGCCGGCGGACACCCGTCAGCCTCAGGAAAAACCGGACTTGGACGAACAGCCCGCATCCAAAGCCTTTTCCAGGCCGGTCGATGCAAAGACCGAGAGCAGTTTGCGCGTCTCGCTTGAGTCGCACTTGGGGCAATTGACCGGGCCGGAGTCCGAAGCAAAGACGACTCGTTCGAATTCTTCTCCGCACCGGTCGCATTTGAACTCATAGATGGGCATGTCGATCACTCCCCCTCTTACCCGCATCCGGTCGCGCCTGCGAGTTCGGCGCTGGGTCCGAAGAGCGTATTCTTGATGCTGAGTCCACCGGAATCGTTAACGATCTTCAAGGCAAAGGGATCGATTACCACGTCGAGTCCATCGAGTTGGTACGTCTGATCGCCATCACGGGGCTCGTCCAGAGCCAGGCCCATGCTGGGCCCGCCTCAGCCGTAACCGCCGAAGAATACTCGTACGGCCAGGTTCCCATCGGTCTTTTCGAGGAGGAACTTTCTGGATTCATCATCTATTGTCAGCATCCAAAACTCCTTTTCTCGGTGAAATCATACTGCCATTACAGATAATATTTATATATAGATATATTGTCAAGTATTTTTTCCCGGACGTGCACAATCGCGCGGGAAAAGGTCACTTCGCGTTCAACGTGCAGCCCCACCAGGAGCATTTCTTCGACCCGCCTTCTCGAAGACTGGTGGAGCCCCTGGCAATCCTGCCTGTGGCGAGCCGGGCAGACCCGGCGAGGGGTCTCGACCTCTCCGCGTCAGAACCGCCCCTGCCCATCCGGGTCGCTTCAATCCTCCCGGGCACAATCTTTCCTCGCCTTGCCGGTTGCTGCCATGCATTGTCCTGACCGGACAATATGCTGTACAGCGTCATCAGTCAGGAACAGGAGGACAGCAGGAAACAGGCCGCAACAGCAACCGCAATCAACCTGATCCATCCCATGGTGGAATCACGCTCCGTCCGATCGTGGGACGTTCAACAAATCCCAGGGACCAGGCGCGGTCCAGGCGGCCCAACCGCCAAGACCCACCCGCAGGGATTCGATCCATAAACAAAAAAAATAGCACATTTCACGATAAATTGGAAAAGAGTGGCGGTCAAAAAAGACCGCCTATGAAACCGCGCACCTTTTGCCACTCTTCCCCGATCGTGGGAGGTCGGGCGTCGCAATCGCAATCGGATGAGGACTCAACGACATTCGATTTCGGGTTCCTCGGCCTAGCCTTAGAGCTTTCCTTTTTCCCTTTTTTCCGGCCGTGCCCCAGGTACGGGGGCGGGGCTCCACCCGCGGCAACAAGCCGCCGTATCGTCGTCTCCAGATTCCTCGAGATCGCACCTTCCCCCATGAGAATCGTCTCACCGAGGATTACCAGGGGCACAGCAAACTCGTCGTCGGAATGGATCGCCTCCAGCTTTTCGAACAGCGCATAATTCTTCGGCTTGTCAATGTCGTACTTCTTTATTCGCAGGGGATAGCGGCGAGCAAGTGCGTGAATCAGCGCATTGACGTGCGCACATCTCGGACACTCCCGTGAGGAGAAGAATACAACGCAGACCGTACCGCTCTTTGTCCTAGGCCGAGCCTCCACTGACCGCTCAAGGCTTACCGCCACGAGCACGACGCATACGACGAGAACCAGTCGGCCCGGAGAAACCAGCAAGGCAAGACGGGAAATCATGGCTTGCGGAGCTTGACCTTTGTTGGCACAGGATAGTGGACGTCCACGTCTCGGTGAGTCCGAAAGCCACAGGCCTCTCTCTGGATCAGGAGCCACCTGCGGGCATCTTCGGCTTTGTCGATGAGGCGGTTGTACTCCCGGACGGATTCGTTGACCGTAGCGAGATCCGGACACGCACGATTGTCACCGTCTCCCTCATAGAGACCGAGCAGGTGATCCATGTTCCTGCGCGCAGTCTCAACCTGCTCGAGAATTTTTTCCAGTCTGATACCGGTGCTCCCCAGGGCTTCGGCCATTTCTTTGATCAGATCAATTTCCTGAGCGTCACTGTCGCGGCAAATCCCCATCTCGTCGCCTCTTCACATCGGGTCGGAGTCGATCACCTTCAAGGTTGATACCACAGGCTATGCGAGTTTGGCAAGCGGGCCAGGCTCTCCGCCTGGGAACAGACATATTCGGCTCATCCTTGCACTTCCGCCATAATTTGGTACCATTCTACTTGACTTTTTGTAGATAACCTACTATGTTCAGGCCACTTTGTGCTGCCGTAAGAACGGAAGCGCCCCGAACTCGGGCCTAAAACCAGATATCCCTACCCCCCTGTGGAGGAGGTCCCCCATGACAGGGAACCATGCGTTTTCAGCGAGGGCCGCATTTTTCGTCACGGCCCTCTTCTGTACGTTCCTGTTCGCATCCGACCTTCAGGCTTACCGGATCTGCACATTCAAGGGCACAGTCGTACAACATGGCTGGCGGACGATGACCGTCCGCACCGGCGGCCAGTGTGCCAGGGTAAACGTGAGCTGGCGAACCAAGTACATTCCGAATCGGCGTCCGTGCATAGGTGAACGCGTCGCTGTCGATTTCACGCTCGAAGACGGGTACATGAAGGCGACCAGGGTCGTGAGCATGACACCGACGCCGGCCTCGGTGGAATGCTATCCTCCGCCTCCGCCGAGGACTGCGGTCTGCCGGAGCGTTGCCGAGAGGGCCGAGGACGTCTGTCCTGCGCCGAGACCGGTCTGTTCGCGCAGACCTCCTTCCTACGTCACTGATCGTGCGTGGAAGCCGCGCAAAAAGCCCACGAAAAAGCGAGCAGCGAAGAAGCCCGAACCGAAGAAACCTCCTAAGGCTGCCAAACCGCCACCTCCGCCACCCCCGCCGACACCGCCGCCCGCGGCCAAGTCCCTAACCGGAGAAGTTGTGGCCTCCTCGCCGAAGAGTCTTTCGATTCGGGTTACCGAAGAGGGTCAAGCGCCGGAAGTCGTCAGGGTCAAGGTAGGGCTGAAGACCAGGTTTATCCCCTTCCGGCGTCCTGCGGTCGGCGAGAAGGTGAAAGTAGACTACGTACTCGAGAACGGCAGCAAGTTCGGCAACACGGTCCAGGTGATCCAGTAGTCGTTCCTCCTCAGGGAGCGGGTCTGGTTGCCTGAGGAACTCCTCCGGGATACAGATTACCGACCAGGAAAGGGCCCCAACTCCGGGGCCTTCTCGCGTTCTGCATACGGGGTTGCCAAACTCGCTTTCCGAAACGGCCGCGTTTGCGTGGTTCCCGAACAATTCCCCCCGCTCCCTTTAACAAAGGGTTTAATGGTATTTTCCCTCCAAAATCCTGGGAACCGTACGAGGAGTCTCAGGTATTTTTTTTCTGAACTGCTTGTTCTCGCCGTCAGCCTGATAATTTCTCCAGTTCCTGTTCGAGGAGCCTGAGCACGTCCCGCACCGGTCGTCCGGTTCGCTCTGCAATGAGCCGCGCGTCGTCGAATTCCGGGCGATGCTCGATCCGCCCGTCCGGGCGTTCGATAATCTTGACTCGGACCTCTCCCAGAGAGGTTCTGATTAGTTCGCTTCGTCTGGGAAGCGTCATCCGCTGAGCGTCGGTCACGCGAACCCCGAGGGTAGTCGTATGGGTCAGCAGGACGCGGCCAAGATGGGTCACCCGATCGGGCGGCGCGAGCGCGGACACGAGGATGCCCGGTCTGTTCTTCTTCATCTGGACAGGGGTGAAGGTAACGTCGAGTGCGCCTTTGGCGAACAGTCGGTCCATAATGTCTCCAAGGATTCGGGAATCGAGGTCGTCGATCCTGCATTCGAGCGAACTGACTCGATCGCTTCGAACGGAACTCTCAACCTCGTGTCCAAGGGTCACTCGCAGCGCATTGGGGAAGGCCTCCGGATCGGATGTCCCCAGCCCGTACCCCACAGCCTCGGGAACGAAGGAGGGATACTCTCCGAAAGCGGACGCGAGGGTTTTGACGATCGCGGCGCCTGTGGGCGTGACGAGCTCAATCGGCGCGGTGGACCCGATGACGGGCACCCCTTTGAGCAGCTCCGTGGTCGCGGGTGCGGGAGTGGGGATGTTCCCGTGGCTCGTTTTGACGAACCCGCGGCTCAACGGCAAAGGCGAACACAGGATTTTCTTGATGCCGAGCCGGTGAATGCCGATCGCGGCTCCGACCACGTCCACGATCGAGTCGACCGCTCCCACCTCATGGAAGTGTACCTCGTGGGTGGGGACACCGTGAGCCCGGCCCTCGGCAACAGCCAAGGTCTCAAACATGTCAAGAGCCGTCCGTTTCGCAAGATCATCGATGGCCGCATCCTCAATAATGCGGCGTATCTCCTGATATGAGCGATGCGAGTGATCGGGCCCGACTTCAACATCGAACCGGATTCCTGATATGCCTCGTCTGGTCGATCGCCACACCTTCAGGGAGTAGCCCGTCAGATCGAGCCGCGAGAGCTGAGTTCTGAGATAATCCTCCTCGAGACCAAGATCGATCAACGCGGCGATGGTCATATCGCCCGCGATACCTGCGAAGCAATCAAAATAAGCCAGCATCCTGTTATCCAATTTAGAGAGCCCGAACTCTCGTCCAGTGCCGTTCGGGTATTGGGAGGTAGCCTCTGCGGAGAGCATGACGCTCAATCTTCCTGGGCCTTGACCCGTACCTTCACATCTCGGCACAGCCTTTCCACCAAGGACTCATAAAGCTGCTCCATCTCCGACCGATCCTCGGAACTGGACTGTTCGTACCCCACGAGGAAATAATATATGGCTCGATCGAAGAACAGGGCTGTTCGATTATTGAGCGCTATGATGGATCGCACGTCGTACGGTTGTCCCGCGAAATCGCTCTCCTGGAAGAAGAGCCACACGTGCCGTTTGAGCAGGATGAATACCCGTACCATTTCCGAATAGCTTACCCGTTCCTCATTGCAGCGAATCCCAAGACGCACATACCTGTCGGCAATCTCTTCCACACTGGTCTTGCGGTCTATGTTGCGCGTGAACTCACTGAAGATCCCGTCGGCAAGCTCCTCGAGCATACTCTTGCCCATCTGGTACTGAGAGAGCAACTCCCGCTTATTGAAGGCGTCTTCCAGGAAATCTTCCTTGATCTGTTCATGGAACTTTTCGATGAACTTCGCGAATCCAAGCTCAAAGGTCCTCTGTGTCATCGGTCCCTCCTTGGGGCGGTCCATCGAACGGCCGCGTATGGAAGAGTCACTCGTTGTGGAATCAGATCGGCGGTTCAGCTCTTCTGAGACTACCTTTCCTAAGAGGGCTTGTCAACTCGGGGTGCCGGCATTTTTGCCTGGAAACGCGGTCAACACGCGCTGAGAAGTTGGCTTCTTCGCACTCGCCCCACCTGCCCGCGGTGGCCCGCCTATGTCTCCCAGTCGAAGGGTGGATTGCTCACGAAATCGGGGATCCCGACGTTCCGGGACTCCAGGTCCTGGACGAAGACGTTTTCCAATCCGAGGTCCCACGCCAGATCGACCGCCTCATCGTACTCTTTGGCCGTCAGGCCCCGATCGAGCGGAGGAAATTCCCCGGCCCTGTGCAGGGGGGTATACTGTGCCATGAGCGAGATCGTTACGGTGCCCGGGAGATTATCAGCTACCCATGAGAGCGTATCTCGAGTCCCAGCCAGCTCGCCGGGAAGCATGAGATGTCTGAGAATCATGCCCCGTACCGCCTGGCCATTGATGTCGACCACGAGATTGCCGACCTGTGAGTACATCTTCAGGATCGCCGCTCTCGCGGTCTGCACGTAATCTCCTGCGGCGGAGTACCGCAGCGCTCGCTCGTTTGAGGCGTACTTGAGATCTGGGAGGTACACGTCGACCACGCCCTCGAGCAGGTCGAGCGTCTCCGGAGCCTCGTACGCGTTCGTGTTGTACACAACCGGCAGATCAACGCCATGTTCAACTGCCGCAGCGAGCGCCTCAAGCAGTCCCGGCAGATGGTGACTCGGTGAAACGGGTTCCAAGGTGGCGCAGCCCCAGTCTCTCAGCTCGATCATGATGCGACCCAATTTTTCCGGGCTGGTGAGCCTCCCCGCAGGCCGTTGGCTGATCTGATGATTCTGGCAATAGACGCATCGAAGATTGCACCCGGAAAAGAAGATCGTGCCCGCGCCCCCGTGACCCACGAGCGGCGGCTCCTCGCCGAAATGGGGAAGGAACGCCGCGACGGAGGGCAGCGGTCCTGCCCCGCAGTAGCCCTGTTCGCCCGACGGGCGGTCCACACCACATCGACGAGGACACAGACCGCAGGCCGCAGCGATTCGCCCGGCCTCCACCGCCCTTTCAAGAATTTGCGCTGGGGTAATGTCAAAAGGCATTGAATAGCTTCCGCCCCGCGACAGGTACAGTCGCTTACGGTGCCGAGCACTGACGCTTACTGGAAAGCAGCCGGACACGCTCTTCGTCCCGAAAGCACGCGTCTGCGAACTCGCATCTGTGGCACTGCGACGGATCCCGGCTCCTCGGAAACTCGCCCCTGCGGATGCCTGTGTCGATATCACGGATCTGTTGCCGGATACCTTCCGGATCGGCCGCTGTCAGCTCCCAACTGCTTCGCTTACCGGCGGGCCGGAGTTCATCAGGAATGCCGTTGGTGAAGAGAATGACTTTCCTCGGATTGTCCTGTTTCCTTTTCAGCTCGAGGAAGCACGCGCCCACGTCCTGAACCTCCAGCCCGCAGACTCCTTCCATGACCGCGAGCAAGTAGACCTGCAACTGGAGGTTCAAACCCTGCCTGACGCGTTTCAGAGTGGGAACGCCGCCCGTCTTGTAGTCGAATACCCATGCCGCGGGAGCCGAGTTCTCGAGCCCCGGACGGTACAGGTCGATCCGATCGATTCTCCCGCGAATCCGGATCGATCCGCGGCGGTCGCTTGGTACCTCGAGGGGCGGTTTGTCGTCGAAACCGAAAGCATGCTCCATGTACCATGGATAGAGCGGGAGATTCACGTCTGCTTCGTGATCCGCGAGCAACCGCAGGAGCCCGCGCTCGTCCAGGGGCATATCCGTACCCTGTTGCACGCGGTTGAGGAGATGCTCGTCGGACCGGATTTCTCTGCCGTACAGCCCTTTCGTAATTCTGTTCCGAACGGCCCAGGAGCCGATAAGATCAAGACCCATCGAGTGGTGTTCGTAGAGGATTTTGTGAGCTGTCTCGTGCATTGATGCGATCGCTTCTATGCGGTTCCCCGGTGTCACCCTCCCCCGCCCCGCTGCGCACCACTGTTCGTAAAACGTGGCGAGAATGTGGTGTACCGCCGACCCGACCAGCACGGCTTCAGGCTCCTCGGGTATCTCCCTGATCGGTTCGAGCCCGAGAATTCTCTTGAAGAAAAAGGCGAGCCCGCAATCCTGGTACTCGTTGAGCATGGAGGTGGAATACGCGAAGGACTGGGCATCGAGCATTTCCCCAATCGCGCGGAGCGTCGTACGGTCCCGGACTATCCCGTCGTACGGACCCGGTGCGTCGGGACGGGAGCGGAGCACAAGCTGGGCGAGCGCCCGCCGGACCTCGTGGTGTAAGTTTTTCTCCGATTCTTCAGAATGCACCGGGGTCCGGGCAAGAATGCCGGCGATCCGTTCCCAGTCCAGGGGCGTCCCTTCGCTCCAGGAGCGCCCCGCAGCCTGAAGAATCTCGTATCGACAGAGCGGACCGCTTTCTTCAGTGCCATCCTCAGCAAGCTCCAGTGCACCGCTGTGGAGCATATCCTCGAGAAACGGTGAGAGTTCCATCGGCTCGTCACCATCTGCAGCGGGATAGGAAAAGATGATCCTTTCGGAGTTCCCTATCGCTTGGCTGAAGATTAGTCGGCTCTCGTCGACCGCCTTACGGAATGATTCCGCGTCCGGTCCCTGAGGCAGCAGGAAGTTGTGGGTCGGCGTAAGAGGAAAGTCCTTCGACGTGAGGCCTGCAAGAAAAAGGACCGGACGAACCATGTTCCTGATTTCCAGCGTCTGGGAAATGCTGACGCCCGCCAGTTCTCCTGCCTCGTGAATCATCTCCCTTCGACAACGGTCGAGGAAGAGTTCACGGAAGGTCTCCGCAGTCGTGATGGTTTCTCCGGCCAGTTTCAGGTCATCGGCCATCTCCGAGAGAAGCGCCAGCGCTCGGTCAAAGCCCTTCACGTTCTTCTCAAGGATGATTCGGCCGCCTGCAGGGATATCCCTCTCCACCTCCAGAAGCGAACGCAGCAGGTTGGCGTTGACCTCGTATCGGTCGATCAAGTCTTCCACGCCCGTTACGAGTTCCTCGACGGGACGCGTCCCTGCGATCCGGTCAAATTCCCGGAATTCACGGTCGAGGAAACAGACCTGCCAAAGGGCCGCTCGAAAATGCCCCCGGACCCGTGCTTCCTGATCCGGGTCCTCGGACGCGTGCGCCTCAAGGATCAGGTCGTCGTAATAGCGGGTAAGAGGCACAAGCCAGTCTTCCTGGATATCCCGTCCGCCTCTCATCCCCGCCTCACGACAGATCCGGTCCACCGCCCAAATGTCCGCCGGGGGCATCCCCTCGGGGTCGTCCGGGCGCCAAGCGCCGACGGGCATGAGCTGTTCGATAAGACCCTGATGTCTCGTGCAGAAGTTTCCGAACTCCTCCTCTGCGTCGGCCTGGGGAATGGTAACGAGATCCACTGAGTAGAATCTGAAGAGCGCCTCGTGATCCCGCACGTTCGCGGCATCCAGGAGCGACGCGATGAGGCTCACTACGGGAATCGACGCAAGAGGAATGCCCCTCGTGATGTTGAACGGGATTCCGTACCGGGGGAAAAGCTCGATGAAGAGACGGTAGTACGAGTCTACCTGAGGCACGACAACATGGAAATCCTCGGGTTTCAGGCGATTGCCGGGCCGGTCGGCAAAGAAGATTCGTTTGACGGTTCGCGCGATACCCTTAACTTCTTCGGTCCGATCGGCATAGCGATGAAGCTCGCGCACCGTCGATCGTGCTCCGGGTTCGGCATCGCCTCCCGCGGCCGGAACCACGCTCATCGAACCGTTCCATCCAAGCCGCGTGAAGAATCGCTCACCGTGACTGAACGCCCGCAAATCCCCGGAGAGATCCTGCCAGGTCCGCTCTTTCAGCACGGCTGCCAGCTCCCCAGGGAGCGTCACGACGACCTCCTTCTTCGCGAAACGTCGCGCGAGCGCTACCATGAAGTCCGCGTCGATCTTCTCCGGCGTGACGAATCCGTCCAGGACGAGGAGTTCCGCCCGGTCCGAAACGAGAGCGATTCCTTCTTCCAGGGCGTGGGCCGCGCGGATGGGGATCTCCACGGGATCGGCACGTCCGAGAGTTTTCAACGCGTCCTGGTACCGCCTTGAGACGAGGTCCAGCGCCCGACCGATGGGAGCAAAGAGACCGGCCTCCGGGTCACGTGGAGAAAGTCCCCGACGGGTCAGGTAGTCGAGCGCCCGTGTCGCGTGCCTCGCGACTCCCATGGGCGTCCGAGTATCCCGGAACGCGAGCTCCTCCATACCATCCCCTGCAGCGCCCGCTTCCTCGAGAATTCGATGAATGATCAGGGCCTTCAGTTCCGGAGTAATCCACTGAAGAGACGGGCCGGGAAGCCCTTCCACGATCTCTTCGGCGAGTTCGGCAGGCGTGTAGAAGCCTCCCCGCCACGAGACCCGCCGCGCCCGAAGCAATGAAGCCATCTGCCGATTCTTCCGCAACGTCGGAGAAAGGTATAGGAGGCGGGGAACGCCATCCGCGCCGATCCGATCCTCGAGGAGCCCCACCACGTGCTCATCAAGCTCGGCGCGACTGGCACCCGAAATAAATTCAATCTCTCCCATGATGAATCTTCCCTTGTGGCGCAGTGCCGCGGCCACTGCTCCCTCCTATACTGAAGAGGGGCGACAACCCTGTCAAGAAGTGCCATGCAAATGGTCAACGAGAGGGGAAACACCTCTACCCAAACGAATCCCGATACGGAAACTATTTGGCCGGCGCAGGGCGGTAACGGTCCCATTCGAAGATTTTGGCTGGCGGAGTCTTCGCTCGACGCTCCAACGACAGGAGGGACGATTGAACGATCATAGGGTCAGCATCCTGCCGGTGCGTGCGGAGATGAGTGAGATGCCGGTTCCGACAAGAGATTCGTGAGGGAGAATAACGGATTAGCCGGGGAAGTGCTGCCGGCAGGGTATGGAAAGAAACATCGTGCCGTGTCCCGAGCCGATGCACCATCTTGGTTAGGACCGGCAAGATGCCGGTCCAACCTTTCATTGGAGACCGACCGTGTCTCTGGTGTCACGCGCGGGCAAGCCCGGACGGCTCACCAGCCGGGGAGCCCGAACTCCATGGAAAAGCTGCCGCCAAGGGTCCAGCTTGTCTTGCGATAGTTGAAATCCGAGGGGTCCTGACTGAAGTAATTCGCTCCTCCGAGATTGACAAAGCTCTCCGATTCAGCCACGCTGGTTGTCGCCTCCAGCAGATTCCACCTGAGGAATAGTCCCAGGGTTCCCGTGCCAACCACGTTCATGGAGTACTCGGCAAAGAACTCCAGGAAGTTGCCGGAATCGAACGAACCAGCGAACGCGCTGCCCCCGAGCGCCGTCACGACAGTCGGGAAGACGAAAACGTCCCAGGCGGGGAGGACGCTCTGCTGCTTCAGCTCGCCGAACACCAGGGGAAAGCCGATCAATCGAACCGTGAGGCTGTTCTCCGGAGAGGCATGCTGATACTGAAGCCCCACATAGGGGATCAGCGCGTTGAACTTAAAGTTGACAAATCCGTCGGGCAGGTCTACAGAGACTCGGCCCGCACCAAGAGTGGCATTAAACGGCGAGCGCTCGGTGCCGAATTTGGTATTCATATGATCCCAGCGAAATCCCCCGATCACCTTGAAGGGGCTCCCCACGTCGTAGGAACCGCTTAGATCCAGCAACCACCACTCCACGTCCATACCGTATGCTGAAAGATCCGGCTCCGAGTCCAAGGGATCGGGAGGCATCGACGAAGCATGTCCCACAGAGCCCCCCGGAAAAAGCAGCCCGCCTGTAAGAGCCACCCCCGCGTACTCGGTGGGATGCACGCCGAGTACCAGCTTAAGCCACGCCCCGCGCAGGGGAGTCTTGGCTGTTTGATGCCCGTCGTGAGAGTTCAGTGCGGTGAAAAAACCCTCGTAGTGATCAAGGTACCCGAGCCTGAAGGTCGGTGTCAGAGCAATTCCGGGTGATGGTCCGGGAAATTGCGCGGAAGCGGACGACGGATTCGAGCAGAAAAGGACGCAGAAAGCAGCAAGGCAAACAACCGCCCGCATAATCCATACCCCCTTCCCCCCGCATAAGAACATCACACTTCCGGTTCTTTCACATCTCCTCTCCTGCGGATGCAAAAGTACCGACTACCGAACGATCCTATCAAACAATCATGGGCTGCGACCGCACTATGGCATTTCGGACAGGACCAGTCAACTCTGCGAAGGAGTTTTCGATCTGAAAAGTGTCGGTGCAATTAGCAGGTGTTCCGTGGCAATCGGACGCACTCCTGGACAAGCAAGTCCCGAGTCCCGTGGGGCACACTATGCCCTCACGCAAGTTGTTTTGGCCGGGGGGCAAAATATCGGCCGCCGATGCCTTGTAGGCGGGCGGCGGGCAGGGACGCCCGCCTCACAGGGAGGTGAGGCAGGCATCCGGACGAGGGTCGCCTAGCAATCGAAATAGAGTGCAAACTCGTAGGGGTGAGGACGCATACGGACCGGGTTCAGCTCATTCTCCGTCTTGTACTCCAGCCACATATCGATCGCGTCCTGGGTGAAAACGTCACCTTTGAGCAGAAACTCGTGGTCCTCTTCGAGTGCTTTCAATGCCTCCCCGAGGCTGCCCGGGGTGACGGGAACGTCTGCCAGTTCCTCCGGAGAGAGCGCATAGATGTCTTTGTCCAAGGGCTCGCCAGGATCCATCTTGTTCTCTATCCCGTCCAACGCAGCCATGAGCTGGGCACTGAACGCGAGGTACCCGTTGCACGAGGGATCCGGAGTCCGGTACTCGAGCCGCTTGGTCTTCGGTGAGGGGCTGTACATGGGGATGCGCACCGCGGCAGACCGGTTCCTGGAGGAATAGGCGAGGTTCACCGGAGCCTCGAAACCCGGAACGAGCCTCGTGTACGAGTTCGTGGTGGGATTGGCCAGGGCACAGAGAGCCGGAGCGTGCTTGAGAATGCCGCCCACGGCCCAGAGAGCCTCCTGGGAGAGCCCCGCGTACTTATCGCCGGCAAAGACAGGGTTGCCGTCCTTCCAAATACTCATGTGGGTGTGCATACCCGAACCGTTGTCGTCGTACACCGGTTTGGGCATGAATGTTACGGTTTTGCTGTGCCTCTTCGCGACATTCTTCAAGATGTACTTGAACCACATGAGGTTGTCGCCCATGGTGACGAGGGGAGCAAACCGCATGTCGATCTCGCCCTGGCCTGCAGTGGCAACCTCGTGGTGCTGCGCCTCCACCAGGATTCCGAGGCTTTCCATAATGAGCACGACTTCGGTCCGGATGTCCTGCTGGGAGTCGCTGGGTGAGACGGGGAAGTAGCCCTCTTTGTGCCGAGGCTTGTACCCCAGGTTCGGATTCTCTTCTCTCCCCGTGTTCCACCACCCCTCAATCGAGTCGACCTGATGAAAGCTCCTGTTGTGGGAATAGCTGTAGCGGACGTCGTCAAAGATGAAGAATTCCGCTTCAGGACCGAAGTACGCGGTGTCGCCGGTCTTGGTGTACTTCAGGTAGGCCTCCGCTTTCTGGGCTATGTTGCGGGGATCTCTGCTGTATCGCTCCTTGGTGATCGGATCGACGATATTGCAGATCAACGAGAGTGTGGGCTCGGCCATGAAGGGATCCATGACCGCTGTGTCCGGGTCGGGGACAACCAGCATGTCCGACGCATGAATGGGCTGCCAGCCCCGGATCGAGGATCCGTCAAATCCGAAGCCGTCCTCGAAGGAATCCTCTTCCAGCTCGTGGAGAGGAACGCTGAAGTGCTGCCACATGCCCGGAAAATCCATGAACTTCAGATCGACCATCTTGGCGTTGTTCTTGTTGGCAAATTCGATTACTTCTTTCGGTTCCATACGTTGCTCCTTTTGCATAAAGATGCTTTCGCGGGTGACCTCGCGGGCAAGGCGACCTCATGATTCTGGCCGAATTTCCGATTTCGAAAGGAACGTGAGTACCTGGACCTGTCGACCCATTAACACAGTGCGTCGTTTTGCTGGGACTTGCTACAGTGCGTCCCTGTCTCGTTCACCAGTGCGGATGCGAACCGCGGTTTCAACATCCGAAACGAAAATCTTGCCGTCGCCGATGCTCCCGGTTCTCGCCGCGGCGATGACCTTCTCCACAACCTCGTCCAGGATATCCGCGGGAACGACCATTTCCACCTTGATCTTGGGCAGCAGGTCCACGAGGTACTCAGCTCCTCTGTAGATCTCCTTATGTCCTTTTTGCCGACCGAAGCCTTTGACCTCGGTGACCGTCATCCCTTGTACACCCACTGAACCAAGCGCCTCCTTGACGTCGTCGAGTTTGAACGGCTTAATTATCACATCTATCTTCTTCATCCGTATCCCCTTCCACTGTGTGCTCATTCATCTCCGGGACAGTGAGTCGGCGGCCGAGCCGACCGCACCGACCTGCCTACAGATTGTATCCTGCCTCACCATGGGCGGTCGTGTCTACTCCAACTTCTTCTTCTTCGCCACTTACCCGCAACCCCGTGATAGCCTTGACTACGTACAGGATTGCCACTGTCACGATGAAGCAATAGACGATCGTCGCGAGCACTCCGACGATCTGTGCCTTGAGAAGCGAGGCGCCACCGAAAAAGAGACCATTTGCCCCACCCTTGTTAATCACCACCGACGCGAAGAGCCCTACGCAGATAGTTCCCCAGGCGCCTCCGACGCCATGGATTCCCACCACGTCCAGCGAGTCGTCGTACCCGAACCCGTCCTTTGCCAGGACAGCCAGATAACAGATCACTCCCGCGACTCCGCCGATGATCAGGGCCGTCCCCACGCCCACGAATCCGCAGGCCGGAGTGATCGACCCCAACCCTGCAATCACACCCGACGCGAGGCCGAGGGTGGTCGGCTTTCCCTTGAGCGCCCATTCGGCAAGTACCCAGGTGAGGGCCCCGGTAGCCGCAGCCACATGGGTGACGAGAAACGCGTTTGCCGCCACCCCGTCCGCGGCCAACTCACTGCCCGCGTTGAATCCGAACCACCCGAACCAAAGAAGCCCCACGCCGAGAAGGGTGAACGGCAGATTATGCGGGATAAAGGGCCGTGTCCCGTAGCCCTGACGCTTGCCTATCACGATCGCCGCGGCCAGCGCCGCGACTCCACAATTGAGGTGGACCACCAAACCACCGGCGAAATCCAGCACTCCCAGCTTTGCCAACCATCCTCCACCCCAGACCCAATGACAGATGGGCGCATACACAAACGTGATCCACAGAACCATGAAAAGAATGAATGAGCTGAATTTCATCCGCTCGGCAAACGCACCCGCGATGAGCGCGGGAGTGATGATCACGAACATCCCCTGAAAGGTCAGGAATACCGTGTGTGGTATGGTTTGCCCCGCCCGGGGCGCGACACCTACGCCACTTGCCAGGAAATGGTTCAGCCCTCCTATGAATCCGCCTATGTCGTTTCCGAAGGAAAGACTGTACCCGTACACCACCCAGATCACCGTCGCCATCCCCATGAGAAAAAGACTGTGCATCATGGTCGACAGCACGTTCTTGGACCGGGTAAGACCCCCGTAGAAAATCGCCAGGCCCGGCGTCATAAGCAGCACCAGAGCCGAAGACACCATCACAAATGCCGTATCCGCGGCACTCATCCGCACCTCCTCCGCATGGCCGCGTTGATGGCATCCCTGCGTCGTGCCGCGCGGCCTGACCATACAACCGTCCGCAGGCTCGTCTGAATCAGGGCGAGCTTTCCACACGAAGCAGAGACCGCGGCCTCAGGTTGTCTATGAAAAAATGGAACGGGAGCCTGGCTCCCTTCCGACATGCCCCATCCTGCCCGAGCCGACCATGCCGTTCCTCCGAAGAGCGTTCCCGCTGGTTGGCTCGGTTCCTGGCGAGAAGAGGCAAGAGATATGCCACATCTGCTCCGGTACTGCTCGACATGGATAACATAGTGAGATAGTGATGGTAATTCTCCGTACCGATCCGTCGGATTCCGTTTCTTTCTGATCGGTATCCTACGGTTTCGTAGCTCTTTCGCTCAAAAGGGTACCGAATGGTAGGTAATCGATGGGGCTCCAGCCTCCTGTTCCTCCGGAACCAAGCTCGACTGTCGTGATTCTGGTAAAGAAATGCGCAGTGGACATTACATCCGGAGAATCCGGAAATGCGTCCTCAAGGCAGGACGAGTACCGGTGGGATCACAGAACAGCGCTCATGTCGCAAAAAGGGAGGGAATTGTGCCGGGGACACCCTTCGAGCACAAAGCGTGCCCCCATTCGGCTCTTCCGGAACTGTTTCGCTTCAGATGGCATCCGCGTCTCTTTCGCCGGTCCGAATCCGCACCACCGTTTCGACGGGCGTGACGAAGATCTTTCCGTCGCCGATGGTTCCCGTTCGCGCGGCTGCCAAAACCTTGTCGATCACCTGGTCGACGATGTTGGTTACCACCACCATCTCAACTTTGATTTTCGGGAGCAGATCCACGAGGTACTCCGCTCCGCGGTAGATTTCCTTATGACCCTTCTGTCGCCCGAAGCCCTTGACTTCCGTTACGGTCATTCCCTGGACTCCAACGCTCCCGAGGGCCTCCTTAACTTCATCAAGTTTGAACGGTTTTATGATCACTTCGATTTTTTTCATTCCGGTTCCCTCTCGACTATCCGGCTGTAGCATCACCGCTCTCTTCTCCGGCCGCGCGCACTTTCGTCAGTGCAGGCCAGATCCGAAATCGAGCGCACATCACAGGTTGTACCCGGCCTCTCCGTGCGTAGAAGTGTCTACACCGGCCACCTCGTCCTCTTCGCTCACTCGCAGTCCCATGATCGCCTTGACCACGTAAAGGATAATCGCCGTCACAACAAAGGAGTACACGATCGTAGCGGCGACCGCTCCGATCTGGATAAGGACCTGATCCGGGTTTCCGAAGAACAGGCCCATCGTTTTGTTTCCTGGCACCGCCGAAGCGAAAAGCCCGGTTGCAATAGCTCCCCATGTTCCGCCGACACCGTGAATTCCCACAACATCCAGGGAGTCATCGTACCCGAGGCCCCCCTTGGCCAGAACAGCCAGGTAACAAACCACGCCTGCGACGAAGCCCAGAATTACCGCAGAGCCCGTGCCTACGAAGCCCGCGGCAGGGGTTATCGCCACAAGTCCGGCCACGGCACCGGAAGCTACGCCCAGCGTAGTGGGCTTGCCCTTGATAATCCATTCTGCGAAGGCCCAGCTCAGTGCTGCGGCGGATGTGGCCATATGCGTCACCACGAACGCATTGGACGCGCTTGCGTTGGATGCAAGAGCACTCCCCGCGTTGAATCCAAACCATCCGAACCAGAGCAGTCCCGCGCCCAGAAGGGTGAGTGTAAGATTATGTGGTGCCATGGGAACGGCCCCATACCCCTTGCGCTTGCCAATGATGAGCGCACACGCGAGCGCGGCCACACCGGAATTGATGTGCACTACCGTGCCTCCCGCGAAGTCCAGCGCGCCCCAACCGCCGAGAAATCCTCCGCCCCATACCCAGTGACAAACCGGAGAATAGACCAGCGTCAGCCACAGGACATTGAAGACGATAAAGGAGCTAAACTTCATCCGCTCGGCAAACGCACCGGAGATCAGGGCGGGCGTGATGATCGCGAACATGCACTGAAATATCATAAAGGTCGTACTCGGAATGGTTGTGTCGGGCCAAACCGCTCCCCCGACTCCCTTCAGCGCAAAGAAGTCGAGCCCTCCGACAAACCAGTTACCCGGCGCGAATGCGAGACTGAAAGACCAGAGAAACCAAATGATTGAGGCTAATCCCATGAGAAAGAAGCTGTGCATCATGGTCGACAACACGTTCTTGGAACGAGTCATGCCACCGTAGAACATGGCCAAACCCGGCGTCATGAGCAAGACGAGCGCAGAACTCGCCAGGACCCATGCCGTGTCAGCAGCATTCATTTTGAAACCCTCCGGAAGAATACTCGTACCGACGCGCGATCAACCACGTGACATCTGATAGCTACTTTCGATTCGCCCGTACCCCCTCGTGCAGGGAGAGGGCAGGGAATGGGGGGCTGGAAAGCCAGCCCCAAAAGCCGTTCCCTCTCCCCCCGGAAGCGGGCTGGGCCAACGGAGAATCTCACTCCTTTGCCAGCGCGTTGGTATGAGAGCATTTCGGCCTACGTGAGACCGCCGCGATGGGGACTGTTAGGTCCTCTCGGGACAAAGAAGAGCAAAGAAGGTGCCAAGTTCGGTAAGTACTCGTTTTGGTTTATCTTATTGTTGCCAGGTGGGAGATAGGGAGGGGGACTGATACCCGGAATTTCCTACGGAAATGTAGGCTCGATTTCCGATCCCTACGATCTTGTCCGAAAGCGATACCAGTTTATCCCGTACTTCTTTACCCGCAAGCCCATCACGCGCTCGCTTATACCGAGCATTCGGGCAGCCTTGGCCCGGTTGCCGCGCGCCTCCTTGAGTGCGTCGTAGATGAGATCCCGTTCAACATTCGCCAGTGTCGAATCCAGCGTGCCAACAAGCCGCGTGCCGCTCGCCTCGGCGGTCTGGAGCGTCGGTGGGAGATGGTGGCTGTGAATAACATAGTCATGACTCAGCAGAACAGCGCGTTCTATGCAATTTTCCAGCTCTCGGACGTTTCCCGGCCAGTGGTAGCTCATGAGCATATCGATGGCCGGAGTGGAAATACGCCTCACCGATTTGTGGCTGGCTTGGTTGTACCGTTCAGTGAAGAAATCGGCGAGGAGAGGGATGTCCGTCTTGCGCTCGCGCAGGGGTGGAACGCGGATAGGGAAGACGTTCAGGCGATAGTAGAGGTCTTCTCTGAACTGCCCCCGTTCGATCAGCTCTTCGAGGTTGCGATTCGTCGCGGCCACGACCCGGACGTCGGTCCTGATCGTGCTCGTGCTCCCGACACGTTCTATCTCCTTTTCCTGGAGGACCCGCAGGAGTTTCACCTGTGTTGTCGGCGACAGATCGCCGATCTCGTCGAGGAAGATGGTGCCGCCGTGGGCCAGCTCGAAGCGCCCCTTCCGCGAGGCGACAGCACCGGTGAAGGCCCCCTTTACGTGTCCGAAAAGTTCGCTCTCGATGACCGATTCGGGGAGTGCACCGCAGTTCACTTTGACAAAGGGATTGGTTGCCCGCAGGCTATTGTAGTGGATCGCGTGCGCGACGAGTTCTTTTCCTGTGCCGCTCTCGCCACGTATAAGGACGGATGTATCGCTCTTTGAGACCTGCGCGATATGGTCGTACACAACCTGCATGCTCTTGGATCTGCCCACGATGTTCGATACGCTGAAGCGCTCCTTGAGCTGGTGTTGGAGCCTGATGTTCTCTTCCATCAGCCGGTGTTGCTCTTCAAGTGCTTCCCGCCTCAGGCGCATGGCCTGGGCAATCATCGACGCAATGATCGATAGGAGACGCAAATCCTCTTCCAACGACACGGTCTCACCGAAGACCCGGTCCGCACTGAGGGCTCCGATAACCTCCTGCCCCAGCTTGATCGGCACGCAGATGAAGGAGACGTCTTCCTTCCTGAGCCCCTTGCGCGATCCCGTCTTGTCCAGAAAAAGCGGTTCATCGGAAATGTGAGGAACCACCGCGGGCCGGCCGGTTTCTACGACCTTGCCAGTAACTCCTTCCCCCGGTTTGTAGCGACCGCGGCGCTTCTGGGTATCGGACATATCCCGGGCCTCGTCGATGAATATCTCACCCGTCTCCCGGTTGAGCAGGGTCAGGGTTCCCCGCAGCATTCCCGCGTGCTTGGCGAGCGACTCGAGCACCTGACCGACGGTATCTCTCAGATCGAGGCTTCGGTCGAGCACCTGGCTTATTTCGAAGAGCAGGTACAGCTCCTTGAGCTTCGTTTCGGCCCGTGGTTGCCCGTTATGGTCTGCCATTTTTCCTCTCGTATCGCAGTGGAGGCATCGCCTCCTAAATCCTACGAAAGTGTAGGATATCTTTCCGCCCGAGTCAAAGCCTCTTTAACCGTGGCTTCGGATTGTCCGTTTTCCGCGCATCATACCCAGTGGCGTTACGGTGAGAATCCCGGCAGAACGGATGTCTTAAGCCTATTTGCGAGAAAGTCGGAACTCGGACGGATCCACGAAGACAATGACTCGAGCCCAGGTCGATGGCGCGCCACACCTTCTCTCAGCTCGGCAACAAGCGTGCCACGGAATCAGAGAAGAGCCTCTCTCTTTCATGGTTGCACTTGATCCTTCATAAGAAAGGCCGCATCTTCTCTTTGAGGGTATGGGCAGAAGGGACGAATCATATGAGTTTCAAATTGACGACCCGAATTCTGCTTGCGCTTCTGACCACATTTCTTCTCGGCTCTGCCAATAATCGGAGTTCAGCGAAGAATCCGGGACTCTTCGGCCTCACCGCGGCCAATCCCATGAAGGTGGACAAACAGGCGGGTGAGGTACGCATTCTCGCGGAACTGCAACCGGAAGCCTTTTCCGGAGGTTGGATCAAATGGACTCCCAACTACCACGCGGTCGTCTGGCAAGAAGGCGGTGCTGCGGGTGAAGCGCTCCTCATGTCGCCGGTCTCCGACTCTGCCGTGTACGATGCCCTCGTTTCCGTGGGCGCGGTGCCGGGTAACAATCTCACCATGGCATCTTGGAATGACCGGAAGGACCCCAATGCAAAGGCTCCCCGCATGAGCGTGGAAGGAACTCCAATTGACGTGCTCGTTCAATGGGAGGGGCTTCCCCGTCCGTTGCCCCTCAAGCGGCTGCTCGTCGATCCGGGCGGCCGGGGGATCGACATGCGATTCGGAGGAAACAAGGCGCTCATTCCTCAGTGGAAGTCCGGGTGTATCGCGTGTTTGTATAGTTGCCCGGGCGGAAAGGTGAGTAATCGGGCGTACACGATCAGGGACTACATTGATGGCACGACGAAGTTTTCCGTGGACTATTCCGTGGTCCCCAGAGGCAAGCGACCGGCGGTCGTGATCTTTCGGGTTCGTAAAAAATAGTGAGACGGGTATCCGGGACCTCTTCCCGAACGACGGACAATCGAAACGGAGGACCGGGCCTCCCTGAGTGCTTGCTCTCCCCTGATTGATTGCACCGTTCCCTTGGACGGATTTTGGCCGGCGGAGATTGACGTCCCAGATGCAAGGAGGTTCGATGAAGGACTCAAGAGCACAGGTAACACGTCTTCCTGTGGAGCTGGGAGACTCAAGTCGGTTCAGAGTGATCGAAAAGCGGTGTGAATTGGCTCGAATACAACCCGGGGGCCCGGTGTACGATCCGGTCTATTTCGATCTCAAGCCTGGCAACGGCTTCTTTCGAGGTGGGCATTACCACAAGACCGCCACGGAATTCTTCTACGTGATCAGCGGCTCCTGCAGAATCAAACTCGAGGATACGGAAACGGGAGAAAAGGAGACCCTCGTGGTCAGCCAGGGAGACTTCATGACCATCGCGCCGGGACTAGCCCATCGGTTCGAGGCCGTTGAATTCTGCCGGATGGTCGAATTCTCTTCAAAGGAAGCCGACTATCATGAGGATACGGTGAGGCACGAGTTCTTCTAGGACCGTTGAGGTCCCTCTCCCCCGGAAATGTGTCCGCTCACCGTTCTCTGCTGAGTGGTGTTGGACGTCATTCGAGCAGCTTGAAAACGCGGACGGGCTGGAGGGCTATGTCGGATCCTCGGGGTCGGGGCCGTGCGAGGATCATCAGTCCACCGTCGGGCGCGACCACCTTGAAGAGCCGAGGTTGTCGGTCCACGGAGCTCTGGAGCGTACTGAGCCGCGCCTTGGAGAGGTTCACCGCATTGCCCCTGACGAGCCTCTTTATCTCATTGGGGAGACCCTGAAGCTCCGGGATGTGGGACAGGGCGGAAGGGAGGTCTATGAGGTGGTCAGCTATAGCTTCTCGTCCGCGGAGTTCGATCTCTTCCGGGGTGATGGCCCCTTCCACCCTGAAGTGGCCGCTGGCCGTTCGTCTGAGGTTTTCCAATCTTCCGCCCACACCGAGGTCTCTGCCCACGTCTCTGGCAAGGGCCCGGGCATAGGTCCCCTTGGAACACACCATGTCCAGCCGGAGCAGCGGTGATTTCCACGCTCTCAGACTGAGCGAGAACACCTCGACCTTTCTCGGGGGAATGTCGGGGAAGATTCCCTTACGCGCGAGCTTGTACAGAGGGACACCGTTCTTCTTAACCGCGGAATAGGCGGGCGGTACCTGGTCGATCACGCCCCGATAGCTCTTGAGGACCTCTTCGATGCGCTCCCGGGTTATACCCGACGGATCCCCGGTCGCAATGACCGTGCCTTCTCGGTCGTCCGTATCGGTTTCTTCACCCAAGAAGACCGTCAACCGATATTCCTTGCGGGTCTCGTCGAGGAAATCAAGCGCACGGGTGCTCGCGCCGATAAGGATCACCACCAGGCCTGTGGCGGCAGGATCGAGTGTTCCCGTGTGGCCGACCTTTGCAGGACGCACATTCCGCTTGACGATCCGCACGACTTCGCTCGACGTGATACCCTCGGGTTTGTCTACAAGGAGAATTCCGTGCATGAATAACTCTTCACCACCCGACCCGTTCGATCGCGTTTGAAGTGCGTAAGGAGCAGATTTTAGTCTCGGGAGCAGTTCGCAGCACATCACACGCGAGAAACGCTCAATTCCCAGCCTGACCGGACCGGTGCCTGCGCGGAAGACCGGCGGCAGCGGACCAGCCGATACCAATTCTCTCGTACTCACTCGAGATCGGGCCAGTATCTGGCCACAAAGGAGCGAAGCTCCTGCAGTATCTTCCGCGCGCGCGGGCGCAGGTCCTCCTCAGGCGACATCGGCACTCGGGTGGCCTCGTCACCGTCGTAGAGGGCCAACGTCGAGAGCACGACCCCGACCGAGCTTCGAAGCGCATCGAGATCGTATCCGCCTTCGAGTGTCAGAATCAGACGCTCCGAGCAGACCTCCCCTGCTTTGTCCATGAGGATCTTGAGCATCTCTTCGTACCCCTGTTCGGTGATGCCCAAAGCTCCAAGAGGATCCCTCTCATGGGCGTCGAAGCCCGCGGAGAGAAAGATCAACTCCGGCTGGTACGACTTTAAGACTGGAGCTACCACTGATTGCACGATCGAGACGAACTCCTCGTCTCCTGCTCCCGGCCCCAGAGGGACGTTGATGGTGTAGCCTTCTCCCTCGCCCTTCCCGGTTTCCCGAATGGAGCCTGTCCCCGGATAGTGCGGAAACTGGTGCGTAGAAATGTACAGGACCCGTGGATCGTCGTAAAAGGAATGTTGCGTGCCGTTTCCGTGGTGGAGATCCCAGTCGACAATGGCGACCCGTTCCATGCCGTGTTCGGCCAGGGCATGCCGCGCGGCCAACGCCACGTTGTTGAAAAGGCAGAATCCCATAGCGCGGTCCCACTCGGCATGGTGCCCCGGAGGTCTGACAAGGCCGAACCCGTTTCTCACGTCGCCACGGACAACCGCGTCGACGAGATTGAGCAGTCCGCCCACGGCCTTGGACGCGGCATCCCACGAATCCGCGCTCGTGGAGGTATCGGGATCCAGATAGGTGCTCCGTTTCCCCGCGGTGGCTGCTATTCTTTCGATGTACCGGGGCGAGTGGTTCCTCCCGATTTCTTCTATCGTGGCACTCCTCACCGGTATCTCGACGAGGTTGAGCTTGTCCTTGAGCCGATCCACGACCTCATAGATAACTTCGAGGCGTCGAGGATTCTCGGGATGGTATCGTCCCATGTCGTGACGCAGGTAAACATCGTCACGAACGATTCCTGTGGGCTTCATGACCTTGTGCCGCCTTTCCTGCAATAACGAGCTGTTGTCGAGAGTATTGAAGGTACCACCGCCGGACTGATCAGTCAATGCTTTTCCCCGGCGATGCAAGCAGCATTTCCCTGGTGCTGAAGCATCCGGCTCGTTTCGATTGTCCTTTCGGGACACACTCGCGCGCGGAGCCGGGCTGTGGTATTCTACCCAATCATCGAATCTCAGGAGGAGAGGGATGCTCCTTGCAATCGACGTGGGAAATACGAATACTGTGGTGGGCCTGTTCAAGGGCGACAGGCGAGTGGGAACCTGGAGGATCCGGACTCTGGAAGATGCGACCGCGGACGAGTATTGGGTAATGCTTCACAACCTGGCCTCCCTTGGAAAGCTCGAATCGCTCGCTGTTGAAGGAGTAATCATATCATGCGTCGTTCCTCCGCTCGTGACCGCCCTCGATGAACTTTGCCGGAACTATCTGAAAATCGACCCGCTCTTCGTCGGCCCCGGCATGAAGACGGGGATGCCGATCCGGTACGACAATCCCCGGGAAGTGGGCGCGGACAGAATCGTCAACGCGGTTGCCGCGTACGAGAAGTACAGATGTGCGTTGATCGCGGTTGATTTCGGTACCGCGACCACCTTTGACCATATCAACGCCGCGGGCGAGTACGAGGGCGGCGTCATTGCCCCCGGGGTTAAGATCGCCGCGGAAGCGCTCTTTCACCAGGCGTCGAAGCTCTTCCGGGTCGAACTCACTCCCCCATCACGGGTGATTGGCAAGGACACCGCGGCTGCGATTCAATCCGGGATCGTCTTCGGCTATGCGTCTCTGGTGGATGGTATCCTCACGAGGATCTTCGACGAACTGGGCTCCAAGCTCAAGGTGATTGCCACAGGGGGTCTGGCGCGGGTTATCTGCCCTGAAACCAGGTTAGTGGACGAGATCGAAGACGATCTCACCATGGAAGGACTGCGCATCCTCTACAAGAGGAACAGACCGGCTTGAAAATGGTTCGTTAACATTCTCGAAGACCGGCATTGGAGCGTGAAGACGCGGATGTGTCCCGCCGCGTGGAGGATTTCGTGGTACCCCGCGGCTTCCATCCCTCGAGGTGGGATGCGACCCGCTAGAACCGCTGCACTAGCCGGTGCCGGAATCATGCTGCACGTGCACTTTTCTTCCTGCCGGCCTTGCCACGCACAAAGCAGTGACTAAACTGATTAGTGGGCCCAACAGGCTCCTCCCCCCTGGTGCTAGTTGGGCTCCGGCCTCCGGGATTTTGCGATGGGGTCCCGGAGGTTTTGATCTCGGGAGCCCCGTTGCGGACCAATCCGTGACGGGGCTTCTCTGGTTCTCCCACTCGGTCAGATACAGTCGAGAAATAGTAGCCCAGGCGACCACATGGCACACCCGGGCTACGCGAAGAGGTGTTGAAGGGGAACCTGAGCGGGACGCATTTCCCGGCCGGTTCCCCGGTTTGGAGCGAGATGGTGTTAGAAGAGTCCCTTCACCTTTCCTGTCTCCACATCCACGTCAACGCGACGGAATGCAGGGTTGGAACCGGTTCCCGGCATGAGTGAGATCGCGCCGGCGACGGGGACCACGAAGCCCGCGCCGTTGTATGTGAGGATGTCCCTCACCGGCAGGACCCAACCCTTGGGAGTTCCTTTGATGTTCGGATCATGGGTAAGGCTCAGGTGCGTCTTGACCATGCAGGTACCGAGCTTTGCCAGCTCAGGATCGGCTTCCATTCTCTTGGCTTTGGCCTCGGCCTCGGCTGAGTAGCTCACCCCGTCCGCGCCGTACACTTCCTTTGCTATCAGCTCGACGCGCTGGCGGAGCGGCAGGTCGAGTTCATAGAGCAGCTTGAACTCGTTCGGTTCTTCGCACGCGTCGATAACCGCGTCTGCGAATTCCAGGGCTCCTTCACCACCCTTCAGCCAGTGCGAGGAGACCGGTGCGCGGGCGCCGGCCGCCTCCGAGAGCCGCTTGACTGTAGCGATCTCGTCCTTGGTATCGGTGTGAAAGGAGTTGATGCAGACGACCGGGTTTATGCCGGCCTTCTTGACCGTCTCGATGTGATGAACGAGGTTCTCGCAGCCTTCTTCCACCCAGGCCACGTTCTCACCCTCGTACTCCTTGGGCATGGGCAGACCGGGCCGCGGAACCGGCGCACCGCCGTGGCACTTCAGCGCTCGGATCGTCGCCACGATCACCGCACAATGCGGCTTGAGACCGGAGAAGCGGCACTTGAGGTTCCAGAATTTCTCGAATCCGATGTCCACGCCGAATCCGGACTCGGTGATGTGATAGTCGCCCAACTTCAGGCCGACCCTGTCCGCGATAATCGAGGACTGACCGATCGCGATATTGGCAAACGGTCCCGCATGAACGAATACGGGCTGTCCTTCAACGCTCTGCAACAGGTTCGGGTTGAGGGCTTCGACCATCCACGCGGTCATCGCGCCGTCAACCTCGAGGTCCGCGGTTGTCACCGGCGCGCCGTCCTTATTGTATCCGACGACGATCCTGCCCATGCGTTCGCGCATGTCCTTAAGGTCCGTGGAAACCGCGAGGATCGCCATGATCTCCGACGAGACGGCAATGCCGAACTTCGATTCCATCATGAACCCGTCCATCTTGCCGCCGATACCGATAATGATGTGCCGCAGCGCCTGAGCGCAGAAGTCGATGATCCAGCCTAATTCCACCCTGTTCGGATCGATGTTCAGCCTCGGCTGGTTTCTCTTTGCCCATTCCGCGTCGTCATAGTTGAACTCGTGCTGCAGCCGGGACGTAACCGCAACCATCGCCAGGTTGTGCGCGTTCATGATCGCGTTGATGTCGCCGGTCAACCCGAGGGAGAACGGGGTGAGCGGGATGCACTGCGCCAGACCGCCGCCGGCCGCGGAGCCCTTGATGTTCATGGTCGGGCCGCCTGAGGGCTGCCGAATTGCAGCCACAACACTCTTGCCTCGCTTGCCCATGCCCTCGACCAGGCCCATGGAGGAGGTAGATTTTCCTTCTCCCAGAGGAGTCGGGGTGATGGCGGTAACATCGATGTACTTGCCATCAGGCCTGTCCTTGAGCCGATTGAGGACCTTGCGGAAATCGACTTTTGCCACGTAGTGGCCGTGGGGAAGAAGCTCTTCTTCCTTTAGCCCCAGCTCGTCGCGGAGCTGATAGACTGTCTTCATAGTCTTTTCAGCTTCTTCAGCTATTTCCCAGTCGGCCATCTTGGTCGGATCCATTGCCATGGAGACCTCCTAGATATACATTTCACCGCGCAGGCAACCCCGCCGGCATCGGTCAGTATGTGAGTCGTATGAATAGTCCACAGGAATGAGGACAACGCCCGATCCTAGCCCAAATGATCTGAAATTACAAGAAAAAAGGACGCAGTTCTCCCTCTGTCAAGAAAAAAGATTTTTCCCTCAAGCCTGGGGCCAACGGTTTTTCCTCCCAGGAGATCACCATCTCCCTATCCGTGACCGCGCAGATAGGCCGCGGCGTTTTCGAAGACCGCCAGGCCTCCGCCTACCTCAGAGAGTTCTTCCCTGGTCCAACGGGGATGATTGGTCCGATCCTGGTACGCTTCCGGGTGGGGCATCATCCCGAAGACACGTCCGGTGGGATCGCAGATCCCTGCGATGGCCTCTTGCGAACCGTTGGGGTTGCCCGGATACTCCATTGTAGGTTCACCGGTGTCAGGAGAGGCGTATCGGGTTACCGCCTGATGGGACGCAACCAGTTCCCTCGCCAGGTTCTCATTTCGTCCGATAATCTTGCCTTCGCCGTGCCGCACGGGAAGGTAGAGCCGTTCCAGGCCTCGGGTGAATATGCACGGGGATTGGGTATCCACCGCTAGGCACACCCAGCGATCCTCGAATCGGCCCGAGTCGTTCCCCGTCAGGCTGAGATCCCGTCGGGTGTAGTCCCCCTCCGTCGCGGGGAGCATCCCGAGCTTGATCAGGAGTTGGAAGCCGTTGCAGATCCCGAGCGCGAGGCCCCCTCCTTCAACGAACTCAACTAGGCCGTCGATCAAGCGCTTGCCGTGGACACGGGAATGGCGAAGACGATTCGCGCAGGCCTGAGCCGCACCCAGATCGTCGCCGTCGAGGAAGCCGCCGGCAAACACGATCAGTCCATAGTCCCCAAAATCAACCTCGCCCTTGGCAATGAAGTTTAGATGGACCTGGTCGATTCTCTCGAATCCGGCCAGCTCCAGGGCGCGCTGCGTCTCCATCTCGCAGTTGATTCCGTGGCCGGTGGGGACGAGGGCTCGCAGTTTCATGGATTCATCTTCTATTCCGGAAGGCGCTATACCAATTGGCTTCAAAGGTGCGCGTCCAACAACGGCACGGTCTACCGTGCTGTGACAATATCCAAGCACGCCTCGTTACCGACCGGGGCACCGCTCTTTGAAAGATCACGAGCACAGGATGCCTGCGCCACACACTTCGGTGCAGAGTCCGAACCGCATTCTAGAAAAGCGGCTTAACCGATTCCAACGCGAGGTTCAAGTAGGTGGTTGGGAAGATCCCCATGTACAGGACGCCGGCTACCGAAATGATGAGGCCCACGAGCATGGCCGGCCCGAAATGGAGCGCACTGGGCTCGGTCTCGGGCGCCTCCATGTACATCTTCATAACCACTCGGAAGTAGTAGAAGACCGACACCGCGCTCGTCAGCACTCCGATAACGACCAACCAGTAGTACTGCTGAGCCACGGCCGCACTGAATATGGTGAACTTGCCGATAAACCCGGCCGTCGGCGGAATTCCGGCCAGAGAGAAAAGGAAGATCGACATGGCCAGAGCGAGCAGAGGATGGAGTCTTGCCAGGCCGCGGTAGTCGTCTATCATCACGTTTGCTTCATCCTCACGCCCCACGAGGGCAACCACGCCGAAGGCCCCGAGATTCGTGAAGGTGTAGGCCAGCAAGTAGTAGAGTATCCCTGAAGTTCCTGCCAGCCCTCCCGCCACCATGCCGACAAGGATGTACCCCGCGTGTGCGATGCTCGAATAGGCCAGCATCCGTTTGATGTTCTGTTGCACGAGAGCAACGATGTTCCCCATGATCATCGTGATCGCAGAAACGACCCAGAGGACCTGCACCCAGTTGACCTCTTTCCCCGATCCCGTTTCGAGGAAGACCCGAATGAACGCGGCGAACGCGGCAACCTTGACCGCCACGGACATGTACCCGGTTATCGGCGTTGGCGCGCCCTCGTACACATCCGGTGTCCACATGTGGAAGGGAACAGCCGCAACCTTGAATCCGAATCCCACGAGGAGCAGCCCCATCCCTGCCTTGGCCATGAGGCCCGCCTTGCCCGCTACAAAGAATTTCGTCAGTACGACGAGATCAAGGGAACCGGCTGCGCCGTACATCAAGGCCGCGCCGTACAGAAAGATCCCGCTCGAGAAGCCCCCGAGAAGGAGATACTTCAGCGCCGATTCCCGGGACTTGAGGCTCGCGGGGTGCATTCCGGCCAACACGTAGATGCAAATGGAAAGGGTCTCCAGGCCTACGAAAATGACCAGGATATGACTCGCGGAAATCATGAAGATCATGCCCGCGGCAGAGAAGAGGATGAGTACGAAATACTCGGACAGATTCATGTGCTCGTCCGAGAGGTAGCGCATGGACATGAGGACCGTCAGGCCCGTTCCGACCAGGATGAGAATGTTGAGAAACCAGCAGTATGCGTCCATCGTGACCATGCCGGCGAATGCCGTCCCGTTCATGGTCCTCAGCGGGGCATTGGCCATCAACGCGCCCAATATTCCGGCGAGGCTCAACAGTCCCGCAACCGTCAACGCGGCCCCACGGACGAATAAACCGACAAAAAGCACTACCAGACCGGCGATGCACAATACCAGCGCCGGGAGAATACTCAGCCAGTTGACGTCGGGTAACTGGATCATCCCGATTGCTCCTACTCCGATCGATCAGCGTTCAATACGTTATTCCGATTCGCGGCGGTCAATCTCAAGCTTGCTTCCCACGCGGCCCTGCTTTTCGCCTTTTTCAGGACCCTGGTCCGCGATGTCTCCACTTGCTCGATGTAGTTTTTGAGGGCCGGTTCCATGGGCTTGAGAAAGGTGTTCGGATAGACCCCGATCCAGACGCAGAAGATTACGATGGGCGTCAGCACCAGAACCTCTCTCGCGCAGAGATCCTTCAGGCCCAGATTCTTCGGATTGGTTACCGTGCCGAACATCACCCGCTGGAACATCCAGAGCATGTAACACGCAGCGAAGATCACTCCGCTCGCCGCGATCACCGCGTAAACGGGGAATACTTCAAAGGTGCCCAGGAGTATGAGAAACTCCCCGACGAACCCGTTCAGGCCCGGCAGACCGATCGAAGAAAGCGTGAAGATCATGAAGAAGACCGCAAAAAGCGGCATGACCTTGGAGATACCGCCGAATTCCGCAATGAGCCTCGTATGCCTCCGCTCGTAAATCATACCGACGATAAGGAACAAGGCACCGGTGGAAAGCCCGTGGTTGATCATCTGGAGGATGCTCCCCTCCAGGCCGATGATCGTGAACGCGAACATCCCCAGGACCACGAATCCGAGATGGCTTACACTGGAGAACGCCACCAGCCGCTTCACGTCGACCTGGACCATGGCCACCCACGCGCCATAGATGATCCCAATGACGGCAAGCACGCAGATCCACCAGGTCGCGTTGAGCGCCGCGTTGGGAAAAAGCGGAATCGCGAAACGGATCATGCCGTACGTCCCCATCTTGAGCAGGACCGCGGCCAGCATCACGCTGCCGACGGTCGGAGCCTCGGTGTGCGCATCAGGAAGCCATGTGTGGAACGGGAACATGGGAACCTTGATCGCAAAGGCCAGGAAGAATGCCAGGAACATCCAGAACTGCGCATAAAGAGGAACACCGAACTTGTACAGGTGCTGAAGGTCGAAGGTGTGCGTGCCCGTCTCGGCGCCGGCCATGAAATAGAGGGCAAGAATGGCCACCAGCATCAGCAGACTGCCGACCACCGTGTAGAGCACGAACTTGATGGCCGCGTAGAGCTTCCTCGCGGGGTTGCCCCAGACGCCGATGAGGAGATACATGGGAATGAGCATGATCTCCCAGAAGACGTAGAAGAGGAAGAGATCCAGCGCTACAAAGACTCCTATCATCCCCGTCTGGAGCACCAGCAAGCTGATAAGGAACTCCTTTACCCGTGACTGGATATCCTTCCAGGAGGCCAGAATCACCAGAGGACCGAGGAACGCCGTCAACAGCACAAGCCAGAGGCTGATCCCATCTATGCCGACATAGTACGATATTCCCCAGGACGGTACCCACGCCACATGACGCTTTAACTGGAAGTCGAAATTCGCCGGATCGAACAAGGCGTAGACCACCACACTGCCGACCAGATCCGCCACCATTGTCACAAGCGCGACCCAGCGCATGCAGTCCTTGTGCTCTCGGTTCATAAAGAGCAGGACGAATGCTCCCACGAGCGGAACGAAGACGATAAACGTCAACCAATCATAGGACGCGATATTCATGAACGGCATTCCTCCGTTGTCCTATCTCAGCACGAGATAGCCGATCACCACCAAAACCCCGAACAGGATCGACAGGGCATAGTCCTTGACCAAGCCGGACTGGAGCCATCTCATCACACCACCCCACCCCTGTGTCAGCCGTGCTACACCATTGACGATGCCGTCAATCACCAGGTCGTCGAAGCTCTTCCACAGGAAGCGAGAAAAATCGACAATGCTGTTGACGAACAGGAAGTCGTAGATCTCGTCCATGTAGTACTTGTTGTAAACGACCGTGTGCAGGCCCTTCCATTCCTTGACCACCTTGTCGGGCGTCTCGGGCCTTGAGATGTACATATAGCGCGCGATGAACAGGCCGATAATGGCTATCGCGAGGGAGACACTCATGAGCAGGAGTTCGAGGCTGACGTTGTGGTGTCCTCCCCCCTCAGCGTGAGCGGCCTTGCTCAGGATCTCATGGGCCGGCGCAAAGACCGGAGCGAGCCACGTGCCGAACCTGTTGCCGTGCTCGATGATCGGGATTCCGACGAAGCCTCCCACCAGGGACAGGAACGCGAGGACGATCAACGGCACTGTCATGATCGGCGGGGACTCGTGGACGTGAGCGGCAGCGTGGTCATCAAGCCTCGATTTCCCGTAGAAGGTCATAAACACCGATCGGAACATGTAGAACGAGGTCATGAGTGCAGCGACCGCGCCGACGATCCAGAATCCGAGGTTCCTCTCAAAAGAGAAGAAGAGGATCTCGTCCTTACTGAAGAAACCCGCGAAGGGGAAAATCCCAGAGATGGCCAGGGTCGCGGCGATGTATGTCCAGTGGGTGTAGGGGAGGTCTTTCCTGAGGCCTCCCATCTTTCTCATATCAAGCTCGCCGGAGAGCGCGTGCATCACGCTTCCCGCGGCCATGAAGAGCAGAGCCTTGAAGAACGCGTGCGTCATGAGATGGAAGATGCCCGAAGCAAAAGCCCCAACCCCGCAGGCCATGAACATGTAGCCGAGCTGGCTGATGGTCGAGTAGGCGAGCACCCGCTTGATGTCGAACTGGGTCATGCCCATAGTCGCCGCGTAGAAGGCTGTGGCTCCACCTATGACCGCCACGACGGTGATCGAGATGGGCGCCATCGCGTAGAGCAGGCTCAGCCGTGAGACCATGTACACCCCGGCCGTGACCATGGTAGCCGCATGGATGAGGGCACTGACGGGAGTCGGGCCTTCCATCGCGTCGGGAAGCCACGTGTACAGCGGAATCTGAGCGGATTTCCCCGTGGCTCCGACAAAGAAGAGCAGCGTGATCAGTGTCACCAGGGTTCCGCCGTAGGTGAGCTTTTCCGGAGCCGCAGCGAAGACATCGGTGAACGTCAGGGTTCCGAAGGTGACGAAGGTCAGGAATATCCCGATAAGGAAGCCGAAATCCCCGACCCGGTTCACGACGAATGCCTTTTTCCCTGCATCCGAAGCCGACTGTTTCTCGTAGTAATACCCGATCAGCAGGTACGAACAGAGTCCGACGCCTTCCCACCCTACGAACATGAGCAGGAAGTTGTTCGCGGACACGAGGGTGAGCATGGCAAAGACGAAGAGGTTCAAGTAGGCGAAATAGCGACGGAATCCGATTTCCCCGTGCATGTACCCGATGGAGTAGACGTGGATGATGAACCCCACGCCGCTGACTACCAGGAGCATAACCGTGCTCAAGGGGTCCACGAGAAAGCCGATGGGGGCGTTAAGTTTTCCGGCCAGCACCCAGGTGTACACGACGGTCTGAACGGACCGGGAGCCGGGATCCATCCCGAGAAGCTCCAGAAAGATCATCACCGCAACGACGAAGGATGCCCCGACCAAGAGAGACCCTATCCAACCGATGACCTTTTCGGGAAGGCCCTTTCCAAGTAGACCGTTGAAAAAGAATCCGATCAGGGGAAACAGGGGAATCAACCAGACCAGATCAATCATACCAGGCTCCCAATACCAAGCTCACGAGGACCATGACCGGCCGGCTGCAGAGGCCGCCGATCCGAACGTCCTGCTCACCATTTCATGAGATTTATGTCGTTGATGTTAATCGTGCCTCGCTGCCTGAAGACTGACACCACAATGGCCAATCCCACGGCAACCTCCGCGGCCGCGACCACCATGACGAACAGGACGATAACCTGTCCCTCCATGGTTCCGAGGTATCGGGAGAACGCCACGAAAGCCAGGTTCACTGCGTTCAGCATCATTTCAAGGCACATCAGGACGACGATCAGGTTCCTGCGAACCATGACCCCCACGACACCCAATGCGAACAGGGCTGCTGACAGAAAGAGATAGTGTTGTATGGTGACCATCTTTTTTCCCGCAACTCGGTGGACCGACTGATCGATCGCGGCCGGTACACTCTTGATCTTAGGACCTCTTCCGTACCAGGACCACCGTGCCGATAATAGCGGCCAGCAGCAGCACCGACGCGATCTCAAAGGGAAGAAGATACGTGGTGAACAACGCCTGCCCCAGCAACTCGGTATTGGAGACCTTGGCGGCCTGCCCCGCGGCGCCGGCGGGCGCTCCGTACCCCTTGAAGACCGCCCAGACAATACCCATGATTGCCACCGATATGACCGCGCCACCCCACCAGCGCACCCGGCCGAGCTTCGTCGGCAGGCGCATCTGATCCAGATTCAACAGCATGATCACGAAGAGGAAAAGCACCATAACCGCGCCAGCGTACACAATAAGCTGGACCATGGCCAGGAACTCCGCGCGAAGAAGGATGAAGAAGCCCGCCAGCCCGATCATCGTCATGATCATGAACAGGACGTTGAAGAGCGGTCGCTTCAAAAGGACCACGAGAAAGGCCGACACCAGCGTGATAATCGCCAGGATGTAGAAAAAGAGCGTTTCCATGGATATTCCCATACCTCCGGCAAGGAACGGATCTAACCGGCCTTCCTTTTCTTTGACACGTATCGTTCCACAGGAGGCTTGAGCAGGGCCTCCTTGTCCAAAATCAGGCCTTCCCGGCTGTATTCGGAGATCTCGTAGGCAGTGGTCATTTCAATGGCGTGCTTCGGGCAGACCTCCACGCAATGTCCGCAAAAGATGCACCTTCCCAGGTCGATTTCGTAACTCTCGGGGTATTTCCGGTTGTCGGGCTCAGCCTGGGCCTCGATGGTGATGCACTCGGCCGGACAGACCGTCGCACAGAGCATACACGCCACACACCGGATCTTTCCGGATTCGTAGACCGTCAGCACGTGTCGACCACGCCACCGCGGCGCAACATCCCACTTCTCCTCGGGGTACCGCATCGTCACTTTTTTCGAGAAGAAGTAGCCGAGCGTGAGCTTCAATCCCTTCAGTAACGGGACAATCATTGTTCGTGACCTCTTGCCGATTCGACCGGAATCCCCCTCAGGGAGGACCGATCATAGTAATAGCCGGACGGGGGCCGGGCCTGAGACGCGTTTAACCTTTCACATGCCGATCATCATCCCGCGTACCGGAGATAGATCGTATAGACAAGCGCCGTTGCCATTACGTTGAACAGTCCGACAGGGAGCAACACCTTCCACCCTAGACTCATCACCCGATCGTAGCGAAGCCTCGGATAGGTGCCTCTGACCCAGATGAAGAAAAACGCGAAGAGGAACATCTTACCGAGGAACCACACAATCGGGGGCAGGATCGGTCCCTGCCATCCTCCGAGAAAGAGGGTCGTGATCAGGGCGCTCAGAAACAGCAGATGCGCATACTCTCCCAGGTAGAAGAGCCCGAACTTCATCGAACTGTATTCGGTCTGATACCCCGCGACCAGCTCGTTCTCGCACTCGATCAGGTCGAAGGGGGTTCGGCCTATCTCCGCGGCTCCTGCAATGAGGAAGAGGATGAACCCCAGAGGTTGGCGGAAGACATACCACTTCCAGATCGCATCCTGGGATTGGACGATGTCCACGAGACTCAGTGAGCCGGCGAGCAGGAGAACGCCCACCACCGAGAGACTCAACCCCAACTCGTAGCTGATCATCTGGGCGCCGGCACGCACCCCGCCAAGCAACGAGTACTTGTTGTTTGACGCCCACCCTCCCAGGAGAACGCCGTACGTTCCCAGGGAAGAGATTGCGAAAATGAGGAGTATGCCGACGTTGATATCGGCAACCACCCCCGTGTTCAGGGCGTACCGATTTGCCAACGGACCGAGGAGGTGCTCAAGCCCCAGTCCCTTGGCAAAGGGGATTACGGAGAAGGGAACGATGGCGCAGATCACCACGATCATGGGCGCGACGATGTATACCCACCTCGTGGCCTCCGTAACCGTAAGCTCCTCCTTGGCGATGAGCTTTGCACCGTCAGCCAGCGGTTGCAACAGACCCCAGGGCCCGACCCGGTTGGGTCCGAGCCTGACCTGGATGTAGCCGAGGACCTTACGTTCCAAAAGGGTCGCGTACGCCACAAAGGTCAGAACCACGACGACGACGATCAAAACCTTGACGACAAGCAATACGACAGCGATGGCGAATTCCATCGAGGCTACCTCTTTCGCCTTCTAAACCTTTTCAACCGTGACCTTCACCAAGGGTGTATCCCAAGCGGTGAGGCTGTTGACCTTCAATGCGCTGAAATGCTGCGGCACAATGACCGTTCCTTTGCGGGGACGCCTCGAGCGCTTTGCCTTAGCCTGAATCCACAGGCCCTCCGGGGAGGTGATCTTTACCTTGTCCCCGTCGCCCACGCCGAGTTCCTCCATATCAATCGGATTGAACTCGGCAGAACCGTCCGGGCACACCTCCATGAGTGCGGAACTCCGTTCGGACCAGGAGCCCGAATGAAAAAAGCTCAGCCCCTGAAGCAGGACCATGCGATGACCATTTTCCTGAGCCTGCTCGATGGCCGGAGCGGCAATCAGAGTGGCTTTTCCGCCGGGAAAGCCTCCTTCGTACAGGACACGGGTTCCCGGATCCTCCTCATCTACGCAGGGCCACACGATCCCTTCCGGGCCGATCCGATCGTATGAGATTCCTCTGTATGGTTCCACAAGCTCCGCGATCTCGTGCATCACCTGCTCGGGCCCCGCGTACGTCATGGCGGGTTTTCCCAGGAGCGCGGCCAGGGCCGAGAAGATCTCCAGGTCGCTCTTGGCTCCTTGCGGTCTGAGCACTGGCCTGAGACGCTGCACCAGCCTTTCCGAGCTTGTCAGCGTGCCCGTCTTCTCCGCGAAGGCCGTCACCGGGAGAACCGCGTGAGCCATCTTTGCGGTCGAGGTGAGGAACATGTCCTGAACCACGAGCAACTCGAGCTTCCCGAGGGCCCGTTCGACCCGAGCCCGGTCGGGGTACGTGTCCAGCGGGTTCTCGCCCACAACATACAGGGCCTTGATTTCACCGCTCTCAGCCTTGGCCAGGATCTCTGAAGCACGCATGCCCTCTTCGGTCGGCAGAGGTGAACCCCATGCTTCCTCGAACCGGGACCTGGCATCTTCATCGTCGATTCTCTTGAAGCCCGGGAGCAGGTCAGGCGCCAGACCCATGTCCACCGCGCCCTGGGCGTTGGCCTTCTCGCCAAAGACGTACACTCCGCACGATGCCTTGCCCAACTTACCCGCGACCAGAGCGAGGCTCGCCGCTGCCCGAGCACATAGCACGTTCAGCCCGAGTCGGTTCATTCCGTCGGTGAGGATGATCGGGGCACGGGTCGCTTCCACGTAACGCTTCGCGGCTTCACGGATCAGCTCCGGGTCGATTCCTGCGATCTGAGCGACCGTTTCCGGACTGTATCCTTCCAGCGACGAGGCCAGCTCGTCGAAGCCTTCCGCTCTCAGATCGAGCGCGGCCCGGTCGCACAGTCCCTGATCGATCACCTCTTTGAGCATGGCGTAGAGCACGAGATGCTCGGTTCCCGGCACCACCGCGAGGTGCTTGCCCGGTCGGTGGGCCAGCTTGGTCTCCATGGAATCGATGACGATCACCTCGCCTCGCTTCATGGGTCCGGTGGCCATGATGACTTCGTTCTTTGCGACCGGATGCGATTCGGTGAGGTCTGCGCCCACGAGGACAATGAGCTCAGCGTTTCTGATCTCGGTGATCGGGTTCGTGCTTGCGGGGTACCCGAGAATCGGCATGAGCCCGTCAACCAGGCCTCGATAGCCGTACCCCCCTGCGTGGTCGAGGTGTGGCGTCTCCAGGACGGTTCTGACGAACCGGTTGAAGACATACGCCTCTTCGTTGGTGAGTCGCTCGGATCCGAGCGCGGCGAGACTCGTTGGTCCCGAGCTGTTCTTGATACTACTGAGCCGCTCCGCGACGAAGGAGAGAGCGTCGTTCCACTCGGCGGGCTCCAGATTGCCTGTCTTCTTGACGAGCGGCGCGGAGAGACGCTCTTCCGCGTACAGGTACGGCCAGCCGTACCGGCCTTTCACGCAGAGGTTGCCATCGTTGTGGCTCTGAGGCGGGGAAGACACCCACACCACTTTCCCGCCCTTCTCTCCGAGGGTTAGCGTACAACCGAGGCCGCAAAAGGAACAGGTCGTGTTCGTCTTTTTCAATTCGAAATCGCGACCGGTGCCGACGAGCCATTTGGACGAGATCGCACCAACCGGGCAGATCTGAGCGCATTGGCCGCAGAATTCGCAGTCGAGAGGCCGGCCGAAGTCGGTGGAAACCTCACACTCCAGGCCCCGTTCGACAAAGCTCAACTCGTTGACGCCCTGCACTTCGTCGCAGATACGCACGCACATCCCGCACTTGATGCAGAGGTTCATATTGAAGCGAATGAAGTGCGACGCGTTGTCCACGTGGAAGTAGCGCGATTCCGTCGGGAAGGGAAGCTCCGGCACCTCGTACTCGTGAACGAGATCCTGGAGCTTGCAGTTTCCGCCCGCGTCACAGGTGGGGCAGAGGAGCGGATGGGTCCTCAGCAGCAGCATGAGCTGCATGAGCCGGCCCTTAATGAGTTCCGGCGTATGGGTGGCAACTTCCATGCCATCACGCGCGGGATTGAAGCACGCCGGCATTCTCCTCGTTCGGCCTCTGGCTGTGACCTCCACCATACACAGACGACAGGCGCCGTACGGTACGAGGCGCGTGTCATGGCAGAGCGTCGGAATGTGTATGCCGGCTTGCTGGGCAGCTTCGAGAATGCTTGTCCCACGCTCGACTGTAACTTCAACTCCGTCGATGGTCAGGGTTACCATGGAAACTTACTCACAGCGGGTAATGGCCGCTCGGTATCACGTTGGCTCCGTACCGACCCGGTCATCTCAAGGGCCGGGGCGGGACCGTTTCTTACCTGATTGCACCAAACCGGCAATTCATGATGCAGGTTCGGCATCTGGTACACTTGTCCAGATCTATACGGGCAACCTGTTTCTTTTCCCAGATGATCGCGCCCGAGGGGCAGTTCCGATGACAGAGGCCGCACTTCTTACACTTGTCTTCCATGACCACGAAATCGATAAGATCGGGGCACACCAGGGCGTCGCAATGCTTGTCTCTGATATGCGCATCGTACTCGTGCCGGAAGTAACGAATCGTCGAGAGGACCGGATTGGCCGCGCTCTTGCCCAGACCGCAGTGGGACGTATTGTTGATATGGTGTCCAAGCTCGATCAGGAACTCCACATCCCCTTCCTTTCCCCTCCCTTCGCAGATGTCCGTGAGCTTCTCGTGCATCACCTTCAGGCCCTCGCGGCAAGGGATGCACTTGCCGCAGGACTCGTCTACACAGAAATGCGTGAAGAACTTCGCGGTGTCCACCATGCAGGTCATATTGTCCATAACCACGACACCGCCCGAGCCCATCATCGCGCCGGCTTCGTAGAGCGACTCGTAATCGATCTGCACATCTTCCATGCCGTCCGGGATGCACCCGCCGGAGGGTCCGCCGATCTGCGCGGCCTTGAACTTGCGCTTCTTGGGAATCCCGCCGCCGATGTCGAATATGAGGGTCTTGAGGCTGGTCCCCATGGGAACTTCAACCAGACCCACGTTTCGGACGGCTCCCGTGAGCGCGAAGACCTTGGTGCCTTTGCTCCCCTCGGTCCCGATGGAAGCGAACCAGTCACCGCCGTTGAGGATGATCGGGTTGAGGTTGGCAAAGGTTTCCACATTATTGAGGTTGGTCGGCTGATTCCAGAGGCCCGCTTCCGCGCTGCGGGGCGGTTTGATGCGGGGCATGCCCCGCTTGCCTTCGATAGAATACATCAGTGCAGTCGATTCACCGCACACAAACGCTCCCGCGCCAGGGTAGATCTCGATGTCAAAGTCAAATCCCTTGCCGAGGATGTCGTTGCCGAGCAGACCGTACTCCCGTGCGTCGTTGATTGCCTTCTGAAGTCGTTCAATAGCGAGGGGATACTCAGCCCGGACATAGATGTATCCTTTCTCAGCCCCGATCGCGTAGCCCGAGATCGCCATGCCCTCCAGCACCGAATGGGGATCGCCTTCCATAACAGAGCGGTCCATGAAGGCGCCTGGATCGCCCTCGTCCCCGTTGCAGATCGTGTACTTGGGGAAGCTCTCGTACTTAGCGCACTCCTCCCACTTCAGGCCGGTTGGAAAGCCTCCGCCGCCCCGGCCTCTGAGCCCTGATTTCTTGACCTCCTCGATGACCTCTTCCGGAGTCATCTCCTCCAGGGCTTTGCCGAGAGCGGCATATCCGTCACGGGCAATGTACTCGTCGATGTTCTCCGCGTCGATCAGCCCGCGGTTGCGAAGCACGATGAGCCTCTGTTGACCGAAGAAGCCGATGTCCTTCATGAGCGGGACCTTGTCCTTGACCGCCTCTTCCTTGAAGAGGAGCTCCTGGACAACCCTGCCCTTGAGGACATGCTCTTCCACGATCAGAGGAGCATGCTCGGGTTTGACCTGGTTGTAGAAGACGCCGTCGGGATAGGTTACCACAAGCGGACCCATGGCGCAGAAGCCGTTGCAGCCCGTCGTGATGATCTGCACGTCGTCCTGCAGGTGTCGCTTCTCCAGCTCCTTTTTCAGAGCATCCATGACATCCATGGAACCGCTGGCGATACAGCCCGTTCCGGCGCATATCATAAGCTGCATTCGATAGTAGGGACTCGCACTCATCACCTATTCTCCACCGGCACAGGAGATACTATGCGTTGCCGGGGTATGCTTCCTCGGATCGACAGTTAACGCCTCTCAGGTGGCCACCGTCTCGCTTCCGCGGGCAAGGGCGTAGTCTTCGACCACTTTCCCGCCCATGACGTGTTCTTCAAATATTCTCGTGGCCTTTTCCCGGTCGAGCTTGACATACTTTACCGGAGGCTGATCGGACAACTCCACGGTCATCATCGGTTCCTGCACGCACAGACCCGCACAGCCCGAGTTTGTCAAAATGACGTCGTCGAGTTTCTTCTCACCGATCAGATCTCGGAGACAGGTCAAGATCTCCCGAGCGCCTGCCGCGATTCCACAGGTTCCCATGTGAACGGTTATCTTGGCTCGATATTGTCCATCACGGAGAACCATTCTGGAGCGTTCTCGCTCTTTGATCTTCTTGAGGTCCTGTATTGATATCTTTGGCACTGTACGTCCTCCCGGCGATCCCTGAGCCTACTCGTAGGCTTCCAGAATCTTGAGGATATTCTTGGGATCGATGTTTCCATGGGTATCTTCACCGATCATCATGACAGGCGCTAGTCCGCACGCGCCGAGACAGCGTACCGCCTCCAACGTGAAGCGTCCGTCCTCGGAGGTGTCGCCCACGGAGAGCCCCAGCTCCCGCTGGATCCTCTCCACCATCTCCTTGGCGCCCTTGACGTAACAGGCCGTGCCGAGACAGAGCCTGATCGTGTGACGCCCTCGCGGGGTGATGGTAAAGAAAGAATAAAAAGTGACAACGCCGTAGATATGAGAGGACGGAATACGAAGCCCTTCAGCGATATAGCGCTGGACCTCCATGGGCACGTACCCGAAAATGTCCTGCGCTTCCTTCAGCGCTGGAATGAGGTACCCGGCCCGGCCCGCGTACCGAGCCATGACCGGATCAAGCTTTTTTAGCTCATCCGGCGGAATCACTTCGACGGTCGGTTTGACCGGCTTATGGAGTAATTCGTCTCGTTCTTTCACTACCTTTGCTCCCCGGCCGCAACTCAATCCGGCTCTCTGGGTCCGGCCCCGGAAATCTCCCGGAGCCCGGCGACCACGTTTTCCCGAATCAAGTTGACCACTTGAGGATTGTTCAGCGGAATCTCCTCCAGTTCGGCACGAATTTCCCTCGTATCAAGAACGTATTCCCTCCCGTCCTTGCGGTGGGTGTAGACGAAGTCGATATCCGCGTTTCCCTCTATAAGCGTTGCCATGGTCTCCGCCATATCTCCCATGGGTTTGCGGTCGATATGGCCGTATCTCATAAAGGCTTCCACCCTGGTGCCCTTACCGACCACGGATTCAATCTTGAGGTCGCCTCCGGCCTCCCTGGCCGACTGCTGGAGGAGCGACAATCCCAGCCCGACTTTGCGCGTCGTTCGCGTCGTCACAAAGGGGTCGAGAACCTTCGCTAGGAATTCCGGCTCCATACCCCTTCCATTGTCTTCAATAGTCACGGTGAGTCTGTCCTCTTTGCTATCCTCCTCAACGGCTATCTTGATCAAATCGGCGCCCGCGCCTATTCCGTTTTCGGCCACGTCCAGGATGTGTAGAGAGATATCCTCCATTGATCGCGGCCTACTTATGAACCCATATACCGAGGTGCCCGAGCGGTTCAGTCCGTCTCCGCGTACAGAACACCCCTCCCCTCGAGGCCCGTCAACGCCATTTTCAACTCTTCAAAGCTCGGGTCGGCCATCCTGGCCTTGGTCGAGACGATGCCCACATCCTCGGGCCTGTGAGCGTCCGAAGATGTTATCAGCGTGTAGTCACGGCACTGAGGAAATTTCTCGCGTACCGCCTGGAACGTCGATCTATACGAGACTTCCAGCGCGTCGACCTTCATCGATTCGGGTATGAAGCCGAGTTTACTGAAGATGCCGAAGCCCTCTCGATCGACGTGCGCGGGGACGGCCAGGCCCCCCACGCGGTGAATGAGGTCCACGACTCGTTCAGCCGATAGGGTCGTTGCCCCGATGAGCAAGCGGTCGTCCATATCCTCAACCTCGTCGTTCTCGTTAACGACGACCTGGTACCCGAACACGTTCTCGTCATTTTCGCCCGGCAGCCTAGAGTAGACTTCCTCTTGCACCACCAGGGCCGCTTCGACCGACCCGAAGAGTCCGACGATGTGGACCTCCTCGAGGGAAGTGACCTCGATTCCGGGCAGTACCCTCAGGCCGGTCCCCTTGGCCGCCCGCACCGTCGCAGCGGCGTTCCGGGCAGAATTGTGGTCGCACACCGCGATCATGTCCAGTCCCCGCTCCGCCGCGGTCCGAACGACGACCTGCGGGGTCATGTCGGCTATCTCCGTGCAGGGAGAAAGGACCGTATGAATGTGCAGGTCCAGGCTGTATACCTTGAATTCTACCTGCCAACCCCTAACATATGCCGCTTTGCGCGGCCGCGATCATTTGTCTCGCCCGATTCCCATCTCCCAGAGCCTTCCTGCAAGCTCATAGGCCTTCATGGCGGTGACCAGGATAGGAACATCCTGCTCTTCGGCCTTGTGAAGAGTCTCGGGATCGGGCTCTCTTCCCCCAACGAGGACGATCCCTGCCAGGTTATTCAAGAACGCGACGGCCACGATATTCTGATGCAATTGCAGGGTGATCCAGAGATCGCCCTCCACCGCCCCGGCAATGACGTCGCTCAACAGGTCGCTCACATAGCCGCCTGTCACGTCGCGGTTGAGTTCGCCCTCCGCCGTTCGCACTTCCAGGCCGAGTGCCTTAGCCACTTCACCCAGGGTCATCGAGTACCGGACTCCTCTTACCGGTCGACCTCTGCCAGCACGATATCGACGCTGGAGAGTATCGCGATGAAATCCGCCAGGAACGACCCGACGGCCATGGTCCTGAGGGTTTCCAGATTAACGAATGCCGGCGCCCTCCATTTGAGCCTGTACGGTTTGGGGCCTCCCTCGGCCACGAGATAGCAGCCAAGCTCACCCCTGGGCGACTCGATGCACTGATAAACCTCGCCTACCGGTGACCTGATGCCTTCGACGACGAGCATGAAATGGTGAATCAGGGCTTCGGTCTTCTCGTAGATATCCTCTTGCATGGGGAAGACCGTGCCCGGCTTTGTCGCCCGTATCGGTCCCTCTTCCAGGAAATCCAGGGCCTGACGGAGAATCTTGTTGCTCTCCCGCATCTCCCGTATTCTCACAAGGTAGCGGGAGTAGACGTCGCATCCTTGCTCTACGGCCATGTCGAAATCGTAGCGCTCGTACCCGCAGTACGGCTCGGTCTTGCGAATATCCCAGACCACACCGGAAGCGCGGGCCATGGGCCCGCTCGCTCCAAGCGCGACCGCGTCTTCCCGGGGAAGGATGCCGATTCCCTTGGTTCGATCCATATAGATGATGTTCTCGGTCAGCAGGATTTCGTAGTCGTCCACACGAGCGTCGAAGGTGTCCGTAAACGCCTTGAGCCGCTCGGTGAATCCCTCTTCCAAATCCCTGATCAGGCCGCCGATCCTGAGGTAGTTGGGCATCAGCCGGCCGCCCGCGGTAAGCTCGAAGAGGTTCATGATCTCTTCCCGCTCACGTAGGCAGTAGAAGAGCGGCGTCATCGCGCCGACATCGTGACCATGGGTACCAAGCCAAAACAAGTGGCTGAAAATCCTCGACAACTCGGCCATGATCACCCGGATTGTCTGGGCACGCTCAGGCACCTCGATGTCCAGGAGCTTCTCCGCGGTCAGACAGTAGGCCAGCGAATTGCTCGTGGCACCCATGTAGTCGCACCGTTCCGCCAGGGGGATCACGTTATGGAAGGTCTTGTTCTCGCAGGTTTTCTCGAATCCTCGATGGAGATATCCCAGGCAAGGAGTCAAGTTGACGATAATCTCGCCGTCCAACTCCACAACAGCCCGAAACACTCCGTGCGTACTGGGATGGTGGGGCCCGATATTAAGTTCGAGGATCTCGCTTCTCCGTTCCTGTTCGCTGGCGACGTCGGCCATGTGCTCCTATCCTCAGCTTTCCGTCCCGGGCAGGTCCGGTGTATCCTGGTCGGTCCCTTCAAGCGGGAAGTCCTTCCTCAGGGGATAAATGTCCCATTCCTCAGGGAGCAGCAGCTTCCTCGGGTCCGGATGGTTGTTAAAGGTGATGCCGAACATTTCCGCGGTCTCCCTCTCGTGCCAACCCGCGGTGGGCCAGACTTCGAAGACCGAATCGATCGAGGCGGAACCATCCTGCGATTCCTCAACGAGGGCCTTGATACGAAAGCGGTGATCGTACGCGAGAGAATTGAGCTGATAGACCACTTCGAAGCGAGGGGTGTCCGGATACCTGTCAACGCCGGCCACAAAGGAGAGAAAATTGAAGGCCAGTCTCGTGTCGTCCCTGAGGAAGCGGCAAATTTCGACTATCTGCTCCTTGGGAACCGTCACCGTTATCTGATCTCGGAAGAGGACCGACTCTTCGATCACTTCCTCCCCGAATTCTTCAATGAGTCTTTCTTTGATCGATTCCTGGTCCATCAGGTGGCCACCTTGATATCGAATTTCCTGGGATTACAAATCGACTCTTCCTTCATGACCTTGGCGTGGAGCTGAAGAATGCCGTCGAGAAGCGCCTCGGGCCTGGGGGGACAGCCCGGCACGTACACGTCAACCGGGAGATGCCGATCGATACCTTGAACCACTGCGTAATTCTTATAGATCCCGCCGGTGCATGCGCACGCGCCCATCGCGATGACCCACCGGGGTTCGGCCATCTGCTCGTATATCCGGAGCACCGCGGGCAGCATCTTCTTGGAAGCCGTACCCGCGACGATCATCAGATCGGCCTGCCGAGGGGACGGCCGCGCTACCTCCATACCGAAGCGAGAGAGGTCGTATCGGCTCACAAAGGTGGCGATCATCTCAAGAGCGCAGCAGGCCAGGCCGAAGCCCAACGGCCACATGGACGATTTCCTTGCCCAGTTGACGAACCATTCCAAATTGGTGACGTAAACGGTGTTGTCGAGGTGGCTCACTATTCCCATTCCAACGCCCCTTTTTTCCAGACGTAAATGAGTCCCAACAGCAGCACGAGGACAAAGATCAGCATCTCGACAAAGCCGAACATCATCAGACGCCGGTACACGGTCGCCCAGGGAAAAAGGAAGATTAGCTCGATGTCGAAGACGATGAAGAGCATTCCCATGAGAAAGAAGCGGACCGAGAATCTGCGTCTCGCATCTCCGACCGGGTCCATGCCACACTCGTAGGGCATCAACTTGACCTTGGTACGATGCCCGTGGGACAGAAATGTGGAAAGAAGCACGATCACCAGCCCGATGAAGGCCGCGATGAGAAGAATTATCAGGACCGGAAGATATCCGCTCATCATTTTGTCTCCCGCAAAAAACCCTTTCTCATCCCCCGGGAATCCTACCGAGGATGTCTGGGCCGAACGCAGATGGCAGACGTGGAGAAAGCCGGAATTTGAGGCCCGGAAAAGGCTCGGAAATCCTAAATATGCGTTATCCGACCTTTTCTGTCAAGACTTTTTTCCCGAGCTCGTGCCGACCCCGACCTGCTTGTCGCTGAAGAGAAAGTGGATCTCCAGCCTCGTTCCGCCCCCGTGCTCTGACATCAGATTCATGAAGTCCGCGCATCGCTTGATGTTGGCCAGTCCCATGCCCGCGCCGAATCCCATGTCCCGTATCCACTCGGCCGCGGTGGAATACCCGGGTTGGAGCACTTTCGCCACATCCTCAATTCCCGGCCCGTGGTCCACCGCGGAGATCTTGAGGCGATCCTTGCGTATCTCGGCGGTTATCTCACCTCCAACATCCGTGTGAATCACCAGGTTTATTTCAGCCTCATAGACCGCCACCGCGACCCTGCGAACGAAGGGCGGCGGCGCAGCAAGCCGTTGCAGCGACCGTTTTATCTGACTGGAGGCCTTGCCCGCGTTGTCAAAGTCTCTCTCACCCACCACGAAGCGGAGTATCAGGCTCGTGTCGTCGGAGACGATGTCTTCAAAGATGTGGCTCGCCCTGTATCGATGGAGTCTTTCCTCCTCTTCCTTCTTCTTGAACCGGATGTCCATCTCGCGCAGGAGCCCTTGCATCATCGTGCCGGTGGTAACGATGCCGACGAGTTTCCCCGCCCCGTCAACGACCGGCACCCGGCCGTGCCCTCTCCGGCCCAGACTGCGCACCAGTTCCACCGCGTAGGCGTCCTTTGAGATGGTCTTCACGTCCCTGGTCATGTTTTCGCCGACGGTCGTGTCCAGTCTCCCCGCCTCGACAGCGTCCATCAGGTCGGACATACTGATCACGCCGACCATATTGTCACCGTCCATGACGGGGAGACCGGAGACGCGCTTCGCCCTCATCAATGCCTTGACTTCCGACATGGACGCGTCAGGACTGATCACGATCACGTCCGAAGCCATGACGTTTTCGACTCTGGTCGTGTAGATCAGTTCCTGAACTTTCGTAATCTCTTCAGCTTCCATGTTACCAGGAGTCGTTTTCGATCTTTACCTGTCCGCGGCCCGGCAGCCCTGCCTGGTAGAGCCTCCCGCAGGCCTCGAACATGGTGTAGCCGGTGAGGATAAGGGTCACGCCAAGCTCTTCGGCCAGATGGATGGTCTCGGGAGGAGGTCTCTTGTCCCGGACAAAGACGATGACATTGATCCCGCCCATCTCCGCGGTACGGACCGCCTGGGGATTGGTCAATCCCGTCATCAGGACCATTCCTTCGGTCCCGAAAGCGAGTACGTCGCTCATCAGATCAGCCGCGCCGCCCCGGGGAACTTCCTCATCCATCTCGTGTTTATCTACGAGGATTGTTCCCTCCAGGATTTTTATCACTTCCCCGATCGTCATTGACACTCCCCCATGGGACGGCGTGGTAAAGACTGTCCATTTCACCATGATCCCCGGAGGTTGTCAAGCTCAACAGCCGCCCTGGCGCAGGGCTTCACCTCTGGTTGGCACGCCCATGAGTCGAGTGGATCTCTGCTCTTTTTCCCCTCATTCGCGCGAATGGCCGAATCGGGGGCTTGCCGTCAGACCGCTTTCACGGTATATGCCACCTCGCGCAACCCGAGACCGGGGAGGGAGAACCCACAATATGCCCGATCCGGGAAAGCGGAAGTCCCCGGAATCCCCAGGTCGTACAGAGATGATCTCCTACGCAGGCGACAAACCGAACCCGGAACTGCGGTCCTTCGTGGAACGACGGATCGACGAAAGACCGTACGACCCCTCTGGGTACGACTATCAAAGGTCCGACTTTACCCAACCCATAGAAACCACGAAAAATTCGCCCATTTTCAAGATGCACGGGTACCACCTGGGCAAGAAGCCCCATGACGCGGTACAGGCGTACATTAATCATTATACCACGCCGGGAGACCTCGTCCTCGATCCCTTTTGCGGCTCGGGGAGCACCGCCCTCGCCGCGCTCATCCTGGGACGCAGAGCCATCGCGGTTGATGCGTCTCCCGCGGCCACCTTCATCACACGATTCTACCTTTCCCGATGCGATCCTGAAGATCTGGAGCGCCGCTTCCACCGCATGTGCCGATCCGTCTCCAGGGAGACGGAGCACCTGTATCGGACGACCTGCCACCGCTGCGGTTCACCTGCCACGATCCATTACGTGATCTACTCTAACCTGTACCACTGTCCTGTGTGCGGTCGGAGGGTCTCATTGTACGAAGCCTCCTTGCATACTCCTCCCGGTTGCCCCCATTGTTCGAGCGACAGTTCGGTCCGGGGCGCGATAACATCATCACTGCCCATAGTGGGAAATGAGCCGGTGGCTGTCAACTTCTCCTGTGCCGGTCCCTGCAGGCCACGGAGGATCACCCGATCGTGCGCTGGCCCTGACGGTGACGCGGAGGCGTTCCGGGAGATCGATCTGGCACGAATAGAGGAACTCGAACGAGCCCCGATCCCCTACCCTGTTCCCGAGCGTTACATGATGGACGTGACCGATCCGACGAAGCCCTGGGGAGACGAGTGGCGGCCCAGCCGCAATTTCCGGACCGTGTCGGACCTGTTCACGTACCGGAACCTCTATGCGCTCTCGGCGCTCTTTCATGCAGCGGGCGGGGACGAAGACCTGCGAGCCATTCTCACGTCGGGCATGTGGGCGGTGAGCAAGAAGGCGCAGCATCTCAGCGCGGGAGGCGGGTATATCCCGGGCAACTGGGCCCTTCCTCCCATGTCCAAGCAGCGAAACGTCCTCGAGAGCCTGAGCAAGGTCTTTACCAGAACCCTCAAGGCGAAACGAACCCTCGCCCGGAGACTCCGATCCCAGGACGCTTGCATATCCACCCAGTCCGCACGCTCATTGGCGGAAATCCCATCCGACTCGGTTGACTATGTCTTTACCGATCCACCGTACGGAGGCTCGGTCCAATACGCGGAACTCAACTTCATCTGGGAAGCGTGGCTCGGTTGCAACACCGACTGGCGCGACCAGGAGATCATTGTCAATCGTACCCGCAACAGAACCGAAAAGGACTGGGCTAAAGGTATGCGCGAGGCAATGGCCGAATGCCGACGAGTTCTCAAGCCCGGGCGGTGGCTTTCGCTCTGTTACCATCACGCGTCATCAAGCATGTGGGAAGAATTGCAGGATATCATGACCGATGTGGGATTCATTCCGGGAACCTCGCATCGCGCGGCCACGATCGACACCGGTTCACATACGTACAACCAGCGAGTCACGGACAAGCTCGTCAAAAGAGACCTCGTCCTGAACTTCAGGAAGGCCGGTCCCGGAGAGTTTCCGGTGAAAAGGCCGAGGGCCAGGCCCACAAACGACGGATTCACCGAGCTGGCGAGCCGCACGATCAGAGACTATCTCTCCGCCAATCCCGGCGCCTCCAAAGACCGGATCTACGACCACCTGGTGAGCTTTCTCGTCCGGACCGGACAAATGCAGGAGCATGATTTCGCCGGGCTCCTCACCCGGATTGCCCGCAAGGAAGGCGAGGAACGGTCCCGCTGGTTTCTGAAGGACTGACCCGTCGCCAACCTTCCGCCTTCTCTCGCCACAGGTACGAGTTCTCCACGGGACTACCGGAGATTGTTGACTCCTCACCGAATCGTGGGTATTCTATAATTAGCTGGGAAGTTCACTGCTCCTTTGAAGATCTCTCTTATCCTGTCCGTCCCGGCCTATCGATGTCAGTTGCCCTGTTTCTCATGCAGTGAAGGACAGTGAGGAAGGAGGCAACAGAATCCCGCGGCGATTCCCGATTTGGAGGCCGGCGGGGACCGAGGCGGAGGAAGTGATCACACTATCGGAGAAAACGGACCCAGGGTCCGGAGTTTAGGGGATGAGCTGCGACATGGATTGCGCAGCAGGGGGAAACAACCGAGACGTCTCCGAAGGGCATGAGCGTTTCCAAACCACCCATGGAGGTGTGCTATGAAGGCAGGTATCTTCTTCACCGGCACGGGACCTGTTCTCCTGTTGACCTCGTACGATTCGCTCAGCGATCCCAATCTCATTGAAAAGCTTGCGGCAAAAGGAATCAAGAAGTACGTCGCCTACGAAGTCTCCATCGACAAGCTCCAGGAAAAGTACGGAAAGCACTACAACGTGATCCTGGGCGACCTCCACCAGCAGGATGATTTGCGGATCCTCGACTACGACGGCCATCACGTCTTCAACAAGTTCGCGTTCGAGGAGATGGGAGAGCCGGTCTTCCACGAACCGTAATACGGTTTTGCTTCCCAGAGAGTGAACGCGGGGAGCCCCTCCCCGAGGCGGGGCTCCCCAGTACATCATCTGTTTCAGGCATTGAAAACGAGCCAATTTCGCTGAAGAGCTAAGGGCAACTCACGGTGGTTCTCTTCTGTAGGCAGAAACGCTGTGAGACCCCTCGGAGAGCGTGACCCACTAATTGAGCAACCCCTACACGGAAAACCTTACTGGAAAACAAATATGGGTAGCGGTCAACCTCGACAGGAAACATTATCGTCGAGCGAACACCACGCTATGTGACATGGTGCGAATAGCCGGAGACCGCGGGAGAACAGAGACGAGCGATAAGTGGATCGTAGAAAAGGCCGCGCGGCAGGTAAACAATGAGTCGGTACTATGTCTCCAGAATTTTGGAATTGTAGAAGGGCCAAAAGAATGCGGCCATAAGTTCACATAAGGTCGCAATCCTTCAGGTGTTCGTCGATAGTAGAGCCCAGGAGTTTGGAAGGAAGGGCAATTATTTCCGACGCCGTTATAGCGATGCCCAGGGTCAAAGACTCGTATTGTTCGACAGCAGTGACCGTGTCTCCATTCTTGTCTCTCTCTTCTGAACGAAAAACAAGCATCTTTGACTCGCTGTTTCCAATTATCATACCATGAATGACCGCTTTTCCTTGGGCGTTCATAAGCGGAGCGCCAGAGAGCCCTCGAGGGGCCACGAATGACAACTCATCAACACTGAATGGAGGCAGAGCCTTCCCAATGGGCTTGAACTTGGTCAACGAGGAGACTATATGCCCCTGAAACCCCCTTACGACGCATGACAGTTCTTCGTCAACTCGATGCATACCGTAGGCATATCCCACAGACCTTACCGTGTCAAAAGGATCCAGCGGCTTGGGGTCCCACGTAAATCGGTTAAACCAACTCTTGGATTCGGGAACCGAGAAGTGAATTCTCAAGACAGCAACGTCAGTGCCGACGGATTCTATCTCAGTGACCCGACCGACCTTGAAGCCATTGGAAGGACTCCAAAGTCCAATCCCCAGATCCTCTTTCTCATAACTGTGACCTTCGACTACATGCCCTGCAGTGACCATGAACTCCTTGCCAATGGAAAAGGCACTTCCCAGAAGATCTCGAATCGCAAACACTCCGCCGCCTGCGACCCACCCACCGGCGAATACCGGTAGTGAAACAGAGTAACCAGACGTGAGAGCCAAGGCAAAGTCTCCTGTTTGGATGAGCCCAGAGGATACACCATCTAAAAGTGGACTTCAACTCTTGTCAGTTCCGTATGAATTCCGTCAGATCCGGGTTCCCCACAGTCCTCTTGCCGAGACATTCGGATCCCGTTTCCCGCGTTGCAAAGACCCTCCCAAGACCACCTCAGCCCCGAGAGAAGATCTTCACCTCCGGCAGGATTTCAGGTACGTTTGTGCCAACTATTACCACGTTGCCTCATAGACCGCCGGACACATGGAGCTGCAACGGGCGCATACATCGAGTATTCCAAAGAACACCCTCATCCTCTCACCCTGACCGCGAATTGTGTATGGTGTCCCCGGAATTGCACGGAATTGCATCCTTGCCGCTGACAAAGTGAAATCAACGGAGGAAGTCTATCAAATATTTATAAGAGGTCATTCGACCGGTAGCAAGACAGAACAACGCCATCCCCAGCACAAGGAAGACAGTTCCCCCCAATACGGTAATACATATCCATTCGAGCTTTGAACGATACATTCCGACTTGTCCACAGACAATTCTGGCCAAACTGCGCGCAAACCCCGGTGGAAACTCATTCAGAGTCTTCTCCTGAAAGAACAGGAAGTGTCGCACCAAAGGCAGTATACCACCCAAAAACAACAGGCCAATCGCAATGTACAGAAAGCTCATTGTCATATAGGTGGTTCTGTGAGAAGCCCCGGCAAGAATGAGTACGCCGTAGCCGATCCAACTCACCAAGAGAACTAGGCCTAAGATTCTCACCATATCCCTGCACCTGGGCACTATTGAGGCATCTCACAAATCCCGGTCGTTTTGGGTCAACCTCGTGGTCATTTCACTGAGTTCGAGCCTACGCCATCGCGGATCTAACAGTCAAGTGGAGTCCCGGATGCGCCACAGTTGTCTTACCGAAGCACTCGGATCAGCTTGACCGGGCTGCAAAGACCCTCCCAAGACCGCCTCAGCCCTTGAGAGAACATCATCGTCTCCGGCCGGCTTGTGGGTACCTTCGTGCCGCGGATTAGCAACCTGCCTCATGTCGCGCCGAACACATAGAGCCACAACGAGATCAGACCGGGCAAATTCCGAGAACACCCCGACCTCCCAGCGTGACCGCGAATCGTGTATGGCGGACCCGGAATTTGCGGGCGTATGGCAGCGTCTTTTGTTTATTGGCCGGAGTGCCCCCGCGAAATGCTTGACTTACGGGCATGCCGACGGTACGTTAATCTGAAACCACGTATCGGCGGCGATAAGCGAGAGGAGAGGGACATGAAAGAGTCTGATGGCGGGGAAAAGAAGCCGGGTGCGTACCGGCCCACCGCAGTTCCCGAGCAGGGCCAAGAATGGCAAACGCCTCGTTTGACAATATGGGAGGTAGCGGAGGAAACTGGCCTGCCTCCGATATATAGTAAGACTGGGAGCGGTGCCGATAGTCATGGCATGCGAGAGGTTACCGCCACAGACTAGTCCGAAGGGCCGAACTCCCCTTCGGCCGGTTGCGCGCGCCGGCGTCACGGTGATGGAAGCTCGCTTTGTGCAATCCGTTAAGGAACCCAAGCTTTGGGCACGACGTTGTGCCTGAACAGATTTTGAAAGCAGGATGAAATGCCATCATCCCAGGGAGAAGCGCTATGAATGACTCTTATGACCGGGGAAAGGAGCTGCGTGGGTGCCAAGCCTCTGGGGTACCTGAGCAGGACCGGGAATGGCAACAACCTCGTTTAACCGTGTGGGAGGTCGCGCGGGATACGAGCGTTAATGGATCTGATAAGACTGGGAGCGGTGCCGACAGTTACGGCATGCGAGACGTTACCCCAACAACCTAGCCTGGAGGGCCGTTGCGTCGGAGCGCCGGACTCCTCGTCGGCCGGTTGCACTCGCTGGGGTCACGGTGATGGAAGCTCGCTTTGCGCAATCCGTTAAGGGACCCAAGCTTTGGGCGCGACGTTGTGCCTGAATAGATTTTCAAAGCAGGATGAAATGCCATAATCCGAGGGAGAAGTGCAATGAATGACTCTTATGACCGGGTAAAGGAGCTGTGTGGGTTCCAAGCCTCCGGGGTACCTGAGCAGGACCGGGAATGGCAGCCACCTCGTCTGACCGTATGGGAGGTGGCGGCGGATACCAGCATGGGTCTTTCCGTTGGTACTAAGACCGGAAGCGGTGCCGACAGTCACGGCATGCGAGACGTTACCCCCACGGGCTAGCCCGGAGGGCCGCTGCGTAGTGAGGCGAGCCTGCTCGTTGATGGCGTGTGCTCGCTGATGGCGTGGCAAAAGAGGCCCAATTTGCGGAATCCGGGAACGAAGTCGGTAAGAAATTGCTGAACCATGTCGCGTGGTGCTCGTGCAGCAACAAGTGTTGTAGTGTCACGACCAGCCCTGTGGCTGCAAAAAACGATGTGTGACGAACTCCATCGGGTAACTGAATTCTCAAGTCCCGTCCGGTGATGATAGTATAGTCTCGAGAGAGAAAACCATGTCCATAGCCTTTGTTCGCCCTCCGGGGCCGTTCAGGTTGCAGAGAGGCAATCCCGCCATCCGCCCCATGGGCTTATTTTCAATGATGGCGGTCCTCAGATCGATCGATATCCAAGCCGATCTGATCGATCTTTACCTTCCCGGACGCACGGAAAGAGACGTCATTGACCGGGCACGCCCGGGAAATTACCGTATGTTCGGTATCACGTGCACGACAAGCACCCGCTTCTCCGCAATCTCGATAGCAAACCTTCTGAAAACGCATTTCCCGGATCGGCCCATTATAGCGGGCGGACCCCACTTCTCCAAGTGTGCCGAAGACGCATTGAAACACGTCGAGAGCATAGACATAGTCGTTCGCGGTGAGGGAGAAAGGGTCATAAAGGAGCTCGTGCCGGCTCTTCTGAACGGAGATGACTGGAGTCGAGTTAAAGGCATCTCATACAGGGAGGGCTCACGTTTCCGACACAACCCTGATGCCGATCCTGTGCAGGATCTGGATTCTCTGCCCATTTTTACTCAATTTGACCACAAGGACTATCCGGATACGCTCTCCATGCATCGAGAGAATGGGAAGGTGCTCCCAGCTATCGCTATGGAGACCAGCCGGGGATGTCCGAACAGGTGTCTCTTTTGCAGCGCTACTATTCCCTCGTACCGCGTGCGAAGTCCCGTTTCCGTCGTTGACGAGATGGAGATGTGGGTGAATCTCTTTCCGGGCGTCAGGGCGTTCAATTTCATGGACCTTACATTTACTGCCGATCGCGGCCATGTGACCGGCCTCTGCGAGGAAATCCTTTCGCGAAATCTGAAGGTCCTGTGGTGGGGAGAGAGCCGTGCGGACATGGATCCGGACCTCCTGGACATTATGTATGCGGCCGGATGCCGTGCCCTGAGCGTCGGGGTGGAATCAGGTTCTCCGGCCGTTCTCGCTGCCATCGGAAAGAACATTTCCCTGGAGCATGTTTATCGCCTTGCCCGCAAGTGTGACTCCGTTGGAATCTGGTTGGACCCCTTTCTCATGTTCTCGCTGCCATCGGAAACCATCGACGATGTGAAAATGACTCTCGCTCTGATCAAACGATTGCTCAAGGAACACAAGAAGGTCTTGTATCCGGGTGGTGGAGGCACTGTGACATCCATACATCCAGGGTCGCAATTAGAGGCGATAGCGCGGCATCGGGGAATCATTCCGCAGGACTTCTCCTGGCATGAACCCTACTATGAGCCAAGAAACTTGGATGTTTTCCGTTCGCCCTATGTGCCGATCTATCTGGAGAACCTTTCGCGACGTGACCTTGTGAGGGCTGTTTGGAAATCCAACCACTTGATACGGGTCAAATACCAGGGGAGGTATACAAGGTACAAGGATCTCGTTCGCGCTCTTTTCTCCCCTCGTGAGAGTTTTGGGAACAAGGCAGCAAAGGTATGGAACCATTTCCAGACTCTCTTCAGGACCTTCTGACGATACCTGACCCAGCGCTTTGTTTACCCGCTCGGCGAACAGTAGCCGCAGTTCATGGACCAAAGCCGGCCTCAACATGACACGTGAGCATCCGGATTATTCGGAAGCAAGACAAAGAAATGTATGTTCATTAGCTCAAGCCTTTGATATGGTGCCGAAAATGAAGTGACATTGAGGCTAATCAGATGGCCGGGAGTGGTGAAGAGAGGAGGGAGACAATTCGACCCGAATTCGATCGTTCGATCATGATAGAGTTTCAGGAGGCCAAGATCGCGTCGGATACGGGTTTCCTGTTGCTGAAAGAGATAGACGAGCGTTTCGGCATTTTGAGTCCAATGGGAAGTGAGTTGGAGGATTCCAGGTCCCGGGTTCATAGCAAACACACTTTGCTGCAAATAACTCGCCGGAGGATCTGTCAGATGGCGGCGGGGCATAAGGACTGTAATGATGCTGATATTCTACGGATCGATCCTGGTCATCGGCTTGCTATAGGCAAGAGCGATGAAGCGGGACCCGGTCAGTCCAGGCCGTCGAGGCTCGAGAATGAGGTCTCAGGGGCTGACCCTCGGTTGAAGGCTCTGGAAGATTCACTCATGAGGAGAAGAGAGAAGCAGCGTCTGATCCCGGCCGTCGATTCAATAGAAGATCCGGTTCGTGGCAAGCAAGAGAACGTGGCGTTCAACGGTCATTTCGGGAAGACCTGCCTTCATCCGCTCTTCGCCTTCACGAGTGGCGAGGACTGCCGGCGGGCGAAGCTCAGAGCCGGCGACGTTGAGAATCGAATCAAGGAGGGGAAGAACACGCCCCGCTGGGAGACAAGACCGGTTGCCGCCGCTTTGTGGCCAATCAGGCCAGGTTGCTCATGGGAGCTCTCGTCAACAACCTCCTGCACATGCGCCGGCAATTCTTCCTTGTAGGCGACCAGGTCAAACGCTCAATGGAATGGCTCATCAAACGTCTGATCAAGGTCGGGGCGAAAGTCGCGTATCACCGTCGGAGGTGGTATGTTCATGTGGCTTCGGCGTTTCCCTTGGCTTGACATTATCGCACTGTGTTCGGGTGACAAGCACGGCGGTAAGTAATGCTTGACGGAGTGAGGGAGGGTGACGTACGCTCAGAAAAAAGACAAAAGTGCTTTTTTCATTAACGTGACGACGGTTTTGCCTGCGTCCGGTCGCAGGGTACATCCCATGGAGATCTTTTTGGGGTCAGCGGGCGACCTCTCTGCCCCTCAAAGGCGCCAAAACGGTCAAAGTGGCAAAACCGCCTCAAAATTCCAGCCTGAATCCTTTGGGCTGAAATTTGGTGCTTCGCGCTCGGGTAGGGACCCCAATGGCGACTAGACAACTGATCGCAACTTTTGCTCCTCAGGTTCCTGCAAACTATTCGGTGGCCCTCATTGACCCCTGGGACGGTCACTTGTCTTGGGTCTCCCCGGACCGGTTGCAGAAGGACAGTTTGGGAGCCGCTGGGATTTGTTCTACTCCCTTTGGCTACGTGGTAGGATTTCGAAAAGATGACGAGAGATCCGGAATCTATCTCTTTGACGAGGAACTCAATCTTCTGGATACCTATTTCTGCCAATATGTGAGGGGGATCCATTCGCTTATGTGGTGGGAATCGGCTCTGTACGCGGTAAGTACTGCAAATGATGCAATTTACCGGATGAGCTTTGACCGACGGAATAGGATTTGCCGCGAGACACTTTTCTGGGCCTTGGATAAGGATTTCCGGAAGACCGATTCACCGGGAAACAGGGAATTGTTTCACATCAATTCCATTGCCCGTCACAACGGGAGGATTGCTGTCTCGCTCTTTGGAGAGCCGGGGTGGATGCTCGGAGAGTCCGGACGGGAAATGATCAGTGGGAAGGTTATCTTCACGGACAATAACGAAACCGTCATGCATTCTCTCAATAGTCCTCACAGTCTTCAGGTTCTGGACGGCCGGTTTGTCGTATGCGAGGCAACGGCCGGCCGGCTCACATTTCAGTCCGGGCGGAGCCGGGAACTCAGGGGCTACCTCAGAGGGCTGACTGCCGACGAAACCTACATTTATGCTGCAGCAAACGCCCACAGAGTTGGGGGGATCATTCAGGCTTTTCCCTATGAAGGGTCCGCCGTCTCTCCCGAGTCCCACTTATGTGAGATCTTTGTTCTGGATCGTTCCAGCCTCAAATTAGTGCATCGGTGTCCGCTCAGAAGCTATGGTCCGGAAATCTATGATCTACTCGTTCCCAAAGTCTCCTTGCGAAGCTCCGGAGCCGGGCCAGATGGCTGTCTGAGGGTCATGGACCTGGAAGAGATGGCGATGAAATACAGATCCACCATCAACGAGCTGCACGGGTACCTGGACCGCATCAAGACGTCCAAGTCCTGGCGCTTCACGGCTCCGACGAGGTGGGTCCGCAGATTTCTTGGGCGATTGATCATGACACGAGACGAGTGAGGTCCACTGCCGATCTGTTATGTCCCACGCTCCAGTGAAGGACCCTAAGGAAAGGAGCCTTTGCAGACCCTGGATCAAGGCGAGGCGTTTATCTGCGCCTAAGGCAGAGAGCATACATCACCAGGCCCCTCGCACAACGCCGCCAGGAGCCCCCGTCCAATTCCCGCGGAACCAGTACAAATATGATAGCGAGGCCTCTTGGCTAGCCATACCGAACTTTATGACTTTCGAAGAGCCGGGTACATCATACGTATCTCACCGCGGCATTCGGATCTGGTTGATCGCGTTGTAACGACCCTCCCAAGGCCGCCTCAACCCCCGGCAAGTCATCATCTGCGCCCGGCTTTCAGTGCGTTCGTGCCGACGATCGCCACGTTGCCCCATGTGGCGCCGAATACGTGGAGCCACAGCGTGCGCGGACCACGCACACTCCAAGAACTCCTCAACTTCTCATTCTAACCGCGAACGTCGCAGAGTGTACCCGGAATTCTGTGGAATTCTGTTCATACCGTTGAATGATTGAACCGCGGCCGGATTCGTCATATGATGATTGGGTTATCCTCGATTATTGCGTACATGGGAGGCTGCGTTCCAGGTTCCGGAGACGAGAAACCCAAGGAGACTCCTACGACAAAATCCCCGGCAATATCGACAGAAAACAAGGAGGGGCCGAAAATGTTTCAAGACGCGATCAACGATGCGGAATGGGCGAATCCCGACAATTGGAGCGGCCCCGAATGGATCGCAGTCTATTTCAGTAAGAAAGACACGCGAACCTGGGTGCCCCAGAAGAAATTTCCCAATGCCGGCTGGACCCAGAATCTGGGCCGGTGGTCCGGCGTCTGTTGGCTCTACGGCATTTTGTTCGGTCTGCTCTTCTTCACCAATCTCATATGGGCAGTGATCACTTTTGGTTTCCTCCCCATAGTGAAGGATTCCGAGCATCCCAGGGTGGTCAGCACACTCCCCCTCAATGGGAGCCGAGACGTTGACCCGAATTTGACCGAAATATCCGTGACCTTCAACAAACCAATGAGGGATGGGAACTGGTCGTGGGTCTATGAGAACAAGAACAGCTTTCCGCGGATAGTGGGTCAGCCCCACTTCACGAACAATGGCAAGACAAATGTGGTGCCGGTGAAACTGGAACCGGACAAAGAGTATGTCATTTGGGTCAACTCTGCCCGGTTCAAGAATTTTAAGGACAGGAACGGAACTTCAGCAAGTCCGTTCAGGTTCACATTCAGAACAAGATGAGAGTACGCCTGGAAGGCCCCTCCGGCCAAAGAGCCCTCCGATGTCTGCCCACAACACACCGGTCGTCTCTTGCGGCATATGCTACAGGTTGACCGAAAGACCCTTGTCTCGCAGGTACTCTTTGACCTGCCGCACACTCAGGAGGCGATAGTGGAAGACGGACGCGGCCAACAGGATGGTTGCGCCACCCTCGGCAACCGCATCGTAAAAGTGCTCAAGCTTCCCGGCACCTCCGGAAGCGACAACAGGCAGCTCGACAGCGTCCGAGACAGCCCTTGTGAATTCAAGATCGAAGCCTGCTTGCGTCCCATCACCGTCCATGCTGGTCGGAAGAAGCACGCCGGCCCCCAGTTCCTGACATTGCTTGGCCCACCCGATCGCGTCTTGCCCTACCGGCGTGGTGCCTCCGGCAACAACGAGCTCGAATCCCGATGCCATGCCACTGTTGCGGCGAGCGTCAATGGCGATGGTGATTCGGTTAGAGCCGAATTTCGTTGCGGCCTCCTGTATCAGCTCAGGACGTTTCACCGCCGCGCTGTTCATGGAAACCTTGTCCGCACCGGCCCCAAGGACAAGATCCACATCTTCCAGCGTTGAAATGCCTCCGCCAACCGTCAGCGGGATACTGATGACCGACGAGACATTCTTGACCCATTCCAGTCTCGTCTTGCGATTTTCGACCGTCGCGGCAATGTCAAGCATGGCGAGTTCGTCAGCTCCCTCTTCCTGGTACAGGATAGCGTTTTCCACCGGATCTCCCGCGTCCTTCAGGTCCACAAAGTGGACGCCCTTGACCACGCGACTTTCTTTCATGTCGAGGCACGGCATGATTCTTATTTTCGTCATGATTTCTCCTCCCACGAAATCTGAACTCCGAGAATCTTACTGAAACGCACCAAAGCTAGTTCCTGGACTTCAACGTGAGCCTCGATGACTGATTTCGGGGTTGCTTGCGCCTCCCTTCACTCCATAAGGGGGCTTGCAGGAACTTCCCCAGCTCACCTCAGCGCCGGCGTCCCAGTCTACAGCAATTTCCCTTTATCCGGCAATACTTTCCTCCGTACGGGGGACGGTCCCCGTGTGCCGACCCGTACCTGCTTTCCGGATTTGGCTGTGTACTGTTTCAGGCAGATCAAGAGAAGAAAGGTGTTGGTTGTTGATTTCCTCTTGAGAGGTTCCTCTGGAGCCTCTCCTGCTGTACCTGCCTGACTTTTTGTCGGTACTCCCACACAAGCTTGGCCTTGTTTCCCGTCCGATGGACGGCGCCCGGCGTATATCCGAACAGCGAATTCCGAGGAATTTCGAGTACGGAATTCCGCGGGAATTCCGGTCAACGGCCCTCCGATGTTTGCCCACAACGCACCGGCCATGGAGAGCACAAGCGAAAGGGATAGCAAATCTGGACGGAATATGCTTCAATGGAGAAAGCGAGGGGAGTCTTCGTTCTTTCACCAACACGCTCTGCGAATCTCGACCAAGGGGGGTATCCATGATTAGATTTCAGAGAACGGCCGTGGCCAGCGGTATCAATCCACTCAAAGCTATCCAGTGGTCAAAAGAAATGACCGAGTTCATCAACGGCAAATATCCAGGGGGAAACCTTCAGGTCTTCACGGGGCAGTTCGGCTCTTACGGCACAATCTATTGGTCTGCCGAGTTCGAGGATTTCACTGCACTGGATAGTTGGACCCAAAAGATTCTCGCGGATCAGGGTTACTGGGAAAGAATCAACAAGGCAGAGGGGCTTTTCCTGGAAGGTCGTGGTAGAGACATAGTGATGAGATCCGCGTAGAACGTCATTGCACTCGGCTGTGCCGGGAACATCTCCCCTCGTCCCCGAAAAAAAGGACGGAGCCAAGTTCTTATGTTTCTTGAGGCCTCGTACCCTGCGAACCAGCCCTCCAGCTTTTGTGCTCCGGTCGCTGCTCACTGAACGTCACCTCTGGACCGGCTTCCCCAGTCGTTGAGGAAGTTGCCCTCGACTCGGAGTTCCGGGTACGCCATACTTTTCTTGCGGAGGCATTCAGATCACCTTGACCGTCCTGCAATGCTCCTCTAAGCGCGCCTCAAGCTCCGCGGAGGGAATCACTATTTCCTGTGGCCTTTCCCTCACGTTCGAGTCGGCGATTTATACCTTTGCTCGGGTGGTGCCGCACACATGGACCTACAACGACCGTAGACCAGGCAGATTCCAAGGACACACCAACCTCTCATCTTAGCCCCGAATTCTGTATGGTGTACCCCGAGGCTATCTCGAATTCCCTCGCCTATACGGTTCCCGTGGATCACCGCATCCTACACGTTATTTCTAAACATTTGCATATAGAAGTGCTCTCCCACCTGTATGGTGTCCAGGGACACGACGGGAACTATCTCCTTCAGTTCTTCCGGTGAAAATCTAAGGTTCAACGGAGGGCCAAATGGAGTTTCCTTCTTCGCTATTTCAACAATAGCCAGCACGCCGTTCGGTTTGAGCAGGCGATTAGCTTCCCTCAAGAAGTCTTGAACTTGTTGTCGAGAAAAACCGTGAATCACTGTTGAAATGTATATTATATCTACGGAGGATTGATCGATCCCGGTCGGCCTCGTTATATCAACCTCTATTGCCTCAATGTTGGTTCCTTGAATCTCTTTTCTGATGAGTCCTATATAGTATTCATCATTGTCCA
>CAZCDS010000038.1:0-62102 GCA_964497585.1 uncultured Syntrophaceae bacterium
CCCTCACTCATTTTCCTTACCTCAATGTTCATTGTTAGAAAGCACGGTGGTATTAAACCATACGCCGCCACCGATAAAACAGAATCTTTCACAATCGATATATGAGGGATCACGTCCCGAAGGCGAAAGCGGTTGAGCCGGAATCCCAAGTTGGGTATGCTGGTATCTGATGGACCGTCTTCACAGGGATCTGCGCGATGACCAACGACACCAAGGGCGGAAGGAGACCTCAATACCGAAAGCCCGAGATAATCGACTTCGAATACGACAGCACCGACTATGCCGTAGGAAGAGGCTCCTGCCATTCCGGTGCCGGCGCTGGAGGGTCATGCCACAATGGCGCGGGCCCCAAGGCCAATTGTGGAGCCGGCGCGGGCGCGGGGAGCACGTGTGGCGTTGGCGCCGGGCCGTTCAGCAGGTAGGCTGTCGGCTCGGAAAGGTAGTGGCGTCTTGTAGACTCGTTGGAGCCTGATCAGGCGGCGCCCCCACGCGTGACCCGATATCAATGCACATTTTAACGACTAGGATTCCACAGAGAATGGTCCGGAATCTCCTCCCTCAATCCTGCGCAACTCCATGGCCCATGAGGAGAGTCTCTCATCCCGGTAGAAGAGCGCGCCTCGAACGGTGTACTCGGTGGGGGAGACCAGCCGCATCGCCTCGACCCCGATGAAATTGCCGCACGCCGAGATGAAGCGGGAAAGGATTGAATCACCAACGACAGCGAATACTCCGTGAAGAAGTCCGATGGCGGGGTTCACCGATCTCCATGTCGTCGAGTCCTCGTTTGGTTCAAAGGGGGCGACTTCGTACTGGTTGCGGAATTCTTGCGCCGGATCTCCCGGGAGGGTCATGACGCCCTCGAGCGCCCAAGCTGTCTCTGCATGGGTAATTCGGGTCTTACCGGTGCACGGCCGGCTTTCACCGTACTGATCCGTGCAGAGGCCCTCGGCAACCCACAGCCCCTCACAAAAGAGAAACGTGTGATCCGTGGAAAGCGAAGTCATTGCAGCACTCTTCATTCCTTTCGGGCGTAGATGTCGTAGAACTCCCTGAGCGCTTCTCGGATATTTCCTCGGTGTTTTCGGAAGAGCACCTCGGCTGTCTGCCTCAGGGACTCGCCTTCAAACCCCGTCAGATCGGAAACAATCGCCTGAAGCAACTCCGGCGACGTGGTGCACCTGATGAGGCACGGGAGCATCTCTCTGTCGTGGGTGGTGACGATCAGCCCCCGAGCGCTTTTCGAACGTCGTCTGAAATCCCTCCACGAGGGTGCCGGCAAATGATCAGCTCCGTCGAGCATGATGATGTCGCGGCTGTCGGGCCCTGCGTCAAGCCAATTGAGAGAGCGTTTCGGCACGGACCTTCGCCCGATGTCCACCCGGAGATTGCGTACCGTGAACCCCGATCTCTCCAGACGTACGCCGAGCTGCTCGAGAAGAGTTGTCTTTCCTGAGCCTTCCGGTCCGATAATCGACGCTCGATAGTCGAATTGAACCAGCTTCTCCATCAGCTCTTGCCAGGTTGAGTCCCGGAGGCGATAGCCGATGTTGTTGATCCGATCCGTGATGAATGGATTGTCTCGCGCCCGCATGACCGATCATACAAACTGTTACGGCTAATCCCTAATCATACGTTTCCGTTCTTTCGGAGAAGAATTTTTTACTGCAGCCCGGCGTTGGCAGCCTCGCCTACTCCTCAAGGACCGGGAAGGGCACGGAGTTGGCTTTTGATTTGCTCTATCTTGGAGGTTAGCTCGGGATTTGGAGGCGGCTCGGCCGGAATCTTGGGTACCACGGCCGTCCCGGAGATTCCGAAGGAGGCGAGTTTTTTTCGTTCGCGCGCGAGCAATGTTTTTCGATCCTTGGTCCTACTCTTGAGTCCGGACTTGAGTTGATCTCTCAACGAGTCCAGTTGGTCACGATTGGCTTGCCCCGCAGGGAGTTCGCCCATCACGTCGAGGGCCTTGAGCGCACTCTGATCCATCGAGATGGAATCGACAAATTCCTCCCAGAGTAGCTGTTCCAGGAGTGTGCGGTCCTCGTCGGACTCCGATGCAAGCGATGAGAGAATGAATTCCACTTGCGACGGGTCCTCAAGGAGCCGGATTTTTAATCCCCTGGCCCGTTTGCGGAATTCTTCCTGTCGGTACTCCTCTTTTTCGTCCGAGGAGAGCGACATCCCCGCGGTCCGCTCCATCATCAAGTCGATCGTGCTGCGGATCTCACCCAAAATCTCCATCCTTTCCCGCGGGGCGCTCCCTATTGACGGATCTGCCCATCGCCCAGAACGATGAACTTGGTTGTGGTCAGATCTTCGACTCCCATAGGACCATAGGAGTGGATTTTTGTGGTGCTTATGCCGATTTCCGCGCCGAGACCGAAGACGTACCCGTCGCTCATTCTCGTGGCCGCGTTCACGATCACCGTGGAGGAATTGACCTCCTTGAGGAACTTCTGGGACGCCTCGTAGTCGCTCGTCACGATGGTCTCGGTGTGCAATGAGCCGTATTTGGCAATGTGGCCGATCGCCTCGTCCATGTCGTCGACGACTTTGACCGCGAGCACGAGATCCAGGTACTCGGCGTACCAATCTTCCTCGGTTGCCTGTTTCATCGATTTCACGATTTTGCGCGATGTCGGGCAGCCCCTCAATTCCACGCCCGCAGCCGTCAATTCCGTGGAGGCCCTGGGTAGAAACGCATTGGCTATTCCCCGATGCACGAGCAGCGTTTCCAGCGCGTTACAGACTCCCGGGCGCTGGACCTTGGAATTGACCGTGAGCGATACGGCCATGTCCAGGTCCGCCGCCTCGTCCACATAGAGGTGACAAACACCCTTGTAGTGTTTGATTACCGGGATGCGTGAGTTCTCCGCGACAAATCTGATCAAGGCTTCGCCGCCCCGGGGAATGATGAGATCGATCAGTTCCTCGAGCTTGAGCATGTGGAGAATCGCGTCCCGGTCGGTTGTGGGAACGAGGTTCACGATATCCTCGTTGGCTGCGTTTTCCCTGAGCGACTCCTTGAAAAGGCTGACGATGGCCAGATTCGAGTTTATCGCCTCGGATCCGCCGCGGAGGATGACTCCGTTGCCTGCCTTGATGCAGAGCGCTCCGGCGTCTGCGGTCACGTTCGGTCGGGACTCGTAGATAATGCCTATGACCCCGAGCGGGATGCGCATTCGCCCGACACGCATTCCGTTCGGCCGCGTCCACATCCGGACTATCTCGCCGACCGGATCGGGAAAGGCCGCGATCTCTTCGATACCGGCCGCGGTCTGGTCGATAACCTTGTCCGAAAGCGTGAGCCGGTCCATCATTGCCGAGGAGAGGTCCTTATCCTTGCCTATCTCCAGGTCTTTGCGATTCTCTTCCTGGAGGAATGAACGGCGGTCTCGCAGTTTGCCTGCGAGATCCATCAGGATCTTCTCTTTGACCGGCATCGGCAGAATCGCAGCCTGGCGCGCTGCTTCATGGGTTGCCGTGGCTATCCCGACAATTTCTTCCTGTACTGACATTACCTACCCCCGAAAGAATTCCCGACCGAACGACGAATGGGCCGCATCGTGCACGGCGGCTTCTCGTTACGTATCAAAAGGTTAAATACGTATCCTAACACCGGGTCTGGTCCTCGTCAATTCTTGCCACGCTCGGTTCGATCCGGGGGGGGATGAGAAGACTGCGGCCACGGCCACGGAGACTCGATAATCTCTATGCCGTCCGATTCTTTTGGAGCTCGGAACTCCCAGGGAGGCAGACGATGCGGGTCGGACCAAAGGCCCTTGTGCGCGTCCCGGGCTGATCGCTCCAGAATTGCGAGTTCCCAGTTGAACGGGACGTACTTGCGGTACCACCAGGCAAGTCCCTCTTCGAGCAGTTCCCGATTTAAGGATCGGCCCTCCACGGAAACCCAGGCAACCAGCCTTTTGTATGGATCTTCAAACAGGGGCTGTATTTTCACGGGCTTCCCTTTGATCTTCTGCTGAACGTACAGCCTGGCCTTCTCGCCGAATTTCTGATGCGCTCCCGGACAGTCAATGCCGTAGAGCCGCACCGGCACCGTTCGTCCGCGACTCTCCACATGGATTTCGTCGCCGCCCTCCGCGTGCAGCCCCTTTCCGTCAAAGGGCGAGGAGAAGAACGGAATGACGAAAACGAGAATATGTATGACAAATAACTTGCTCACTTGTACAAGCTGGAGCACAAACACCTCGGCCACTTCCATGACACCCTCGTGACTGCGATTCTCTACCGGCGCCATTGTACAACGAAGTCCCGAGAAAGTCCCGAGCCAAGACACCACCCGGTGAAGATAATTCACCGTGAAAATCGCCGCGACCATGACCGCCGTGCTCATGAAAAGCATGCCTTATCGATAAGTCGGATCCAACCACAGTCCCCATCTTCGGCCTTCCTATCATAGGAATGGGCAGGTCGGCAGCAGACCGTTATCGGGGGCCTCGGGATCCCTTCGCGTCGGAAAAGGATCGCCCGGAAGAACCGTGAGGGAGCTATGATATACTTTCAGTGGCGACGATACATCCGTTACCGGGCTCCGGAGTGGGGAGCGGACACGGGGGTATCCCTGACAGCCGACGAATCAAGACACGACGATTCGACTCCCGATACGGATAAGGGTTAGGACCCAAAGGGTCCAGCCTGAGCGGATCGAACCCCCGAACTCCGTACGGCAACGCCTTGGTCTGCGACCGTTGCTCCCGGATTCCATTATTGTGGCGGGAATAGTCTTTCTTGCCCGGATATTCGTTTACGCGATTCTTCAAAGCCAACTCTGCGGGCCACAAACGGCAAATCGCTGTTTCCTGTTATTCTCTTTGTGCGGGATGATACTTCTGGATTCGTCTTTGCGCCTCGGCTACAACTTCAGAGTCAACCTGGCCATTTGCGTTGCGAGCGTGCGCGTTGGGATCTACGTCTCAGAGGTTGCCCTGTATTGTCTCTATGTCTACCGCGAAGATAGGAGCCGAATCGCGGCTTCGCAGGGAATCAACTATGATACCCGGTCCGTGCTCGAGGTCGTTTTGAAAATGAGGATAGCAGGAAACGAGGCCTATCCGGCTGTTTCTCCCTGCGAATTCATCGACAGTGACGGCATTGGCCGGGGAGAAACGAAGCTCTTCCCACTCGCCGGCGTTTCCGATAAGCCTACGGTTCTCTGCAATGAGACCGGGAGATTCGGAATCTACCGGAGCGACGCACACGGATTCAACAGTCCTCAGGGAAGCTGGCTGGCCCCAACGCGGAAATCGTACTCCTGGGAGACTCCCTCGTTCACGGCCAGTGCGTCGACCCCACCGAGACCGTCAGTGCTCGTCTGCGTGCGAAAACGGGAAAGAAAGTTCTGAAGCTTGCCTTTCACGGGTACCGGTCCGCTCGTCCAATTGGCCACCTTAATTGAATATGCGGAGAAAATGAGGCCCAAGGCTGTGTTTTGGCACTACTACGAAGGCAATGACCACAGTGACCTCCTTGCCGAGAGGAAATCCCCCACGCTGATGAGGTACCTCAATGAGAAGGACTACTCTCAGAATCTGATCGGACGCCAAGGGCAAGTCGATAAGTTGCTCGAAGCGTATATCGATGAACGGATGGACGCCGGGAACCTCCAACTCGACGAACGCAGCATTCCTTTCGCTGATCTTGTCAAATTGACGTTCGTACGCACAGCCCTGGGCGCAGTCTCCCACACCTATCGGTGCGACTAGCCTTTCTTCAAGAGGATAATCTCCAGAGCAAGGCGCAGGGTCTCACATTGGGGAGGAAAACTCTATCTGGTCTATCTCCAGGAGTACTCACGGTACGCGTCAAAGGAATCGTACGATGACGAGGGTGGCAGGAAGGTGCTCGAAATAACGGACAAACTTGACATAGAGGGTCTGGACTTTCACGAAGTCTTGTCAGCTTATCCCGATCCCGTATCGCTGTTCCCCTTTCGGGTGGCAGGCCGCTACCTGCCCCAAGGGTACGACATGGTCGCCGAAATGAGAGCCCCTCGCTTGGCCAAGAACCAACAGCGGCCGAGAACCCATGAGCCTCTGTTCAAGGCCCGCAATCCGGCTTCCTCCTGAAAATTCTCAACACCTCTCATCCCCACTCCCGTTCAAACGAGCAAGGATCTCCTGTCATCTTATTCCTTTCCCTGCAAAAGAAGTGTCGATCGCGAGGACTCGCGCGAAGGTATTGTTCTTCACTCGTTTGGTGGGGCACTTACCCGAAAACTGCCGTCACGGCCTGCGGTATTCCTGCAGCTAAGCCTTTGACTTGCCAACAGTTTCATACCGGGCTATGCACCGAATTCATGGGAGTCAATCCCAGATGTGAAGCCAGTATCAATTCCGCGCCTTGCGGAATCGCTCATTCGCGTCAAGACAACTGCGAGAGCCATTACAGCGCAGAAGTAAAAGAAGAACGACGACTGGTAATACCAGTGAAATATCCGGATCGCGACGGAGCCGAGGATACCGGCTACAACCCCGATCGAAATCAACGCGAGAAACCTGTCGGGAGATCTGCTCGATCGCCACAACCAGACACAGATGACAATCATCATCCAGTAATAGATAGCGGTGCCAATGATGCCCCGTTCGGCCAGGTGGAGAAGAAATTCATTGTGCACCGGAGATTTCCACGAGTACCGGTACTCCGTGGGGAGATATTTGTCGACGAAAAGTCCGTAGTTGCTTGCTCCAACCCCGAGTACCCAGTTGTCCTCGAACATTTTCAGCGCGGTCTCCATAAGGGGTACCCGAGCCATCTCCCAACTTCTGTCACTCTCCTGGAATCGTTTGTAAATCAGCGGACTCATCACCAACAGGCAGATCACGATGATCAGAGCCGTAGCGACTGTCCTTGTCCTGGGGATCAGGTGTCGGAATCGCCCGATAAGAAGAACGAGGGCCATGCCCACCAGAGTCGCCATACCTGCGGCCCGACCCTTCGCGGCAATGAGCCCGGCGAGGATCGCCAGGAGGGCGAGGATCACCACGAAACGGTGAAGTCTCTTCTTCGGTGAAAGCGCGTAATAGTAGGCTATTGCAATGGGAACTACCAGGGACAGCATCTCCGAACTCTCAACGTCGTTGCCTATGAATCCGGATGCCCGTATGCCCACCGCGTCCGCGCGCGGCTTAACAAAGAATCCGGTTATTGAATAATTCAGTCCCGTTAGCAATTGGCCGACCATGTACAGGCCCAGCACGACCATTCCCGCGAGAAGCGCGTAAACGACGATCCTGACTTCACGCTCGGTCTTGATATAGTTGATCAAGCAGAAATAGACGATGAAACACTTGAAAACCGAAAAAAACTCGTACACGGTGAACTCGAAGTCCGTGGCCTTCAAAGCCCCGGCTACGAGGGTGTAGAGGATCCATACCAGGAACAGCGTCCCAACGGGGTGACCGATCGTGATCGGTTCGGTTTCCTTGTGGAATGCCGAGGACAGCAGCCGGTGTGAAAGAATCAAGAGTGCCAGGACGGTCGCCAAATCAACGGTTATACCCCACGAGAAGGGCTCGAACTGCTCGAGGTAGAAGAAGTGACGGATCACGTGAAAGCTGAGCCCGAACGGAATCAAAAATATGAGAGCAAAGAGAGTGAAGGCCTTAAAATCCTTTGCGAATACTGCCGCACCGAAGAACAAGATAACCGCCAAGTGCACGCTAATGATCAGCTTGATGTTGAACGTGAAAAGAATCACGTATGCATAACCGGCAACCAGCGCGAAAAGCGAGCACGCGCAGGCAAGTGCAAGATCTTTCCTTGACAGAGCTTCGGTTCGTATCATGGGCCCACTTCCTCAAAAACCTTGCCCGAAATCACGGGGGTCCTTTGCATTGCACTCTCAAGTGATTCCGACCATACCTTACTGCTGAGCCTCAATCAAGATTAAGCTGACATCTCGTTGCCACCACTGACCGCCAGCCTTGCGTACAGCGAAAGGTAGCGTTCCGTCAGAACATTCCAATTCCGGTTCTCTTCCACCCAGGTCCGGGCTCTGAAACCCAGGTTTCTGCGCAGAGTCCCGTCCGTAATGAGCAGCCGGCACTTGGCCGCGAGGTCTTCCACGTTTTCCGATTCGAAGAGCAGGCCGTTGAGGCCGTCCCGGACCATCTCACGATGTCCGCCGATATCGCTTGCCAGAAGAGCTTTGCCCATGGCCATGATCTCCATGGGCTTGAGAGGCGTTACCAGCCGCGTCTCACGGGTTAAGCGTCTCGGCAGAATCATGAGGTCGCACAACCGATAATAGTCTGCAATCTGTTGGTGCGGCACTGTGCCAACGAAAATCACGCGGTTCCGGAGTCCATCCCGCACGGTCATGCTCTTCAGCGTCTGTTCCAGCTCACCCCCGCCGACGAGGAACAACCGCACGCGGGGAAATTCCCCGGCAAGGCTTCTCATGACATCCACGAGCAAGTCGAGACCCTCATAGTGAAAGAACGACCCGATATACCCCATGGTTATCGCGTTTTCCAGGCCGAAGCGCCTGATCAGCTCTTCCGGGGCGTTGCCCGGCCTGAATCGCGTAACGTCCACTCCGTTCGGCACAATGCTGATCTTTTCCGGATCTACTCCTCTGGAGGCAACCTCTCCGCGGAGCGCTTCGGAAATGACGCAGCAGGCGTCGGCTCCGTTCATGGCCATGTTTTCGAGGAATCGTACCGCCCGATAGCGGATGGAACGCTCACCGAATTTTCTCCGCCCCACGTGGGAATCCTCCCAGATGCCTCGCACCTCATAGATGGTAGGAATATCAATCCGTCGGCCCACCCGGTTCCCGACAATCCCACAGGTGAAAGGGGAGTGAGCATGTATGACCGCGGGACGGTACTGTCGCGCTACATGCAGGGCAGTCTCATAGAGCCTGACGTTCTGGAGAACCCTCAGGGCTGCTCTCGTCGGACTCCGGTCTTCCACCTCAACCGAGGGGGGAAGCGCAGCGCTCCCGGTCCGAAAGTAGCGCACTCCCTCGATAACCTCGCTCCGCTCCGAATCCAACTCCCCCTGAGGCGACTGGGACGGAGACGTCACCACAATCGGTTCCAGTCCCTTTTCTCGTTGACTCAGGACGATCTGCCGACTTCGGATCGCGTATCCATGCGTGCCGGGAACCGACCGATGAAGAAGATGCAGTATGCGCATTTCACCTCCCGACTATACAGCGCCCGTTGCAAAGGAGACAAAGGGTTCAGCCAAGAGCTGTTCACGGACGTGCTCCGGGAGCGGCGCGTCGGTCAGGTCTGCGGGAATTATGAGATCGCTGCCTTTCGCTTTAACTGCCATGAGAAATCTGCAGGGAAGCGCCGTCTCAGCCGTTGATCGCAGAGTGGGAATGGGATCTTTCAGTCCGTACAGGCGCGAATACCAGCCCGCGAGCGGATCCGTGGAACCCTGGAGGATTACTGTCTCGGCCCCCCCCGATCCCACAAGGAGCAGATCCAATTCACCCTCGTCACACGTCAGTTCAAACCGGGAGTCTGACACGCGGCGGAGGAAGCAAACGGGGCTCACGTGCCCATTCCACCCAACTCTGTGAACCCCCCTTCCGACAATGTGGTCCAGTACCACGATACCTTCTTCGAACAGATGGATGATCACCCGCTCGTGCGTTGCATGCGGCCACTTGATCGAACCCCCCAAGACGGTCCATGATCTTCCTGTCTCGAGGCAGCTTGGCCTGATCCTCAGGGGCCGATCCCACAGGAACGTGTCGATCGGCCGGGATTGGCTCATACGGTCAATGCTTACCGTGTTGTGCGCCCGAGTGGACCGGAAATAGTCTCTCCACAGAGGGTCCCCATTGTAATGAAACGTGCCGGGGTCCACAAAGATCGGTACGGAGTTAAAAGAGAGAACAAAGGAAAGACCGTCCGCGTGCCCGTGACCGAACCCCGGATAGATCCCCAGGGGCCCCGCGTCGAAGCTCAGATGGAAAGACGCGTCCCGGATGATTCGGTACCCGCCCACGGGGAACTCCGTGAATCGATCGCTACCCGCCACGCTCCTTGCAGTGGGATGCGTGCTTCGAAGCTCGTCGAATCCGCGGTGACCGGAGTCTCCCAGCATCAGGTAGGACTCGGCAGGAAACTCATCAATTCCTTCGGCCAGGTCACGTCGGTTGAGCAGGACCGCGCCTGCTGCGAGTAATGGTCTAAAATCCCAGTAGTCGCATAGCTGCCATCCTACGCCGAGCCCACCGTCCGCGTCCCCGATCATTGGTACCGCCGATGGATCCGGGGCCAACGCCTGGACAAATCGGAGCGCATCCGCGAGGCGCCTGGAGATGATGTCGGGCAACGAAACAGCGTGGACCGATTTCCCCAGATGGATGAGCGGAAGCAGAAACTCCGAGACAAATTTCAGATAGCCCGTGGACTGTTCCGCGTACACTCCGTCCTTGTGGATGAGCCTTGGTACGAGTCGTTCCAGGAGGGTTATTCCCCGTGCGCGCCACCGGTCGGAACCCTTGAATCGCGAGTAGAAAGTCCCCAGAGTCACCAGTGCGCACGCCTCACCGAGTTGGTGATTGCTTACCGCGTGGTGCACCGACAATTCTTTTTCGAGGTGCCGACCGTGAACGTACAGGCTCGGAATGAACCTTGCCATGAACTCCTCGTCCCAGGAGATGGATTCCCTACAGAGAATATGGCAGCGAATCCAGGAGAGGAGCCGGAGAGCCACCTCGAGGTTGCTGCTCCACTGGACCCCGAGAGGGTAGGGGACCTCGTCGATCCAGCTTTCCAGATGGTCTCGAGCCGTCCGCGCGTACAGCTCGTCGCGAGAAAGGTTCCATGCGGAGCCCAGCCAGAGCAAATGCTGAAATCGATTGAGTTCCCAGCACCACTTCACGTCTCGATTCGGCCGACTCCCGTCGTGGAAGAATGCGACCTGAGCGTAGTGAGCCAGAGGCCAGGTTTCCCCTGGGCTCGACGGATCCAGCGTACTCGACCAGCTCTCAGGCTTGTCGAACTCCTTCCATTGAAAGAGCTTGAATTTGCCGGAGACGACCAGATCGGCCTTGCGCAGGCATTCCTCGGCCTCTCTCGAATACAGCCGCCTGAATGAATCCCAGAACGAAGCATCCTGCCACCAACCCGGAGGCAGAAACTTCTCCAACGCTTCGCCGGTTGCTTGGCCGAGCCCTCCCGAAGAGTCCCCCGTGAACCACATGTCCCGTTCCGCGTACACACGGGCCGGCGAGGTACCCTCGGGGTCTCTCTTATACATCCTGACTTCACGCGCGTGGCGCATAAGCGTCCTGAGCCGTTGAAACGGTTCCCCGAACCGCAAGCTTTTCAACCGTCGAAGGTAATATGCCAGCCTATCCGATCGCATCGAGCCTTCCCGATGAAGAGCAGGCTACTGCCACGGGTTTGAAAAGCGTTTCATGGAAAGGGAACCCGGCTGTTACCCGCAAAGGCAATCTCGCCATTCAACGCCTTTCCCGTCGCGACGGTGACATGGACTTCCGAACCGGCTCGTTACGCGCCGGCATTCCCGGTCAGCGAGAGCAGCTTCTCCAGGGTGGCCTTGTATATCTCATACTGCCTTTCCCACGAGAAGTCCTGGGCTCTCTCACGGGCGGTCGCAGCAAGCTGCTGCCTCGTCCGCGGGTTGCGGTACAGCTCGATGATCCTGTCAGCCAAAGCATTGGGATCGCCGGGGGGCACGAAAGCGATGGCATCCTCTCCGTAGAGGTCTTCCAGCACGGAAAGCCTCGACGCGACAATGCACAGGCCCACGTCAACCATCTCGGGAATCTTGAGCGACAACGCAATGTCCATATGGCAGTCCCGCAGAGCAGGATAGCAACCGATATCCGCTTCTTTCATGATCGAAGGCATCTCCTCGAGGGGCACAGGCTCATCGACCCGGACCAGATCGCCGACTCCCAGCCTTTCTGCCAGTTCGAGGCAATCATCCAGCCCTTTGCCCTCGTTACGAATCTTCGGAACTACCCTGAGCCTGATGCCGGGTATCTCGGATCGGAGGAGTGGGAGGGCTCTGACGAGGATGTGCAGCCCGTAACGTTCAGCCACCGTTCCCACGTAGAGGAGTGTGAATCGCTCACGGTCCTTTCGATCCGGCACTCCCGGCCAATCCGGGGAGAAGAAACGACGGTCAGCGGCATTCATCACGACCGTGATCTTCTCATCCGGGATTCCCCGCTGAACGAGCAAAGCCTTGAAGGAATTCGTGGCGGTGAGCACGTGACTGCTGAACCGAACACAAATCTTCTCTATCCAGGCATTGATTCTGACGACCGGATGGTCCGAGGGCAGGCCCAGCTTGGACCTGGCAAGCTCAGGCGACGGATCGTGTAAATTCAGAAGGACCACGGCCCCCCGCAGCCGGGGCACCACCGCACAAAAGACAAGGAAGTCCGGTATGTTGTGTGCGTGAATCAGGTCATAATGCTGCCTGATATCGAGCGCGGACAGTCTCAGGAACATCAGAAAAGCCGACAGGAGCCATTGGAGCGCTTGCCTCAGCCCCTCTCGGCGGCTCCGCGTCAGCCGGATCGGGTACACCCGAACGCCGGAGATCGAGCCGGGCCGTTCACCCCGTTGCGATGGCAGGCAGATGACGTCGACCTGATATCCGTCTCGGATCAGATACTCCGCATACCTCCTCACCCGCGTATCACGGCGATACACACTGTTGGTCAGCATGCACACTCGAATGCCGTCACCGCAGGTCGACCTCGGAAAACAAAGCAACATCTCCGGCCAATCCACTTCGGGGATTTCGTGCAGCCTCGCAAACTCGTTGGGCAGAGAATCCCCTGCACACCGGTCGCTCGACCGATCCTCTCATACGGACGCTGGATCTTTGCTCTGAATGCCTGAATCGGTTCCCGGGCAGGGTACGTGGTTTATAGAAAACGATAAACGAAATTGGGAACATGAAATACGCGCTTGTTGAGAACCAGGCCTTTGATGTTCGCACCCCGGGCCTTGAGCCGCTTGAGCGCCTGATCGACCACTTCCGCACGAGTCTTGTTCGATTCTACAACAAAGACCACCCCATCCACCGCACTGGAGAGGAAACAACCGTCAATGAACGGGACAATCGGGGGGCTGTCGACAAGGACGAACCGGAAGCTGCTCTTCAGGTCCCCAAGGACCTCCGCGAGTTTGACCCGGGACGCCTCCCGTGAGAAGACATCCGTCGCACCCCCCTGCCTGTCGGCAGGAAGCAACCCCAGTCCGGCTCCCCTTACTCTGACGACAGCGTCCTCGAGCCGCGAGTTTCCGTGAAGCACGCTCTGCAGGCCGGAGTCCGAGTCAATACGAAATATCTTTCGGAAGCCCGGTTCCCTGAAGTTGCTCTCCACCGCGATGACCTGATCCGACCCGTAGAGTTCCGACAGAAAGATTCCGAATCCCAGGAGAACCGTGGTCACTCCTTCCCCGCGCTGGGACGCCGCGAACTGGATCGCCTGAGACCTGCCCGCGGCGGCCTCGGCCGAGATGGAATCATGAAGTCCATGGAACTCGTCCGAGAAGGCGGACGGGAACTGGGTCACAATGAACTGCTCTTCCGCATTGCCCTTTTTCATACCATGGTGGTACCTGGGGTTTGCTCAGAAGTCAAGCAGTATCAGCGGGTTGCCGTCAAAAGACAGCATTTTACAGAGAAATACCAAATATATCTATATGATAAGATACTAGAAAATATTTTACACAAAGAAATATAGATAAGTATTGACCATAGCTGATCTTATTTGATATAATCTATCACGCAAGCGGGAATTCCCGTAAAAAGATTTGAAAATTCAAACCCTATCCAGTTCAGTTAGAAGTTCATAATATGATAGTCGACAATATACCGAAATTTATGAAATTAATCGGACACAACAAGGCGCGACGCCACCTTGAGGCTGGATGTCCGAGCGCGGCGGCGGACACGGGAATCGTGCTCGAACCGTCTTCTGACCGAAATAGCCCCCATTTTTGCCACAACTTCGGATCCCCGGCCCAACCGAGTCCAAAGGAGGTCACGAGACCATGAGGCGCCCAAAGAGTACCGATCGCAGAACGGTCCGGCGTAATTTCAGGTCCCCGGCAGGTACGGATCGACCTGCGGGTGCACGTGAGATTGAGACGCTCTGCTTCGACCCGGACTCCTTTAATCGTCCCCGTCCGTGCAGCCCTGATCCCAGAGGCTCCGCGGCGACAAGCCACGACCGTTCCGCAGCCCCCCGCGCGTTCCGAGGAAGGACCTCCTGGCGGCGACACCGCATCTCTTTGGCCCCGTTTGGTTCCCTTGTCCTTTCACGCCCGGATTGTGGTGTTGATCAAGGAGTCGGAATAGGCTCATCCGGGCGTTGTGGAGAGCCTCCCGGACGCGGTTCAAAGGATATGCGATCGCGTTTGCCCCTGTGGCTGACCCCGGTACTGCTCGCGATGATATCCCTACTCGTCTCCGCGGCCTATTTTTCGAGTTACGGTCCCGCCGCGCGTACCCGCTCGCCGCGTGAATCTTTAGCCAACAAACCTTCGAAAGGATGCGTCCCTGATTCTCAGGCCCGCCGCGGATCAGATCAGCCAGGGACGCCTGTAACCGGGCTGGCCGTCTCCTCACCGCGGCCAGTGTTGGCCGAACGGCTCTCCGTGCGACCCGGCTGGCAAATGCTGTCGGAACTCCACACCCGAGGGAAGGTGGGTTTCAGGGTCCGCCCCGCGATGAGCGAGCCCGTTGTGCAGGCTGCCGTACCGAGCTCTGACGGGGAACCCTTAATACGGTTGGCGGCCTTTCCATCGCCGAGCACTGCACCGCGTCCCAACCGTGCGCCCCACCGGGGGACTGTGGATCGAAAGTCTCACAGCGGACCGAAGATAAGCGACCCCTCATCAGTTACCTGCGCCCTCTCCCGGATCGAAACCCAGTTGGCGAAATTGGACGTTCAATGGAAGGAGTACGATCTTCTCCTTCGTCTGATGGCTTCTCGCCGGGGAGTCTTCCGAGGATTTCTTCCTGGGGGCCGGGTTCCCGAACTGTCATTCCTTACCGCGTTCCAGTCCAAGATCGTAGAACTGGAAATTAAGAAGAAGGCACTGGCAGTCCGGTACAAGCCGAGGAGCCGGGAAATTCGAACCGTTGCCCAGGAAATCGACGGAGTCAGAGAGGCCATGAAGGAATATGTCTCTGAGCACCTGGTGTTTCTCAAGAAGCGGAAAGAGACCCTCCTGACCCGAAGGGCAAAGCTCGAGGGACTGTTGAAAACGATCGGACCGAACAAAAAAGCGGAAAAGGCTCCCTATCTCAAGAAAACAGCGCCTGATTGCACCGCCCCCTCGGTCCGGCCTCGGGAGAACCCCGTAATTCACGCTTCGGCGGGAGGCCAACCTTTTCTCGGCATGACCGCGAATCTTGCCGTGGCGCTCCTCTCACAACTTTCTTCGGGTATGGACAACCTCTTTTCAGAGGTAAGAAGGATCGGAAACCCGATCCCTTCTGCTCGAACGGGCAGGGAACTCGACCACCGACGGATCGCGTCCTGCCGTGCCAACGGAAAATGAGTCGTTTCCCCAAGGCCTCCCGTGCGCGTAAGTTCACGGCCATGAAGAGAACCGACAGGGGCCGTGATCGGCTCAAGCGACGGGAACATTGAATGAAAACTCCGGTCTTGCTCTGCGGCGTGTCCTGAATTCGCGGCCGCGGTGGAAAAGACCCGGGAACGGATTGACAGCCATGATCACTAGTCCAGGCTACGATGTGAAGAAAAGGGCAGGCAGGCTCTGCATGGCAGCGACGCTGGCCGCATTGCTCGCCTTCGGTCTTCCCTTTGTATCGAATGCAGCCCCCATTGAGTACGCCCCATTCGCTTCCATTGAATTCGAGGGCTTTTTCGGGTCCGCGGAAGGCAGGGCGGGTTTCGAGCGCGAGACGGGAGCACTCGGGACACTCAACGATCTGCAGGCGGACCTCGGGTTGCCTGCCGAGCGCAGGGCCTACCGGCTCTTGTTCTCCGTCCGGCCGCTCGAGCACCATGTGCTCCGGGTCTACGGAACTGCGCCGGAACATTACAAGGGGTCGAAAGTCCTCATTCGTGAGCTGAGAACCCGCAACGCCGTCTATGAACCCGGTACCGAAATTTCGTCCCAACTGGAAACCGCGTCGTTCGGGTTCGGGTACGATCTGGACTTCATCGTGGGCCCGAGATGGTACGCCGGGTTCAACGGTGATCTCCGGTACATCCGGCAGATGATCAGGCTCGAGGGATCCGGCCAGGGATTCGAAGACACCCTGGCCGTCGATGAGATGATACCCTGCCTTGGAGCCCATGTTTCGAGCAAAATGTCCCGTTTCTTCGGACGGATCGGGGTTCCTCTGGGGCTTGGCGGAACCGCCCGCATGACGTACGGCATGACGCCGAACTTCGTCAACTACGTGGACATTTACGCGGGCTTAACCGTCGACTTTACCAGCGCGGTGGGCCCCGTTTTCAACGCAAAGGTCGGCTTCCAACGTGAAATCTTCTTCCACGACCTGGAGCCCTTCTCAGGGCGGATTTTCGAAACGAGTCGAAACGGTCTCTTTTTCACCGTCGGCGGCGCCTTCTAGCGAGTGACACATGCCTCGCCCCGGCCACGCTCTCTCGGGGACCGAGACCGGTGACGGAACAGGTTTGTTAGACAGGAAACTGCATCATGAAGACGAACAGTGTTGAAATCTCAAAAAGAATCGGCTACTTCCCGCGAGCCGTCATCCTGATGACGATCCTCGCCCTGTGCGGGTGCGTCATACCCAAGCACCGAGCCGTTATCAACGAAACTCCTCCCCAAATGGCGCAGTGCGTGACCAAGCATTTTCCTTTCGGCCTGTATAGACTGGCTGAAGGAGATATTCTGGAGTTCCTGTATCTTACCATTCCGACCGTCACAAAGAAGCCCTACAGGATCACTGTTCGGGATCAGGTTGACGTGGAGTTTGCGTTCCATCCCGAAATGAATCGCACTGTACGGGTCCGACCCGACGGCAAGATCAGCATTCCCAGAAAGGACGATGTCGAGATTGCAGGCCTTACCGCGGATGAGGTCAAACGCAAGTTGACCAGAATCTACTCGGATCTGCTCAAGGAGCCCGTGATCACCGTGAGCCTCCGGGAATTCAATGCCAGGCTCGCCGAGTTACAAAGGGCGATCGCGACCGCGCCTTATGGCCAGGCACGGCTGATCACCATTCGGCCCGACGGCCAACTCTCATTGCCGCTTATTACGGATCAGCAGGCCGCTGGTCTGACCGTTGCCCAGCTCACCAAAGAGGTAAACAAGCGGTACCAAAAGCTTATCGGAGACATCAAGGTATCCGTGATGCTCCGAGAAGTCATCGGAAACAAGGTCTTCGTCGACGGCGAAGTGCGCACGCGGGGAGTATTTACCCTCAAGGGTCCGACCACGGTTCAGCAGGCAATTGCCATGGCCGGGGGCACCCTCGAGACCGCCGAGCCTCGGTCGGTGCTCGTAGTGTCTAAGGGGCCTGACGGCAGATTCATAACGCGGACCACCGATCTCAGTGCGCTCGGGTCGAACGAGGACTACTACCTCGGCCGTTACGACCTGGTCTATGTCCCGCGTAGCCGGATCGCTCGAGCCGACGCCTGGGTCGATCAGAATATCAGGAGACTGCTCCTCTTCACCGGGTGGAACCTCGGCATCACGGCCGACCTCGGACGAGTCACCACCAGGTAGGTCGAATCACCTGATCGTTGAGGAGACCTTGTTCGGTTGATCGGACAGGTCTCCTCAATCTCTTCATAAACATTTCCAAAGGCCGGATGCTGAAGCCGGCCACATTCCGGGAAGGAGGACTGGGAAATCTAATCTCCCAGTTCTGTGACCCGGTTCTTCCTTTCCGGGACTTGCCTTTGACTCAAATCCGAGCATTTTAAGAGTAGCCAGGGGAAGAATACACAAGCGCGTTCGATGCCGCCGGGAAAAAGGACGTGAGTCATGAAAACCAAACGTGCAACCGCAGCCGGTTTGGCCGCGATTCTGGTCTTAGCCCTGGTCTCTCTCACCTTCGGAGACCCGGTCGACACAGATATCGCAAATCTCACTGACAAGAACTGGAAGGTCAGAAGAAACGCTGCCGGAAACCTCGGGAACTCCAAAGACCCCCGGGCGGTCGGTCCGCTGATAGGGGCCCTGAGCGACGACAGTCTCGCCGTTCGTCGCGCAGCGGTATCGTCGCTCAGCCGTATCGGCAAGCCCGCGGTGACCCCGCTGATCGACGCGTTGCCGCGGGAAAAGGTGCTCGCTCAGAGGCAAGCCCCGTGGTTCGATCGGCGATTTGGCCCAGCGGGGCCGGGTGCCTGTACGATCTCCGCTGAGAGAGAACGCCTGTGGGACTACATCGAGGGCACTCCCTCCTGGGCATTGGCAAGGATACAAGACAAACGATCGCTCCTGCCGCTGACCGTAAGGTTGAAGAACGGGAACTGGATCGTGCGAGCAACCGCCGCTTCCGCGGTCGGTCTCCTGAGGGATCCTGAAACGGTCCGGCAATTGGTCCCCCTCCTCAACGATGAGAACTGCTTCGTACGGATGACCGTCACGGCTGCCCTGGGGATAGTCCGAGACCGTAAAGCAGCACCGGCGTTAGCAAACGCACTGGAGGACGACGACCTCATGGTTCGTGTTACTGCGGCGCGGGCGCTGCGAAAGCTCAAAGACCCCGGAACGGTTTCGCCGCTCGTCAAGGCTCTCAAAGATGAGAGTTGGAGGGTTCGTCGAGCCGCGTGCCTCGCACTCGGCCCGATCAAAGACTCCCGGGCCACCGAGCCCATCATTGACGCGCTCAAGGACACGACCTGGCAGGTCCGGAGCGGCGCGGCCCACGCACTTGGTCAGATTGGGGACGAACGGGCGGTGAAACCCCTCCTGAAGGCGCTCACGGACAAGTCCGCGGACGTGCGGGGTCAGGCCGCTATAGCGCTCGGCTATGTGAAAGACCCCCATGCCGTGCAACCGCTGATTGCCGCGCTCAAGGACAAAAATCCCCGGGTTCGGAGCGGGGCCACTTATGCCCTGGGCCGGATCGGAGACCCGAGCGCGCTCGAACCACTCATCTCCGCGTTGAAGGACGATAATTCCTTCGTTCGATCCCACGCGGCAGAAGCCCTCGTGACGATCAAGGATCCGCGCGCGGTCGAGCCACTGATCGCGGCCCTCAAGGACCCGAGTGGACGGGTGCGCGAAAACGCGGCGGCCGCGCTCGGAAACCAGGATGACCGACGGGCTCTAAAGCCGCTGACCGCCAACCTCAGCGATTGGTATTCAGCGCAGGCCGTAGCTCGGAGCCTCGCGAAGCTCGGTTGGAAGCCGCAGTCGGAAGAAGAGCGTATACTGTACCTGGCCGGCCTCAGGAAAGGCTCTGAACTGAGGCGCAACTGGCCTGCTGCAAAGAAGGTGCTCCTGACAGATCTGCGCTCAGCGGACACGCGCAGAGTCCGGTTCGCGTTTCTCTCCCTGATTGGCGTCGGCCAAAAGGACGTCATCGACGTACTCATTCAACGGCTCGACTCAAGCAAAGACCCGATTTTGGTGGGCCTCGCGTGGGTTGCGAATCAGAAAGAGCTTCGCAGCGCGCTCGAAGAACGGGCCCGCAAACATATTCTCACGATTCCGAAAACCTGTGGGCTTCCTCGGGTCCGATGGGGCGCGTTCCAATAGAAGCGACGGAATCGCAGCGAACTCTCGAAAAACAAAGCCCTGAAGGGTCTTTCCAGAGGAGGGCGTCCGGTAAGCGGAGAGAAAAGATTTGACATTTCTAGACGACCGGTCTATTACCTGGCGGAAGATTCTTCATTCCGGATGCCCATGACAAGACAAGAAACAAAAGCCAAGATCCTTCAGCAGGGAGCCGAGCTGGTTTACCGACAGGGATTCAATAACACCGGGATCCAGGAGATCCTCGAAAGCGCAGGAGTACCCAAGGGGTCGTTCTATTTCTACTTCAAAAGCAAGGAGCAGTTCGGCCTGGAACTCATTGACTACTATATGCAATTCTTCCGGGTGATGATCGACACACATCTGAGGAAGTCTCACTCGCCCCCCCTCGAAAGGCTCAGGGCATTCTTCGCCGCGTTTGAGCAGGTCTGCCTGGAGCGGGAATGTCAGACCGGCTGCCCCATCGGCAACATAACCCAGGAGATGGGCGGATTGAACGACGCGTTTCGGGCGAAGCTCGACGAATCGTTTCAAAGGATGAAAGCCGCCATAGCCTCCTGTCTCAGTGAGGCTCAGACAGCCGGAGAGATAGGGCAGGACCTTGATACGGACGCAACCGCGGATTTCATCCTCAACAGTTGGGAAGGCGCGCTCCTGCGCATGAAGGCGCAAAAGAGCACCGAGCCGCTGGCTCTCTTTGCGCGGTTCGTATTCGAGCGCATTTTGCGGAAATAATTTTTTTGTTCTTTAGAAATAGACCGGTCTATTACAACCTCGCTCTCACACGGGGCCTTTCGTGGCACCCCATTTCCATTAAGGAGGATATCCCATGGCACTGATCAAAACGACGCCGCCGGCAGAAGCGGAGGGCAAGCTCGCAGAACTGTACAAGGAAACGGAGGCGATGTTCGGCGTTGTGCCGAACAATGTGCGGATTCTCGGGGTGAGCCCCGCAATCCTCGAGAATCAGTTGGACTTCATAGCCTACTACAGGGGACATCCCACCCTGTCGATGGCTTTCCTGGCGATGATACGGATGCTCGTGGCAGAATCTACGAACTCACCCTACTGCGTCGGGTTGAACAACATGCTCCTGACACAGGCGGGTTTGACACTGGAGCAGATCGAGGCGGCCAAGGCTGACGCGGACAAGGTCCCCATGTCGGATAAGGAGAAGGCTCTCATCAAGTTCGTGTTGAAGGCAACCAAGGATCCGCACGGGGTCATCGCCTCGGACGTCGATCGACTTCGCGGCCTCGGCTGGAGCGAGCAGGACATCTTCGATGCCGTTGTTCACGGGGCCCGGGCGGTGGCCACCAACATCCTGTTCGACGCGTTCAAGATAGAGTTGGACCTGTGTTGACGCAGAATCCACGCTGACGTGTCCCGTACGGAAACACGGATTGGGCTCAAGCCTTGTCTGGTCCGACACTCCGGCGGGACCGTAGCGTCTGGGAGAGGTCGTCATGAGGATCCGGACCTGGTGGAAGATCTCCGATCTGCTGACGAGCCTTCGGCAGGATTGCTCGACGCGGACTGAAAGCGAATCGGCATCAATAGCAGATTCGAAAGCCCTGGTCCTCAAGTTCGGCGATCAGCTCCCGTCCCTCATCTTCGGTCTCGACCGGTATCCACAATCCGAATCCGGTGACATAGAGCTTGTCGCCCTCCTGATGAATCTTGAGAGGCCCCGTGGATACCCGATTGCGATCGGGGGACTCCTTTTCCTGCGGATCCATTTCCCGATAACCTCCCATGCACCTGGATGCTCTTACTATAGCACTGCTCGTCAGTTCCTACGGATCGAAGGACAGGAAAACCGTGGGCCGCGCTTCAGATTCATGTCTTCGCATACCGAAACCCTGCTTTGGCCATATGAGCGCAATCCAATGAGCCCGAGCGCTCGCTGAGGCCAAGTTGGACCGTGACAAAACCCGGTACCGCTCTCTCCTGTTCTTGACATCTCCGTTGTTCTTTCGATATGACTAAGAAAACCTCTGTCTTAAAGCAACGCTACACGTGGGAGTAACACGCGGCCCGGAGTGCCGGAGGATGTTGGGAATCATGCAGTGGACCCAAGAAGGAGCAGGCTCGGGGCAAGGAACGGAGAATCGTTTGCCTTTGACGCGGGACGAGGCCGGTCTCTCTGATCCGGGACGGAGGAGCTTTCTCGCGCTGGGCGCGGCCTTGTTCATCACCGCGGCTGCTTCGGTCCCCTGTCGGTCACGGGTGCCGGACGAGTGGATTGCTCCAAGGAAGGAGTCCGGGGGCGACCCCGGTCCCTCGGCTCACAGCACGGGGTCCGGATCCTCGTCACAAGCAGCCGGCCCCCTATTCCTTACCTTTGACGACGGCCCTGCCCGATGCACCGAGGCGATTCTCGACCAGCTAGCCAGCAGGAAGCAGAAGGCTACGTTTTTCGTTATCGGCCGCCATCTCACCAACAAGACGCTTCGGGCTTCTGCTATCCGTGCGCTCAAAGAAGGACATGAGCTCGGGAACCATTCCTATTCCCACCCCCGGTTCTCGGAGATCTCCGTTGACAGGGCGAAGCAGGAGATAAAGCGGACGCATGATCTGATAGAAGAGCTTGTACAAGCGGCGGGCGTGGAGGAAAAGCGGCAGAACCGGTTCTTTCGGTATCCTTTCGGAGATCCGGGAACGACCTACAGCCACCGGGCAATGAAGGACCTGCTTTCCGAACTGGCATACCGGCCTGCATGGTGGGATGTGGATACGCGCGACTACCTACCCAGACGATCCTCAAGCATCATAGCGCTGATGGAGAAGGTCCAGCCGCGAGACGTGATCCTGTTGCATGATAGAAGAAGAACAGCGGATACGCTGCCCAAACTCCTGGATGTTGTCGATTCAAAGAAGATGGTCTCTTTTCCCCTGTCGACTTTCGTCCCGGCCCTCGTCTGGAACGAACCCTTTGACCGGTCTGCCGTATCGATTTCGTACTCTCGGACATACAGTATCGACGACGAACTGGATGATATCTCCTTCGAATTCGAATGAGATAAGGGCCCTGGAAGTAGTGGTAACGGCCGACTGCCCCGAGCCCAGCTTGTGAATCAGCCACCCGGGAATAGAAAGAGATTTGCGAGAGACTCGGAAAGCCGAACGCCTGCACTCCGGATTCATTCTTCGCTGCTGAAATGATACCATCTTCCCTCGTACCGCCGGTTCGTCCGCCTCATCAGGGCGGAGGGACCCACGCTGATCTGAACACTGCCGCGGATGCGCGTAAGGGAAAGGACACACGCCATGCTGACCTCAGAATATCCGGTTCTCATTCTCGTTGACCTCCAAGTGAAATTGAGCCGTGTCATGCACGAGAGGGAAGCCCTGATCCAAAATGCTGTGAAGCTCGTACAAGGGGCCAAGCTCTTTGGGTTGCCCATCATTGCGTCGGAACAGAACCCCGCCGGCCTGGGCCCGACTATCCCTGAGCTGGCCGAGCTGCTGGAAGACACCCCTGTTATTAGCAAGATGAGCTTCAGTTGCTGCGGAGAGCCGGCCTTCATGGAAGAGCTCGAGAAGCAAGGGCGGGAGATAGTCCTCGTCGCGGGCATTGAAAGCCATGTTTGTGTGTACCAAACAGTCATTGACCTTTTGGACCTCGGATACGAAGTGGAAGTGATCGCGGACGCGGTTTCCTCACGCACGCCCGAAAACAGGGCCGTTGGTTGGGAGCGATGCACGGCCTACGGAGCCGCGCTCACCAGTGTGGAAACGCTCCTCTTCGAGCTGCTGGGCACGGCCGAATCAGACAAGTTCAAGGACATTAGCAGGATGGTGAAGTGATCAGCGGTTCGTCCTAACATTTCAAAGTGCGAGTCCGGCCTTCTTTGTGTCTTTGTGGCTCGATAGTCGAAATTCGTCGTCTTCTTGATTGCCTCGTTTCTCGGCGGCTGAAATGTGCGACAGCGATACACGTCCCGGTGAACCGTCACACAAGGAAGTCCGTTGCGGGCTCTGAACTCTTTGTCCAGGATGCTCTAGTGTTTTCCCTAGCCCTTCAACAGGAGGGAGAGTGCCATGCACGAGGAAAGGGCTGAAAGCCGGAGGAGTCTGGGGCAGAAGATAGGTCTCGTCCTGGGGCCGATTCTGTTCCTCTTGGTGCTGCTGACAGACCTGCAGCCGGGAAAACCGGTTGTCACCCGGATGGCCGCGGTGGCGGTTCTCATGGCAACGTGGTGGATTACTGACGCAATTCCGCTTGCCGCCACCGCGCTTCTGCCGATGATTCTGTACCCCTTACTCGGCATCTTGAAGGGCAAAGCAACCGCGCCGATTTATATCAACAGCACGATCTTCCTCTTCCTGGGCGGTTTCATGATCGCCGTGACAATGGAGAAGTGGAACCTCCACAAGCGGATCGCGCTCCGCATCATACGAACGGTCGGAGGGGGACCCTCCCGCATCGTGTTCGGGTTCATGGCGGCTTCGGCCTTCCTCTCGATGTGGATATCCAATACGGCCACGTCGATCATGATGCTCCCTATCGGCCTTGCGATCATCCTCAGGATGGAGGAGCAATTCGCGGAGGAAGAGACCCATACCTTCTCCGTGGGCTTGATGCTCGGCATAGCCTACGCCTGTTCCATCGGTGGAATCGCTACGCTGGTGGGAACACCTCCGAATCTCTCCTTCGCCCGCATATTCGAAATAACTTTCCCTGAAGCCACGCCGATCACATTCGGTCAGTGGTTTCTCATGGGTCTCCCCCTTACCGTCATCCTGCTGGCCATGGCGTGGCTGCTGATGACGAAGGTGTTTCTCCGCGTACCCGGACACCTGAAAGTTGACAGGTCTATCGTTGAAGAAGAGTACCGGGGCCTGGGACGTATGAGCTTCGAGGAGAAGGCGGTGATGATCGTCTTCGCGACGACGGCTTTCCTGTGGGTTTTCAGGAAGAGCCTGAAGCTCGGTTTCCTCACGATCCCCGGCTGGTCCGCGCTGCTGCCGTATCCCAAGCTCATCGACGACGGTACGGTGGCGCTCTGCATGGCCATGCTCATGTTTCTCATACCGACCCGCAGCAAGGACGCGCACACCGCGACCATCATGAGCCCCGACGTGTTCAGACGGCTGCCCTGGAATATCGTTCTTCTGTTCGGGGGCGGTTTTGCGCTGGCAAAGGGCTTTCAGGTGACCGGTCTTTCCGCTGTGATCGGCGACCAGTTTGCCGGACTGGCCGGTATTTCCCCGATAATCATGATCGTCGCGATCTGTCTTACGCTCACCTTCCTGACCGAGCTGACGTCAAACACGGCGACCACCGAGATGATTCTTCCGATTCTGGCTTCTGTTGCGGGCGCGATCCAGATGAACCCGCTGTTTCTCATGATCCCCGCCACACTTTCGGCCTCCTGCGCGTTCATGATGCCGGTGGCCACACCACCGAACGCGATCGTTTTCGGAAGCGGACGAATCAAGATATGGGAGATGGCGCGGGTCGGGCTCTTCATGAACCTCGTGGGCGTGATTGTCATCACCGCGGTCTTCTACCTTCTGGCATCAGCGGTGTTCGGTATTGATACCGGCGTCTTCCCGGATTGGGCCCAGCACATGGGCACGGGGAAACACTAGCGGGCAGGTGCGCGAGCCGTTCGCGGCACGTCTCCTTTGGTCCGATCGACCTGAGCGGGACTCTCCGCAGAGGTAAGAGGAAATGCGCAAGTCACTTCAAATTGTTCTCCTCCTTCTTGTCATTGCTGGCGTCAATCATGCCGATCTCGCGGGTGGACGGGCAGGGGAACAAGACGTACAAAATCGAGCGCCCGTGACAATAGGGGTTCCGGTTCCCCTTTCCGGAGACCTCCAGGCATTTGGCGTCATGATGAAGAACTCATTCGAGCTGGCCAAGGAGACCATCAACAAAAAGGGCGGAATCAATGGACGGCGTCCTCTCAAGGTTATCTACGGAGACGACAAGGGCGAAGCAGCGGAAGGGGTTCGCGTCGTCACGAGGCTGGTCAAGGAATCCAAAGCAGTCATGCTCGTGGGTGGATATTCCAGCAGCACGACCTATTACATGGCACGGGAGGCTGACCGCCTTGGAGTTCCCTTCCTCATTTGCACAGCCTCCGCGGACAAGATCACGCAGCAGGGATGGAAGAATGTCTACCGGCTCAACCCACCCATCAGCGAGTATACCAAAGGGCTGCAGGATTTCTGGATCAAGAACGCAAGACCCGCTTCCATGGCAATCGTATATGAAGAGAGCATGTTCGGGACCTACGGCATGAGACGGATGATGGAATTCTGCGATAAGAACGCCATCGAGATTCGGCAGTTGATATCGTATGACAAGGCACGGGCGGCTCCCGGCTATTTCCGGCCCCTGGTAGCGCTGCTCACCGAAGACCCCCCGGACGTCATCTATATGGTTTCCTACCTCAACGACGCAGTCGAGCTTGTGAAGACTATACGTGAACTAGGCATCAAGTCGATGCTCTGCGGAGGAGCGGGCGGATTCACCCACCAGCAATTCATAAAGCAGGCCGGCAAGGACGCGAATCACGTGTTTACCGCAACACTCTGGTTCCACAACGTGCCCTATCCCGGCGCCAAGGAGTATTTCAAGCGATACGTCGACCGGTATTCCGCGGACCCGGATTACCACGGCGCGGAAGCGTATAGCGCGCTCCTCGTGGCCGCGGATACATTGGAGCGAGCCCCTTTCATAAGTCCCGCAACCATAAGAGCAGCTCTAAACAAGACATACATGACCACGCCCTTCGGGCCGGTAAAGTTCTATTCGTACTACGATTTTGAACGACAGAACAGCGTTCGCACGCAGGTGCTCCAGGTCATTGACGGCAAGTTCCAATGCGTGTGGCCGCCCGATCTGGCCACAGCGAAGTTCATTCTCCCGCCAAAATAGGACGGGAGCGTTCGAGCCGCTCTCGGGGACGCGCGAACCCAAGAGCCTAGCTGCTCTCAGGAGCCGCATCATGGCATACGAAGAGATACTCTCAGGCAAGAAGATCCTCGTCGTGGATGACGAACAGGATGTGCTCGATATTGTCAAAGAGCAGCTCAGCTCGTGCATTCTCACCACGGCAACCGATTTCAAGACCGCGAAGGAACACCTGGAAAAGGATGAGTTCGATCTCGCGATCCTGGACATTATGGGAGTCCGCGGATTCGATTTGCTCCACCACGCAAGGGAAAAGAACATACGAGCCGTCATGCTCACCGCGCACTCCATGAATGCCGAGAGCATGCAGCGATCTATCGACCGTGGCGCGATATCCTTCCTTCCCAAAGACGAGATGTACCGCCTTGATGAACTGGTCGCGGAGATTTTCGGCGATCTTGCGCAGGGCAAGGCCCACTGGCCCAAGCTGGAGAAACGATTGCAGAGCAAGCTCAAGAAGGAGTGGGGCGAGCTGTGGAGTAGGATGAAATTGCCCCGGGACCTGGACATCGATTAGGTCCCATGCGGGACCTTCTCAGTTGATTTGCGCAACCCGTCCTCTTCCGTGAGGGTGACGGGGCAAGCAGAATCCCCTATCCCCTGTTCTTGGACCAGGGTAAGCATGAGAAGGCTCTTTCAGGTCTTGCGGGACGCATGGTTGCGCTTCCATTGCATGGAGGTTTGAACCAACGGACAGAAAACCGGATGCCCAATTCCGGTATCACTCCTCCTCCGACGTGATCAATCAAGTAGTAAATGCCAAGAGATCTTCAGACGGGTGTTTCGACGCATCATAGTGGGGCGGCCGGCCTTCATCATGCCGGCGCCCCAGGGTGGAAGCCGCAAACGGCGGGAAGGTAAAACGCGTATCAGATCCAGTCACATCGCCGGCAGTGCGTTATTTGCAGTTGCTGCACCCTTCGACCACGTTGCCTCCTCGGCTGGAGCAAGCCGACTTATCCAGTTTTTCGCTCAACCTGTAACAGACGTGATCGATACAACAGCATTTGCTTGAGAACTTGGAACTACTTGCTGTTTTCATTTCGTACCTCCTCCAGCGGAGTCAGGGTGTCTTGTCCCCACTACACCCTAATCCAAGGCTGTGCATCCTCCTTGAGGAGGTCAAGCTCGTTCCTGTCGCGTCAACCGGTCCCCTGGCCCTCAGGGGTACCGCAACATCGGTCATGGGCCAGTGCGGCCGGAGACGGGGTTTCATTCGCCGGGCTTCTTCGGGTTGAATATGTGTATTGCCCGGTGCTCGATCTGTTCCGCGGCTTCTTCGATACTCTCGGGAAGCGTTGGATGAGGATGGATCGTGAGGGTGAGATCCTCGAAGTGCATGGCGGATGTTACCGCAAGACATCCTTCCGCGATCAGGTCCGATGCGGCGGGCCCGACAATGTGTACACCGAGCACGATGCCCGTTTCTTCGTCAGAGACGACCTTGCTGAAGCCGATCCCTTCCTCCCCGAGAGTCATCGCGCGACCGAGTGCCTTGAACGGGAAGACTCCGGTTTTGACCTTGATTCCCTGCGCTTTCGCCTCGTCTTCGGTGAGGCCGACCGTTGCGATCTCCGGATCGCTGAAGATCACCGAAGGGACCGCAACTCCTTCGAAGGCTGCGGGCTCGCCGGCGATTACTTCCGCGGCGACTTTTCCCTGGTACGACGCCTTGTGAGCGAGCATCGGTCCGGTAACAATGTCACCGACCGCGTAGATGCCGGGAACCGAGGTCTCCATCCTTTCGTTGACCTGCACAAAGCCTCTCTGGTCGAGTTTCACACCAGCCTTGTCAAGGCCGATCTCGCTCGTATTGGGGCGTCGCCCCACCGCCACGAGGATGCGGTCCACCCTGAGGGATTTCTCGCCTTCCGGTGTCCAGTAAGCGAGCTCCGCTCCGGAGTCGGTCAGTTTCATGCCTTGGACCCGGGCCGAAAGAATCAGGTCGATTTCCATTTTCCTGAGAGAGCGCTCCATCACAGGAGGAATCTGTGCATCCACCATGGGAAGGAACCTGTCAAGGCCCTCGAGGATAGTAACCTTGGTGCCGAATTTGGCGTACACCATACCGAGTTCGAGGCCGACTGCACCCGCGCCGACTACAGCCAGACGCTCGGGCAGATCAGCGGGCTCAAGCGCGTCCGTTGAATCGATGACCAACTCGCCGTCTCGGGGCATGCCGGGCAATCGTGCAGGCGCGGATCCTGTTGCAAGTATGCAGTGCTTGAACTCGAACCGATGCACGCCGTCGGGGCTTTCTACGTTGAATGTCCGATCGCCCGTCAGATGAGCAGCGCCTGTTATCACCTCGACATTGTTGCTCTTGAGCAAAGAAGCCACGCCGTTGCGCAGCTTCCCAATGATGCCGTTCTTCCATTCCATCATCTTGCCAAGGTCCACCGTGGCGCGTCCGGTCACGAGTCCGACCTCGCCCGCGTGCTCTATCTGCGCTTTCAGGTCTGCAACGTGGATCAGGGCCTTGGACGGGATGCAGCCCCAGTTGAGGCAGACTCCGCCTAGTTGCTCCCTTTCGATGAGCGTTACCTCCAGCCCAAGCTGTGCCGCCCTGATTGCGGCGACGTACCCGCCTGTGCCCCCGCCGATTACGGCTACCTGTGTCCCCTGGGTGAAGTCACCTACAACCATGGTTGTTCTCCTTCGAGGCGCTCCTGTTACCGTTTCGCGATGATTCTCCCGCCAGGGCGTCGGAGCAGGAAGAGACGGAGCTGCTCGTGCAAATCCTTGGTACCCCAACTCCCCGCCGCGTAGAAGCGCCGGGGTACCAGTGAGGGCCCATCCCATCCTGATTACTGTTACGATTCCTCTGCTGCACTCCTGCGGAAGCGCGTGCATAGCATGGCGTGCGCCTACCGCTCGCAGCGTCATCTCCCCGCAACTATTTTCCCTCCGCGCTGCGCTGCTTACGCCACATCGACGAGCATTCGCATGGGGTCTTCCAGGAGCGTGATGACATGGGTCATGAACCGAGCTGCATCCGCTCCATCGAGGACCCGATGATCGAAGGAGATAGTCAGCGGCATGATGGTTCTGGCGGCGATCTCGCCGTTGAGTACCACCGGTCGTTGTTTGGCCCGGAGCGAGCACAGTATTGCCACTTCCGGATGGACGATAATCGGTGTGGCAAAGGTGCCACCGAGCGCACCGACGTTTGAGATGGTAAAAGTACCGCCTCGCAGCTCCTCAAGCTCGATCGTTCGGTTGCGGGCTCTTGTGCTCAAGTCCTGGATCTCGCCGGCAATCTGAATAATGGACTTCTTGTCCACGTCCCGCACCACGGGGACCATGAGCCCGTGCTCCGTGTCAGTTGCAAAGCCGATGTTAAAGTACTCTTTGTAGACCAGTTCTCCGGTGCTCTCGTCAAGCGAGGCATTGAAATGAGGATACTTTTTCAGAGCGTCCGCTGCCGCCTTGGTGAGAAACGCGAGGATCGTCAGCTTGACCTTGCGTTCCTCCGCGAGTCCTCGCTGCTGCTCGACCACTTTGAGCATTTCGGTCACGTCCGCCTCATCGAAGTGCGTTACGTGCGGGATCGTGGACCAGGAACGGGCCATGACTTCGGCGGTAACCTTCCGGACACCCTTGAGAGGCTCTCGTCTCGTGGTGCCGTACTTCTCGAAGTCGAAGCCCGCGGTTGCAGGAGCCTGGACCGCGGCCGCGGTGGGCGCTTTCGGTGGCGGCGGAGCGGCCTGAGCAACTGCGGCGCGCACGTCGTCGTCAGTGATACGACCTCCGCGACCGGTACCTTGAACCGTAGCAATGTCCACTGCCAGTTCCCTTGCGAGGCGCCGCGTCCTGGGCGTCGCGAGTACCCTTTGGGCCGACGTGGCTGCCGCGGGTCGCCTCTCAGGCATCGGGACGACTTTCTTCAGGGGCTCAGCCTCGGGCGGAGGTGGCTTCTCTGCACGAGCCGCGGGTTCTTCGATGACCGCTTCGGTCTCGATCACAAGGAGCGGTTCGCCGACTCGCACCGTATCGCCCGGCTTGTGGGGGACCTCCGCGATGGTCCCGCTCACGGGTGCAGGTAGTTCCACCACGGCCTTGTCCGTTTCGACCCGAACCACGGGCTGATCCGCTTTGACCTCATCCCCAACGTTGACGAGGTATTCCACGATTTCCGCTTCCGCTATTCCCTCTCCCACATCGGGGAGCCTGAATACTTGTCTCATGGGCGAAGATCCTCCTTGAGTCGGCTCCTAGAATTCCATGGATTCGTGGATTGATCTCACCACCCGTTCCGGGTCGGGATAGTTGTATTCCTCGAGCTTTGCCAACGGCGGGACGATGTCGTATCCGGTTACCCGTTTGATAGGGGCATGGAGCGACAGCAGGCATCGCTCTGCCACCGTTGCCGCGATCTCGGCTCCGACGCCGAAGGAACGAGGCGCCTCGTGCACGATAACCAGACGGCCCGTCTTGTTCACCGATTCGGTAATTGCATCGACGTCAAAGGGCCAGACGGTGCGCAGATCAAGCAGTTCCGCGTCCACTCCCTCGTTGGCAACATGCTGGGCCGCTTTTTCACAAATCGGAACCATCCCGCCATAGGTTACGATGGTAATGTCGCCGCCTTCTTTGACCAGCCTCGCCTTTCCAAGCGGCACTTGGTGATTCCCGTCGGGAACCTCTTCCTTGAAGAGCCGGTAGAGTCGCTTGGGCTCAAGGTAGATGACCGGATCAGGATCCTCCACCGCGGAGATGAGAAGGCCCTTCGCGTCGGAGGGGGTGGAGGGTATGACAACCTTGAGGCCGGGAAGGTGGCAAAAGAGGGCTTCCGGTGCGTCGGAATGATGCTCGAGAGCCCTTACTCCCGCGCCGTACGGGGCGCGTACCACGAGAGGAACCCCGTAGACCCCCTGGGACCTGCGCAGCATACGGGAAGCGTGACTGTATATCTGGTCGAATGCCTTGAACATGAAGCCTTCGAATTGGATCTCCGCGACGGGTCGCATGCCGTAGATGGCCATGCCGATTGCCGTTCCCACGATACCGCTTTCAGCGAGAGGCGTGTCGATGACCCGCGTCTCGCCGTATTTCTCATAGAGATTGACCGTGGCCCTGAAAACTCCCCCGTCTACACCAACGTCCTCGCCCAGGACCACGACACGTTCGTCTCTTCCCATCAGCTCATCGAGCGCCGCATTGATCGCTTCCACCATAGATAGACGTGCCATAACTCACCTCGCGGATTCGCCCAACTGATCGAGCACCTCTTGCTTTTCCTCTTGCAGGTGCCAGGGCATCTCAGTGTACATGTAGTTGAACATATCCCCCGGCTGCGGAGGCGCAACACCCTCAAGCTCTCTCACGCTCTTTTCCACTTCTTCCGTCAGCTCCGCTATCAGAGCGGCTTCCTTTTCGTCGTTCCAGCCCCGTTTGGCAACGAGGAATTTCCTCATCCGGTCTACGGGATCCTTCTCCCGCCATGCCGCGACCTCCTCCTCGCTTCGGTAACGGCTCGCATCATCCGCGGTGGTATGATCGTCCATGCGGTACGTGACGAGTTCCACGAGCGCGGGTTTGAACTCTTCGCGTGCTGCATCCAGGCATCGTTTAATCGTCAGATAGACGGCAAAGACATCGTTTCCGTCCACCCGGAAGCCGTCTATCCCGTAGGCAAGCGCCTTCTGAGCCAGGGTCTCCGATGCGGTCTGTTTGCTCAGGGGCACCGAAATCGCCCAATGGTTGTTCTGGATCGCGAAGACCGCGGGAAGCCGGTAAACTCCGGCAAAGTTGAGGGCTTCGTGAAAATCTCCCTGGGATGTCGAGCCATCGCCCGAGGAAGAGAGGACCGCAATCCTTTCTCCCCTGAGTTTGGCTCCGAAAGCGATCCCAGCCGCATGGCACAGGTGCGAACCGACGGTAATGCAGACCGGGAGGACCCGTTTCCGAGGCTTCGAGCCTCGCTCGTCACCGCCCCAGTAGGTGTAGATATCCTTCGGGCTCAATCCGAGCGCCATCTGGGCTCCAGTTTCTCGAAATGAGGGACAGAACCAGTCTTCGGGTCCGAGGGCCACGGCCATACCGATGTTGGACGCCTCCTGACCCCTGATGGAAGCCAAAGTCCCCATTCGTCCCTGGCGTTGAAGGCTCAGCGCCTTGCCGTTCCAGAGTCGGGCGTACACCATGAGACGGTACATCTTCTCTATCTTTTCGTCGGGGATGTCTTTGACGGTATCTTCCTGCACATTCCCGTCAGGATCCATTACGCTGATCGTTTCAAATTCGGTCATGGCAGCTATCCTTCATCCTGTGTTATTTAGGTCGGTCGCTCTGCTGAGCGATTCGATGTGTTGGAGAGTCTCTTCCGGTATCTCTTCCGGCCGGCGTTCGAGAACCTCGGCGAAGTTTTCCGTGATCGCATCCACCACCCAACTCCTTGGCGGCGCCTGATCCAGAAGCTCCTCCAACGTGGTCAGCCGGACGCCCTCCAGGCCGCATGGCCTGACATAGGCCGACGGCCCGTGATCTCCCTCGTGATTAATAGCGAACCCGAAACTCGTCACCCAATGGCTTACCCGTACTCCCATGGAGGCGACCTTACCGCGATCATGCCACAGACCCACATGAGCGGCGCTGTCTCTCCTGCGCGTGGATTCGACCCCGAAAGACCTCAGGGTGCGGATTCCGACTTCTTCGAGTTTGTGCATGTACGAAGGGATGTTTCGTTCGGAGGGGCCAAGGGAAAGCACCGGATAGCATACGACCTGGCCGGGCCAGTGATAGGTGATCCCTCCGCCCCGAACGGAACGGGCCAGGGCTATTCCCTCCGCTTCCAGCCTCTGAATCGGGACGAGAAGGTCCCTCGGATGCTCGCTCAACCTGTCCTTGAGCCCCAGGGCAACGGTTCCGGGATGGGAAAGAAACAGGAGAAGATCCGGCACGTCTCCGGCAAGTCGAAGCTCTCTGGCTGCGGACATGAACCGATCCGCATCCTCCACACCGGTGAGCCCGAGGTTTGCAACAAAACAGGTCCTCCCTTTTTCAACCCCGCGTGACGCCGTGCCGGTCATCGATCCGCCCTCGATCCGGGAAAGAGCTGAGCAGAGAGGAAGAATAGCGTGCGCCCTGATTGCTTCTCGTAATATGGGAACCGCCGGGATCTTGTCATCTCTCTCTTTCGCTTGCAAAGCTCTGACGCATTCTCCCTTCGCGGTACTGACCCGCTTGAGAGAGAGACGCATTGATCGATCCCTAGCAAAAAAGATATGCACTGGTTCGTCGAAAACCAAGAACCGGATAAAAACAGGTTGGCGGTCGGCCCCGAGGATCCGGGCTCACGGCCGGCTCGTCTCTCTGGATGGTGATACAACACCTTGAAATGTTGACCTGATTCCGCTCTCGGTATATAATTGTGAGGCAGGTTCCGGATCGTGCACAAAGTGGGCTGACCTCATCATGACTTCAGAGCGTTCAATCTCCGGACGGGAGTTCATTGCGGACATTCGAGCGGGTATGACCGCGACCGAATTGATCGACAAGTACGGGCTCAGTGAAGAGGAGCTGAGAACCCTGTTCATCCAGCTCGAGGGGGCGGGCGCCAAGCCGCTGGAACTCTACGGCAGATCGCCGATCAACAAACGAGGCCAAGGAAGCGCAAGAATACGTTTCTCACCCCGCCATAAGGTCCCGTGGCCTGTACCTGTTATCGATACACAGGATCCCGAAATCGAAGGAGTGCTTGTCGATCTCACCGAGCATGGTCTGTGCGTCAAAGGGATCGAAACGTATGTCACGGAAGTGAGAAACCTGACGATCAAGCCCGAGAACTTGTTTGCCGTCAACGCGATCCAACTTCGGGCGATCTGTAGATGGGTGGGACAGACCGGAGCCCCAACCAACTACGCAGCCGGATTCCAGATTACCCATATTTCGCAAGAGGGCTCACAAGCACTGAGAAAACTGATCGGATCGGTGGTCGTGCCGGAGATCGAACTGGATATGCGGGGACGAATTAACTTGGCCGACTTGTCGGATTCGGCAATGACATCGGACGAACTGATCTGGACGTGTCCCTTCTGCAGAGCGGAGCTATCGGAAGAGCCCGACGAATGCCCTCAATGCGGCATCGTCGTGGCCGAATATCAAGGGGCCGCCGACTCCGACGACTACCGAATCCAAGCGCCGGAACAGGAAGACCTGTCAATTCAGCCCACTCACGAAGCTGAACAAGTACCGTCCGTAAGCAAGGCTATCGTCGTTCCTGAAAAGATATGGAAGGAACTGGAAAGCCTCGGCGGAGAAGTCAACGACCATGTGATCCGCGCACTGGCTGACTATCTCAGCAAGAATCGAGCAGAGCTCCCGGACCGCCTCGAGAGTCGAGTTCTCACCTGACCGGACGGCCCCAGAGTTCTCTTCGGAAGATCTCGCCACCTACTTTCTCGACGGGAGACAGTCCATCGCTCATTCACCATTGACCGGAAAGTGCCTGCTGAGGTATTCTCAGGGCACAAGGGCAATCCATCCGTCGGGCCGGATTGTCGCTGGCCTCATTCTGAAAAGAGTATAGAAGCAAATATATCACGTTTATGGAAGTCCGGAACGCGTCGACAGACACGATTCAGGAGCTGAGTATAGGAGGACTACTGCTTTCCATCATAGTCTCGGCTGCCGGCGATCTCGGGGAGACATCGCAGAGAAGGCGGTTCACGGGTGCAGTTCCTGGGAAATCCCCTGGTCGAGGACGTGTGCAGCCAAGCCCAATGCCAGTGGAGGTGTGTCCATGAGAAGGAACTGGTTGGTATGCCTGGCCGTGATGCTGGGCGTGGGCCTTTTGATGTCCGGCAATTCGGTGCCGGTTCAAGCCGCGAATCCCATAATCCTGGGCGTTCCCACGTCCTTGTACACTCCCTTTGGCAGGGGGTGCGTCAAAGCCGTGGAACTGGCGGTCGATGAGATTAACAAGGCCGGTGGAGTCAAGGTCGGCAAGGAGAAACGTCCCTTCAAGGTTGTCGTATCCGACACGCGGGGCGGAGAGCCGGGAACCCCGGTGCACGACGCGCTGATGGCCTACGAAAAGCTTATCACCGGTGAAAAGCCCCAGGCTATCGTCGTAGGAGCTTTCCGCTCGGAGGTGCTCATCGCGTCCATGGACCTTGTAGCAAAATACAAGGTGCCTCAACTGGGCACGATCGCGCAAACCCCGAGTTTCCAGAAAAAATTCGCAGAGAATCCCGCAAAGTACAAGTATCTCTTCCGGGTTACCACCGACGCGCTGACCCCCGCGACATACATCGCTGCCGCGCTTGATATGCTGAAAAAACAGTTCAACCTGAAGAAGGTCTTGTTCGTGTATCAGGATACGCTGTGGGCCAAGGCCTTTGCAGGACTCATAAAGAAGCACTGTAAGAAGACCGGCTGGACCGAACTGGGCTTCGAGGCATACGCGGCGGGTGCCAACGACTTCTCGCCGGCCCTGACCAAAGCCAAGGACGACAAGGCCCAGGTCATCGCCATGGTCTGGGACGTGCCCATGGGCGCGGGTATCTTTGCCAAACAGTACAAAGCCATGAAGGTGCCGGCCCTCGTTGTCGGCTTCGTGCCGCCAATGGGAGCCGCCAGCGCAGTGAAAACCCTGGGCCCTGGCGTGGAGTACAGCATCACCGTGGAATTCCCCGTGGGTGCTTCCCTGCCTCTCAAGAAGCTCCCCAAGACCGGGGAATTTCTCAAGAAGTACGTGAAAAAGTTCGGTGAGCCCCCGGAGGCCCCCGCAGTGAATTCGTCGGCGTACGACGCGGTGTACATCCTCAAGAACGCGATCGAGCGCGCCAACAGTCTCGATCCCGACAAGCTCGTGGCCGCGTTGGAAAAGACCGACTACAACGGGGTGAGCGGCCACCTGAAGTTCAACGATAAGCACATCACCGTCTTCGGCCACAAAGACCCCAACAAGACAGGCGTCGCAGTGGTTTTCCAATGGCAGAAGGGCGCGGACGGCAAGCTGAAAAGGGTGCCCGTCTACCCGGCCTTTCTTGCGGAAGGGAAGATCAAGCTACCACCGTGGATGAAGAAGTAAGGTCAGGGCAAGCCGGGGAGGGCCTTTCTGCTAGAATCGCGCTCCCCGGGCCCTCAACCTTACTGACTTGACAGGATAGGCAGGTAGGACCTGCAGAAACGGCGTTGGCGAGGTTCTCAACGCCCGGCGGTGAATTTTCATGGTCTCCTGCCCGTCCGGATCTCCGAGGAGACAGCACAAGAGCTCAGCTCCCGCAAGGTCAGCTCATGTCCTTGATCATCTATGGCACCATATCCAGTATCATTCTGGCCCTTTATGCGTTGGGCTTTTCCCTGACCTACGGCATCAGCGGGCTTGCCAACTTCGCGCACGGCGCGCTGTACATCCTCGCTGGTTTTGTTGCTTGGAACTTGATAAACCACCTGGGTCTGCCCTTTCTCGCGGCCGCTCCCCTGACCGTGGTTGCAACGGGGCTGGTGGGCTTCGCGATGTATTGGGTGCTCCTGCTCCGCGTGAGAGGGATTCCCCTGTCCGAGCTGGTCGTGACCTTCGCTGCAGGCGTAGCCATCCTTGAGCTTCTCACGTGGAGTGGGTTCTATGGGATTCGGTATAGTCTTCCCCTGCTCGTGGAAGAGGGTGTGGAGATCGCGGGGGTGGCAGTGGACGGACAACGCTTGATCGTCTTGGGCACGGGTCTTGCGCTTGTGGTGCTGCTCTATCTCTTCGTGCACCACACCAAGATCGGGCTGGCCTTCCGCGGAATGGCCCAGAACGAGCGGACAGCTCTTTCGGTCGGGATCGAGTCCGACTGGATCGGATCGCTTGCTGTGGGATTCGGTTCGGCCCTTGCTGGGGTAGCGGCTCTCGTGGTGCTGCCGCTGGGTATGATGGAGGCAACCATCGGCTATGAAGTGCTCATCTACGCTCTGGCGGTGGCCATTGTCGGTGGACTGGAGAGTACGTTCGGTATGGTCGTGGCAAGCTTCATCATTGGGTTCGGTCAGGTTGCGGTAGCCCGGTACATCGGACCTGAATGGATGATTATCGTCCCCCTGGCGTCAATCGTCCTGGTGCTCGTAGCGAGGCCGTCGGGCCTTCTGGGCAAGTTCAAAGAATTGGAAGAGAGGGTGTAAGGTGCACGACCCTGAAGTCAGACTGCGCAAGCGGAGGTTGGACCGGGGGATAAAGGCCAGGACCGACACCGTCTTCGTCATCGCCGCGCCCGGTGACATCGTTTACGTTCTGGCCCCCAGGGTGCTGCCCGCGATTGCCCTGTTGATGTTGCCACTGTTCCTCACCGGGTACCACGCTAAAGTCATGACTCACGCCTGCGTGATAGGCCTGCTCGCCATGAGTTGGGACCTGCTTGCGCTGTGCGGCTTGTTCTCGCTTGGGCAGTCTCTCTTCTTCGGGGTGGGAGCTTACCTGGCGGGGACCATGGACAAGTACCTGCACCTTCCTATTCTGGTGACGCTCCCTGTATCAACCATTTTGGGAGGCGCTATCTGCGCGGTTATGCTGGCGCCGGTGGTCAGGCTCCGGGGCGTCTACTTCGCCATGGTCACCCTGATGCTCCCCATCCTGTTCAAAAAGCTCATTGAGGCCTTGGGGATCTTCGGCGGTACCCACGGAATCTCCAGCCTGACACCGTTTCCGCACGAATGGGCGGCGGAGTACCTTATTATTCTGGTGTTTCTGGGGGTCCTGTTCGGATTAAGAGCCCTTGTCGACTCGGATTACGGCCTCGTGCTCAAGGCGATCAGGGACGACGACCGGGCCGTGATGAGCGCGGGAATCAATATCTTTTCCCGCAAGGTACAGGCCCTTTTCCTGGCCGGCTGCGTAGCCTCGTTTGCAGGCGCCTTTATGACGCACCAATATCAGTTTGTGGGATTTTCGGTCTTTGCCTGGGATTACGCGATCCTCCCGGTGGCTGCCGCAGCCCTGGGCGGTCCCGGCACCTTTGCGGGCGCGGCGCTCGGAGCCATGATCCTGGTCCCCCTGTCCGAGGGGCTCAGGGCCATGGGAGGACTGAGAATAGCCATCTACTGCGGTATCCTGATGATCAGCATCATCGCGCTTCCCGAAGGCGTTTTCCGCTTTCTGGAACGCAAGTACCACCAGTTCGAAACAGTGGTCGAGGTGTAGTGCGATGCCCGGGGCGACGATCCTAACGGTCGAGAAGCTAAGAAAATCCTTCGGCGGCGTCATGGCCTTGCAAGACGTGGATTTCGAGCTGAGAGAGGGCGATTTTCTCGGGATCATCGGCCCCAATGGCGCAGGGAAGACAACGCTCGTCAATCTCATTACCGGATTTGTCAGGCCCGACGGGGGGCGGGTCTTGTTTCGGGGAAAGAACATCACCGGCCGACATGCCTACCGGATTGCCAATCTTGGAGTGGCCCGAACCTTCCAGATGGTACGGCTATTCTACAATCTGCCCGCATACAAGAACCTGGTCATTCCCCTCTGCTCGCAGCGGGTCAAGAAGCTGCGGGGAGGCAAGTACGGCGAACGAGACGATGCGGCCATCGACCTGCTCGACGACATGGGTTTCGAACGGGACTCGTACGTGCCGTACAAGGCCGCGGGGAGTCTCCCCCATGGCTATTTGAAACGTCTCGATCTGGCCAGAGCGCTTGCCCTGCGGCCCGAACTCCTCATCCTGGACGAGTTGTTCTCGGGCATGTCCATGGCGGAAGTGGCGAGCATTCTGCCGCTCATTGAAAAGCTTAATGATCAGGGACTTACGATCATCATGATCGAGCACAGGCTGCGCGAGCTTTTCCGAATAGTGAATCGCGTGTTGGTGCTCAACTTCGGACTTAAGATCGCCGAGGGCTTGCCCGACGAAGTCATGGAGAGTGATGCGGTCAAAAAGGCATACCTTGGTGTTGACGTGGAAATTGGGTGAGGCTCCCTCGTGTTCGGCGCCTGATCCGGCGTTCGGATGTGAAGCACGAAGGAAAGTTGATACCGGCATCAGTTTCGATGCGCGGGACTCCAAAGCGAGCGAAGAGCCTGGAGCATGTTTGTCCGGTGGAACGGACGGATCCGGTTAGACCGATGAAAGCTCTCGTTTTCGACGGAAAGATGACTCTGGAGGAGATCCCGACTCCTGAACCGGCAATGGGAGAAGCGCTGATCAAGGTGCTCATGGCGGGAATTTGTAAGACCGACGCGGAAATCACCGCAGGGTACATGGACTTCCGGGGGGTGCCCGGTCATGAGTTCGTGGGGTTCGTCGAGAGTTCGCCCGACCCCGAACTCTTGGCTGCCAAGGTCGTGGGCGAAATAAACGCGGGATGCGGGACCTGCTCATTATGCCGCAAAGGGATGGAACGGCACTGCCCGTATCGAACGGTGCTGGGCATTCTCGGTCGCGATGGAGCCATGGCCGAGTACATTACGCTTCCCGTCCAAAATCTTCTTGTCGTGCCCGATGGCGTCTCCAACGAGCAGGCGGTTTTCACGGAACCTTTAGCCGCTGCGTTGGAAATCCTCGAGCAGATCCATGTTCAGCCGGATCATCATGTTCTCGTCATCGGCGACGGGAAGCTGGGTCTGCTCGTATCGATGGTCCTCCAGCTTACCGGATGTAATCTCTTGCTTGTTGGCAAGCACCCGGAAAAAATGGAAATCGTTGCCCGGACCGGCGGCACCTCGATACTCTTGGAGGATCTTCAGTCCCGGGAGGATCGGTTCGACGTGGTTGTGGAGGCCTCCGGCAATACCTCCGGATGGCAGTTGGCAATGGCGCGGGTAAAACCTCGGGGCACGATCGTGCTCAAGAGCACCTATCACCAGGCACTTGATTTCAACCCTTCTCCCCTGGTCATCGACGAAGTAACCGTTGTGGGTTCCCGGTGCGGTCGGTTCGGTCCGGCGCTCAGGATTATGGAGCAGGGCCTCGTCGACCCCACTCCTCTCGTGTCCGCAGTCTATCCCTTTGACAAGGCTGAGGAGGCATTCGAGCAGTCAATGCAGAAGGGCGTCCTTAAAGTACTCCTCCAGATGGTGGAACAATAGCTTTCCGTTCGCATGCTGTGTCGCCTGCAGGAGCCACGGAATCATAGCGACGGCCTTCTCCCACTGAGGAGATGTTGTCTCAAAAAGCTCTTTGATTATAAAATCCTGTGATCGTTTATTAATTCTGATTGTAGCTCCGGAGAGAGAAAAAGGTTTCCCATTTCACCCTGTTGGATCGATCCGCAACTTTGAAATTGAATTTTTTGCTCTCGAGGTTTACAATACGTTAAATGAGGTGAAGAATGAGAGATCTGACGAGAGTTCTCTTCGCTCTGTTAATCGGTTGTTTCCTCGTAGCTTCGACGACGTTCGCAGGGAATTTCCCGGCTGCTCCCAAGGGCCTGCACCCGGTCAAGGGCTCCCGCCAGCCATACCCTGCACGGTTCTACGGGTACGTGCCTCCGCCTCCGATTCGTGATACATGGCCGGGCGGTTACAAGGTAATCATGCACGAGTTGAGAGAAATCATGCTCAACCATATTCAGGGCCACTATTGATCGGAGGCAGGATCCGGTCAGTTCGAGAATCCTCGCCAATAGGGAGTTTTTGGATCCCGCCCTCAGATGTGCCCATTGCGCCCGTAGCTCAGTAGGATAGAGCGCAACACTCCGGATGTTGAGGTCGGACGTTCGAATCGTCTCGGGCGCACCATCGCGAACAGCCTTCGGGCTGTTCTTTTATTGCTGGGGCGGCGCCGTTTTCCGGTCAGGCCGGGGAGGACGAGATGGACGACAGGAGACTGACGGTGCTTTCAGCCCTCGATGACGGCAAGGAGGCCCTGCGGCAATTTCGAGGAAAGGGTGCCGCGGCCGACCCGATCGATCTCAATGCGCGTCTCTTGATGGGCCGGGCCTTCCGACCTCGGACTTGAGGACCCAGGCGAGAGAGCTGCTCAGAGCCATTAAACTCCGTTCCGTGGTGATCGTCTAGCGAGATCGGGCGGAGCAAGCGCTGAGAGCCGGATTGCAATCACTGAAAAAGATGTTTGTCGACACAGTAACCGCCCTGGCTTCAATGATCGAAGCCCGAGACCCGTACACAGCCGGCCATCAACGCCGCGTCGCGTGCTTGGCGCAGGCTGTGGGAGAAGAAATGGGGTTGCCGGAGGATAGGATCCACGGACTGGCGATCGGCGCCAAAGTGCATGACATAGGGAAGGTTTCGATTCCCACCGCGCTGCTCAGTAAGCCCGGACGGATAAATGAACATGAATTCGGCATCATCAAAGCTCATCCCTCTGTTGGACACGGGATACTCAGAGAGATAGAATGTCCCTGGCCCCTGGCTGATATCGTCCTACAACATCACGAACGGCTCGACGGATCGGGATATCCCAACGGTCTCAAGGGAACCGAGATACTCCTGGAATCACGTATTGTTGCAGTTGCGGACGTGGTCGAGGCCATGTCTTCGCACCGGCCCTACCGACCTGCTCTGGGGGTGGAGCGGTCGCTCGAAGAGATTCAGGACCAACGGGGAGTCTTCTACGATCCCGATGTGGTCGACGCGTGTGTCCACGTTATGCAACAGGGTTTTGCTCTCGCATAAAACCAAACGGAGTGCGAGGTCCTCTGCTCCGAAGGATCACGTCGAGCAGTTCGAGGATGCGTGAGAGTATTCTCTAGCTCATCGATACCCTGTTTTTACGCTTTGGCAAATGACCCTGAGGATGCAAATCTGAACCGGTGGGCCTTCTTGTTTGAGAATCCTCCACCGTTTCAGATCACGACAGGTATGCAGAGTGAAGAGTGAGGAAGGTCTAACAGCCCTGGAGTGTTCCCCTACGCCATTGCCCGGCGACTCTCTGAGTTGTCAATGGCATCCTTGGAGAGTTGGCGCCAGCCTCCCACGGTCAAGACATCCCTGAATTCCAATTGACAGAAAGCCACGGAAGGGAAGCCGGGGAATGCGCCCAGCCCCGTCAATTCGGAAGAGACATTCAGGTGCTGCTGCAAACGGTCAGTGGTCTGACATGTGGTCGAACAAAAGCATATCGTTGTCTCAAAGGGAGCCGTGTCACAGCCCAGTGCCAATCGGTTGCTTCGCTTCAAGAGCGCGCGAGACGATTCACGCATATTTCGGGAGATCAGAGTCCACAGGCAAGCGCACACGGACGGGGGCGGGGTGGAGACATCAGTGTGCAGTCAAGGCCGCGTTTCACAGAAGGCACAAGCGTTGAAGCTCAATGGCGTACGCCCGATTCAACTCGACAGAGAGCAATCGCTCCTCATCGTCGCACACCATACCGAAATCTCGACAAGAAAACCCGTTTCAGAGACAAGAGGACAGCAATAGCGGAAGTGAAGAATAAGTTCATGCCCACGTCATGGTTTCGTATTTTTTCCGGCAGGCTTGCCACGGAGCAAGATCTCCCGTATTAAAAGGAAGAGCATCGATATCTGTTTTCCAAATGGCCTGACGGAGGTGCAATGATATGGGAGATGAACCCGATTTGCGGGGAAAAGTCGCGATCGTAACCGGAGGTGGAAAAGGGATCGGCAAAGCCATCGCGTTGGGACTCGCTCGTGCGGGCGCGAAGGTCGTCGTCGCGGCCCGAACCGAAGAGGCGATACAAGCCACTGCCGATGAGATCCTGGCCATGGGCGGTGAGGCCGTTGCCCGTGTTACCGACGTGAGCCGGACAGACCAGCTGGACAACCTCGTGAAGGCGACGGTTGACGCGTTCGGCACCATAGACATACTGATCAACAACGCAGCGCGGAGCATCATGCGTCCCCTGATCGACCTCAGGGAGGACGCCTTCGACAAAGTCTTCCACACGAACGTCAAGGCCGTATTTCTCTTCAGCCGTGAGGCAGCCAAGGTCATGATCGGCAAGGGTGGCGGCTGCATCGTCAACATCACGACCGTTGCGGCGGAACGGGGAGCTCCCATGATGGCGATTTACGCGGCCAGCAAGGCGGCTCTGAAAAACCTGACCATGTCCATGGCCGTCGAATGGGCGCCGATGAACATCCGGGTCAACGCTGTTGCACCGGGAATGACCAAGACGGAATTCAGCATGCCCATCTGGAGCAATCCGGAGATGGAACGGCAAATCGCCGCGCGTGTTCCCATGGGCCGCCTCGCTCAACCGGATGAAATCGTGGGGGCCGTGCTGTTCCTCTGTTCCGACGCGGCCGCCTACATAACAGGCCAAACGATCTACGTAGACGGGGGCCACCTGGTGAATGCTTGACACCAACATCCCTTCAGTGGGTTCGGTATGAGATGGCATGAAGACCGTGAGTTCTATTCGGCGAATTCGCTCATGGAGAGGAATTGATGGCAATCGAAGATCCCTGGAAACCCTTTGAGGAGATCATGGAGTCTCCGCTTGAGCAAGCCCGGACCTGGAAGGAACGGAACGGCGGCAAGGTCATCGGACACCTGCTTCCCGATGTGCCCGAGGAGATCCTTCACGCCGCGGGTGCACTTCCGTTGGCCATAGAAGGGGCCGGCGTGACCGCGTCTCACGCTCAGGCCCACCTGCCTGGCTATGCCTGCAACCACGCGATGGGCGCCCTGGAAATGGGGCTCCGGGGGGAGTTGAAATTTCTCGACGGAATGGTGATCCCATACGTTTGCGACACCACAAGGAATCTCGCTCACCTCTGGACACGGCTCTTGCCCGAGTTGCCGACGGAGTTCCTGCGGATTCCCAAGAGACTCGATTTTCCCGCAGTGAAGGATTACCTGGCAGCAGAATTCTCGCGGCTCTGGGAGTCGGTCGCGGGGATGACCGGACACAATCCCGCAGCCGACGAACTCACGGAGAGCATTGAGCTGTACAATCGGAGCCGGGCCAGACTTAGAGCGGTTTACCGTAAACATCGGGAAGATTCCGCCCTGTGGACGGCTCAGCGAGTTCAGCAAGTGCTTGGCTCCGCGATGCGCGCGGCGAGGGAAGACCACTTCCAATGGATGGAATCGTTGCCCTGGCACGAACCGGCTTCCCGGACATCCGAGGAGGGGATACCGATATACGTACGGGGCAAGGTCTGGGATCCACCCGGAATCCTCGCGATGCTCGACGGCCTTGGCTTCCGCGTGATGCGGGACGACATGGTGACCGGATTTCGCGCAATAGACCGGGATACGTCCGAGAGCGGGGATCCCATCCCAGCGCTTGTGGAACGACACTTGGCCACAGTCCCCTATACGGGGTACCACACCGAGCCGCGGAATCTGGTCCAGAGTTTCGTTGATCGCGTGCAAGCTGCAGGCGCACGAGGAATGCTCTTCCTTAACCCGAAATTTTGCGAGGCTGCCGCGTTTGATACACCCGATTTTCAAAAGGCACTCGAAGCAGTTGGGATCCCATCTCTGGTGTTGGAAACGTCTGCCCGCGGAGTTTCGCCGGGCCAGATTCAGGTCCGATTGGAAGCGTTCCGGGAAATGCTCGCCGACGACTTGCCATAACGGAGGAAACGCAGATGCCCCCTCTCCAATCGCTCAAGAAGATAAAGAATATCCAGATGCAATACTACTCGGACGCGCACAATGCCCCCAGCAACGGCAAGCCGGTCGCCTATCTGAACGTGTTCACACCAGTGGAGCTTCTCTACGCGCTGGACATCTTTCCCATATACCCGGAGAACCACGCGGCTATCGTCGGCGTTCGCAAGATGACCACGGATATCGCTCCTGCGGCAGAGAATCTGGGCTATTCCATGGATCTCTGCTCCTATCCGAGATGTGACATAGGATCGGTAACCGCGAAATTGAGCCCAACCTGGGGTCTTCCCAAGCCGGACATCCTTGTCACTTCCAACGCACAGTGCGGCACCATACCCAAGTGGTTCGAAGTGCTCAGCCGATTGTACGACGTCCCCATGGTGCTCATCGACGTCCCTCACTCGAGCAACGGAGAACCTGACCCGGCCGCGGAACGCTACGTTCGCGCGCAACTGGAAGATCTCGTGAGGACCCTCGAAGATCTCACGGGCCGCACCCTGGGCCAGGATCGACTCAAGGAGGTCATTCACCTCTCCGCCGAGGCGACGAAGCTCTGGACCCGAATTCTGGAGTCCGCTGCCCGAAGCCCCGCGCCAATAACGGTCTTCGACCAGTTTATATCAATGGCGCCCATCGTTTCTCAGCGAGGGACTCAGACCGCGCTGGAATTCTACAGGGGGATGGTCGAAGAACTGGAGGAAAGAGCCAAAAGCGGTGTCGGCGCAATTGATGGAGAACGTTTCCGCCTCTACTGGGACAATCTGCCCATATGGCCGGAACTCAGACGCTTCTCTACATATCTCAACGAGCGGGGCATAGGGCTGGTCACATCGATCTACACCTGGGCCTGGACTCAGCTCAGCGTGAGCGCAGCGGATCCGATCGGCGATTGGACCCGACAGTACCTGTATGATTTCAATTTCCATTTCGACAAGCGGGTCGATCAGTACGTGCAGCTTGCCGAACGCTATGACCTGGACGGATTCGTGTATCATTCCAATCGAAGCTGCAAGTGGTTGTCCCAGGATATACCGGAAGTCAGAAGGGCAGTGACTGAGAAAACGGGAAAGCCCGGCGTGATCATCGAAGGCGACCAGTGCGACCCACGACTCTATTCAATCGAGAGGATCGAGGGCCAGATTGACAACTTTCTCGATCTTCTGAGTGCGAGGAAGAATGCAGTCTCGGTTCGGGTTCGAGAGTAAACGGGGGAATCTCTCGTCAAGGAACTGCTCTCGTACCGGCTGAGAGGTACGGCGCCTTTGCCGTGACGTTCGGGGGGCGGAATCAGCTCGAGTTACCCGTCAGCACACCTTTTATGGTTTCGCTAAGCTCCTTCGCCGTGTACGGTTTGGCAACGACGCCTCGGAAACCGTATCGTGCATGCTCGGCCATAATGGGATCATTGCCGTACCCGCTCGAGACAATGGCGTTCACCTGGGGGTCGAGTTTGAGGAGCCTCTCTATCGTCTCCCTGCCGCCCATGCCTCCGGATACGGTCAAGTCAAGGATGACCGCATCAAAGGGATGAGAAGTCTCCCGGGCAGCTCCGTACAGTTCGATTGCCTGCGCTCCGTCTTTTGCGGTTTCAACCTCATAACCCAGCAGCGAGAGCATCTCACGGGCCAGTTCTCGTATCGGCTCCTCATCATCCATGAGAAGGATTTTGCCCCGCCCCTGAGCCGGAGCCTCCCCAGAGTCCGTAGGCCGGGAGATAACCCTTTGTGAGGCGGGCAGGTAGATGGAGAAGGTAGTGCCTCGCTCCGATTCAGACTCGACGGTGATCAGGCCGTCGTGATTCTTGATGATGGAATAGGATGTGGCGAGACCCAGGCCGCTTCCCTTCTGTTTCGTCGTGAAGTAGGGATCGAATATCCTTGGTAGAATCGACTTCGGAATACCAATGCCCTGGTCCTTGACAACCAGTTTGACGTATTGGCCCACGCTCAGCGGCAGACCGGCATCCGCGTTCACGGTAATATTTTCGGCTCGCACGTGAATTACTCCCCCCTGCGGCATGGCCTGATCCGCGTTGATCACGAGATTATTGAGAACCTGCCCGATCTGCCCTTCATCAGCCTCGACAGCGTGGAGATCGTCGGCAATGGAGAATTCGCAACGGGAGTTGGATCCTCTCAGGGCAAACAAACACGAATCCCGGATGGTCTCGGAGATAAAGAGAGTCTTCCTTATGGGAGACCCACCCTTGGAGAAGGTGAGCAACTGTTGTGTCAAGCCCTGTGCCCTCAAACATGCTCGTTCCGCCTCGGTGAGCTTGTTCGTTACCTTCTCCGACGTGCGTCCATGGAGCTTGGCGAGCGCAATGTTACCCAGGATCGCCGTGAGAATGTTGTTGAAGTCGTGAGCGATACCTCCGGCGAGAATTCCCAGAGACTCGAGTTTCTCGATCTTGAGAAGCTCTTCCTCCATCTTTCTGCGCGTGGTGGTCTCCTCGAGGAAATTCAAGGTTGCCGGTCCGCCCGCCCAGGTGATCGGGATAGCATTTAATTCCACCCACTTGATGTTCCCCTGTTTGTCGACCACGCGAAAGGAATAGACATTGGGGGGCGTCTCGCCCTTCAGCCTTCTGCGATGGCGGTCCGCCACCATTTCCCGATCCTCAGGATGGATGAAGTTGACAAATGGGGTGGACGTCAGCTCCCATTCAGAGTATCCGATGAGTTCGGCTCCCCGCGGATTGGCGAAACGCAACATTCCGTCTTGTGCAATGAGAATGGCCTCGTACGCATTCTCCACGACGAGCCGGTACTTTTCTTCCGATTCACGCAGTGCTTTCTCTGCCCGCTTCGATTCGGTAATATCCACAACAGAGACGATAACCTTCGAGAAGGTCTCCTCAAAGCCGGGGGAGACGGACCACCTAGTATAGACGTCTCGCTTGTCACCAGACAATGTGCGATGGATCGATTCGGTCTCAAATTCCGATCGGTTTGCCGAGACGGCTATGACGTTCTCCATTATGGCGTCCCGGGATTCCCTGGGGATCAGGTTCTCCAGGTTCCGCATAATTTCATCCTTTTCCTTGGCTTGGTACAGGTGGAGCGTCGCCCGATTCACATCGAGCACTTTTACCCTGGCGATGGCTTGCCAGACCGCGTTCGGGTTAAGTGAGAAGTAATCTCTAAAATCGGAGACGCCGGCCTGCTTAATCTCCTCAAGGTGGGCCTTGAGGCTGGACAGATCGACTTCCCACAGAGCCACGGGTGAATCCTCAAAGAGTCCCCGGTATCGTGCTTCGCCCTGGGTCAGCGCGTCTTCCGCACGCTTGAGATCGCTCGTGTCGCGGCAAATTCCCCGGAACCCGGTCGCGCTGCCCTCCGAGTCTTTGACAAGCGATATGGAAAGCGTCACATGCTTTCGCTGGCCGTCCTTGCTCGTCAGCTCGCACTGGAACATCCTGCGGGCCTCACCCGTCCTGTACACCTGGTTGAACGCGGCGTAGGTCTTCGCCGCACTGGACCCGTCCATGAAGTCACGGTTGCCCAAACAGAGCAAGGCTTCCCGCGAGTAACCCAGCGTCCGGCATATCGCTTCGTTGACGAAAATGAACTTCCCGGCCAGGTCAACCTCGTAATACCCATCTTCGATTGTTTCGATGATGGTTCTATACTTCTCTTCCGATTTCCGCAGCTCTTCCTCAGCGCGTTTGTGCTCGGTTATGTCCACCGCAACGCCGCGAATTCCCCTGACCTTACCCTCACGCACGATCGGAACGGAGTACGTCACCACCGGAAACGTCGTCCCGTCTTTCCTCACCGCGGTGTATTCATTTCCCCGAACCCGCTCCCCGCGCAGCACTCGCAAGAAATTCTCGAGCACTCGGTTCTGATCGACCGGGACGAAGGCCTTGAGGAAGTTCACGCCTTGGTCATCCTCGGTGTATCCGGTGCCCTCCAATCCAGCCCTGTTCAGGAACGTGAAATTGCCCTTTTCATCCAACTGATAGACAAAGACGGGAAGGAGTTCGACCAACTCTTCGAATCTCTCCTTGCTCCGACGGAGCGCCTGTTCCACTTCGTGCCGCTCGGCGTCCAGCTCCCGTAGCCTTTGATTTTCTTCCCGCAGTTCACGGAGCTCGCTGAGGATATCCTCCCGGCTTCTGTCCTGGTCCCTCATGGTCTTTCCTCGCGCCGACGTTCAACTCGAGTGGGTGCAGCCGATCATTAGCTTTTAAATTACACCATGTTATGTACCATGGGGACTCGAAGGAGGTCAAGGACTCGTTGGAAGGGATGCAAGATTCGGATGTTCGCGATGAGAACCGACGATCCACGGTCAACAGGAGTTCACCAAATGTAATGGGATTTCCGCTTGATGTGCGCTCTAGCCCTGTGCAGGTACAAGAGGAGGAACCGCGGGCAGGCTGGCCCGGCCGACGACGGGTCTGCTCTTTTCCCACGGGGAAACAGCAGTTTCCTCTGGTCCTCTGTCCCCTTGGGATAGGCTTACCGTAAGGCAAGAAACCGGTTCGTTTCTCTGCTGTCCGGGATGAGCCCGGACAGGTTCACCAGACTCTGTAATCGGCCTCGGCAGGCTCCAGGAACCTGCCGACGCCTATCTTTCTGATCGGCGAAGCGCCGCTTTGCGTTTCAACCCTGCCACAATTGAGGCGACAAGCCATCCCCACGCGACTATCAGGATCAGAAAACCGACCGCGGCCACCCCAAGCCTGCCGACCTCAAGAAGATTGGCTGCGATCAACCAACCGCCCACCAGAGTGAGCAGCGTCCAGGCTACCGCTTCAAGTAAAGCTTTCATGAATCTACACCCTTCTTGATATTTCGCTATGAAGGGTTCCAGCACACTTCGTGCCAGATCGTGGTGAATGCTCCAGAAGCTTTGATAGATTCGTGAAATCAATGACCTATCTTAAGGCAAATAACCGGTGGGAGTTTCTTTTTGTACCACGTCAGACATTAGCGGGCGGAAATGGTACACTCCCCTGCCGACCCGCAGACAGGACGCGGCCCTGAGAGATCGATTCAGAAATACCGTTCCAGCCTCTCGGGTTGCCTCAAGAGGCACTGCCGGACAAGCCGGCAGGCACACGACGGCTCGTGAAGCGGGGCCCGATGACCTGACCATTCTTAGTCGGAGTCCTGTTCCTGCTTTTGAAGTTCGAGGAAAAGGAGGGTTGCACCCGTGACCGCGGCGGGAATCAGGAGGAGGTTCACCAGGGGCACTGAGGCAACAGCCGCGCAGCCGAGGCCGAAACCAAGAGTCGATCTCCACCGGGACCTGAGAAAACGTCGCTTGTCCCGAAAGGTAAACCGTCGCCGATCCATAGGGTAACTGAGATACTCGTACGAAAACATGTAAGACGAGAGAAGGATCGTGGCGCCGGTAAAGAGAATTCCTCCTATGCCGGGGATCACCCACAACAGGAGCGCCGAAACGAGTAAGCCGAGATAAGTCCCCAGGATCCGCAACGTGTGCGCAAGGCCGCGACTCGAATCCTTGATGAGCTGCACGAAGGAAAAGGGCGTGTCATTGAACGTCCCGGTAACGAGCTGCTCGGTCTTCTCCGCGATCAGCTCATTGAAAGGCTCAGCGATGGTCGACGCAACAATGTTGAATACGAAGAAGAACACCACAAGCATCAGCACGGCGCCCGCCACGAGCGCCACGTAATAGAGCACCTGCCAATACCATTGCGTACCGATGACCCCCCCGAGGGTCACGAGAAAGAAATGGTACAGCAGGTAGTAGGCAACGCCGAGCACAACGGTGCTGATAGCCACGGGCGCGGCTGCGTACTTCCAGAGGCCCCGGTGATTCCAGATAAAGAGACCGCCGCGGAGAATGTAAAAGGGCGAAGGCACACGAGTCGACCCCGCATCGCTCCTTTTTTCCTCAACTGCTTCGGACATCGGTTTCCCGGACCTCGAGACCTACTATTAACACCTCGCGGACATCGGCTTGGGTGCTCCTCGGCCGACGCGGTTGGCGGGACCGGCTCAGGGCCCCGGTACCTGAGAGGCGGGACTTACATGGAACCTTGAATGAGCCTTGTCACCTCACCTCCATTGGGGAATCTGCCGAGCTTGCGCTTGGAGAAGACGAGCTTTCCACCGTACTCGACCTCAAATTCTCCACCGGATCCAGGGATCAGCTCCGCATGTACCCCCAGTTCCCTGTTTAATTCGTCCGCCAGACTGGCGGCGTGAGGCTTATAGTTTCAAGCCGCGCAATAGGTGATCCTGCAAACGTCCATTTCTGTACCGACCCTCCTTTGGAAGATCTCCGCGCCTTCCTGATCTCCGTGATTATATTCAGCAACCCGGACCCTTTCAAGACCCGCAAGTGCGAGGAGTCGTACGTTGTGTCCAATGCCTGCGGGACCGTCACCGAAAAAGCCCTGACGCCGCCGTGGCGCACTTATCAAGACCCTGTTGACCGACGGTAAAACGGGCTCCAACACGCTGTGACACAAGTGAATTAAGGTGGGACTGCCAGGTATCCTGCGGGGATTTCCTCTGCCCGACAAACAGCGAGCTTGGCCCGGCGGACCACCGTGATTGATAGGAGGGGATGGCATATGGGGGACCCTTTGGCGGAACGGGTCCCCCTGTACTGAATCTTGTGAAGAAAATATTAGTCCGAGGAGCGTGGCTACCGGCGACGTGGTTGAGGCGCTGCCCGTCTTGGCCGACGAGGTGCTTCACGCCCTGCCGGCACCTCGGGTTGCGCGCCCTCGGAGCGGGTTTCCGGGGGAGTTCGTGACGGCTGTCCCTCCAGCGGTTCCTCCTCCTCAAATCCGGGTGCAAGCTCCTCTTCTTCCTCTGCTGCCGCTTCCTTGGCTCCCGCCTTGGGCTTTCGCCCTGAGAGGCGTGCGAGGATTCCACCAGTCACTGTACGTCGACGGCTTGGCCGGCTAATAATAGTCCCCGGAGGTGCGGCATATGAGGGGTGGGCAAGATCCATTCCCGAGCACTTCCATATGTAAACAAAGGTGTCGACAATGGAGTTGACGATCTCGTTGTACGTGTCGTTCAAATCGAGATCGGTGAAGGTCATCACTCTGTTGAACTTCGGCGGCGGACGGAACATGGCGTAGACGTCTTCGCCCATCCTAACCGGATATTTGTCGTTGCGCACATGCCTGAACGTCGGCATGTCCTGCTTCCGGAGCCGTTCCATCAGCTCTCCCAGGGAATGATAGTCCCCATATCCGTCGTAGTAGACCCATACGTCGATGATTTTCTCACCTACAGCAGAGTGGAAAGCCCGAGCGTACCTGTCGAGGTATTCCACATCAGGAATTGCAGGGAATTTCTGGAGAATGATCGAGTAGGCGATCATTCCGAGTCGGCCGGCCAGATTCGATGCGGACGTGTCGAGCTTGATGTCTCCCCCTTTGAATGCCTCAACACAATAAGGGATGTCCCGACTCAGGCGGGTGTACGCTTCTCGTTTGATCTCCTCAAGGTCTTTGAGCTTCAGAGGATTAATCCGGATCTGCCGCTCCATGAAGGTCATCCCTCGTCCGAAATCCCACCGATTCTGGTAAAGGTAATATCCCATGGCTCTGGGTAAGAGTTTCACGATGTCTTTCGTCACTACTGTCAGGAACCGCACGTTCAGATCGTAGTAGATCTGGCACCGGGCCGGGACGGCCGCGGCAAGGGCAACTGTCAGCACTATAGCCGTGAGCAATAGCCTCCGGGTTAGCATGGAGAGTCCTCCTCTGACAGGAGATCACAGAGTGCCCGGTAAAGGGCCGTCTCCCACAGTCCCCATCATACCATAACGTATGGACAGATTCAATAGGAATGACAATGTACTAGCCAAAAATGCTAATGCCCTGTATGAAGACAGGTGAGAGGAAGAAAATCACCATAATCGCTTCGGTATGCTCAGGCAGGTCAACGGGACGACGTCGTTCACACTTCTCCGGAGGGGCCTGCCTGCAAAAGGGCTCCCCCCCGATGAACTGTCCCACGGGCCTACGACAATCACCGGTCCCAAGATGGGCTCGGGTTCATGATAGTGCAGTGCGGACGGCCTGATGTGAGTTTCCTCCTGCGGCGTCACAGTTCATGCTACGATAAAGCGTTACCCCTTCCCGTGATGAGGTTCCTTCGCATCCCTCCGGCCCCTGGGACATGAAATCCCCCCAAGTCGAAGAAATCTCCTCACTCGTAGATCTTCTCATCTTCCGCGAAGGCTTCCTCTGCGTCGCTTTCGACGTCTCGGATGCTCTCGTCGGCCTTGAGGACTTCCTTGTAGTATTCGTGCTGGATAATGAGGTTCATGACCTCAGTAGTACCTGTCCAGATCATCATGAGCCGCGCGTCACGCAACATGCGCTCGATCGGGTAGACATTGGTGTATCCGATACCACCCATGATCTGCATGGCACGGTTGACGACGTCCCATTGGGCCTCCGTGGCGAAACGCTTGGTCTGGGAAACGAGCCTCCTCGTATGGCCCGTGCTTCCGAATCTGTCAACTGCGTACGATGCCGCGTAAGTCATGGCTCTGGCCGCGTCGAGCTGTGTGATCGCATCCGCCACCTTGAAGCTCACACCCTGGAACTCTCGGACCTTACTCCCGAATGCTTTTCTCTTACTGCTGTATTTGGTCGCAATCTCCAGCGCGCTTCGTGCCCCTCCGCAACAAGCGGCCGCGGTGCACATTCGTTCGGGGATCATCATTTGGTAGAAGACTTCGGCCCCCTTGTTTTCCCCGAGGATGATATTCTCGGCGGGGACTTTGGTGTCCCTGAACACGATTCTACCCGCGCCACCGCCCCTGGTCCCGAGCAGACCGTACACGTACTTGGCTTCAACGCCCATATCGCGGTCCACGACAAACGCGCTGAGGGACTCGTGGGGCTTACCATCTCCGGTCCTGGCATAGACGATGAAGAAGTCCGCTCCTTCTGCGCCGACAACGAATCGCTTCTGCCCGTTGAGGATATAGTAGGCTCCATCCTTGCGGGCAGTCGTCGTAGCCCCAAAGAAGTCTGATCCCCCTCTGGGCTCTGTGAGCGCTTCCGCACAGGTGAGTTCGCCCTTGAGCATCGGTTCGAGGTACTTCTTCTTCTGTTGCTCGGTACCGAACACGTGCAGCGCCTCTCCGATAATGCTCACCAGCGAGAAGAGACAGCTCAGAGAGGATCCGAGCGCCCCGATCTCTTCCAGAGCGATGATCTCGTCGACCCACTTGAGTCCTCTTCCGCCGTTCTTCCGGGCGAACCGAATTCCCAGAAGATTCCTCTTCGCGGCTTCTTCCAGATATTCTCTCGGGTAAAGGACTTTGTCCGCATCCATGTCCAGCAGCATGCGTCTCGGAATACTCTTGACAAAATTCCGGGTTTCCTGTTGAAGACTCTTCTGTTCCTCAGTCATCAGCACTTCGAGCATGGTATCAACACCTTTTTCGACTAGCCCTGACGAGAGCGTTGTGCGACGGTCGACTCGCTATTGCGCGCCGAGCACTTCGATGAGCTCAGTCCCTGCATCGGGGGCAACGATCCTCACATGAGACTCAATCCCCTCCAAATGCTGGCGCATTTGCTGTTCTCCTACTCCCGGCACGCCGTAGGTGGTGAACAGAACGCTAGTCGTTTCGGGCGTGATCCGCGTACGGTTGTCAGGGCCGTAAATGATACTCGAAATGACCCCTTCGGAGTCCGAGATCATCATGTCTCCGGCCTTGAGCGTCTGTTCCTGCCCATTGATCCGAACGTATTTCTCATCCCCTCTGGCCACGTCGACCGTGGCAGGAGTTTTCACGACATCGAGGTCGTGGCCGGCCGTGAGAAGCATGTTGCGAAGCTCAGCCATAAACATGGCCTCCACAATCGCGGCCACGGACGGGATCGATCTCCCCTTGAAGACCACCGACTCAAGCTGCTGCAAAACGTGATAGCTCTTTTTGAATCGTTTGTAGTACTTGCGGTAGGCCACGATCGGTTGGATGGATCTCAGCTCTTCCTTGTCTTTGAACAGCGTCCGAAGATCGCTCTCCAACTCTTTCTTTTTCTCGGCAAGCGCAGGGTGGTTTTCAGGATTGGTCACGCCCCTCATAGCCAAAACTCCTACCACGGCATCAGGGTAAGCCTGTTTCCATTCGTCCGACACGGCAAACATGGGACCTCCTCCGTGGTTCAGCTCCGCTCCTGCTACGGGCTCGGGCAATCGTCCCGATCTCTTGATTCATCCCGGCGATCGGGCCGCGGCCTGATCCTGCTTTCGTGATTCAGTTGCCACAGGCCGTTCACGCCTTTCCTTCGAGCGGAGGCATGACATAAGACCTTGTCGCACAGGCCCCGGACCCTGTCAAGGAGAGGACAAGAAAGTGCCCGTTCACTGACCTTTCAAAAGCCGGAGGGCGGCGTCTCTGTTACCGCCCAGCGACCGTTCGTTCCCTGTCTCACCGACACTCCCAGGTATTGAAAGGCAACACGCCCTTGCAAAGACCCCTCACCGTAACCCCCTTTCACAAAACCTGGGAGAATGAATTCTGCTTGCTCCCTCTGCCCCCGAGAAAGTAGTGGGAGCAGGGAATCAACGGAGAGGATCTTTCATGGGAGGAGCGTTGGTATTACTCGTTTGCATAGGAAGCGGTACACAACATCCTCCGCTAGGATACTGCACCGCATCCAAGTTGATCAAGGAAGGTTCTGAAGGAAAAGGCGGCCGTACGAGTCTTCCTTAAGGAGCTGGCGGCCGCCTCGAAAAAGGCAACCCCCCCTACGCGCGCAGGCGGCTACTGTACGAACTTGATCTCGAAACTCTTCGTCACATGCTGGTGCGAAGCAATGAACGTAGCCCGAATGAGATAGCGCCCCTCCTCCGGTATGTCCGCCGGCGAAAACTCCCATGTGACGTTAAAGACGGAGGGATCGTCCCTTTGTATCAGCACCGGCGTCACCACTTGACTGAACATCATGCCGTCACTCCATCTGATAAGGACTTCGTCTCCGCGTTCCAGTGCGAAGTCGTATTTCTGGGACGTGGGACAGGTTCCGAACCAGAGCGCAACGTCAGGGGAACTGACTTTCAGTGTGAGATCCATGGCCTGAGGCTCCGGTTCTCCGGGGCCGGGGAATTTGTTTACCTGAAGCACATCCCCGAATCCGAGTTCGAGCTCGAGCTTCAGTGGACCTTCTTCAGCTCGAGGCTCGGCCACGGCCCGCCGTTTCTCGTACGGACCCACGTTTTTATAGAGGAGCCTGTTCCCGCTCAACCTGCCCTCGATGAAGACCTTTTCGTTGAGGAACTTGTGAAGATTCGGATCCGGCCTCCAGGGCTGGGTCTTCTTGACCACGTAGATCTCCGATCTGTCCGGCTGTTGAAGGAAATACTCGGGCCCTTCGGATTTGGTGCACATGGCCCCGAGCTTAGCAAAGAGATACCCCGCATACCTAGACATTCGACACCTCCTGTCCAAGCTCTTCAATGGGCCCCTCGATCTGTTCGGGGCACGTAAAGGTTACCTCCACAGTCATGTGTGGAGGGCGATAGCCAGATGGAAAGCGTCTTCGGTCTTGAGGTCGCAGTGCATGGCCTAGGGAAGTGGTCAAACCGATCCCCGCCCCCCCGCGGAATCATCCCCCGCGGTTAGGGTTACGCGCTTCATCGGACCGCATAGGGACTGACTTGTTTTTTGAGTATAAAAAAAGGAAAGGCAAAAATCAAGGGAGAATTAAAGGTTACCTAGCAGGTAAGATTGCCTACATGCCGCCCAACGTGCCGTCGTCGAGCAGCACGAGCACAAACGAAAAGACCGGGAACGGACCAGTTCCCGGTCTTCAGAATCCATTTCCGAGTAGGGGACCGTCAAGTACCCTGTCCGGCTACTCGGCCCTTTTCCTCCGATGCGGAGCCACGTTTTGTTTGCTCGAGACTTGGGGCGTCTCTTGCTTCCCCTAAACCCTAAGGTATATCTAGACGGGACTCTCTACTTACCAGCGTCTACGCCTGACCCATCACGCTGGTATTGGGGCGAGGACCGTCAGCTTCAAGCTTGATTTCCTCGATTATCGACGCAATTTCCGCGTGGAGAATCTCAAGCTGCCAATTGAAATAGATGTCCTCACCAAAGTCCCGGAGTAGCTGTTTCTGCGCATTGATGTAGTCGCCCGGCGACACCGCGCCGGAAAAGACGTGAACGGGATTTATCAGAGTCGCAATCACCTGTTCCTGGCGATCGGCCGCGCCCTGAACCTTTTCGTTCTGTACGCTCATGCGGTCATCCTTTTTGTTTTTCATGCCAATTCCCTGATGCAATAGCGATGCCAAACGACTCCGAAAAGCAATATACCTCATAATAACACCTCCTTAGCAATTCCGGAACGGTAAAGGTCACCCCTGGGCGTCTGTATGAAATCCGTCACACCCACGAACGGGCCTGACCCGCAGGCTCCTGTTTTTTCAGCGACATCACTAACTGCGCGATATCCGACATATCTGCCGAATTCCGCGCGGTCCATACGCCGGCACAAATTTTTGACGCGTATTACTATCTTCGTTTATAATGACCTTGGGGAAACCCGAAAGTTCAAAAAAAAAATGAAGGAGCCCCCTCCAGGGGTGCCGAAGGAGTACCAATGGGAATGCCAGGCCCCTGGGAGTTAATCATCATTCTTCTCATTGTCGTCATGATATTCGGAGCCAAACGGATTCCCGAAATCATGGGCGGCATAGGCAAGGGGATCAAAACGTTCAAGAAGACCATGGAAGGTGAGGACGAACCTACTACCCCGCCTTCCGAGTCCGCCCCGCCTGAATCGAAAGAGACTCCCAAAGAAGAAAAGGCCGGATCAGACTAGCTTCTGACGCCTGACGCGGGGTAACCCGCGTCACTCTCGTCGGGAGTCCGGTACCGAGCGCGCAGGGGAGAGTAGTCCCCCTGAGGCTCCAGCGCGCTGCCGATCCCCTTTCGGATGGGGCGTCACGATTGGGCCGACGGCCGTTCAACCTCAGATGAAAAAGCCAGCACCTGGAGACGCCGTCAGGAACGGCCCCGCGCATCTGTATTTGTTCTTCGGCGACGAGTTGCTCACGAAAGAGCAGGTCGACGCGGTTGTCTCCGAATTCCTGGAGCCGGAGCTTCGAGCGACCAATCTCGTGGTATTGGACGGCACCAACCTCGATCTTTCGGAGCTCTCCTCGCACCTCTACACCCCCTCGCTCTTCGGCGCGCGCAGGATCGTCGTCGTCGATCAGACTCCCCTTTTCATCGGCAAGGTCGACAAGAAAAAGCTCCTCGACAAGATCCTTACCAACTGGAAGAGGAACGACAGCAAGGGTGCGCACAGAGCGTTGGGGCACTTGTTAAGCGTGGTCGGTTTGGAGATCCGGGACCTCTCGTCGGGAGACGAATGGCTGGACGAAATATTTGGCGGTTCCTCAGAGGCCCGAGAGACAGAGACACTCCGACGCGTCGCGGAATCATTTCTTGAGTCCGGGGCAGCAACGCCCCCCCGAGCGGGTGAAGCCCTGATCGAGGAGCTGCTACAGTCGGGCCTCCCCGAGGACGCGGCGCTCATATTCACCACGCCCGTGGTGGACAAACGGAAACGACTCTTCAAGATGTTTGAGAAGCGGGGCCGCGTAGTCGATTGTTCAGTTCGGGAGGAGAAGTTCGGCTCGGCCATGGAGAAAGGCTTTTTCGAGGACCGCGTGAAAGACATCCTGGGCCGTTCGGGTAAGAGGGTCTCTTCGAGCGCGCTGGCACTGATGTACAAGCGCTCGGGAAAAGAGATGAGAAGGCTCAACAGCGAACTGGAGAAGCTCATCGCGTACCTGGGAGAGCGGGAGGAAGTGACTCCCTCGGACGTGGAAGCGGTTTTTTCAGATTTTCACCAGGCCGCGTACTTCGAACTCAGTCGGGCGCTCCGAACCGGAAATCTGAGCTCGTGTCTTCTTGCGCTGCACGAGAACCTGAAAATCGTCGACCATCCCCTCCAGACCCTGGCAGGTATAGCAAACGAGTTTCGGAGACTCCTGGTGGCTCGAGAGCTGCTCTTTACGGTTTTTAGGCCTCACTGGAGACGAGGAATCACGTATCAGCAGTTTCAGCCGATTCTGAGGAGAGTGCTCGAGGAACGCCCGGAATTGAAGGGAAAAAGCTCTCTTAACATCTTGAATATGAAGGAGTACGCAGTATATAACTACCTGCTTGATGCGCAGAGATTCCCCATGGAAAAGCTCGTCAGCATCATGGAAGCGATACTCGAAGCCGATCTCATGATGAAATCCACACGGATCGGGAGCACGTCGCCCAGCACGATTGTCGAGAATCTCGTACTGAAAATCTGTGACCGATCCCAGGGGAGAAGCGCGTCGGCCCGTGCAAGGGATCCGATGAGAGTGCGCTGACGCCTACAGGCACTTGCGGAACCCCTCCTCGGTGGACTCTCTCCCGAAAGGCGGCCCCATGAACGACAGGGAAGAATCCGGAGACCACACCCTTGCTGACCCGCAGCAATTGCGCCGACCGAATACCGATCAGAGAAAGGTGGAGATCGACCGCCGACATGCCGAAGAAGCCCTCAGGGAAAGCGAATCACGCTATAGGGTCCTGATCGAGAACGCGCTCACCGGCATCTGCGTCCAGCAGGAGGGCCGGTTGGTCTACCTCAATGAGCGCTTCGCAGATATATTCGGGTACCGTCGCGAAGAACTCCTGGGGAAAAGGCTCTGGGAGATTGTCTCTCCCGAGCACAGCGAAATGGTGCGGAGGCGTGGACTGGACCGGCTCGCGGGTAAGGAGCCCGTCCGAAAGTACGAAATCAACGCGCTCACCAAGACTGGCGAGAAGAAACATCTAGCAGTCTGGTTCAATCTCATCGAAGACCGGGGCCGACCAGGGATCCTCGGAAACATCGTCGATATCACCGATCTCAAACGTGCCCAGGCGGCTTTGACAGAGAGCGAAGCGCGGTTCCGGACGCTCTTCGAAACAGCCCGGGACTGCATATTTATTAAGGACCGGTCCCTCGCGTATACGCATGTTAATCCCGCCATGGAAGAGCTCTTCAAGCTTCCCGCGGCAACACTGACAGGAATGACCGACGAAGAGCTGTTTGGCAGACGCGTTGGATCGCATCTGAGAGAGGTGGATGCGCGAGTTCTTTCCGGAGAGTCGGTTGAGGCGGAGCATACGCGCTCTGTTAGAGGCACGCCCATGACATTTCACGACATCCGGGTTCCCATGCGTGACGCAGCCGGTGAAATTGTAGGGCTATACGGGATCGCCCGAAACATCACCGAATGGAGAAAGACCGCGGATCCCCCCGCGCGTTCGAGCAGTGCCGATTGCTATTCAGCGGTGATGCAGTCCACCTTTGCGACTGCTCGGATGGCCGCGGAAAAGGACGGTATGATCCTCCTGCTGGGTGAGAGCGGCACGGGAAAGGACTATCTCGCCCGCTACATCCACGAGCATTCCCCGCGGCGGGACGGGCCCTATTTTGCGGTGAACTGTGCCGCGCTCCCGCCCGAACTCGCCGAGTCGGAACTCTTCGGCCACGAGGCCGGCGCTTTCACTGGCGCCGCGGGCCGCAAACGAGGACTCCTGGAATTGGCCGAGGGCGGGACGCTTCTGCTCAACGAGATAGGCGACCTTGCCCAACCGTTGCAGGCAAAGCTCCTGAGCTTTCTCGACACGCGATCATTCACCCGAGTGGGCGGGGAGAAAAGCGTGCCTGTCAGCGCGCGGATCATCGCGGCGACCAACAGGGACCTGGAAGAGGACGTCCGGGAAGGCCGGTTTCGACAGGACCTCTACTACCGGATCAACGTGCTGTCGATCCGGATTCCGCCGCTCCGAGAACGGGTCGAGGATATTCCGCAGCTCGTCGCACAACTCATTGATCAGCTCGCCAAAGAGATGCAACTGCATGATGCTCCGGAAATCGATTCCCAAGCCCTGGCAGCGCTCAGCGGGTATCGCTGGCCCGGAAACGTCAGGGAACTGCGCAACGTGCTCGAACGATCGCTCATGCTCTGGGACGGGGGGCGGCTTGAGCTGGCCCTCGATGCGGGACCGGAGCCGCGAGAGAATACTGTCGTGTCGGTCAATTTCCCCGTGGACCGTTCTTTGCACGACGTCACTGACGAGGTGGTGAGATCTCTTTGTTTGGAAGCTTTGCGGCGGTCCTCCGGGAGGAAGCAGGAAGCGGCTCGCTTACTGGGGATTTCTCGCAATTCGTTGTACCGCTACCTGCGTCGGCTTGGCATTGTGGGCGGATATGGTACACCTCGATGAGTCACTGTTGGAATCTGGTACGGTGAACTTGGGGAGCACCGCGACCGAAAACGCCCGTTCGTACGATGCCTCTTCCACCGGCTCCTGTGAGTACCTTCTCAGCCAGAAGGGTTTCCTGGAGCAACGATTCTTTTCTTCCGGAGCCCTTCCCCTATACCAACGCGCTTTCTAACAACCTGAAATGAGTGCTTTTTCTTCTGTTCTTTTTTCACCCTTTGAGTTATGTTGCTGGAAGGAATAGCGAAAAGGCCAGCAAGCGCTGAGAGTGCGCAGAACCCAAAGGGCGGTCCAGAACCATGGCAGATTCCGGGCGTGGCGGCAAAAGGAATCGCGCGGTGATCGATGCGATAGGGGTAACGAGTGGAATTCCGTGAATTCCGGGTAGAATTCCGTGGAATTCCGGGTACACCATACTTAATTCCCCTCAGCGCTCCTTCTTCGGCCGGGCTTCTGCCTCCGCAAGACTCTGCTAAACTCGCCTTCCAGCCGAGCCAGGAAATCATCGCTCCCGAGCGGTCGGCCCGTTCGTTCGTGCAGTCGCAGGAGTTCAACATCATCCTCGCCGATCCCGCTCTCCAGGAATTCTCGCCAATTGGTCACCATCTCCGACAGCGGCGAGGCCCCAACCAGCAGGTCATCCCGGCACCTCAGATGCGCCGCTGCGCTGCTCCACGGATACGCGGCCGGATCTTCAACCGAGCGTGCGCACACAGGATTGAGTTCGATATACCGGACTGCTGCAAGAAGATACGACTCGTCCAAG
>CAZCDS010000039.1:0-61534 GCA_964497585.1 uncultured Syntrophaceae bacterium
CACGAGTTCGGGGGGTAGGGCCTTTTTCCAAAATGGCCCTCCCCGGACCCCTCCCCAAAAACTCCCAGGTTTCCGGCCGGTAGACCCAGCGCCTTTGTCGACCATCTTTGCCAGGCCGGCAATTTCCGGTCCTACCGAGGAGTTCAGTACTCAGCACTGTAGATTAGCGGGTTTGCGGTCTAAAGTGAAGGGGGCTCGCACAAGCCCGAGCAAGTGAGATTGGGGGACTGGCAACCCAATTTTCGCCAGCGGGCAGGATGGTCACGTGGGATCTACGCGAAATTCCTGGCGAAGCAGGTTGCTCGTTGGCGTGAGGATAGAAGACACTAGGCGTCGTCCTTCCATCACTGTCGTACAGGGGGAGTCTCGCTTGTCGCGTTCACTGGGTGTCACGCCGTAACCAGATTTCGGTCTCCTTCGATACTCGCTCAGAGAGCTTGATGCCAACCTCACCAGAGCTAACTTCTTCGACGGGCTCGTTTTCATCTTGTACTTCCAGGACCTCTGCCGCCCGGCACCTCCCCTCGTCGCAGAGGACGACAGACATACCTGTTTTCACCGTGAGGGCATCGACACGAAAGATCACGACGTAGCCACCGTGGCGGATTTCGAATGGACCTGCAAGCTTGTCTGCGTCCGATGGCTGGAATCTGACGAGTCCGAAGCCGAAAAAGGCTTCTCGTGCATCCTCTTTCGAAATGAGACGATCGGTTACACTGAAGTACAGCTTAAAGAGGTCGTAGGTCGTAAGCAGGCCTCGGTCATCATTCTTTGCGTCCTCGATCTGCGTCTCATTGAACGGTGGATTCGTTCTTTGTTCAGGCGGAAGATATCGTTGATGGTTAACCAAGTACAGACCAAATACGTCAAGCGGTTTTCTTTCCTTCATTCGTCGGTACCTGATCTTGCTTATCTGAGAGCAATCGCTGTCCGTTGACGTGCCGCCAAGGCCTTTCACCTCGATAACCAGGAGTCCGCGGTCAGTCTCGATCCTCAGGTCTTCCTCTCTAAGTTTGGGCTCTGTTTCGTCGACGTTGACCACATTATCAAATTCGAGCCACGTGAGAAATGTCTCGACTGCCTTCACGAGTACTGATCCCGATTGCTTGAGCAAATCGTGAAGAAATCCGAATTCCTGCCGGTTTGCATCAATTCTTTCATCGATTTCTCTCACCCGCTTGCTATATTCCGCTTCCAGTTGGTGCTTCTGCTGCAACAAGTCGTTTTCATTTGGCAATCTGTATAGAGGTGCCTTAATCCACACGAACTCCCTGGCGTCTGGAAACAGGCCCGGAACAATGTCGGGCAACGCCTTCTCAAAAAGGTCGATCAGAAATGTCTTCTTCCCGCTTATGTGAGGAAAGAAGACAGCAAGATTGTTGTTGCGACGCCAGCTATAGGCCACTATTTCATGCGGCGTAGAAACCATAAGGGGGAGAAAGTTGTTATCTTTTAGCGACTTGCGCCCACTTTGCACGGTCGGGTGACGAAAAGATATGGAATACGCGGCCTCACGGTTGTGTCTCTCCAACAATGATCTTAGCTCCGAGGCATCTTTGAGCACAACACTCGTGTCCCTTCCTGTGAGGTTTTTGAACTCAGGAAGCCCCTCGAAAAACGCGTACAACGAATAGGTTGCAGAGCCGACCATCTGGGGCCTATCTGAGGTCAAAGCAACGCGTTGGTACTTAATCCGCTCGTTCTCTGCCGCGAAGACCACTAGGATAGACTCTTTTTCCATAAATGGTTCCAGCTTCGATTTCAGGATGCTGGCTGAGAGCGCTCGACTGTCGAACAATCTCTCAGGAAAAGAGCTGAGAAAGACTGATTCCATGCTGCCCTTGGTCCGAGTATTGACGTGATCTTCTTCAACGTAGGCGACCGTATTGTCGACTTGAAGGTCTATCACGACGATGTCGTACTCGTGCAGATTGGGAGGGAAGTCGAAGTTTGGAAGACAATAAACAGAGTCGTTGCGTTTCTCGTTCGGCACTTCCACCTGCGGTCCGAGCGTCCCGGAATAACAGTTGAAACCACGAGCCTTCAGGCCCTCGGCGCACTCAAGAGGGACGTCAATGAGGCATATCCTGGGTCTCTCCGCAATAGAAGGGGATTCACTGGCTTTCTCCAGAGATTCTTTCTCGGGGCTTTCTTGAGACACCGTACCTACTTCTTGCTTCGTCTCAGCAGACGATGAAATAAGAACCTTTCCGGTTCCCGCGCCCCCCGCACCTACGCGATCAGTCTCCCCGATTCATGCTCCTGCGGGGACCAAGCGGATCTGGACCTTCCAATGGAGGGCAGCGGCTATTTTTGAGGCCATTCCCAGGAAATCGCCGTCGTAGTCTGCCTCTTCGAGATCCTCGATGACGGACGCAGTGGTACCGGCTAGGGGCGCGAGTTGCTCCCGGGTTAGACCGGCCTGCTGACGTAGGTCATAGAGCTGCCCGGCCACTTGGGCTTTGACCTCCAGCTCTTCAATGAATTCGTCTGTTTCCGGATCATCCTCGATGTATCGTTCATAAGCCCATTGGTAACCATCGGAGTAGAACACGACTTCGACTTCCGGCAAACGTTTCTTCCTCACTCCCTTTTTTATCAATGATTTTGGGGGGGAGGTCAAGCTCGACGGAACTCCGCGGAATGAAGGGAACGCTCACCGTTTCAACTGTTCGTCAAAATCATCTTCCAGAGCGGGGATGGACTGGCTCCCCGCCCTTTCCCATTTCGGTGAGAGGTCCCGAGTGTTCCAGTTTCAGCGCGGCCATCGCCGCGGCAAAATCTCCCGCTTCCCTGATACCGGCGGATGCCATTCTCTTGAAGAGGTACGCTGCCGCGAAGGTGTCTCCGCAGCCCGTTGCGTCAACCGCTGTTCGTGGAGTGACCGCGCGAATGGGTTCAAATTCCCCGTCCTTATAGATCAGGCCCCCCTGTGACCCGCGGGTGATGACAACTTCGTTCGGCCCGAAGGAAGCGATTTTGCGCGCTGCCTCCTTGGGATCGGTTTCCCCGGAAAGGATTCTCGCCTCCGACTCATCAGCCTTGAGAATGTTCACCAGGGAGAGTCCTTCCGCCTTTTCTTCCCAGTCGGACGGCAAAACCGATCCTTTGTCGACGCCGCGGAGATAGCCCTGTACGTCGAGCAAAAGCACCGCCTGTCCCGACAACCGCTCGATCACGACGACCGGGATGTCGTGTTTTGTCAAAGGACCAAGATGAAAGCTGCGTGCGGACAACCCCGCCACGTCCGTCACGTTGAAGGGATCGGCCAGGCTGCGGATCTTCTGTTCTCGGACGCTTGTGCTTTGCGAGTAGATATTCTCAAAGACGGTGGTGTGTTCGCATGCGCGGCACACCACGTGGATTCCGCTCCCGATCAGGTCGGCCAGGAGGCTCTCGTCACCGGCGGCGACTTTTGTGAGCACGGCCACGCGTGCTCCCATACTGCTGAGCGCCATGGAAGCGTAGAAAGCAGTGCCGCCCGGCATGACGGTTTCCCGATCTCCTATTCGCACGTAATCCCGGGTCACATGGCCTATCACACAGAAGTCGAACATCGGGCGTTGAGTCCTTGCTCACCCGAACTTATGCGGTGAGTGTGCGAAGCGGAGCAATGAGGCAGCGGACACAGTTGTGAGAGTTTGCGTGCGACAACCAGTCCGGCATCAAGGCTGTAAGATATCCGTCATAGAGACAGGCATCCAAGCTGCGGACCGCGATTTCCTTATCTTCTCCCTGCCCCTCTGCTTCTGGGTTGGAGACTTCCTCTCCCACCCCTATTCTTCGCACCTGGCGACCTCCGCTTCCACGAGGCGCTTCAGTTCAGGATCCGTGAATTCCATGCCGGCGACGAGGCAGCGCAGATGGGGAGGAAGCCTCTTGAGTCCCCAATGAATCCGATGGACGATCTCGTCCTGGGTGTGGCGCGCGGCGTAGAACTCCACGTTGTTCCCGAAGAATGACAGCGAGTCCGCGTGCTTGATGATATCGGATCGGGGAGTTCCTCCGAATTCATGCCTCGATACCAGATCCTTCACCTCCGCAACGATCGCCTCGTCTACTCCGCATTCCACCAGGATTTCGCAAAGGATGCGGGCGCTGTTGCGCGCATGGGCCCTCTTGTATTCATCAAAATCATCGTAATTCGTACGCTGCACGCGTCGGTCCGGAAAGGCCCGCTCGATGTCATGCCCGAGCGCGGCAACCCTCAAACTGACATCTGGAGTCCGTGCCAGAAAGGCGACCCATTTGAGCGTGTCTCGCGAGTGCTCCGCGTCTTCGGGCACGGGTGAAACACCGACCAGCTCTGCTATCTTTCTTTCCGCGCATTCGATGCGGTCAGCTTCCATGGGGATGCTAAACTCCTCACTCCTACTGTGCGTTTTAAAGGAGCCAACAGTCAATACGTGCGGTTCGCCGGGGACCCATGGCGCCAGCCCTGCGCGGTGAACTCTTACTCAAATATCCAGTCTGGTCAAGGTGTAGCGTTTCAAATCCCAATCGGTTAGAATTGATAGAGGCAATGGTTCTGAAAAAAGTGGGGCTTTTTCGATTGACGGCTGGGTGCATCGTCCAAATGCCAGTCAAAATAGCGCCAAGAGCCCTTTTTTTATTTACATCACTAGGTCACGGTGATAGGGAGCCATTTTAAAAGGCAAAACCGGGGGATTTTTCACCGGGGACACGGCGGTACGGGGCGTGCAAAAACTGACGAAAGAGCGGTTGAGGTTCGGGGTCATGTCACTATCATTTGAAGGACCGAAACCAGTCGGGCCGGACGAAAAACCCGTCCGACAATCCGGACCCATTGGACGCGGCCAATCATTGAGGTTGCCCGTGGGGGCGACACTGTCGGCCGTCGTTGTGGCTTTCTCTTTTCCTCTTCTATGTCTCGCTGCCGCGCCGATCCCCGGGGAGGAGCACGTCGGAATTCTGTACACCATAACACATCTGCACTGGGCGGCCTATCTGATCCTCCTCATAATTTTCGTACTTTCGGTACTGAACCTGATCTATCAGAGCCGAGCCTACATCCCAGAGGCATCTGAGGAAGGTCATGCCCGTAGCAGAAACGAAGCGTCCCGGCGACGGGATGGCTCACCGGCAGGTAGGCCCTTCAGCTCTTCTGAGATGGGGCGTTCGGGGAGGGAGCCCCTCCTGGGCGCAGGATCACACCCGGAGGTTTATGCACCTCCTGATGGCAGTTCCGTCGGCCAGGCCCGAAGAGTTCAGCGAACAGGCCCCGTTGGATCTTCCCAACCCACCCCGCTCGACGGGGTCAACCATCCGTTGCCCCCTCTCAGGGTCAGGGGCGACAACGGTTCCGGAGCGCCGAAGACAAGGGAAGAAAAATCTGAAAAACAGCCGCAGTCACGTCCCTTCCGATTCACGTCTGCAGTAGACTTACCTTCGCCGGAGGAGGTTGAAAGGCGCGAACGAGAGAAACTGGTGGTTACAGGCACGGTCAAGGGAGTTGATGGAAAGGGGATCGCGTCGGTCCTCGTCTATCTCACGGACGAAGCGGGCAATCGTCTGGGCCAGTCATGCAGGAGTCTCCCTGATACCGGTGAATTCAAGGTCCAGATCAATGAACCGGGTCGGTACGTCCTGAACGCGTACAAGAGAGGGTTCACCATGGAGAAGCCAGTACCCCCGGTCCTCCCTGTAGAATCGGGAAAGATCGAAGGGTACAGTCTCCAAATGATACCGGAAGGGTGTCTCGTCCATGGCAAGGTGCTCACCGAAGGAGGAGGTGAACCTCCGGAAGGGCTGAAGGTAACGTGCGTCCGAAAGGGAGGTGACTTCTCACGCTCGGAGCCTATAGGAACGGACGGAGAGTTCCGGTTTTTCGGAGTGCCGCATGATTCTGAGTACGTTCTTGAAGTCAGAGGACCTGACGGGGTTCTCCTCAGTACTTCAGCCCAGATTGAAACATCACGAAAGCGAGAAGTCTCTTGCGAGATTCAGATACCGTCACCGCAGAAGGAACAGGCCGGCCAATCCCGAGGCTCCGAGGAAGAGGGATGGAGTAACGATGAGGAGTCGAATTCCGAACTCGCGGATGAATCCCCCTCAGATCACGCGCCGAGAACCTGATCTCGAGCCGCGGGACCCTCAGCGGACGTTTTCTCCCGCCTCATAACCCCTCGATTCAACCCCAGTTTTGAGCTTTCCTACGACGATTCTTCTGATTCGATCCCCCGCCGCCCTGAGCACGACTGCCACCAGTTCTTCCACGTCCCATTCAGGGCTTAAGAGATCCACCTTGTTGAGAAAGGGCACCACGCGCGACCGCTCCGGTACCCCCCGGATTCCCCCTTCTGGATGCCCGAGAAGCAGACCGATCGATTCAGGGCTGATCGTTTCTCCTGGCTGGAGACCGGTTACCGCTAGGAATCTCTCGAGGCGGAAGACCAGATCCTCCGTCACACGCGCGCCGATGCAATCCAGACCCACCACGGGAATTACCAGCTCCGCAGCGCCGGGGATCACCGGTTCCCATTTCTCCGGAGCCTTGACTGACCGGCCCGCCGCTCCATCGGCTTCCACAAGGACTGAGTCTGCGTACCGGAGGCTGTCGTAAATTGTCTCTTCGGAAACGCCGTCTACCTTTCCGACCTTGAGAAGGGAAGACCCTAGTGTCACATGTCCGTGACGGGCCAGGCCCGCAGCAAGATTTGCCCGGGAGACATCCTCGCTCAAGAGGACGAGACCGGGGGATTGATCGGGCCGAGGCGGGAAGATCTTGGTCGTGGTGGTCGTTACCACGCGCCGGCCGAGGGAGACCATCTCCCGGGCCAGGGAGTACATGAGAGAAGTCTTCCCCCCTGCTCCCACAAGCGCAACGACGCGCGTGCCGGAGTCGATGCGGAATGCCTTGCACAGGGGTGTCTTCCGGACCGCCATTACTCAAGCGCTCGTGACACGCGAGATTGGCCTACGCAAACGACCGGGAAATGGGGGAAAGCAACTCAACGCTGCGTTCGGTCAGATCCAGGGAGGGCACAGGCTATACCTGATGCGAAAAGAAGAGCCGTTGCCCGAGATTATCATCGGGCACTTGTGGTAATCGTATTTGTAGAATTTCAGGGTATAGGTGCCCCAGTTGCCAATGTCGTAGCACTTGGTCTGCTTGTCCCAGGTGACCCAGACCTTGAACCGGTCAACCAATTCGAACGGCGGATGGGCACGGATATCGTAGACCTGAACGTACACGGGACCTATGTGACCTTTGGGCCAGTTGATGATATATCTCGTTCCACGGGCTGCACAAATAACGGGGAGCACAACGACCAACAAGCCTACGAACACCAAACGACAGATCCATCGCTTCATTTCCGTTCCCTTTCAACGAGCCGCGAGGCTCTCAGCAAATTGCCGGCATTAATATATCATAATTAACAAGATGTTGAAAGGTTTTTATAAACCAGTTTGTTGCTTTTGGGACTCCCAGGCGGAGATGTGACCCCTGAAGGGCCCCCTGCGCCATGGCGCAAACGTTTCCCTGCGGGCCACTCATCCTGTTACGAGGCACCGGTCCGGTCGCAAAAGAGCGTGCACGCACTCATCCAGGAAGGAATCGTTCGGTTCGGGTAGAATAGCGATGACCCTGGAAGCTCACCGGAGTTGTGGACGAGGATCAGGCTTGGCATGACTCAGGCACGTTTGGACCGCGGGCGACGTGCGACGGAGGAGGAATGACTGAACGGGAAAAGCGGAAGAGACTAAGGACAGACGCTCGTGTCATCCTCGACGCGGCGATCGAGGCAGCGAATCCGGAAAGGGCGGTTGAGCGTTTCGTGGCGCGGGAGGGTGATCGGCTTTGCGTTGGCGAGGAGTTGAAGCTCAACCTGTCCGATTGTGCCCGCATTCTCGTGGTGGGCGCGGGAAAGGCCGGCGCGGCCATGGCAAGGGCACTGGAGCGAATCATCGGGGATCGGATAAGCGATGGGCTGATTTGCGTCAAGTACGGGCACGGACTCCCGCTGCAGAAGCTCAGGCTTGCCGAGGGCGCGCATCCGGTGCCGGACCGTGCGGGCGCGGACGCGGCCGCGCAGATCGTCAGAATCCTTGAATCAGCGGGGGAAAATGATCTCGTTTTTTCCCTCATCTCGGGGGGAGGCTCGGCTCTTCTCCCCGCGGCTATTCCGCCCATTACCCTCGAACAGAAGCAGCAGCTCACCGAAGAACTCCTGGCGGTGGGAGCCGGCATCCATGAGATAAACACGATCCGCAAGCATCTTTCTCTTTCCAAGGGGGGCAATCTGATGATGGCCGCGTACCCTGCCCGGGTCGTCAATCTGATGCTCTCGGACGTCATCGGTGACGATCCCGACACCATCGCTTCGGGGCCCTTTGTCCCTGACACGACCACCTTTGCCGACGCGGAGCAGATCCTTATCCGATACGGGCTGATCGATTCGACGGCGCCGGAGATCGCTGAGCGAATTCGACAAGGAGTCGCTGGCCGGGTCCAGGAGAATCCGCAAGAGGGCGACCCGATCTTCGATCGCGCAACGAACATTGTTGTCGGGTCCAATATTCAGTCCCTCATGGCTGCCGCGGTCAGGGCGCGTGAGCTGGGTTATCGAACGCTCGTTCTCTCCTCGACAATATCGGGTGACGCAGCAGCGGCGGCCCATTTCCATGCTTCACTGGCCGAGGAGATCCGCAAGACCGGAAATCCTCTGGAGCCACCCGCGTGTCTCGTGAGCGGAGGGGAAACCACGGTGAAGGTGATCGGAGACGGACTTGGCGGCAGAAATCAGGAATTCGCTCTGGCATTGGTGGAGCGATCGTCTCGCATTCCCGACGCGCTCTTCCTCAGCGCGGGAACGGACGGGACCGACGGTCCCACGGACGCGGCCGGCGCGGTCGTGGACTCGGAGACGCTGGAACGTGCGATCTCAATGGGAATGGATCCGGGGGATTTCCTGCGGAACAACGACTCGTACCATTTTTTCGAGAGGCTGGGGGACCTCATCATCACCGGCCCGACACGGACCAACGTCATGGATGTCCGGATCGTGCTGGTGGGAGAATGACTTGCCCAACGGTCATCGAAGGAAGACACGTTGCGGTCTGTTTAATTAAATCTTGTTGCCTTGCGGCTTAAGAAAGGGGCGGTTTGCGATGACCGTGAATACCGACAGCAATTCCGGAAGCCGATTGTTAGCTGTCGGGGGCGTGTGCGTGTTTGGTAACGCGCTCAGCGCGACCCTGGTTTTCATCTACTTCTCGGTTGTTGAGTACCCCCTCGTTCAGGGGCAACTGGAAGCGAATTTCTTCACCAGGTTGGTCTTTTTCGTGGTGGCGATGTCCCTCGTTCTCGCTCTGGTGACTGTTGTGGGATACAAGATCAATCTTCCGGTCTGGAGAGATATGACCCGGCGACTGGAATCCGGAAATCCGGAGGCTCTCTCCACCGCGGCCGGTCAAGTCCTCGACCTCCCGATCAAGATGGCCGGACTCACGCTCCTGGGGTGGCTTTTCAGCGCTCTGGTATTCAGCTTCCTGCCGCCGGCCTTCCGTATCCTCCACAACGGCAATTGGACACTGGCCCTACGAACATTGTGCGGCATACTCTTTGTCGGGGCCCCCTTCGCGGTGGCGACGATCTATTTCACGCTCGAGTGGATCGTTCGAGGCTTTGCGGTGCAACATATGCCGGAGCCTTCGTTGCTCAAAGTCCCGCTGTCGGCCAAGATTAACGTGCTTCCCAGAATACTCATCATCTCCCTGATGATAGGGATAGTGCCGGCTACCCTGGTGAGCGCCATAACGCTCGACCATCTGTACGCGGTGGAGAGCGGCCGTCAGACTTATGCAAGCTTCATTTCCCGGATGCCTGTGGTTATCGGCTTTCTCCTTTCCATGACCGTGACTGCGGCTCTGGTACTCTCTTTCCTGCTCTCTCGCAGCGTTTCGCAGCCGCTTCAGCGTGCCGTGGCTGCCATGGACAGGGTTCGCACAGGCGATCTTGAAGTGAGCATACCCGTGGTTTCCAATGACGAGATAGGGCGGATGACCGAGGGCTTCAATAGGATGGTCGACGGCCTGCGGGAGCGGAATTTCATACGGGACACTTTCGGCAGGTATGTGAGTGAGGAGGTGGCTGCGGAGATTCTCAAGGCCCCCGGTGAGGTAGACCTGGAAGGGGAGGTAAGAGAGATCACCATACTCGTCTCCGACCTTCGTGGATTTACACGGATCAGCGTGTCCATGGGACCTCAGCGCGTTCTCCGACTCATCAATCGGTACCTGGAGAGGATGACCGACGTAATTATGACTCACGAGGGGACCATCGACGAATTCACGGGTGACGGGATTCTCGTCTTCTTCGGGGCTCCCCGTCGGGTTCCCGACCACGCGGTGCGAGCGGTGACTTGTGCCATTGCGATGCAGCAGTCCATGGAGGCCGTGAACCAACTGAACGTGGAGATGGGATTGCCCTCACTGGAAATGGGAATCGGCATCAACACAGGAGAGCTGGTAGTCGGCAACATCGGATCTGCCAAGCGCAAGAAGTACGGCGCGGTGGGTAGCCCCATCAATGTCGCCTATCGGGTCGAGGCACAGACTGCAGGAGGTGAGATCCTCGTCACGCCGCCGGTACAACATAGATTAAGCAACGCGCTGGACATCGGAGGCACTCGACGGGTTCACCTCAAGGGCCTCGACGAGCCGGTGACCCTGTACCGGGTGATGGGCCTAAGAAGCTGAATGCCCCACGTCAAAGCGGGGTCTTATTTCCTGCTAGAATGCCTACGAGGGCATGGACGAACGCTTATCTGTTTTTCCTGCAAGTGGGGGTTCAAGCTGTTGTATAGCTCGATCTGTTCCCTGATGGAGAGCTTGCGGGCTGGACAGTTCTTGCGACTGGATCGGCAGGCTCGACACCTCGTTTCGGAGCAGCATTGGCACATCTTGCAGTCAGGGCAGGGGTGCCTGTGCGCAGCCGAATTGGATGAAACTGTTTGCGGCATGAGATCCATCATGGTAGTTTAACTGCTCTTTTCACAGTGTCAAATCAATTCACGAGTATCAGGCCCGAGGAGCGGTTCCGTAAGACACCGCCGGGCCGCGGAGAAAAAGACGATGACTGCGCCCGTGGTGAAAGAAACGGTCTTTCCTTCCCTGCCCCTGGTGGGACGGGGCAAGGTCAGAGATGTATACGACCTTGAGGACAAACTCCTTATCGTATCGACCGACCGGCTCTCGGCATTCGACGTGATCCTCCCGAACCCAATTCCCGACAAGGGAAGAGTGCTCACCGGTCTGAGCGTATTCTGGATGGACAAGACTGCGGATCTGGTTCCAAATCACCTGATCAGCGCGGACGTCTCGGAATACCCCGCTGCCTGTCGGGAGTTTGATGAGACTCTCCGCGGTCGCAGCATGGTGGTGGAAAAGGCAGAGCCCTTTCCCGTGGAATGCGTTGCCCGGGGCTACCTCATCGGCAGCGGCTGGAAGGACTACCAGGCGAACGGAACGGTCTGCGGCATACCGCTGCCCCAGGGACTCAAGCAGGCCGAGAAGCTTCCGGAGCCGATCTTCACACCCGCAACGAAGGCGGCGGTCGGGGATCACGATGAGAACATCTCCTTCGACCGCGTTGTCGATCTCCTGGGACAGGAGACGGCCCAGTGGCTGCGCGACATCACGCTGGAGTTGTATCTGACAGGCGCCAAATGGGCCGAAGAGCGGGGGATCATCATAGCCGACACCAAGTTTGAATTCGGCCTTGTGCGCGGTGTGCCGACGCTCATCGATGAGATGCTCACTCCCGATTCGTCTCGATTCTGGCCGATGGACCGGTATGCCACCGGAATTTCACCCCCTTCACTCGACAAGCAATTTGTGCGAGACTATTTGGAGAAACTCGACTGGGACAAAAAGCCTCCTGCCCCGTCGCTGCCGGAGGAGATAGTATCCGGAACCCGGCAGAAATATCGGGAGATTTACCGGTTGATCACAGGGAAGGAACTCTGACCGGCATCGCAACTACGCGTTCACGGACACGTTCTTTTTCGTTACAGCCCCCAGATATTCCCCTGGAAAAGGATTGCCGCGCCTGATTCATTAGTACCACTGACAACTGGTGATGTGGATTATTCCCGGTGAGGAGTTCCAGGGTCGGACGCAGGTGCACCGCGACTCGGTGAGGAAAATAAGTCATGGTCAAACAGTCACTTAGGTCTTTTGTCCTCTGAGTCCTTGACATTGAGGAGCGATGCGCTAGACATAACCCCCATCAATCTTCCGCGACCCCGTTCACCCGGGAAGGGGTAGGTCAAAAAAGATCATTAAGGTAGGTGGATCAAGCCAAGTCCTTGAAGAGAGGGCCGGAACAGGCTGTTTGTAAATTCAGTGAGAGGACGGGCGGCGAGGGATGTTCAGAAATCGGTAACTCACAGATTGGGCGGCAAATCTGGAGGAAGTGTCATGTACACGAGCACAAAATTCATATTTATCACCGGGGGGGTGCTTTCATCGCTCGGAAAAGGATTGTCCGCGGCCAGCATTGGAGCCCTTATGGAATGTCGAGGTCTGACCGTGACGCTCCTCAAGATGGACCCGTACATCAACGTTGATCCGGGGACGATGAATCCCTTCCAGCATGGCGAGGTCTTCGTCACCGACGATGGGGCCGAGACCGACCTTGACCTCGGTCACTACGAACGATTCACCCAGGCGAAACTGGGTCAAAAAAACAACTTCACCACCGGCCAGATCTATGACGCCGTCATCCAGAAGGAGCGAAAGGGAGAGTATCTCGGCGCGACGGTTCAGGTGATCCCACACGTCACCGATGAGATCAAAATGAAGATCCGAGACCTCGGAAACGGCGTCGACGTCGCGCTCGTGGAAGTGGGCGGGACCGTCGGAGACATCGAAAGCCTGCCGTTTCTTGAGGCGATCCGCCAGTTGCGAGCGGACCTCGGACCGCAAAACGTGCTCTACATCCATCTCACGCTCCTGCCTTACCTCAAGGGTTCCGGCGAGGTGAAGACCAAGCCGACCCAGCACAGTGTCAAGGCGCTCAGGGAGGTCGGGATCCAGCCCGACATACTCATCTGCCGGACCGAACGCCTCGTCACCCGGGATGTGAAAGAGAAGATCGCCCTGTTCTGTAACGTGCGGCCGGAAGAAGTCATTGCCAATCCGGACGTAGACTGCATATACGAGCTTCCCTTGCGGTTTGCGGACGAGGGGCTCGATCAGAAGATCGTCGAACTGCTCAACATATGGACGAGGGCCCCGAGACTGGAAAAATGGGTTACTTTCGCCCGGCGGGTCAAGTCCCTGCAGGAAAAGGTCACTATCGGTATCGTCGGCAAGTACGTTGACCTTCGTGAATCCTACAAGAGCCTCAATGAGGCTCTCTTCGCGGGAGGCGTGGCCAACAATGTCATGGTGAATCTCAAATTCATCGACTCCGAACAGCTCGAGAGCTCCGGACTCGCCGATCAGTTCGAGGATGTTGACGGAATACTCGTGCCAGGCGGCTTCGGGTCACGCGGTATCGAGGGAAAGATACTGGCGGTCAAACATGCCCGGGAAAACCGCATCCCCTTCTTCGGGATTTGCCTTGGCATGCAGATGGCGGTGACGGAGTTCGCACGCAACGTCTGCGGGCTCGAAGGAGCCAATTCCACGGAGTTCGACCCCGAAACCCCTCATCCGGTGATCGACCTGATGCCCGAACAACGGGAAATCAGCGACAAGGGCGGAACCATGCGGCTCGGCGCCTACGATTGCGTCATCAAAGAAGGAACCCGAGCCCGGGAAATCTACGGAGAGACCCACATCAGTGAAAGACACCGTCATCGGTACGAGTTCAACTCCGATTACCTGGAGCAGCTCTCAGCCTGCGGACTGGATGCCTGTGGCCTGTCTCCCGACGGAAGCCTCGTCGAAATCGTGGAACTGGCGGATCATCCCTGGTTTCTGGGGTGTCAGTTTCATCCGGAATTCAAGTCCAGGCCGACGGATCCTCATCCTCTCTTCAAATCCTACATTAGGGCCTGCTGCAAGTACAAGTCGGCCGGACGCCGGGATGACGAGCAGGAGGGGGAAAAGGTTCGCAAGATACGGGTGGGGGATTCGGCAGCGAAGGAGACCGCCGACGTAGCCGCGGATTTCTGAGTGCATCCTCCCGCCATTCGTCGGTTAAACGGCTGTGGATCACTCCAAGGGTGCAGCCGTCACCGACCACATTTCTGCCGCTTACCTGGCTTACAGGCCCCCCGTCTCGGTGCTCGAGCACGCCTTCCCTTTCCGATGTGCTGATGATATGTAAAGAGTCCTCGAAAGCGCCAATGGAGTAGCCATATGAACGATTTTCCCCCGCGCGCCAATTCCCTGGAACTTGGGAAGTACTCGCTCGGCCGAGCAGAGACGCCATTCATGATTCTCGGACCCTGTGTCATTGAATCCGAGGAGTTGACCCTCGAGGTGGCACAGGAGTTGGTCAGAATTCACGAGGCGACCGGCATTCCCGTAATTTTCAAAGCGTCCTTTGATAAGGCCAATCGCACGTCGATCGAGTCCTTCCGGGGTCCTGGACTGGATCGAGGATTGGAGATCCTGGCGCGAGTGCGTCAGAAAAGCGGGCTGCCGATCATATCGGACATTCATTCGCCCGATCAGGCCCCTAAGGCTGCCGAAGTGCTCGACGTTATTCAGATCCCCGCGTTTCTCTGCCGTCAGACCGATCTGCTCGTCGCGGCCGGTAAGACGGGTAAAGCCGTCAACATCAAGAAGGGGCAGTTCCAATCTCCTGAAGACATGCTCAACGCCGCCAAGAAGGTGCTGAGTACCGGCAACGACAGGATTCTGCTCACCGAGCGGGGATCGAGTTTTGGCTACGGTGACCTCGTTGTGGACATGCGATCCATCGTTCGCATGAAGCGTTTCGGATTTCCCGTCGTCTTTGATGCGACCCACTCCGCTCAGTTTCCCGGTCGTGGAGAGGGTTGTTCCGGTGGAGATCGGACGCTCGTTCCCCACTTGGCCCGCGCGGGGATCGCTGCAGGCGCGGACGGCATTTTCATGGAAGTCCATCCGAATCCCGAGGGGGCTCTATGCGACGGGCCAAACTCGCTGCACCTGAACGATCTGGAGCCGTTGGTTCGTAATCTGGTCGAAATCTTCAGGCTCGTGCCCCACGAGGAGAGTCCGGTTGGCAAAGCCGAGCACGCTATGAGTGATCGAGGACCCGAATCGACGTCGCTTGAGGATCGCCTGAAAAAAATTCGCCTCATTGTCCTAGACGTCGATGGAGCGCTCACAGACGGCGGTATCGTCTTCGGAAGCGGGGGGCTGGAGATAAAGACCTTTAATGTCAGAGACGGACATGGTATAAAGATTGCTAAGAGGCTCGGTCTCGACTTGGCCGTTGTGACGGGACGGACCTCCGAGGTGGTCCAGAGACGCGCTGAAGAGCTTGGAATCACGAAGGTTTACCAACGTATTCGCGATAAGAGGATCGTGCTCGAGGAGCTTCTTGAAGAATTCGACCTGGGACCGCACGAGATTGCGGTGCTCGGAGACGATGTGGTAGACATACCCCTCTTCCGACGTGTGGGAGCTGCATTCGCCGTTCCGGAGTCACCGCGGGAAGTCCGTCGGGAGGCACATTACGTCACGAGTCATGCCGGTGGGCGTGGCGCGGCTCGCGAAATGATAGAGATGATTCTCAAGGCCCAGGGCAAGTGGGAGAGCGCTCTCGCCCGCTACTATGAGTGATCGGTCGAATGGACCACAGAGAAATAGAACGCTGGCACCGACTAAGAAACCTCAAGAAGGCTTCGCAATTTCTTGTTCTCGTCGGAGTGGTCCTGCTTCTCGCTGGATACGCTGTTTCCCGCATGTGGGATCAGAGACCGACTGAGCAGTTGCCGGTGGACGGACCGGTCGAATCCGGTATGCGGATCGATAATTTTTCCTTCTCCGTGCCCGGTGCTAACCCCTGGGAACTGCGAGCTACCAGGGCTCAGGTAAGCGATTCGCTCGATGAGGTGTCGCTGAGCCATCTCAGGGTTGTCTACGGCACGGGAAACGGAAATGACATTATCGTGAGCGCCAAAGCGGGAGAGCTGGATCGAAAGAAGCAGGATGTCTCGGCCGAAGGAGACGTTACCATAAAGTACAAGGATTTGCTGTTCAAGACCGACGACCTGCGGTACCATCAAGATACGGGCGTGGCTGAAACGAACGCCCCGGTCAGCCTTGAGGGTGCCTCTCTCCGACTTAAAGGCGTTGGGATGAAGGTCAGCGTCAAAAACAAGCAGATCAGTATCCAAAGGGACGTCGAAGCCGTCCTATTCAATGTGAAATGGGTGGAACCGGGACGAAAGCTGCCCATGTGAAAGGGGAGAATCTCCCATGAAACGGATAGTTGCTTGCCTCGCGATAGTCCTTGTCGCCGCGCTGGCTCCGTTGCCGTCTTTCGGGGAGAAGGACTACCTGATGGAGTTGGGGGTATCGGACAAGCCTATCAAGATAACTTCACAGAAGTTTACGGCAAGGAATATTCCCGGTGGCAAAGAGGCTGTTTTCGACGGCTCGGTCAAGGTGACGCAGGGAAATCTCACGCTGAACTGTGACCACATGGTGATCGTATACGATGAGGAAAAGGCCAAGGATGTCAGAGCAGCTCAAGGAAAGCGGCTTCCCCGGGGGCTTCAAACCGTGAGCGGAATTCGCTCCATAACGGGCTCGGGAAACGTCAAACTCAGCCAGGAAGATCGAGCAGCCACGGCCGACAAGATGGAATTCGATAACAGAAAGCGCACCATAACCTTGACCGGCGGGCCTCCGAGACTCTGGCAGGGACCGGACGTGATGATCGGGGACACGATCATCATTTATATCGATGAGAACCGTACGGAGGCGATTCCATCCAAGGGCAAGCGCAACGGTGCAACCAAGGAAGATCCCGTGATTCGTGTCATCATACATCCGGACAAAATGACAGGGGAAAAGAAATCGCCGAAAAAAGAGAATTGAAGGCTCACGGCCTTGTCAAGGAATACGGCGGACGCCGGGTGGTAGACGAGGTGAGCCTTACAATTCGTTCGGGTCGGGTCGTCGGGCTTCTGGGCCCAAACGGAGCAGGAAAGACCACAACATTCTACATGATCACCGGCCTTATCCGGCCTGATCGCGGTGAGGTCTACCTGGACGGCCAGAATATTTCCGAGTTGCCCGTTTACCTCCGCGCAAGGCTGGGTGTGGCCTATCTACCGCAGGAGACGTCTGTTTTCCGAAAGCTCTCCGTTGCCGACAACATCATGGCTATCCTCGAAACGGTTGAGCCTGACCGGGTGCGCCGAGAAGAGCGTCTTGAGGGATTGCTGGCGGAACTCGATATCGCAGAGTTGAGGGATCAACGGGCAGAGAGTCTCTCGGGCGGCCAAAAAAGGCGTCTTGAAATCACCCGGGCCCTCGTGACGAATCCGGACTTTATCCTTCTCGACGAACCCTTCGCGGGACTGGATCCGAAAGTTGTTCGGGAAATCCAAAATATTATCGCGGCGCTGAAGGAACAGGGTATCGGAATAGTCATCACTGACCACAACGCTAGAGAGACCCTGGCAGTATGTGATAAAATATATTTACTCGACAAGGGAAGAATCCTGGAAGAGGGTGATCCACAGTCCATCGCAGCGAGTGATCGGGCCAGAGAGGCCTATTTCACCAAAGAATTCACGATGTGACTTCGTACGAGTCAGATGGCACTTCAAATCAGACAGACGCTACGTCAAGCCCAGCAACTGGTGATGACACCACAGCTTCAGCAGGCTATCAAGCTGCTGCAATACACCCACCAGGAAATGGTGGGCGCCTTGGAACAGGAGCTGAAAGAGAATCCCGTACTCGAAATGGCGGCCGACGACGACCCCTTCACCGACCGGGAGACAGCGGAAAGGAACGATCTGAACTCCCTGGAGGATTCCACCAAAGAGCTCGACAATCCCCGCGAGGATCTCTTCGATCCGGACTGGAGCAGCTACCTGGAGACGTACGGCGCGGATAGGGGTCCCCGCAACCACGACTTCAGCGACAGACCCCCGCTGGAAAACCTCGCCAAAGAGTCCGACAACCTCTTCAGATACCTTGTCAGGCAACTCCAACTCAGCCGAATCGAGGGAACGGATCGCAGGATTGCCTTGGAGATCATCGGGAACGTCGACGACAACGGATATCTCGATCTGGACCTCGACGAATTGGCTCAATCCGTCCCGGCCGAACGAAAAGACATCGATCGGGTACTCTCATTGGTACAGGAATTCGATCCCCCCGGCGTCGCGGCTCGAGATTTGCCGGAATGTCTCATCATACAGGCACGGGAACTCGATCCGCCTGAGCCCTTGGTTCTGCGAATCCTCGACGAGACATTTGAGCTCTTCCGAGAAGGCAAGTTGGACAAAGTGGCCCGAAGGCTCAAAGTTCCCTTGGCGCAGGTCGAAAAGGGCGCACGGACGATAGCACGACTGGAACCGAAACCGGGACGGCCATTTCTCGATCCGGCCGTGAAATACGTGGTTCCGGACATCTTCGTCTTCAAGACCGGCGGGGACTATTCGATCGTGCTCAACGACGACGGTCTGCCCAAGCTGAAGATCAGCCCCTTTTACCAAAAACATCTCCATGCTGAGAGTGTCGCACGCGTTGCGAAGGATTATATTCAAGAAAAGATGCGCGGCGCGATGTGGCTTATGAAGAGCATTCACCAGCGCCAGAGAACCATCTACAAGGTGACGCAGTCCATCATCAAGTTTCAAAGGGATTTCTTTGACAAGGGAATCGATTACCTCGTTCCGCTGGTTCTCAAGGATGTGGCCATGGACGTGGACATGCACGAATCGACGATCAGCCGTGTCACATCGAACAAGTACATGCACACGCCGCGTGGAATCTTTGAGCTGAAATATTTCTTTAACTCGGGCATACGGCACGGAGCCGACGCAATCGCTTCGGAATCCGTCAAGAATTTAATCGCCCGCATCATCAAGAACGAAGATCCAAAAAATCCGGCCAGTGACAAGCGGATTGTCGAAGAGTTGGCCCTTCGGAAGATACGAATCGCTCGGAGGACGGTGGCCAAGTACAGAGAATTGATGGGCATTCCTCCGTCGAGCAAGAGAAGGAAAAAATTCTGATTCCGCGTGCCTCAGGTACGGCGGGTAAGGAGGTAATGATATATGCAAACTGCAGTAACGTTCAGGAATCTGGAACCCTCGGATGCGTTGAAAACCTATGTTCAGGAGCGAACGGGAAGACTCACGAAGTACATCGACAAGCCGATGGACAGCCAGGTTACGCTGACGGTGCAAAAGTTCCGTCAGATCGCGGACGTTGTCATAAACGCGGACGGTATCCGCATTGCGGGGCAAGAGGCCCACGAAGACATGTACGCCGCCATCGACCTCGTCATGGACAAGATCGAGCGGCAGGTCAAGAAATACAAAGAGAAGATCAGGAAGCACAAGCCCGCTCCAGGAAGAGAGCTGGCCTGGCGCCGGGAGATCTACGAGCAGGAAAGCTTCGATGAAGATCGTGAACCGGTGGTGGTCCGCACGGACAACTACCCGGTCAAACCCATGTCGGTCGACGAGGCCGCCATGCAGATGGACCTAACGCAGCAGGAGTTTCTCGTCTTCAACAACGCATCGACACAGATGGTCAACGTGCTTTATCGCCGAAAGGACGGCAACTACGGACTGATCGTTCCCCAGAGCGCCTAAGCGGAATGTGCCACCCGCCCGCCCGGAACAAGCCGCACCCGGGAGGGCAACTCCAGGGCCGGGGAAGATGGGAATTTGCTGAGTAAAGATATCGAGGGCTAGGATCGCGAACAGGGTGACTTAGCCACAGCCGGCCGGTCTTCCGGCAAAGGGAGCAACGCGAGACTACGTGCGACAGCGCCCTCAGGCCCTCGTAGAACACAAGCTACAGGTCCAAGCGAGTTGTCATGAGGATACTTGATTTTCTTCAGTACGACGCAATCATCGCCTCTCTGCACGCCTCTACCAAGGAAGAGGTACTCGTCGAATTAGTCGCGCCGATCGCCGAGGCTGACGCCAGCGTTGACAGGGACCTCCTGATTAAGACCCTCATTGAAAGGGAAAACCTCGGAAGCACCGGAATCGGCGGGGGCATTGCGATTCCCCACGGGACTCTGGAGGGCCTGAATCATCTCGTGGCGAGCTTCGGAAAGAGCGAGGCCGGTGTGGATTTCAATGCTATGGATTCCAAGCCCACGCATCTCTTTTTCCTCCTTGTCGCACCGAAGAACTCCGCAGGCGAGCACCTCAAGGCACTGGCCAGAATCTCCCGGCTCTTCAAAGACCCGATCCTGAAACGGAATCTCCAGGAGGCCATGACCGCCGAGGACATCTACCGCCTCCTGGAAGAATCCGACCACAGGCTCCCTTGACCCCAGTGGTCCCAAGGGATTACCCGATCTCCATGTCGGCCCCAACGGAACCATCAGGAACGGAACGCGGGCGTCCCGCGATACGCGCGGCTTTTTGGATCATCGGCCTGCTCTCGGGGCTCCTGCTGTCCTATACCACCCGCCACTTCATCAATGGCGACGCAGTCGCGTACATCGAAATGGGGCAAGCCCTGAGGATGGGTAACTGGTGGGGGCTTGCAAACCTCACGTACAGCCCCGGATATCCGATCCTGCTCGGCCTTGCTCAGGCAATGCTCCATACCAATCCCCTCAACGAGCTGCAATATTTACGGATGGTCAACTTCTTCTGCTTCGTCCTCGGCATGATCGCGTGCGAGGCTGTCCTGACCATGCTCAGAAGGGATCACATCCGAGCCGACTTCGGTACAGAGAGACCGTTGCCCTTCCCGATCATTCGTGCGCTTTCCTACGGCATGTTCCTCATCTGCGCGCTCCTCCTCGTCCGGGTGCGACTGATGACTCCGGACATGCTCATCCTCGCGATACTTCTCCTGACGGCGGCGGCGATACTCTGGATCAAGGAGGACCCGAACGGGTATGCACGGTTTCTCGTCCTGGGCGTGACCCTCGGCGTGGGATATCTCGTGAAATCCTTCATGCTTCCCTTTTCCGTGGTGTTCTTCGGTCTGGCCGCTTTGGTGACGGGATCCTGGAAAAGGGCCGTCCCCAGGGTCGCTACGGCCGTTCTGATGATGCTCATTGTGGGCGCGCCACTGATGGGGGCGCTCTCGTACCGAATGCATCGGTTCTCCTATGGCGAGCTGGGCGGCCTTGCCTACGGACTCTGGATATCCGGCGAAGGAGATCCGGTCAACAAGCCCGAGGTGCTCAGCGAGAAGCCCAGGGTCGCGGTCTACCGATATAGCATACCCTGCACGCAGCCTTCAGGGCACGATATCTGCTACTGGTACGTCGGCTTCGGGCCCAAATTGGATTTGCGCACACATTTCAGGGTGATTGTGGCGAACCTGGGCAAGGTCCTTAAACAGACTCCATGGCTGGCTTTGCTGGTGCTCTGGTTTCTCTTTCTGTGGAAGAGCGGCTCGTTCCGCTGGGGCCGACCTGGAAAACCATCCCTGTCGACTGTCCTGATGATCATCGCAGCGGCGGGGATCGGTTTTTTCTGCTTGTTGAACGTGGAGCCGCGGTATGTCGCCCCGTTCTTTTTCCTCGGGTTTGTCGGCCTTGCCGGCGGGCTGTGCTATTCTCCGGAGAATCCTAAAACATTACCCAGGATCAAGGTGGCGTCCGCTATTCTGATGCTCTTTTTCATGGGTTTGCTCGTGCATTCTCTTGTAGACCAGAGCCTCAGCGGTCTTGGCTCCTCGCACGGGAAGTTGTCGTACCGGGATGCGTACCGGGAACACGTGGCGGTAAAGGATTTTCTGGAGAAACACGGGGCGCCCAGGGGATCCGATGTTGCTGTACTGGGAAGACGACCTCCGATATATTGGGCCAGGATGGGCGGTGTGACCGTCGTCGGCGAAGTCACCGAGCCGGATGAGTTCTTCGGGGTGACCCGCCAGGAGCGGACCCGCGCGGTGCAGGCTCTGGCCCGCGCGGGCATCAAAGCTCTGGTAGGGAAGGATACCCGACTGGGCGGGCTGGCCGGTGAGGGCTGGGCACCTGTTCCCGGAACGAAAGACTACTATGTGCTTCCCCTTTCAGGGGACGTGTCCACCACGCCGCGTGCCACCATGGATACCAAGTCGATTTCACATCGGTAGCTTTGATCTCATACGGATGAGGAAGGAGCGTTAACTGGGATTCCGTTAGAGAGCACTGGCCACGCCCCGGCGCGGCCGGTTGTACCCCGAGACGTCGGCTGGCCTCGGTTTCAGGCTGACGGCGGGGCAGATGCGTGTCTTCAGGTCCGGCCACGTTGTGACGAGAATTCTGACAAGTTGACCTGAACCCCCATCACTGGTACATTTCCTTGCGGCAGGCGCCTCTCTTTAAACCCTATATGAACCACTGCTGCCGTCGAGACACTGCGATATGCCTTCCCGATAAGGAGTGACCCGGTGCCCAAGATTCGGATTCCCCTGAAAGCCTTTCTCGAGGATATGAAGAACGGAGCGGCTGATACTGTGCTTATGAGCAAGTATGGGCTGACTCAGGAGCAACTCCGAACCGTATTCAACAAGGCTATGGAAAAAGGTATTATCACACAGGCGGAAGTGGACGTCCGGATGCGTTCCAATCCGGAGTGGGGAACTGCGCCCCAGCGTACGAAGGGTCCCGGGCCTGTTAAGAGACCGCCGGGCCCCATGAAGCATCCCGGCCCCGCATCTGAAAAAGTACATGAGCCCGGATCGAGAGGTATCCTCAGAAAGATACCGATCTTCAAGATCCTCATCGTCCTCTTCATCGTGGGCTTTGTCCTGATCGTTAAGTTTCTCCCCTGGTGGGCTTCTGTCGGAATGATCATCGCTGGGCTGGTTGGGCTCGTGTGGGGAGGAAAATTCCTGTTCAAGAGGTTTTTTATGGGTGCGTTCGGCGCCAAGGGCAAGGTACTGGCAGGGGCCGATGTCACCGTGCACCAGATTAGGCCCGCAAATCCTCCAACGGTTGAGGAGGAGGAAGAAGAAGAAGAATTCGATCGGAGTCAATTCGACTGGTACTATCTTGACGTCACCATTACGCCAGGACCTTCGAGCGGGAAGTTCACCCACTGGGAACCCGGTGAGATGTGTCTTGTCGGCCTGGATGCGAAGCCGGAGGAACTGGAAGACGAGGAACACGAGGTCGCGCTCATCTCCGGCTGCAAGGTTTTCACGGACGGCGAGTTCCGAGAATACGAAGGTGAAAAGTACCCGGGCCCCCAGCGTGTCGAATACCACGTAGGGGTCAAGCCTGGCGTGGGCCCTCTCCAGTTTCGCTATTATTTCGAACTGTTCGGCCGCGTTGAATTCTAGCTTCGGGGCTATTTCTTCCGGTCCTCAACCCGAATCTCCATGACGATGCGGCCCCATCCTCCGCATTCCACGCCGACGTCACTGCAGGCGGTCCGCTTGAAGAGCATTTCATTGGGGTCCACCCCCGCGTAGAAGAGCTCGTTCGCCGCAAAAACGCCTGGAACGATTGCTCTCACCGCGTACACGCACATCCTGCTGGGACAGAGCTTTGAAATCAGGTTTCCCGCACCGTCCATGACGAACCGGTCTCCCACCTTGTGTTGGCTGTTGCACCCGTGGGAATCGACCACTTCGGCAACGATAGTCTTGTTCATCAGATCGAGCCCCTTGCTTAGGACTTTCTCGTTTCTGGGGTCTGATCGGAACTTGGCCATTTGCTCGTCCGTGTATCCCAGATGCTGTTGAAAAAAGGCCCATGCGCTTTCATCTATCTTCATGATCCTTCCCTCCTTCTTCGGTCGTAGACGGTTGAGGTTTACTGCGAAACCTGATGTTCAAGGTTCGAACGCCTCATGGGTCAAGTATCCGATGTTTCACCGAACTGAAGAGCGTCTTGAGATTCTCCATGAACGATGAGGGAGCAACATAGTCGGGATGGCTCCGAAAAAGCGCTTCTACTCGTTCCAACTCGTCCATCCTGCGGAGGTCCTCTACCGGCACGCCCACGCGGCTATTGCGACGAGGATGATCTGCAAAACGTAGACGATTGAGGTTAATCCATCTGGTGTCACCGGCATAGCCAGCCTGCTTGCTGCACCGGCACGGGTTGTGCTCGTCGAAAAGACCGCATTTGGCGCTCATGAAATCCCGAACGAGCTTTCTCGCTCGGGAAAGGCGTTTCCGATACGCTGTCGGGGTAATATCAAGGATATAGGCACCCTGGTCGCCGTTCACTTCAAAAACCTGGCCGAGGATGAAGACGATACGAAGGTCGCGGTCCAGGCAGAGAAGCATCGCCTGCATGCAACTGATCATCAGTTCTTCCACGACCACGCTTTGTTCCGCATCATAGACAGGATGCTGCCCTTCCCTGGCAAGTCCGTCATCGACCTGTCGTGCGCACATATCGAACGTGATCTCCAGACGTTCCGCGCGGCGCTTGCGCGTAGTGAGCAGATGGTTGACGGCTATCCGGTAAACCCAGGTGGAAAAAGCACTCTCCTGCCGAAAGGTTCCGAGGTGCGTGACGACTTTCATGAGTATTTCCTGGGTGGCATCCTCAGCGTCCGCGGGATGGGACAGCATGCGGATCGCCAGCCCGTACACCCGGTCCTGGATGCTCAGTACGAGTGCTTCCAGGGCTTCTGAGTCGCCTTCCTTGGCCTTTTCCACCAGAGATTCGCTTTCTGATTCCATGGTTCTCGCTTCCTTCAACCCTTCAAGCTCCCAGTCGGGAAAGGGCCCTTTAGGTTCGTCACTTTGTTGGATCCGCTAGTTTCGTAGACGATCGAACATTTAGACGTAATCGGACAACGTGTGTGACGAAAAAGAGCGGCAAGCCGCTTGAGGATACCCCACGAGTCCTTGTGCACGGAAGCCGGTGCGGCCTCTGTATCATTTCCCGGTCGCGCGCGTGGTCAGCCCGACCCGTGTTCATCGACCTCGGGCTGCGCGACACTGACCGCGCCTCCGTTCCGCGGTCCTTCGATGGGATTTTCCGTCTGCAGATGCACGGTCTGAGTCGGGAACGCGAAGGGGATGACCATCTTCTCAAAGACATTCTGAATCTCGTGGAGCACTTCATTGCCATAGATCAGGGAGGTCCCCCAATCCGGAAGGTTTGCCTGAAACCAGACACGAATGACCTTGGCAGACTGACCCAGGCGCTCCAGGTAGATCCAGCACCTGTCAAGGTTGACTTCCGGTCTTGCCCGTACAATCTCCCGAAGCTGTGCAACGAGCCTTTGAAGCTGTTCGGGTGAGACATCATAGGGAACATCCAGGTCCCATTTGTACATGAACTTTGTCCTGCCATGGTAACTCTTGACCGCCGAGTTTATGAACTGTTCGTTGGGGATGGAGACCATGGTCATATCCGAGAACATCTCCAGGTAAGTTCTGAAGGTCGTGATACGTTGGACGGTTCCCGCCCACTGTTTGAACTCGATAAAGTGTCCCTCCGCGAATATGCCTGTACCGTAGATGTACATCCTTCCCACGAGATTGCGCAGGGGTTCCTGAACCGCGAGCGCAACCGCAATGCCTCCGATGCCGAGCGAAGCCCAGACCGCCTTGAGATTCAGGCCGAGATAAGAGAGGATCGTCAACACTCCGAGTAGAGCGATGAGCATTTTGGCTATCTCTCTCGTGCTTTTTCTAATGCGCTGGACACGGTCCATCTCCGCCGCGGCCTCAGCCCGCTGCAGCTTTTCCGCCCGGCGAATGTATCCGCTTGCCGAAAATTCTATGATTCCGTCCACAAATCTTGCCAGAACCACGAACACAATGGCTAGGATAAGGACCATCACGGCCTTGTCCAGCCACGAGGAGATCTGCTGAGGAATCTTCACGTACTCCTTGGCCGCTGCAATACCCGCAACGATCGCCAATCCGATCACCGGTAGCGTAAAACGCTCGACAATCAGGTCGTCGAGTTTGGTCCCGGTCTTCCCGGCCCAGTCACGAAGAAACCTCTTCAGGTAGTAGCCAAGCGCGAATGCTACGAAAGCCGCGACAGCGATCAGAACAATTGCGACCAAGCACTCGCGGAGTAATCCTTCAGGAATCGTGATATCAAACGATCTCATTTCTCCCTCCAAGGTGTGCGTTGGTGAGATGACGGGGATAACGTCACGCTTGCCCTCCAGCAGTGGTGCAGCGTTCCGCGCGGTTCAAGGCCCCCAGGTGAACGCACAGTATCTCGTCTCAAAGCCCGACCGATCAGGGCTTTCGGTTTTCTTCCAGGTCTGCAACGGGATTCGTGGATCCGCGTTCACAGGAAATCCGGCCGAGGGCGGTCGGTCAAGACCAGAATGCAACAGCTTTTTGGGGAGGGCAAGAGTTTACCAGAGAGACTTCAAGACGGGATCGCCGGATCCTCAGGTCTACCTCCCGGAGCCGCGCGTCGTACCACACGCATTGAGGCAGGCTTCGAATAGAGGCCGGTCCAAGGGGGGATGGCAGGGCCTTTCAGCTTTGACTTGGCGCTTCCGGTCGTGTAGGATGGTGATATAATTGATAGCAGTATAGATTCCGTCCACAGATTGTTTCACCGGTACTACAGGCAGTTGGGAAGAGCACAGATGAAAGATGGTGGAAAGACCGACACCCGTCGCGGAGCCAAATTTAAGCGCAAGAGCGGCCGGGGTTCCGATTCGGGCCCAGTCGAGACAGGCTCTTCTTCAAGAGTCCCGCTCGACGATGCTACTGCCGAATTGGAGAGCAGAGAAACGGAAACCTTTGACTTTGAAGGCACCCAGAGTATTCACCTCGATAGCCTCTTCGCCGAAGATGTCACCGAGTCGGGGAGCTTCAGCTTCACCGGAGTAGACCAGACCTGGTTCGGGAGACTGATGCAGGCGCTCCCGATTCCGGCATTCCTCATCGATCCATCATTTCATATCGTGTTCCTCAATGACGCGTGTTCCAGGATCAGTTCCGACTACAAGGATATGGAAGGCAAACCCTTTTCCACGCTCTTTGCAAATCCTTGGGTCGCCAAGGAAGCCCAGGAAGTTGTCGAAACGGTGCTGGAAACGCGTGCGCCGAAGTCCATTCAAGCCGTCCTAAAAATCGGGTCGGATCGAATATGGGGTCGCATGTACTGCCGCGCCCTGAGGTTGGGTACGAACCGGTCCCTGCTCGTGCTCGTCGAGGATCTTACGCTGGAGAAACAGCAGCTCGTCCTGAAACAGGAACACGAGAAGCAAATCCTCAAAGAACGTGACGATCTTGAAAAAAGGGTCAAAGAACGGACCGCGGAGCTGGAAGCATCCAATGAGGCCCTCAGGCAGGAGATCGGAGAACGGCAACGTGCTGAAGAAGCACTTCGCGAAAGCGAATCACGCTATAGGATGCTGGTCGAGAATTCGCCGGTAGGCATCATATCCTGTGATCCGACCGGGGCTATTACCGAACTCAACCCCGCGGTCCCGACGGTTCTCGGCGCCCCGTCGCCTGAAGCGACGCTGGCCTGGAATCTCCTCGAATTCTCTTCCCCGGTCGAGGCAAGACTCTCCCGCGCGGTGAGGAACTGTCTGGAGTCCGGTACCCGGGCAGTAGACGAGTTTCCCTACAAGAGCAAATGGGGCAAACAACTCTACGTCAGGCTTCACGTGGTGCCACTTCGCGGCGGGGACGAGGAGATCGCCGGGGCCCAGGCGGTCATCGAGGACATTTCAGAACACAAAAGGGCCAACGGCCTCATTCTCCGGTCTGAACGCCTCAAGGCCCTCATTGAGATGGCTGGGGGTGTCGCCAATACGTTCAACAACACCCTGCAAGCACTCACCGCCGACGCGCAGATGGCGCTCGATTGCCTCGAATCAAGACAGCTCGCCGAACTGGGGCCGTTGCTGGGACAGATCCGGGACAACACCCATCAGGCCGCGCAGACGATCAGACGGCTCCAGCAATTTGCACGGGTCCAGTCCGCTATCGGAGTATCCAAGGGTAAGGTCCTCGACACGTCGGCAGCGGTTCAGGAGGGGATTGAGAAGAGCAAGCTCTGGTGGAAGAACAATCCCGAGAGCAAGGGACGAGATATTGTCCTCGAATCCGACCTTGGCGAAGGGTGCTTCATCGAAGGGGAGAACGAGGAAGTCATCGAAGCCGTGTTCAACATTATCAAGAATGCTGTCGAAGCCCAGCCTGGAGGCGGAACCATTCGGGTCAAGACAACGGTGGAGCGCGGCCAGGTCGTGGTGCAGGTTCAAGACGAAGGAATTGGGATACCGAAGAAACAACTTGGCAAGATCTTCGAGCCCTTTTGGACAACTAAGGCTACGCACGCCGGCATGGGTCTGTCCGTTTGCACAGGTATCATCCGTCGCCACCGTGGGAGCGTGGCAGTAACGAGCAAAGAGGGAAGAGGCACGATTGTCACGGTGAGGCTTCCACTGGCCGAGAAGGCGGAAACAAAACCGGCAAAGACGGCCCCCGGTCTCTCGCGCCTGAACTACCGCTTCCTCATTATCGACGACAACGTCACTTCATTGAAGTCCCTCGAAAAAGGGCTGAAGACCCTCGGCCAGACCACCTTCACGGCGCGGTCCGGCGCGGAGGGAGTGAGAATATTCGGGAACAACGATGTAGACGCGGTCGTGTGTAACCTGTCCCTCAAAGGGATGAACGGCTGGGAAGTCAGTAAGAATATCGATGCCCTCTGTTCGGAAAAGGGTGTTCGCAACCCGCGATTAGTTATCCTCACCGCACCGGCAGAGCAGCTTTCCGAGGACGAGATTCTTGCTCACCCCGAAGTCAACAGGGTGCTGGAAAAACCCGTTGACCCGGGACAACTGGTGGAGATTATCGGTCAAGACACTGAGGAGGCTGTAGATGCAGCCGCGTTTTCCGGGAGCATTCACGGCATTGACATCCTCGAGTACGTACAGCTCATGCTGCTCTCCGGACAGCAAGCAGTTGTGGAGATCGTCTCACGAGATGGGAGTAGCGGCCTGCTCTATCTGGACAGGGGCGAGGTTCGGCATGCGACCTGCGGCGATCTCAAAGGAGAGGAGGCATTTTATTACTGCGTCGGCTTCAAGGGGGGAAGCTTCTCAAGCCTGCCCTGGCGGGAACCGGAAGAGGTGACCATCGCAAAACCCGGTGAATTTCTGCTCTTCGAAGCAGCGCGCAAGAGGGACGAGATGACTTCCTAGAAAAGCGGCAAGCGTTTCCCCGGCAGGCCCCTTGCGAGAGAGATCCTCCCCCTCCCATCGAAGCTAGTCTACGAGCAGTTCTCCTCGGAGCACAGTAACCGCCTTCCCAGCCAGTAACACCCGGTCATCGCAGACACGGACCCGTACGATCCCCCCGCGAGCTGACGCCTGATAGGCCGTGAACTCTTTTTTCCCCAGCTTCCCGCTCCAATACGGGCCGAGGCAGCAATGTGCCGACCCCGTGACGGGGTCCTCATCAATGCCTGCTGCTGGTGCGAAGAAACGAGAGACAAAATCGAACTCGGGTGAATCCGACCGCGCGGTAACGATGACCCCGCGGACGTCAAGGGTCTTGAGCATTTCCAGGTCCGGCGTGAGACCTCGAATGACCTCCTCCGACGCCAGCTCGACGAGGAAGTCGAAGCCGCTCCTGCCCACGTACGAGGGGATCGCTCCTAAAGCCTCAAGCAAGACCTTCGGAGCCGACACCGGTTCGTCGGGAGTGGCCGGAAAGTCCAGCTCGACCTCGCCTTTGCGGTACGACGCAGACAGTCTCCCGCTTCGCGTATGAAATACGGCCGGTTCGCTGCGGTTCAGCAATCCCGTCTCCCACAGTACGTGTGCACTTGCCAGGGTCGCGTGACCGCAAAGGGCAACCTCAACTGCAGGTGTAAACCACCGCAACCCAAAGCCCTCTCCCCGCTTCAGCAGAAATGCGGTTTCCGGAAGGTTCATTTCGGAGCCCACACTCTGCATCCAGCCTGCCTCACGCGGGTCGGGAAGAATGCAGACTGCGGCGGGATTGCCTCCAAAACGTCTGTCGGTAAACGCGTCGACCACAAAGATGCTCAGTCCCATGGTAAACCTCTCGTGTCGTCTCGTGGCGCCGGGTCCGGTGCTCCACGATCACCGGCCTCGTCACCGAACTGCTCTTCGAGCTGGTGGGAAGGGCCCATGAGCCCCATAGCCACATGGTCACCACCAATCTCCCCTTTGAGAGCCGGACAGAAGTCCTGGGCAGTGAAGACGTGACCGGAGCACTCCTCGACCGACTCACACGTAGAGTATACCTCATCGAAGTAACCTACCAGGGCAACCGACTCAGACAAGCAGGGAACCGATCCAAGAGTCAATCTGGGAACAGTCACTCAACGACGGGAAAGGAGGAAAACCTTGACAGATACTGAGCCAGGAGGCTAATCATACAATCAGTGCCGCAATATTCAACCGCCACCCGTCGCCATTTCCGACCGCCATTTCGAGGTTACGGGACAGCGAAGTAACGGGCGATGCGGCGTATGATGAGGATTACGCGCGGAAACGATTGAGACATAGTATCAGCATTATTATCCGTCATCGGAAGATTCATAGCAATATGATAACCAATACAACGGCCGCGGGATACTCTCGAGTCTGTGGAATCGGCGTCGCAGGTATTCGGGGCACGGAATGTGACTAAGGGAATGATGTATTGCGGCTATTCTATGTGAGGTACTTATGACGGAACGGAAAATCGGCGTTTGGATAGTAGGTGCTCTCGGCTCAATCGCCTCCACGCTCTTCGCGGGAGCCTTAGCCATGCGGCAAGGAATGGCCGATTCAAGAGGCATGGTCACAACCACTGAGCCGTTTGCTGGGATCGGTCTGGCAGATGTTGGATCCATGGAATTCAGCGGGTGTGACGTGCGTCAAGGGTCGCTGAAAGCTTCAGTCTGCGAAGTCCTTACCACAACAGGAGCTATACAGGGACTCGATATCAACCGTTTCGAGGAAGACCTTGCGCGCATTGAACGTTCGATCAGACCGGGAACACTTCGGAATTGCGGACAAGCCATAAGGGCTCTCGGATCGGATCCGGTTGATTCGCGCCTGTCCCTGCGGGAGGAGATAAGCACTGTTATCAGTTACCTGGATGAATTCAGGTCCGACTTCGATCTCGACGAAGTTGTGGTAGTGAACCTGGCATCCACAGAGCCAATGCTGCAATTGGACGATTATCACCGGAATCTGCGAGCCTTTGAATCGCAATTGGACATCAACACGAATGGAGCGGTCCGGGCCGGCACGATATATGCCTATGCCGCGATTGCCTGCGGCTGTCCGTATATCAATTTTACTCCATCCAATGGAACTCTCTTCCCGGCAATGGTTCAGTTGGCGGAGGCACATGGTGTCCCGGTGATGGGCAATGACGGCAAGACGGGCGAAACCCTGCTCAAATCTGCCTTGGCCCCCATGTTTACGTGCAGGGATCTGGAAGTATTGAGCTGGGAGGGGTTCAATATTCTTGGAAATCTGGACGGCCGGATTCTCGACAACCCCGAGAACCGAGAATCGAAGATCAAAACAAAGGACAAAGTGCTCTCACAGATTCTCGGATACGCTCCGCATACCAGCGTCCACATTGATTATGTGCCTTCTCTCTCAGATCAGAAAACGGCATGGGATTTCATCCATTTCAGGGGATTTCTTGGAGCCAAGATGTCTCTCCAGTTCCTCTGGCAGGGATATGATTCCCTCCTTGCGGCGCCTCTCGTCCTGGATCTTGTCAGATTGGCGGACTTGGCCAAAGTCAGAGGAGAATCCGGCCTAATGAGGCACCTCGCATGCTTCTTCAAAGACCCTCTGGAAGTAAATGAACATGGATTATACGAACAGTTTCAGCTTCTCCTGGAATATGCCCGGGCGGCCGGAGGTTTTTCATCGGCGGTCACGAAATGAGATTGTCGTTCAGTACAAACGCATTTGTGCGACACTCCGTTTTTGATGCAATCCAGTCCCTTGCCGCAATAGGCTATCCCGGTGTTGAGCTGCTCGCAGATGTCCCCCATCTCTATGCGGAATCTGTTACGCACGCAGAACTGGAACGGCTGAGAAACATTTTGAAAGCCACTGGCCTGAGAGTCGCTAATATCAATGCGAACACGGCTGTCGGGTACTACGGTCGCGAGTTTTGGGAGCCTTTGTTCGAACCCTCATTAGCGCACCCCGATGAACATTTGAGAAAGTGGAGAATCGCTTATACCAAGAAGTGCGTAGACATGGCTCACGTGCTTGGAGCGCCGTGCATCAGCGTTACTTCCGGCAAGTTCGTTCCCGGGATTGCTCCTGGTGACTCCCTCCAATTGCTCAGGCGCTCTCTTGACGAGCTGCTTCTCTATGCGACCTCTAAATCGATAATGATTGCAATCGAATATGAGCCCGGACTGATCATTGAAAGATTTGAAGAGGTCTTGCGTCTGATTGAGCAGGTTGATTGCGAGTCATTTGGTGTCAATCTTGACCTGGGACACAGCCATGTCCAACGCGAATCACCGAAGACGGTAATCAGTGAGCTCTCGCCTCGAATATTTCACGTACATATTGAAGATATACGAGACGGAAAGCACTACCATCTAATTCCGGGCACCGGGCAAATGAATTTTCCAAACCTCTTTAGTATCCTGGCTGAAAACGGATATGAAGGGTTCGTTTCTGTTGAGCTGTACTCTTACCCGCACCAGCCGGAGGCTGCGGCGGTCCAGTCTTTCAATTTCTTGAACGAGGTATGGAAATTCTCGTGAAGGAAGAAGGCGGTTTGGCCGCTTCCCGGCGAAGAAGGTTTGTTTATTCGGTCCAGACACGACCAAGGCTCGAGTAAGGAGAAAGAAACACCTATGAAGTTTGCATTCAGTTCCAACGCATTCACGAGATATGGTTTGATCGAGACGATCGGCATAATTTCGGACCTGGGGTATGAAGGAATCGAGATAATGGCCGACGTGCCTCATGCCTATCCCAAGAATATGACGCCAGGGGACATTTCGGATATCCGTCAGGCCCTGGTTGAGAATAAGCTGGCCGTGTCGAATGTCAATGCGTTTATGCACCACGCGGACGGCGACACGTATCATCCCTCATGGATCGAAGCGGACCCCGGTTTGAGATCCAAACGAGTAAGCTATACCTTGGACTGCATTGATTTGGCCCATGAACTGGGAGCTCGCTGCATATCGACCGAGCCAGGCGGACCGCTGGAAGGCTTGAGCCGAGAGCGTGGTCTTGCGATGTTCCGAGAGGGACTCCTGGCCGTCGAGCGCAGAGCCAAAGAGAAAGGAATCCGGGTTCTTATCGAACCGGAACCGGGTCTGCTGATCGAGAACAGCACCCAATTCCTGGAGCTCTTTGCGGGGCTTGACCCTGAGGTGTTCGGTCTCAACTTCGACATCGGCCACTTTTTCTGTGTCGGTGAGAACGTGTCTGAACTTATTAGAAAGATGCGACCATTCATCCACCACTTTCATCTCGAAGACATCGCTGCAACGCGTGAGCACAAACATCTCATGCTGGGCGACGGCGCCATTGACATCGAAGAAGTTCTGGCAACCATCAAGGAGATCGGCTATTCGGGGTTCGTTACCATAGAGCTCTACACATATGAGCACGCGGCCGTTGATGCCGCGGCATCCGCTTTGGAATACCTCGAGCAGAGGACACACCGATTGGAGCATTAGCTCTTTTTCCGCCAAACCGCGTGACGTTTTGACATGCGCAGCTCGTACTCGCCGTTTATGACCTTGACCCGGCATGAGGCAGCTTCGCTGAGATTGTGGGGTAAGTTCAGATTTTTCTCACGGAAGTCAGGCCTCAATTTCGCCACCGGCCTAGGCCCAAATCAAGATTGGTGAACTCCCAAATTCGGGGAATGCCCGCTCTGTCTGGGGCAATTACTTGAAATTCAGTCAGATTTTTCCTGTTGACTCTGTGACCGCTTCATTGTAGAATGACAACATATTGTAATTGTACAACAATTCTACGCACGAAGAATACCTCATCCCTCCGGCCGCGGAATACAATGGAAGCTAGAAATACATCGGAGAAGAAGCTGTTGCACGAGCTTTCAGAGCTGCGACGACGCGTCGCGGAATTGGAGGACCTCGACAGAGAGCGGCATCGGACAGAGCAGGCCCTCAGAGAATCCGAAGAGAAGCATCGATCAATTATCGAGAATATTGAAGAAGGATACTACGAGGTGGACCTGCGAGGGAATTTCACCTTTGTCAACGAGCGGGTGTGCCAAATCCTGGGGTACAGCCGAAACGAATTGATTGGCATGAGCTACAAGAATTATCAGAGCGAGGAAAGCGCCAAGAGATCTTTCGAAGCATTCAACAAAGTCTATCAAACGGGCAAGTCCGACGAAATCTTCGACTACGAAGTGATCAGACGCGACGGCACGAAACGACATCTTGAGGTGAGTATCACGCTGATTCCCGGCGCGAAAGAAGGCGAATCGGTCTTCCGCGGTATAGGCCGGGACGTGACCGACCGCAAGAAGGCGGAAGAGGCCCTGCGTAGAGCCCGCATCGAACTGGAGAAACGGGTCGAGGAAAGGACAGAAGAGCTGGTCCGGGCGAACGAGGCGCTCAAACGGGAAATCTCCGAACGTGAACTGGTTGAACGGGCCCTCCGGGACAGCGAAGAGAAATACCGCAACACCATAGAGAGTGTCGAGGACGGCTACTACGAGGTCGATACGGCCGGCAACATGATCTTTTTCAATGAGGCTCTCTGCAAAATGGTAGGTTACGATCGCTCAGAGTTGGTCGGCCTCAATTACCGGCAATTCATGGACAAAGCCAACGCTGACCGTGTCGCGGAGGTCTTCAACTCGGTCCTCGAAACGGGTAAACCCGCGGGGATGTTCGGCTGGGAGCTCAAGCGAAAGGATGGCTCTCGCAGGAGCGTCGAGTGCTCCGTCTCGCTCATAAGAAATGCGGATGGCACTCCCGCGGGATATCGGGGACTCTTCATAGACGTTACCGAACGAAAGCGAGTCCAGGACGAGTTGGCCAGGATTCAGAAGCTCGAATCCATAGGAGTTCTCGCAGGGGGTATCGCTCACGATTTCAACAATATTCTCACCGCGATACAGGGAAACGTCTCTTTGGCGAGGCTCTTCGCGGAGCCCGGAAGCAAGGTAATCGAACGATTGGATGCAGCGGAACGGGCTTCGGTGCGAGCGCGAGACCTGACCCAGCAATTGCTCACCTTTGCCAAAGGTGGAGCGCCCATAAAAACGAAGGCTTCCATACTGAATCTCGTGCACGATTCCTGCGAATTTGCGCTTCGCGGGTCGAACGTTAAATGCGAATTTACAATTCCCTCGGACACGTGGATGGTCGAAGTGGACAAGGTCCAAATAGGCCAGGCCATAGGCAATATCGCGATAAACGCGGATCAAGCCATGCCGGGCGGCGGCGTGATCCTTGTTGCCGCGGAAAACCTGTGTGTCGAAGGCGACGAGGGGATCCCACTCGAGCCGGGTGACTATGTGCGGATATGCATCGAAGACAGGGGAGTGGGCATGGACGAAGAAACTCTCCGGAACGTCTTTGACCCCTACTTCACCTCAAAATCCACAGCCAGCGGTCTTGGACTGACCACCGCATTCTCCATTGTGAAAAATCATGACGGGCTCATCTCGTTGGAATCCAGTCCCGGAATCGGGACAAAGGTTTACGTTTACTTGCCCGCGCTGAGAGCAATTGTCGAGGAGCCTGCGGTCCCGGCGGTAGGGGAAGAGGCTGTTGCGGGAGTGGGAAAGATTCTGCTCATGGATGATGAGGAACCGATCAGAGAGCTGGCTAAAGAGCTGCTGGTCATGCTCGGATTTGAGGTGGATACGGCAAGGGACGGCCTCGAAGCCATCGCACTCTATTCCGAGGCCAAACAATCCCAGCGTCCCTTTGACGCGGTCATCTTGGATCTCACTGTGCCCGGCGGCATGGGAGGCAAGGAGACCATCGAACGACTCTCCCAAATGGACCCCGAAGTGAAAGCGATTGTCTCCAGCGGCTACTCCAACGATCCCATCATGGCCAACTACAAAGAATACGGCTTCAGCGGCGTTATCCCCAAACCGTACAATGCCGCACAGATCAGTGACGCTCTCCAGCAAGTAACAGAGCGCAGGATGTGATCGGACTTCCCAAAGCTTTCACTCCATGTTCGCCCTTCCCCTTGACCCTTTTGCCGGAAACAAGTACGAAAGGGAACCGCATCCTCTGACATGGTTGCGAATTTGTCCGGGCGATATTCTGCTTTGTATCAAGGACGTTGTCGCTTCGCCTTCTTCCTGTCTCTCCCGCTGGGGAAGGGCAATGTGGCCGCCCCCCTTTCCTTTGTGGGATAGGGTGAAGTAAGGAATCATCCTCTTCAGGTTGAAGGTGCACCGCTGTCAGGCGTTTGGCGCATAGTATGACTGATTCGTATTACCTGGGAATAGATTGCGGCTCGGTGAGCCTTAACCTGGTCTTGCTGGGGCACTCCAATGATCGACCCGTTTCCCTGTACCGAAGGACTCTGGGCCGACCGGTGGAGACATTTGTCAAAGCTGCTGCCGAGCTTCGCCGAATGTGCGGCAGCGATGTGCCCATACGGGGAATTCTTGCGACGGGAAGCGCAAGAGAGCTGTTCTCGGAGTGCCTCGGTGTTCCGGCAATCAATGAGATTACCGCGCACGCGGTTGGATGCTTTCGCGTCGATCCGAGCATTCGGACGATCATCGAGATCGGCGGTCAGGATTCCAAGTTCATCCGAATCGAGCCATCTGAAGATGGAGATTCGCCGCGAATCGTCTCCTTCCGTATGAACGAAATCTGCGCGGCGGGAACAGGTGCGTTCCTTGACGAGCAGGCGGGCCGGCTTGAGATACCCATAGAATCCTTCACTGAAATCGCTGCCGAGAGCAGGAAGCCTGCTCCCATAGCGGGGCGATGTGCGGTCTTCGCCAAGACGGACATGATCCACCAGGCCCAGGAGGGCACGCCGCTCCCCGATATCCTTCTTGGTGTGGCGTACGCGCTTGTTCGCAACTACCTCGGGACTCTTGTGCGAGGAGACGCAATTGTTCCAGTGGTGTCGCTCCAGGGTGGAGTCATGGCCAACGGAGCGGTGGTCAGCGCGTTTCGGGATCTTCTGGGACTTGCCCCGCAAGCCGTGATCGTTCCTCCTTATTTCACCGTGCTCGGCGCGCTCGGCTGCGCGGCCATGGCCGAAGAGAGCGCGCGTCCGACGAGCCTGGAAGAGCTGGCGAAAAGGGCCAGATCGGTTCCTCGTCCCGGTCGATCGCAGTCCCGTTCCGGACCGGCGGCCCTCGTTCTCAAGAGCGAGGCGGTCCAGCCCGCCGTATGCGAACCTCGGCAACAGCCTGAGCGTCCCTTCATCATGGGGCTTGACGTGGGTTCCGTGAGTGTGAAAGGCGTGGTGATCGACGGCCGGGGCGCAATTGTGCGAGAGGATTACCGTCTTTCCGGAGGCAGGCCCCTCGACGGTCTTGACGCGGTCATCGACGCGCTCACCCGCGACGGCCTGAGGGTCGACTTGTGCGCGGTCACCGGGAGCGGGAGGTCGTTGGCAGGCAGGCTTCTTCGCGCCGACCTGATCGTCAATGAAATAACCGCACAGTATACGGCTGCGGTTCGCCACGATCCACGGGTGGACACCATTATTGAAATCGGCGGTCAAGATTCCAAGTGGATTGCACTGGAAGGAGGCAAGCTCAAGGATTTCGAGATGAATCGAGTCTGTGCAGCGGGCACGGGAAGCTTCATCATGCAACAGGCCGATCGCCTCGGGCTCTGCATGGGAGAGGAATTCTCCGACAGCGCCTTTTCTTCTCGCAGGCCGTCGGATCTGGGTTCCCGATGCACGGTCTTCATGGAATCCGATCTCATTCACCATCAGAACAACGGTGCCTCCCGCGCGGATCTTGCTGCCGGGGTCTGCTTGAGTATTGTGCGGAACTACATGGAACGGGTGGCAAATCACAAGAGGCTCGGGAATCGAGTAATGCTCCTTGGAGGAGTTGCCGCGAACCACGCGGTGAGGGCCGCTTTCGAGCAGACGACCGGCAAGCCTATAGCCACGCCGAGTTTTCACAAAGTATCCGGTGCGTTAGGCGCGGCCTTAACCGCCGCGGAAGCATTGGAAACGGGGAAGATCGTGCTTCGACAGGAACGCCTTCGCCCACGGGGGCTCGCAGGCATTTCGAGGGAGCGATTCTCCTGTCGGCGATGTCCCAATCAATGCCCCGTGGAGAAATATACGCTTCCCGAACGGATAGTCTTCAGCGGCGGTCGTTGCGACAGGTGGGAGGCCGATGAGCCTCATGCATCCTCGGACGACCGGCAGGGGCTCTTCGGCCTCAGAACCAAGTTGATAGAGGACATTGCCATTTCCCAACTGGCAGCGGAAGACGCATCTCCTCCAGCCTCAATATGCGACAGGCCAAGCCGAGCTGATGCATGGGGTATGGTCCGATCACCGCAGTTTTACGAGTGGTTTCCTTTTTGGAAGGGATTTCTCGGCGAACTGGGCGTCAAACTCGTTGTGGCGCCTCGGCCCAATCGGGAGCAATTCGAGCGAGGAACGCGATTTCTCCATGTGGAGACCTGTCTTCCCATGAAAGTGATGGCAGGGCAGATCCATGCGCTGATTGAGGCGGGGATTACGACTATTTTCCACCCTACCCTGTTGACCGAGCCGCCATTGGCTCCGGGGGGGCGGGTCGTTGAGCATTGCCCGTATATTCAGGCATCCTCCCAGTTCTTTCGCGGGTCATGGAAGGTGGCGTGGCACGAACCCATTATCAGTTGTGAGCTTGATCCGGATGCGCTCGTCAACGAGCACACGGGTTTTGCCGAAAAGCTGGGATTCTCAAGGACCAGGGCGGCTCAAGCCTTCGAGCGGGGCATGAACGACTGGGAGCTGTTTACCTCCACGGTCCACAAAGAGGGCGAAGCCTTTGTCGAGTCGCTCCAGGGGAAAGACCAGGCGGTGGTTGTTCTCGGCAAGCCCTACCACACGTCAGACGCATTCCTGAATATGAACCTCGGAGCCCTCCTCAGGAACCTCGGCGTAAAGGCTCTTCCCGGCGACCTCTTCCCTGTCGAAAGCTATCCGGCCCGGAGCCCCATCGGATGGAAGTACCAGCTCAAAATGATTGCCGTCGCCCGCGCGATTGCGAATGATCCCCGGCTCTTTCCGGTAATGATCAGTTTTTTCGGCTGCGGCCCGGATCCCTTCACCGTGAGACACGTCATGGAGTCTCTCAAGGGCAAGCCGCTTTTGCTCCTGGAGATGGACGAACATTCATCCAAGGCGGGAATCATCACCCGTTTGGAGGCGTTTCTGGATAGGGTGAGCCACTATCGATTCGATGAGAAGAAGCCTCAAAGAATACTTAAGGCCGACGGCAGGCAACCTCCCTCCCAAGGGGAAGACGAAGAGTCGGTACGGATCGCAAACGGGAAAGCCGCGCGTGTGTCGGCTTCCCGAAGGAGCCGAGTGGACACGATTTATATTCCACATTTCTCGGATCACAGTTACGCGTTCGCAGCTGCAGCACGCTCCATGGACATCGACGCGCAGGTTCTCCCGCCACCCGATGAGGAATCGGTTCGACTCGGGAGGCCACACCTCATCGGCGGGGAATGTCATCCCTATGCGCTCATCCTCGGCGATTACCTTAGACTGGCGGAGAATCTCCCCCCGGAAGCCAAGAAACGAAGCATTTTCTGCATTCCCGGGTACAGCGCGTGCAGGTTGGGGCAATATCCTGTGTACGTGGAAAAGGTTCGCAAGCAATGCGGCCACTCCATGCGTGTCGTAGGCGACCTCAGCCAGGCCATGACGGCCTTCGGGATTTCGAAGAAAAACCGCGACGAGGTCTTCCTGCGGACCTGGGAAGGCTTGACCGCGCATGATCTGCTCCTGCAGGCATACCTTTGCCTTCGACCTGTCGCGCATGATGGGGCGGCTCTAAAACGTGGCCACGAGCGAGCCCGGGAGACGCTCTTCATCTCGTTGTGTCAGGGGAAGGCTGTGGCGGGAATTGAGGCCGCGCTCCATGAACTGGACGGACTTTTGGTGCCAGAGGCTTCCTCCAGGCCCGTCGTCGCGATTACGGGCGACTACTACACGCGCGTGGTCTCCTTTGCCAACAACTCTGTGTACGACGAAATAGAGCGGCTCGGCGGGATAGTCTTGTCGCCTCCCACATTCACAGACGGACTGAAGACCTTCTATCTGCAGGAGCTTACGGGGAGATCCATGAAGGCCAGCTCGGAAAAGTTCGCATCACACAGCTCGTTATACGCGTCACTCGTTTTGGCTGAAATGCAAATCAAAGAGCTCGCGCCGAAGTGGACACACGAACGCGGTGCTCTCGACCCGTATGGACGCAGGATGAAACGTATTGTCGCTCCATATCTGGATCATCGCCTTCCCCCAGGAATAGCGGCTCCCCTTGCGACCGCGCTGAGTTCGATCAACCACGGGGCTCACGGGATCTTGAACCTCATAACACTCAATTGTTCCTACGGAACCGTCGTTACCGCGGCGCTCAATAGGGCTCTGAAAGGAATGCCCCACATACCGATGCTCACCCTCGTCTATGACGGCCTGAAGAAGACTAACGAGAAGACTCGATTGGAAGCCTTCATGGAACAGGTTCACGAGTGCTTTAAAAGGAAACCGTGCTGACGCGTGCTTCACATACAGGCTTCTATTCATGGGAAAAGGCTCAGCCAGGACGAAAGTCTTCCTGTGCCAATCCCTTGTCAAGGAAGTGACTCTGACCGAATCGGCGCCCGCTTTCAAAATCCCTTCCCCCGCCTCTTTCAAAGGGGGCAAGCACAAGAGTGGTGGCCGGTGAGCCCCTCCCGAGATTAGTTCCTGGTTTCACTCCTCCCAACGATACGGTTGAAGAGAGCTTTGGCCCATTGCAGGTTAAGGTATCTATCTGGGGTTTGCCTGACTATTGACTCGTTAGGCTTGGGCCGGTATTATACATAGTTTAATAAGGCTGCTCGCATCGAGTCGCGGCTAGTCGTGCCCAATCTCTCGGTTCATCTGGACGGGCTTGCCTGGTAATGATTCCGAGGTCGTTACCTCTGGCAATTGGTGTGAACCGTAGCACACTTGTGGCCCCTTCGCCGGGGGGAGTTGAGATGAGTAAGAACAGAGGGCGCAATTCTAAAATCCAATCCAAAGGATCCACCTCCGCACGACGCTTGCAGGAAGAGAGAGATTCCACGGACACCATTGATCTTCAATCTCTCTTCACCAAGGATTTGACGCTGTCCGGCAGCTTTGACGTCAGGGGGGAACTGTTGGCGAGCACCTTCGGCAAGGTCATTCAGGCATTCCCGGTTCCTGCCATGCTCATCGACATGTCCCATCGGATTATGCTCGCTAATCAGGCGTGCAGAAAGATCAGCAACGATTATGAGGGTATCCTTGACACTCCGTACGGGGACCTCTTCACTGACCCGGACGCGGTCAAAAGAGGCGAGGCAGTGTTGGAGGAGGTCTTCACCACGAGAAAGGCGGTGGCCTACGAAGCGAAGCTTCAGATCGGCGACAACCGGATATGGGGGCGTATGACTTTTCGCTCCGTACGCCTGGGGCACAAACGGCTTGTGTTGCTGCTCATTGAAGATCTGACCGTGGAGAAGAAACAACATATTCGAGATCAGAAACATCGGGAAGAACTGGAGCGGGAGATTTCCGAACGAAAGAGAGTCGAAAAGGCCGTCACTCGAGCGAAACGAGAATGGGAACGGACGTTCGACGCAGTTCCGGATCTCATAGCATTACTCGATGGGGAACACCGCATCTTGCGATTGAACCGCGCCATGGCTGATAGACTAGGAATGCACCCCCGGGACGCGATCGGTCACGTCTGTCACGAAATCTGCCATGGCACGAGCACGCCTCTGAAAGGCTGTCCACTCCGAAGAGCCTTGGAAAAGGGCGCGGAACACGCCGGCGAAGTCAACGAACCTAGGCTGGGGGGAACCTTTTTCGTCTCGGTGACCCCTGTAATTGACCCAGACGACGGCACAACGACCTATGTCCATGTCGCCCGTGACTTCACCGAACGGAAGCGCTTGGAGGATAAGCTGAGGAAGATGGCCGCTACTGACGGGCTGACAGGCCTGTTCAATCTTCGGCATTTCAGGCAGTTATCGCTCCGCGAATTGGATAGGGCCAAGCGTTACCGCCATCCCTTGGCTCTAATGATGACGGATCTGGACCATTTCAAGTCGATCAACGACGAGTTCGGGCACGACGTCGGAGACCGCGTGCTCCAACTTATGGCTGATATCGGCGGCAAGAACCTCCGTGAAAGCGACATCTTCGCCAGGCTCGGAGGGGACGAATTCGCGATACTCTTACCGGAAACCGGTTTGCTTGAGGCTCGTGCGGTGGCCGAACGCCTGCGCGAGGCTGTCGAGGATGCAATCCTCATCACGAACACGGGGCCCCTGAAATTCACCCTGAGTATTGGGATCGCCGAGGCAGATAGAAATGCACCCGATCTCGACACCCTGATGAAACACGCTGACGCAGCCCTCTATTCAGCCAAAGACAAAGGGCGAAACAGAGTGGAAGCCTTTAGCCGGCGAAGTCAATAGCTCTACGCGATTTGCCTCGGTCAATAGCCCTCCCATTGATGTCGACTCCCCCCTTGCAAAACTACGGAAATGTATCGGAAGACTTGGGCATAGCCCGGCGACTTTGCTGGATGCCCCACCGGCTATTAGCAATGTACGTCCAAATCAATGAGATTCAGGCACGTCCGCAAGCGTCCGGCGAAATGAGATCCGCGCTGTCCACTCTTGAAAAAAGCTAGGCACGGGTATGCTGACGGTTCATTGTACCGCTTCCCCGTGAGCTCTGTTTCTGCGAACTACACAATTATGTTCGGTCCCGCGCTTCCCTCAGAACGAATTCCAGCGCCGGTTTCCAGTAACGTTGCAGAGCGTCGCGTCTGATGAACAGCCCGATGTGTCCACAATCGGGCACCGTCATCTTACGGACCTTTCCCGATACCCGGTCGGCAACGCCGAATAACTGTGGCTCGAGCGTAATATCGTCTTTCTCGCCGGCAATACATACAACCGTACAGGCGATTTGTCTCAGGCTTACCCGACGTCCCAGAACCCAGAGCGATCCCTTGATCAATTTGTTCTCCTTGAACAATCGCCTGACAGCTTGCAAATACCATGTTCCGGCGAGATCCTGGGTGTGCTCGTACCAGGATCGAAAGCGTTGGGAACGCTTCGCCGCGACCGGGTTGTTCATGCTTTTAAACATTTCTATGTAGTCTTTAATATAGCGCTCGTACGGATTCATGTTCTTGAATCCAGCAACAATATAGCGGCCGTTCATAACACCCAGGCCTGTCATTACCAGCGCATCGTAAAAGAAGAGGGGCAAGTTCTGCACCATGTCCTGGAGCTTGCCGCCGCCCGCTGTGAAGTCTATGGGAGCACCACCCAGGATGAGGGAGTGAACCTTTTCCGGATGAAGGGCCGTGTAGATGGTTGACTGCCAGCCGCCCTGGCACAATCCCACAAGATGCACGCTATCCCCGATGGTCTTGACACATCGGTCCGTCTGCTTGATCAGGTCGTCTATGGTTTCATGTCTCCTGCTTATTGAGGCGCTTTTCCATTCTATGGCATAGACAGGACGATCGGTCGCCACTCTGCAAAGCTCTACCAGAGATTGGCCGGGGACTGCGTAGTCCACAATACATGTATGATGTCCTGCTTGAGGGCCAAGGATAAGGATCGGAGTGCCGTTCCTGCCCTCCGAGAAACGTCTGAGCTTGAGCGCATCGGTATCCAGAACGATGGTATTGTAGGACTGCCAGCCCGGCTTGCCCAAGCCGGCAAGCTCCATCCAGAACCGGCTTGCGTCTCGGAAGAAATTCAGCGCTTCAACGTACGGCGCCTCTTTTGTGCTCTCAGCTCCTGGTGTTACCGTACCGTCGTTGGTTTTCTGCATTATCCCTCTCCCGTTCCATAGTATTTTCCTTCGCACCCGTAAAGCATTCAATGACCTCCGGACGCGATCCAACGCCGTCAACCGGCCCTGGCAGTCCGCCTGTCAAGTGCCACGCCACATTCTATAGCGGTGTGACATGTAACATCGCTCTCATCGGGTTTTGCCGCATTACGATTTGTGCGCCTGTCGCGGCAAGGACCGTTGAGCTCTATACACCAACTGGAGGCCGAATTCAACCCTCTAATGACACTTCAAGGGAGACATAATGAAAGCCGGCATGTACAGGCCGCTGTACAGAGCCACGTAGTGAAAGTAAGCCTCTGTATATTATATTGAGATCCGGTGGAAAGGATATGGGTTTTGGTGTGCCTGCAAAGCAAGTTCCCCTCCACGAAGGGGCGGGGAGGACGCACCGTGCCCTGGTTCAGTGCTGAACTTGGCGCTTCGCTGCACAAACAGGACGCAAATTTTGTACCAAAGCAAGGAGAGAAAGGTTCTGTCCCAATCGAATCGCGCTGCCCGACGGGGGAGTCCCGCCGTTAGCAGGACTTGCGAACCCCGACCGGACATTTATTTTGGAGAATCGCTATATGCCGGAACATCGAGGAGACATAGGTACTGCCGCACTTTGCCATGTGTCCACAATCTCATGCGTAAGACACGAAATCCTCTGACTTCAGTCTTCTTTGCCTCTTGCTGCGTTGATTGTGGAGACTTCTTATTTTCCTGGTCGACTTCTACCATTTCAGTTTGAATCGGCGTTCAGTACATCGAATATCAACTTGAGCAATTGTTTGGTCTCGAACGGCTTGCTAAGGAATCCTTTTGCGCCCATCTGCAAGGACCTGTCGACTACTCCGTCCAATGTGTATCCGCTTGCGACCAACACTTTTGCCTCGGGATCAATCTTGAGAAGCTCCTCCAGACATTTCGTACCATCCATTTCCGGCATGAGTAGATCCAGGATTACCAAGCAGATTTCCGCACCTTGCTTGCCGTATATCTCAAGGGCCTCGATTCCGTTTGCCGCAGTCAAGACCCGATATCCCGCCAGGCCGAGCATCTCGGTCCCCAGTTCTCTTACCAGGTCATCGTCATCCACGATCAGTACGGTTCCTTGCCCCGTGGTAGGAAGCTGAACAGTTGAAGCCAGGTCGATGCCAGCTTCGCCAGTCGTGACCGGGAGATAGATTCTGAAGGTGGTTCCCTGACCCGACCTGCTTTCACAGGTGATGTGCCCTCGATGGCTTTCAACTATCCCGAAGACCATGGCAAGACCGAGACCGGATCCTTCGCTGGCTTTCTTAGTGGTAAAGAAGGGTTCGAACATGTGATCCAATACGTACTTCTCCATCCCGTGCCCTGTGTCGGCTACCTCCAGGAGTACATATTCGCCGGGTTCAATTGACGGATGGAGCCTGCAGTAGTCTTCGTCGAGAAACGCATTTGAGGTCCGTATGACGAGTCTTCCGCCGTCGGACATGGCGTCCCTGGCATTGAGGACAAGATTCAACAGAACCTGCTGGACCTGTGATGGATCGGCATTTACCGCGCCGAGTCGGTCTCCCAGTTTCATCTCGATTTCGATCATGGCAGGAAGGGTGCGCTGCAACAGTCCCTGTGCCTGACGGACCTCCCAGTTCAGGTCTACCGGTTGCAGAGCCGTGTCCACGTTTCGGGTGAACGTTAGAATCCGCCTGACAAGATCTCTTCCATGCCGTGCAGCCTTGCGAATGGCCCGCAGCGCGCCGTACGCCGGGTCCTCTTGGTCATACCTTCGTACCAGCATGTCTGCGTGACCAAGGACGACCGTAAGCAGGTTATTGAAATCATGAGCGATCCCTCCTGCCAGGGTACCTACCGCTTCGAGCTTCTGCGCGCGCAGAAGTTGCGATCTGAGCGCTTTCTCTTCGCTCACGTCAGCCACGAACCCGAGGATTCCGCTTTCTCCGCGGAAGCTGATCGAAGTGGACCAGACTGAGACGGCGAAAGGGGTTCCGTTCTTCTTCATTCCGGTTATTTCGTGAAATGCAACCGTCTCACCGGTATCCGGCGAGGGGATCAATCGACTTTCTACCACATCCCTGTCGTCCGGTGAGAACAGACAGGCCAGTGGGAGCCCCACGATTTCGTCGGCCTTTTCGTAACCGAACATCTTTACGAATGCAGGGTTGACGTACTGGTATTTGCCTTCGTGGGAGATTTGGACGCCGGTCGGCGCCGACTCGATGAGTAGGCGGAGACTCTCCTCCGATTCCCTCAAAGAGGCCTCCACTCTCATCCGTTCCGTGACTTCTCGTCGAAGCTGTTCGTTCTTTCGAACGAGTTCTGCCGTCCGTTCTTCGACCCGCCGTTCGAGTTCTTCCCGATGCTTTCTATCCTGTTGGAGGAGCCGTTTCTCGAGGGTCAGATCCTCGACCATGGCAAGAATCGATCGCTCCGCCATTATCCTGATGGATCGAAATGTGACACGCCCCCACATCTTCGAGTGCCCGATCGCCAGCGTCCCTTCCACGGCGCGAGGCTTCCTCGTGGAGAATACCTCTTCGAGAAGCGCCTGTACTCTCCGTGCCGAGGCTACATTGGGAAAGAGTTTTGAAAAGAGGGTGCCTTCTATTTGCTCATAATCGGGAGAGATCTTTCGCCAGGCTTGGTTCGCGACGCGCACTCGGTAGGTGGCGTCGATCATTACCGTCGGGATCGGCAGGGCCTGTACCACCTTGCCAAAGGTGGTTTTCCAAATGTCCCAGCGACCGTCGAAGCTGCCAGTAGCGGTGAGGTCCTTGGTAAACAGGTCGGTCAGTTCGATAGTCTGGGTGGCGTCTTCACCGATCTGCCCGATGCTTTGGAGATCCTTTTCTCCCAATCTCTGCCCCCCGGCGACGTTCGACCTCAGGTTCTCGCACTTCTTGCCCTGCGAGAAACAAGACGTGCGCGGTCCCCCGCCTGCTCGTATCCATAGAGTTCTCTTTCCCCCGCGAGAACCATAGGCAATATCGTCTGAGCCGCCAGCCCCTCACTTGCGGGCCCGGATTTCGGTTGAGCAAGCCAACCATCTGCAATCAAAGTACCATCTTCGACCGGCTTGTGCAACCTTTCGCTTCAGCCCTCCCCCTTCTCGAAGCCCTTCTTTTCCCCCCTCCGGGCCCAGAGTCTCGCTTGCCGCCATTTCTAATTGGCGCATCCCGGCGGACAGTCAGCCGAATGGAACTCTCCCCGACTGCAACTTGCCCCCAGGTTCAGAAGGTACGGGAATCATGAAGCTCTTCTTTGCCCTGGAGGACGCCCGCCGCCTGTGATACGATTCACCTGTTACCACTCCAGAATCAGCGTTGGCAGCGCCCAATGCAAGGGGCTCTGCGTGCAAGCAAACGGAAGGAGAGACTCCGCAATGGAAATAGGCAAGGTTGGCGTAGTAGGAATGGGCACCATGGGAAGCCAGATCGGAATAGTGGCGGCTCAGGCCGGGTACGAGACCTTCATGGTGGACATTTCTCGTGGGCGGGTCGACGAAGGACTCAGAATCATTGGTGCTTTCTTGGACGGCAGAGTGAAGAAAGGCAAAATAGATGAAAATGCCAAAAAGAACGTGCTGTCATCAATTCGTGCGTCGAGCGAGATTGCGGAAGCCGCGTCCCAATGCGATCTAGTCATTGAGGCGGTATTCGAGGATATTGAGGTGAAAAAGGCCGTGTTTGCAGAACTGGACAGCGTTTGTCCTCCGCATTCGATCCTGGCGACCAATACGTCAACCCTCTGGGTAACCGAGATCGCGTCCGCCACATCGCGGCCGGATAAGTGCATCGGGACGCATTTTTTGATTCCCGCGGCGCTCACTCGCATGGTTGAAGTTGTCCGAGGAATCGACACCTCCGAGCCCACGTACGAGTCCGTCCTTCAATTCCTGGGCAAATGCGGTAAGGAGACAGTAACAGTCGTTGATTCTCCGGGATTCGTAATCAATCGACTGTACCTCCCTATGGTGAATGAGGCTTTCATCGCATTGGAATCCGGTCTGGCTTCCGCGGAAGAGATCGACCGGAGTTGTACGCTTGGGTTGGGACTGCCCCTGGGTCCCCTTGCCGCGGCAGACGCCTTTGGATTGGACATACTTCTGGCATGCATGAAGACCTTTCGCAGGGAACTGGGAGAGAAGTACAGGCCGTCCCCTCTACTCGTGAAGCTCGTCAAAGCAGGTCATCTTGGGAGAAAGACCGGAAGAGGCGTATACCACTACTCCACGTAGAAGCGAACGGCAAGAGCTGCCGAAAAGATGTCGCGAACTGAATATACAAGGCACAAAGAAGACTGAAGTGAGACATCTCTGGGATCTTTCACTTGATCATCTGCCTGAATGGCGGAATCTCTATGTGCGGTGTGAACGTCCCCGACGCGTCCTGCTGCGATGAACGACTTGACCATTCGAGAGAGATGGCGGCGGCTGTCTTCAGTGCCACTTGTCGTACTTGCTCACTTTGGCCTTGAGCAAATAGGATGAGAGGGCTTCGTTTACGTGGTCGTCGGGGACTCCGCCAAGGGCCTCCAACTGCTTCCAGAGCTTGTTGGAAAGGTAAAATGTCCTCCTGACATACTCCTCGGAGACGGGCCTGGGAGGAGGATCAACCGGCGTGGTATTCTCTATGAGGCTCACAATTTCGCTTTTCGACCGTTGCATACGGTTCCTGTATTTCGACGTAATGATTCCGCACTGCGGACACTCGTCGAACTCTCTATTCTGGGGCATCTTACAGAAGGGACATATCCATATGCTATCCGTCTGATCTGCCTCTCTCTCCGGCCGGTCACTCGGAACGGGCTCAAGACCCATTCGGGAGGCTTGCTTGGCCCGCGAGAGAGCTTTTACGAACGTCCGAAGCTCCTGTAGGGCGGTGTCCGAAATTGCAGTTCTCTCAAATCCTGCGACACATTTTCGATCGTCATCGGTAGGTCGTGCCCATCGACAGACGGCCTCTACCTTGAAAGGGTTAACCGGAAAAAACTGATCCGCGAGGACTATGAAGGTCTTGATATCGTCGACGCCGGTCTCGATGCCTTGGATTCTAAATCCTTTTTCCGTAATGTCCAGCACGGTCCCATTGACCTGGGGGCGCTTCGCATCGTGAATCGGCACGGGCAGCTGCAGTTCATGCCTGGGGAGCACGCGCATCCGTCTGGCTTCAGGCTCGGTCTCATTGGTGGACACGCGCCCGTAGAGTTCGGCAAGGCTCTTGCCCGTCGCCGTCATGAGCTTTTTCACGAGAAACTGAAGCTCTCTGGGAGAGAGACTGTACTTGCTCATCAGCTCGGAAGCAGCCATGCCCGATCGAATATCGGTGACAAGTTCATTGGCTGAGATTTGTCGCGATGTCTTCATGACGCACACTCACTTGGCTAATGGTGAGTTAAACGGGATTGGTCGGAAGAGGCACTGGTGCGTGCCCACTCACGGGACCGCGGATTCCTTCCCCACAGCTTGAACATACTTCAGTAATATGCCGATTGTCAATGGCTATTGAACTTGGTCGGCATTCCTGGCAGTGTCCGCTCACGCCCAGCGGACGGTTTGTGCGTCAGGTCGGGGATGACTGATCCGTCCTCATTCTGCGGTCTGCAGCGAGTCATCGCTGCAGAGACCAACAGTCTCACACCGATACGTTGTTGAAGCAATAAGACCTACGGGCAGCCGCCCAGCCCCAGGTGAAAGGAAATCCGCTCTGTCCCCCTGTTTCTCTAAGGAACGACAGGTGCATTTCATTTTCAATTGATGGGATTCATATCTTTCCGCTGTGAAAACGAAACAATATCACCCGCCCTTTGTCAGCGGGAACGTTGTAGCGCCGCGCAGAGCTTCAGGGGTCCTCCTTGGAATTCGGCTGTTCCCAGGAACCGGAGTATGCTATATAGAGGCAGTCTGCGGGAAAAACGACTTGGCCGGTGAGACGACCGCTGGATAAACCTGTGACTTCACTTTCCTCGAGTCCTGCGGAGGCTCCCACACGGAGACGGCCCATGAAAATAATCCAAATTGTGGGAACCGCGCGATGCGGATCGACACTCCTTGACATTTGCCTGGGAACTCACCCCGATGCCGTCAATGTCGGTGAGCTTTGCCGGCTGCCGGACCGACTCAAGGAACCTGAACAGCGTTGCTCTTGCGGTGAACCGTTACGTGGCTGCGCCTTTTGGAATAAAGTGCTCGCACGTTTCAGAGAGATCTCGCCAGAGCCCGACATCGGCGAACTGGGTCGACTTGAGCAGCGGCTCGGGCGGATCAGATACTTGCCCCTGCACCTGCTCAGCGCGAAATTCAGGGAACGTGAACAGAACCGGTATCTGGAAATGTTGGGCTCGCTCTACCAAAGTGTGGCTGAAATCAGTAATAAGGAGGTCGTGGTTGATTCTTCGAAGATCCCTGCGCGAGCCTGGGTTGCCACGAAGTTGAAAAAGCATGGCATCTCCAGTAGTCTTATCCATTTAACCCGCGACCCGAGGGGCTATTCCTGGTCCGCCAATAGACATCCCCACATCCAACAACCGGGGTTTGTCTGGGCACCCCTGGACTGGGCAATCACGAATGTTGCGTGCAGTGCCGTAATTAAAGCCCATACCAACGGTAGGACGGTCAATGTAAGATACGAGGATTTCTGTCAACATCCGGCAAAAACGGCCTCGGAAATCGCTGTGGTAGTCGGAATTGACCCGACCCCCTTCGAATGGCTTGCCGACTCCCAGCCCCAGATCAGCAATGACAATCATTTAATAGACGGGAACTATTTGCGTTTCACCAAGAGAATCGTGATATCTCTGGATACAAAGTGGCAAGCCAAGTTGACACCACGGCAGAAGAGCCTTGTATGGGCGCTGGCCGGGTTCCATGCAAGGAAATACGGGTACCGAGCCACCCCGGTTCACGGCTAGTCCATGGTCCTTCCGCCAAGTAATGGGTCCGCGGTGCGCGGCGTAGCATGCTACGCCCCGTCGGAAGGGGAAAGCCCCCGGCAACAGACTGTTTTCGGGCAGGATCCATCACCGTCATTTTGAGAGAACTGTCGACCGAAGTCGGGAGCGGGATGCTATGTGCGAAAGGTCGGGAAGAATATCACGTGAACCTGATAAACCGCGTGCAAGTGGAGCAATGATTGAAGCTCTGGATCGGAGTGAAAGCAACTGTCTCGGCTGAACGCGACCGGAAAACTGACGGACGCTCATTACGGGGGCGTGTGGATTCCCAAACTGGAAGAAGTCTTCGCAGAGCTTGGGAATGTCCGCCGCCTGCTCTACATGGATGAGTCCTTCCAGGGCTGGGAATTGAGCGCGATGTGGGATGATATGCATTTCGGGTTCAAGTCCAGGAACGACATCGAAAAAATCGCCGTGGTTGGTGGTCCCAGATGGTTTAGTAGGTGCGAAATTGGGAGGCCTCTTGGTTAGCGGAGAAGAGAGGACGTTTCCCCTCGATGTATTGACGATTCCAAGGCCTGGATGAGGTCCTGATGGGGGATAGGGTCTCATCATCGGAGCAGAGCAGAAGCAATGGGTTCGATGAGAATCTGGTGTGAGAATTCACTGGGGCGGGCTGTGTGCAGGCGTGCTGGCGGGTCATACAAGGTTGGAACGAATACGCGACCGAATTTGTTCCATGGAGTACTGAGCGGAACAACAATAGAAAGTATATATGAGTTCACCGAGTATGGGCTTCTTGCAGAAGGGCCGGCCCGTTGAACTCTCACTTGACATGAAATACTGATATTGGTAAATACGTATCCACGCATGTGGACCTCGTGCCGAATCGGAATTCATGGTCGCGGGGCCTGTTTTGCGAATGCTTGGGCGAACACGGCAAGGACAGCACACCCTCCTGAAGCCCTCTGGTCTCTCCCCGAAGGGAACTGCGAATGACAAGCGTGCAGTCCGGGGGGAATTCGATGATACTGCTTTGCGCGGCCGTGGCGATGCAAAGAGTGAGCAGAGGCCCCAACCAGGCGCGAACAACTTGACCTTGCCGTAAGCAAGGTTTGCTAGTGGCCAGCGCGTCTTACGGCGGATGATCTGTTAAGGACCGCTGTGGACGGGCGTACCATCCCGGACTGTGGTGATCGGATGAAGGAAATGCCGTGGGAGAATTGAAGCCGCGGATCCTCGTCAGCGGGGCTAACGGATTTATCGGGAGCGGGCTTTGCCGGACGCTCTCCAGGGAAGGATTCCTGGTCCGTTGCGCCGTGCGCAGGCGTGAGACCTTCCCACGGGAAGGATGCGAATACGTCCAAGTGGGTGACATCGGACCTGGGACCGAATGGTCTGAGGCTTTGGAAGGGGTTGCGGCCGTTGTTCATCTTGCCGCCCGGGTTCACAGGATGCGGGATACCAGTGACGAGGCGTCCGTCCAATATGAACGTGTCAACACACTCGGAACCATTCACCTGGCGGCGGCGGCCTCGAAGGCCCGAGTGCCTCGATTCCTGTTCCTGAGCACCGTGAAGGTCAGCGGCGAGGAGACTTTTGACACACCTTTCTCAGAGGACGCTCCTCCCCGTCCGCAGGACGCGTATGCGATTTCGAAGTGGAAGGCTGAGCAAGGCATCCGGGAGATCAGCCGTCGCGATGGATTGGAGACGGTTATCATTCGGCCTCCCCTTGCCTATGGCCCGGGAGTGCGCGCCAATTTCCTGAGGCTTATGCGTTTGGTGGATCGAGCCATGCCACTTCCCCTGGGGGCAGTGAAAAACAGGCGCAGCTTGGTGGGACTTCAAAATCTGGCCTTTTTCATCGTATCGTGCCTTCGCCGCCCGGAGGCGGCGGGGAATACGTTCTTCGTCAGGGACAGCGAGGACACATCAACTGCGGACCTGATCCGAAGAATGGCACAAGCCCTAGGCCGGCGTCCGCGCCTAATACCTGCGCCGGTCTCTCTACTCAAGTTCGCGGCTGGGCTCGTGGGCAAGAAAAGCGCAGTACAAAGACTCACAGGTTCTCTTCAAGTCGATGACAGTAAAGCCAGAGAGCTGCTGGCGTGGTCTCCCCCATTTTCCATGGACGAGGAGATGGCTCGTACTGCAGAGTGGTATATTCGCACATTCAGAAAACATGGATAGCTGAGGCAGTAAATGGACGAGGTATTGCGACTCATTGGCAGGGACACCGAACTATTCGACGAGGACTTACACAAGTACGAACATGAGATACGTTCGGTTCTCCGGGGAGCAAGGATTCTCGTGGTCGGAGGAGCGGGCTCGGTCGGTCGTGCTGTTGTCAAGGAATTGTTCAAAAGAGAACCGAAAGTGCTTCACGTTGTGGACATAAGCGAAAACAGTCTTGCCGAACTGGTTAGGGACCTTCGCAGCTCCATCGGTTACATCTCCGGAGAATTCAAAACCTACTGCCTTGATTGTGGATCTGCAGAGTTTGAGGCGTTCTTTGAGGCCCAGAGGCGGTACGACCATGTACTCAACTTCTCCGCGCTGAAGCATGTTAGGAACGAAAGAGATCCATTTACACTGATGAGAATGATCAATGTAAATATCGTTAACGCGGAGAAAGTGCTCTCGATGGCCGCCAGCCGCAACGTGTCCAAGTACTTTTGCGTCTCAACGGACAAGGCCACGAATCCGGTGAACATGATGGGAGCGTCGAAGCGCATCATGGAAATGTTCCTGATGCGCGCCAGCCAACGAATTCCGGTATCCAGTTCCAGATTTGCCAATGTTGCTTTTTCAGACGGCAGTCTGCTGGACGGATTCAATTACAGACTTCGAAAACGGCAGCCGCTTTCCGCGCCCGACGATGTAAAACGGTACTTTATAACGGAAAGGGAATCAGGCATACTGTGCCTCCTCTCTACGTTCATCGGGGAAAACAGAGACGTCCTCTTTCCGAAGCTCAGTCCGAAACTGCATCTCAGGACATTCTCCCGAATCGCGCTTGATTATCTGACAGCGTTGGGTTACGTTCCGCACATTTGCGAATCCGAGAAGGACGCACGAAGTCAAATGGCTGAACTGTATGCGAAGAGACGGTGGCCCTGCTATTTCTTTGCGAGCGACACGACAGGGGAAAAGGATTTTGAGGAGTTCTATTCGGAACAGGAGACGGTCATTTGGGATAGGTTCCAGGATATCGGCGTCATAAAGATGGAATTGGCTTACGATGATGACAAACTGGCGGCTTTTCTCGAAGCAATCGGCCGATTGGTGAAGCGGAAGCACTGGGAGAAGAAGGATCTCGTGGAGCTTTTCGATCAAATGCTGGACAACTTCGCGCACAAAGAGACCCTTAAGTACCTCGACGACAGGATGTAACGATGAAGCGTCTTATAGACGTGGTTTTTGCTGTCACCGGCCTGGTTATGTTTCTGCCCTTGGCAATTCCGATTATGATTGCACTGCGTCTCACCGGGGAGGGGAAGATCTTCTATTTTCAGCCCAGAGTGGGGTACCAGGGAAGAATCTTCAGGTTGGTCAAATTCGCCACTATGCTCGAGGACAGCCCGAATTTACTATCCGGCGACATCACGTTGAAGAATGATCCTCGAGTCCTGCCATTGGGCAAATTCCTGAGGATAACCAAAATCAACGAAATCCCCCAGCTTGTCAACATCCTTAAAGGGGACATGACCATAATCGGTCCCAGACCGTTAACTCCTCGGAATTTTACTGTCTATCCGGAAGACGTCAAGAAAGAGGTCGTCCAGGTCAGACCCGGCCTCACAGGAATCGGATCGATCGTCTTTCGAGACGAGGAGAGCATCCTGGCCAATAGCCCAAAATCGTACCTTGACTGCTACGCCAACGATATTTCCCCGTACAAGGGCGCTCTTGAACAGTGGTACATATGCAATCGGAGCCCAGGTTTGGATCTCAAAATAATTTTTCTCACTGCATGGGTAGTGCTGTTTCCCCGGAGCAATCTTCACACGAGGTTTCTGAAAGGACTCCCGACGAGGACCTAGTCGGAGAAGGGAGTCGGCAGCTCCTGAACGAGGCCGTAGCAGCATGACGTATGTCGGATTTGGTGACAGAGCGCCACGACGGCGACATGCCACGGGTGAACCCTTATCGTTTGACATTATGACTAATTTATCTTAGTGTTTTCCTATCTGTGTACAGATTTCTTCCCCTGTCTGGCGATGACGGATCGATTCGGTTTCCGGTAGGCAGGGGACGTTGGCGTGTGGAAGGAGGTCATCGGGTTGTGAGGAGGACACTGGTAACAGCGACGATTCTCGTGGCATTGTTGCCGACATCCCTGTTCGCTCAGGCTCTCGGAGCCGATTTCCTTGCCAACTTCCCCGAGCTCCGGCTGCTTATGCAAAGGGTCCAGCTCGCCCCCTTCACACAGGTAGGATTCCAATTCATGGGAGCGAACCTGACGCTCCCGATCAGCGCGGAACGGGTAATCAACCCGGGCGGTTCCCTTGAGGTCGGCTCACTTGACATGGCCCTGGTGGACGCCAATTTCTGGTCGGGGGCAGCGGGCGTAAACGCGATAGTGGATAAAAAAGCAAGCCTCTTTCTCGTCGCCGGCGGAATAGCGCGCCGGAGCGTGGTCTTTCCCGGTAATATTCCGGTTACCCTTGGACCGGCGGGCGTTTCGGCAGACGTAGAATTCACCGGAAGCGAAGTCGAGAGTTGGTTCGTTCAAGCGGGCGGCGGGTTTGGCTACTTTGTCGTTGGATTCTACTTCGACCATTTCGCGTCAGCGCTCAATAATCCGAGAGCCAGAGGCCGGCCTCTCGCCAACCAGACTCTAAGAGGAGACCTTCTTCTCAAGACTCGCATTCCCTTCCTCGGCATTCAAATACCAGGCCCCAATTTCAGTGCTTCGGTTCTGTACAGCCCCGTGGCGTTTACCGAATGCGAGCTTGCCCTGCGAAATTCCCTAAGAACGTTGACCGATTTGAGCTACTCCTGGGACAAGCCCGGCCAGTGGTTGTCACTAACCTTCCAGTACAATCATCCGCTGTCCGACTCCACCTTCTTCGGCGTCTGGGCGAACTACAACTGGATGAGTGTCACCGGGTCAGGAAGTCTGGAGTTCGTCAACACGACTCCTTCCATAACCAGGGGAAAATCCTCGACAGCTTCCCTGGGACGCTACATAATGGGCGCGGGATTCAGCCTGAGTGTGACATTCTGACTATTCGGAGAGTTGTGCACCGCGGAGCTTCTGAGAGCGACGCCGTCGCGATCACGGGGTAGCGACGTCGTGCTCATTCACGAGGTCGCTGACCACGTCCATAAGGTTTTTCAGGAACGCCGGTTTTTCAACCACTCGATCGATACCGCATTGAGCCGTACGCTCTTCTTCTCCGAGCTGGCCTCCCCAGCCGGTCAGGAGGATGAAAGGGGTTTTCGACACGCCTCTCTCGGCGCAGATCGCCTTTACCCTCGAGCCGACCTGCCAGCCATTCATATGTGGCATTCCGAGGTCACAAATCACGATGTCAATTTGATTTTGCTCAAAGATATCAATTGCCTCGCGACCGGAGGTGGCCGCGAAAACTTTATGGCCAAGGCCGTTTATTCCTTCTGCCAGCATTTCGGCTGCCTGATCCATGTCGTCAACGACGAGTATTCTCAGGCCGGGTGTCGGCTTGGAGGCGGTCTCAGCAGGTCTGGCACCTGGACGCTCACTCGTCAACGGCAAGGTTACGGTGACCTTTGTGCCCTTGCCTTCTCGGCTCTGCAGAGAAATCTCCCCTCTGTGCCGCTTGACGATCCCCAGGCTACTTGCCAGCCCCATTCCCGTGCCATGTCCCCCTTTGGTTGTCGTGAAAGGCTCAAAGACCCGAGCAAGGTTCTCTTCTTTAATGCCGCAGCCGTCGTCCTCAACCTCCAGAGCAACCCAGTCACCCTGGACGAAGGTTCGCACCCAAATGTTGCCGCCCCTGGGAAGGGCTTCCGCAGCATTCTTGACCAGGTTGATGGCCACCTCGAACATCTCGTTCTCTTTGCCCTTAACAGGGCACGTTGAACGCAAGTCCTTCCGCAGTGTTATGGTGATGCCCTCTTTCTCCGGATTGGTCTTCCACCACGGTCTCGTCATCTCAACCGCGGCGGCCACTGCCTTGGTCAGGTCGAAGACTCTGCCGCTGAGCTTGCTTCTGCCTTGGCGGACGCAGGCGAATTCCTGAAGGCGTTTGATGGTTTGCGCTCCAATGCGACAGCTTTCCAGTATGTCCTGAAGACTCTCAACGGCCTGAAGCGAGTTGCCCGACTCGATGTGTGTTGTCCCCAACTGAGCCGCAAAGGTGACTATTTGAAGCAGGTTGTTGAAGTTGTGGGCAACTCCACCGGCGAGATCGCCCACCGCGTTGAGGCGCTCCGACCGGACCAGCAGCTCTTCCGCCCGCTTCCGGTCCGTTATGTCCCTGACGCAAACCCTTACGCAGTGCTTCCCCCTGAATTGAACGAGCCTGGCGTTCATTTCCACGTCAAATTCAGACCCGTCCTCCCGCACCAGGGCTGTATGGCACTCGGAAGGCGCGCTGACCCCATTGCTGGAGTCGTCGGTCCACTGCCGGAGGTCCTCACGGCTCTGTGGGCGGCAAAACTCCCAGAGGGTGCGCCCTGCCAACTCGCCCGGCCCTATTCCCAGCATCTCGTGCAGCCTGGCATTAGCAAATACAATGCAACTGCCTCTGAGCATGAAGATGCCGTCGGAGCTGTCTTCTACCAGTGTACGGTAAAGCTCTTCGCTCTGACGGACTTGCTCTTCGGCGCGCCTTCTGCTCTCTATCTCCTCTTTGAGCTGCTGATTCGTCTTGAGCAGTTGAGCCGTTCGCTCGGCCACCCGCCGTTCGAGACTATCCCGAGCGGCCCTGAGCCCTTCCTCATGTTGCCTTGTCATGAGGAGTTGTTTTTTCTCCAGGGTCAGATCCTCGACAAGGACGAGGATGAATCTCTCCCGGGCCATCCGCAGCGAGCGCAAATGCATGCGGCCCCAGACCTGGTTTTTGCCGACATTGAGCATGTCCTCGCTGACCTGGGTGGTTCTCGAGGAAAAGGCCTTTTCAAGGACCGCGTGAGCGCGGGCAGCTCGATCGGCCCACGAGAAAACGTATGAAAAGGGACGCCCGCACAGTTGCTCGCTATCCGCGCGAGTCTCCCCCCAACAGAGATTCGCAAAGGCTATCAGGTGTGCGCGGTTGACCACCAGGGCCGGCATCGGCAAGGCCATGAGGAGTTTCCCGAGCGAAGTGGTCCCGACCCCCCTGAGGTCGAAGCTTCCCGAGGACGTCACATCACGGGCGAACAGGGTATCCAGATTAATTGTCCCCGTGAAATCGTCATCCTGCTGGGTAGGAATGTTTCGGATTACCGTGTCCACCATGGCGCCCCCCGGCCCCTGCGAGAAGCCCTGTTGTGAGGAATGACTGTCGAATGGCGAGCCAGCAACTCCGGGCGTTCAGTTCACACTCGTAGACAATCAGGAGAAGCTGCGTGTGAGGTCGACCTCGTTCTCTGTGTCAGTGCCACACCGGTCTTTCGGCTCGTGAGGAGTCCCTCCGTGTGCGGGTTCCTTCGACGTGGCCCTCGTTGGACTCATCTCCAGGCGCGGCAACTATAATAACTTGCCCCATCCCTTGTCAAGCACAAGAGTCCCAAAGAATGCTCGTACCAATGTCGAAGGCTTTTCAAGCATTGTTTTCACCTCCACGCGACTGATCGGTCCAATCCCCAAGTAGCCAGAGGGTAGTCACATGATCGTCTTTCAGGCCGGTGTCTGGCCTCGACCTCCCAGAAACAGATCGGCCTGAGGCAAAAGCCCCGTTGACAACGCCATTCTGTGGCTATTGTACTGACCAATCGTCGTTGACGGATTCACCCGCGTGAAGCAGGGTGAATCCGCTGTGCTCGGTAACAGTGCCACCGTACGGCCCAGGAGCAAAATCGCTCAATTACCGGTTACACGAGATCGCATATTCGTGCGGTCCCGTGCCCTTGCCGGGCATGAGGGGAAACGGAAACTCGGAGCGGATCGTTACTCAGCGCTGCCTCGGCCAATTGATCGGATTCCCAGTGCACATTTGGTACAATCCCGGTGGAGCCGGGGGCGGAATCGCTCACCATTGCTCTGCCATCAATTCAGGGAATAGACCATTGACCGAGAAAAAGGACTTCTACGCCAAAATGAAGCAGTTCGACGACCTGGCCAAGCACATCGCCACTGACCCGGATCACCTGAAATACGACAAGCCCAGGCTTGAGCTTCTCAAGCAGCTCATCGCGGCCAAGGCGAAAATCCAGGACGCTAGGGAGTTCAGTCACCTGAAATATTTCCTTTTCGACACACCTAACGGCTTACTTCGGGCGCTCGTGAATCATTTCCAGGCAGATTATCTCAGGATCGCAAAAGACACGGACCTTTGAACGATATTCCAAGAGGGGGCAAGGTCTTGGAACCTGTTCCCGGAGCCCCAGAGACGCCGTTTCTCTTTGCTTCCCTTGACTCGGCGTAGAAAGGAATTATTGTTGTTGTGACACCGTTGTCCTGACAACGCAATTTGCCGGAGTGGATCCGGGAAAGGAGAACAGGTGATGGCCGAGATCGGTGTATTCCCAAGAAAGGAGTCACCGGGATTTATTATTTACCGAACCGCGGTACTGCTCAAGGCCGGACTTCGCAGGGCCTTTCAAGTAAGAGGACTGGATATTACTCCCGAACAGTGGTCTGTTCTTGGCTCTTTGTGGGAAGAGGAAGGCGTCCATCAAAGCCTACTCGCGGAGAAGACGGATAAGGATCGACACAACATGACGAGGATTCTGAGCCTTCTGGAGAAGCGTGGTCTGATTCGTCGCAAACCGGATAAGGATGACAGGAGACGCCAGCGAGTCTATCTCACGCAATCCGGTAAGGGGCTCGAGTTCGAGTTGGTGCCAGTCGCAACAGAGTTCATGCAGCAGGCCTTTCGCGGATTGACTGACCAGGAAATGTCCTTCTTGAAGCACATATTGAGACAGATCGCGAGCAACCTGGGCGACACTCCACGCCCTACCGGTACGGCAAGGGACGGTCAAGGGACGGCTACCCACAGCAAACCGAAGCGAGCTCGAAGACGCCGTAGAGAGGCGATCCCCTCATATTCGGTTATGGGAACAAACGGATCTTGGGCTGACGCCGAACGTGATGAGGACTGACAATGAATGTGAAACGATTCATTGAAATGGATTCAGGCAAACGTAAATGGATTGCGGTAGCTGCAGTGACCCTCCTGCTTGCTGCCGGGGCCGGCGGGTACTATCTCTGGACTCGGGACCGCGTGTCCACTGACGACGCCGTGGTGGACGGCCACATTTTCACGATCACTCCTCGGGTTTCTGGTTATGTTACCCAAGTATACGTGGACGACAATCAGTTTGTAAAACGGTCGGCGCCTTTGCTGCAGCTCGACCCGACCCCGTACAAAGTCGCGCTGGCCCAAGCAAAGGCAGCGTTGGCCCAAAATCGAGCCACGTTGGCATCTTTGAAATTAGGCGTGCCTCTGCAGCTTTCTCAAACCGTCGAACAGGTCCGAGGAGCTAAGGCACGATTGGAAAGTCTGCGAAAGACGCTGGACCAGTTGCTCCAGGAAGAACATGCGGCCGCTCAGAACGTAAGGGAACTGAAGGCCCAGTACCATTTGTCCACGTTAGAACTGGAGCGTCAGAAGGTCCTGAGGAAGACTGGTGCAGTGGCGCAACAAGCTCTGGACGATGCCGTGTCTGCTCATGAATCGAAGCAGGCGCAACTTCGAGCCGCCAAAGCAAGACTGGAAGCCGTTAGGAAGCAACGAGCGTCACAGGAGGCGGAGATCCGCTCCCGGGAGGCGGACATTGCTTTGGCCCAAACAGGGAAGGAACAGGCTCAGATAAAGGCCAAGGAGACGGATGCCCAACGGGCCAAGGTGGCATTAGCCGAAGCACAAGTCAAGGAAGCGGAGTTGAATCTCAGTTACACTACGATCCGTGCGCCCGCCGACGGGTACGTGACAAGAAAGAGGATTGAGGCGGGTCAGTTTGTCTCTGCGGGCCAGGAGCTTTTCACCGTTGTGCCTACGAGACCTCCGGGTATCTGGATTACGGCGAATTTCAAGGAAACGGATCTGACCCACGTACATCCCGGCCAGCCGGTGGAGATCTCGGTGGACATGTACCCCGGTCTCACAATCAAAGGCAAGGTCGATTCGTTGATGGCAGGCACAGGCGCCGCGTTCTCTCTGTTCCCACCCGAGAATGCTACCGGCAATTTTGTAAAGGTGGTTCAGCGCATCCCCGTGAAGATCACACTCGATGATACGGACAACAATGCCCTGCCACCCCTGCGCATTGGAATGAGCGTGGTGCCCACGATCTTAATCAGGCGATCGTCATGAACAATCGGGATGCCAATCGGTGGCTCATAACTCTTTCGGTCATGTTGCCAACCCTGATTGAAACTGGAGTTTCCCCAAAATAATCAGGTGAAGAAGAGGGCAAGTTGGGCATGAGGCC
>CAZCDS010000040.1:0-15948 GCA_964497585.1 uncultured Syntrophaceae bacterium
ACCACTTGAAAGAGCTGCCCTCCGATAGAATCGCTCAATTTAGGTTGCAAGAAACCGCCCCCGGACCCCTGCAAAGAACTCTATGGCGACACGATGCCGCTTCGCATCATTGTTTCGAGAGGAGCAATTCGTCAACCCCCGCGTCGAACGCACGGGCTCGCACGCAATCTCTCGACGGCCGGAGGCCGGCCGTCTCAAGCCTTGCACAGCGGGCCTGAGGTACGGGTCACACTGTCCAAGCGTTGTGACGTTGACAGCGCATTCTCCGACCCCGGTGACGGAAGCGAGTCCCTCAGCTCTCAACGGACCTAAGTCAATAGTCAGTTCGGCAAAATGCTCAGGTCGGCATACGATCAGGATTGCCTTTGACTGAGGAGCCGGGGGTATGGTAGCTTCACATCGCCGAAAGGGGCCGCAGATCCGGCACAATGGCGGGGAGCGGAGTCGTTGGACCATTCTTGGACGCTCGGCCGAGCCGATCTCAAGGCCCAAAAGCACCGCAGAGCTGGTTCCTGGCCAAAACGACCGGCATCTGTGAGATCGCGGAACAATTCCGATTGCAGAAGTCGCAAAAACGAGCATGCAGTAAGGAGTCCTTTTGAACAAGAACGTCCTGATTCTGGTATTCCTGCTGGTCGCGGCTGCAGCCGTGGGGGCCGGCCTGTTCCTGAAGAAGGGAAACAATACCGCGCCCCCATCGGATCGCTCCAAAGCCGAGACAACCGCCGAAAAGCCCAAAGGAGTGGGCCCCATCGCAGTCATTCCCAAGGGGACGACCCATTCGTTCTGGAACTCGGTTCACGCGGGTGCACAAAAGGCTGCCAAAGAGAACCATGTTGAGATCTTCTGGACGGGTCCGGACCGTGAGGGTGACCGCGAAAAACAGATCCAGATCGTCGAGGACTTCATCGTAAAGAAGGTGGCCACGATCGTGCTGGCGCCCACCGACGCCCGAGCGCTCGTCCCTGTGGTCGAACGTGCAGCAGCCGCCAAGATACCCGTCGTTATCATCGACTCGGACATCGAAACCGACAAGCGGATCTCCTTTGTGGCCACCGACAACTACGCGGGCGGCGCCCTCGCTGCGAGGTACATGGCGAAGCTCCTCGGGGGCAAGGGCAAGGTGGCCGTCATCAAGTACATGGCCGGCTCTGCGTCCACCACGGCCCGCGAGCACGGTTTCATCGAAACCCTGAAAAAAGAGTTTCCCAAGATCGAGCTGGTGGAAGAACGCTACGGCAATGACACGGTCGAGACCGCTCTCTCCGCGGCTGAAGACGTGCTTACCCGCCACAAAGAGCTTGACGGCATCTTCGCGTGCAACGAGTCCACTTCCCGCGGCGCCCTACGCGCGCTGGAGAGCCAGGGACGAGCCGGCACCGTGAAGATGATCGGCTTCGACGCTGCGGACGCCCTGATCAAAGGTCTCCAGGACGGACGTATCGACGCACTCGTCGTCCAGAATCCTCAGGCCATGGGATACAAAGGCGTGGTCAGCGCCATCGCGGCGATCGAGGGCAAAAGCGTCAAACCGAGAATCGATACCGGGGTGGAGCTCGTCACCAAGGATCGCTTGAACTCGCCGGAGATTCGCGCTCTCATCGGAACCCAAGGTTGATGGCGCAGTACCCGCAAGCAGAGTCTTCCCAGTTCTCCCTCGAGATGCAGGGGATCAGCAAGAGCTTCGGGCCCGTCAAGGCGCTCGACGATGTCACGCTCCGCGTCCGGCCGGGGACGGTCCACGCGCTGGTGGGCGAAAACGGCGCGGGCAAATCCACCTTGATGAAGATCCTTTCGGGAGTTTATCAGCCCGACACCGGAGCCATCGTGCGAAAGGGCAAAACCTGCGCGTGGAAGCATCCTTCGGACTCCCTCGCGGCCGGGATCGCAATGATCTACCAGGAGCTCAGCCTCGCCCCGGATCTCACCGTAGCCGAGAACGTGTGGCTCGGGATCGAGCCCCGCGGCACGCTGCCCGGCACCTACTCCAAGAATCGAATGCTCGCTGACACCCGTGCCCTGGCTGAAAGACACGGCTTCGACGTGGGTCCCGATCAAAAAGTGGAGAACCTTCCCGCGAGCACCTGCCAGATTGTCGAAGTGCTCAAAGCCCTCGCACGTAAGGCCGAGATCCTGGTAATGGACGAACCGACTTCCTCGTGTGGAGAGCACGAAGTGGCCGTGCTTCTCGAAATGGTCAGGAAACTGAGCCGAGCGGGGACCACGATCATCTACATCTCCCATCGGCTCGAAGAGGTTGTTGAGATCGCGGAAGAGATCACCGTTCTCCGCGACGGACGAGCCGTGCACTCCGGCCCCATGAAGGGCTTCGAGATCCCCGATATCGTCAAACAGATGGTCGGCCGCGATCTGGAAGACTACTTCCCCAAAAGGGAGATCGAAGTTGGGACCACGGCTCTGAGCGTGTCGGAGCTCTCGTCCCAGGGCGTCGAAAAGATCAGTTTCGATCTGCACTGGGGAGAGATCGTCGGCGTCGCGGGGCTGGTGGGCGCAGGTCGCACTGAGCTTGCCCGGGTGCTGTGCGGTCTCGACCCCGCAACCCGGGGCAGCGTCAAGATCGGCGGGAAACGCGTGAACATCGCAACGTCGGCCGACGCACTCTCCCGCGGAATCATGTACATCACAGAAGATCGAAAGCGCACGGGGCTATGCCTCGACCTCCCCGCGGCGTGGAACATGACGCTCCCGTGCCTCGCGGGACTGGGAATGAAACATATCCTGCACCTCGGCCGCGAAAACGAAATCGCGGAAGAAACGGCCAAGAAGCTCTCGCTCAAGTGGTCCGGGCCGGGAGCGCCCGCGAGCGCTCTGTCGGGCGGCAATCAGCAAAAGCTGCTGCTCGGTCGTGCGCTCATCGCCCAGTCGCGACTGTGGGTGCTGGATGAGCCTACCCGTGGCATCGACATCGCCGCCAAGGTCGACATCTACGAGCTCATCGGACGGATGGCCGCTCAGGGAAAGGCTGTTCTCATCATCTCTTCGGAGCTGCCCGAACTCTTCGGAATCACCGACCGCATTCTGGTGATGCGCCGGGGCCGGCTCGTCGCCGACCTCGTCACCTCAGAAACTACCCAGGAGGCTGTGATGCAACTCGCCGCGGTGGACGAGGGCCACGCATGAACAAACTCGTTCGAGAACTGCTGCCTTTCGGAAGCCTCATCCTGGTCATCGCCATCTTGTCGCTCTGGCAGCCCGACACCTTTCTGACTCTCGACAATTTCCTCAACGTGCTGCGCCGCTCGTCGGTCTATGGCATCATCGCCGTTGGCATGACGTTCGTCATCATCTCCGCCGGCATCGATCTCTCTGTCGGCTCCCTCCTCGCGTTGTGCGGCATGTGCGCCGCGGGGACAATGATCGGACTCGGCGGCGACGAACCTGCCGTGGGAATGATGGCCCTGGGAACCGTAGTCGGGCTCCTGGCCGGCGCAGTGGGTGGTCTGGTCTCGGGAACGTTGATCACCAAGCTGAAGCTCCAACCGTTCATTGCGACCCTGGGCACGATGAGTCTCTACCGCGGGATAGCGCTGGTCATGTACGACGGACAGCCGATCAACGTGTCGTCGTACCGCTACCTGGGCGAAGGCACTGTGCTCGGGATACCGGTTTCGGTGGTCCTCTTCCTGGCCGTCATCGCGGTGGCAGGAGCCATCCTGCAGTTCACGAGGTTCGGTCGGCACACCTATGCCATCGGCTCCAACGTGGAAGCCGCGCACCACGCGGGCGTGAGAGTCGACCGAACTCTGATCGGCATTTACACGCTCGGAGGCCTGCTCACCGGGCTCGCAGCGATGATCGCCATGAGCCGGACCGTCTCGGCGCAACCCACCGCAGGTGTGGGCGCGGAACTCGACGTCATCGCCGCGGTGGTCATCGGCGGCGCCAGCCTCTCCGGAGGCCGAGGAACCATCACGGGAACCATCGTCGGCACCTTGCTCATCAGCTTCCTGCGCAACGGATGCACGCTCGTGGGCATCTCGACGAACGCTCAGCTAATTGTGATCGGTGTGGTGATCGTCCTCGCAGTAGCGGTGGACCAGTTCACCCGCCGCAAAGCGGGCGACGCGGCTTAGTACAGGAGTTTCCCCATAAATCAAGGCGGGAGTCTTTTCGTAGAAGTCTGCGGGAGGCTCTTTTGCAAAAAACCGCCTCCCGCGCCATCCGCAAAAAACTCCCAACGTGGCCTTGGATGAAGCCCCCGGCCGATTCCTGAGCAGACCTGCAATCCCCGCTTCGGCCACTTGATCCGGTGGGATCACACTCGATGGTTTCCTCGTCGTGCTCGAAGGCTCATGTTCACGTCTGTGGTGGCGCATCCCTTTGGTGCAAAGCCCCGATTGTTGGATCTCAGCGTCCGTTTTGGAGAAAGTGCTCGGTTCAATGCCATTGCGCTTTCAAACCCACAGGGTTACCCTCAGATCAACCCTCTCCTGGAGGCGGGGAGAGGGGGTGGAGGCACGTACCCTTGACAATTGGGGATGGCTGCATTTCGTTGGTGGGGCGAGCGTCCCCGCCCGCTATACCCTGCCCCTTCCTCTGAGAGGGATAGTGCTAGGACGATGGGCAAGCCGACGTTCCATGTCACTTGTTCGAACGCACACCGGAATTCAACAGAGGTTGCGTTCGCCGACACTCGGTGTCTCTACGACAGAGAGGACTGGCAATGAGAACACATAGCACCTGGGTGAGCAGGATGCTCATGACGGCCCCAATATTAACTTGGATTCTGTTGCCTGTATGCGGAATCGCGGCCGAAATGTCAGTGAATGAACAGCTGGTCCGGGCAGCCAAAAACGGTTCTCTGGCGCAGGTAGTTATCTTGCTGGCACAAGGCGCCGACGTGAATGCCAAGAACAAAAAGGGCGGAACGGCTCTCATGGCCGCTGCCTGGGAGAAACACCTCGACGTAGTAAAATTCTTCATCGACAACGGGGCTGACGTGAATGCCAAAAACAGATGTGGCAAGACGGCCCTCATAGCCGCTGCCGCGTGGGGAAACCTTGAAGTCGTAAAGCTCCTCATTGATAAAGGCTGCGACATCAACTCCAGGGACAGAGACGGCTCCACGGTTCTCATGGTCGCTGACCAGTGGCGAAATCCCGAAGTCGCAAGACTCCTCATCGACAAGGGACTTGACGTTCATGCCAAGAACAAGAGAGGCGAAACAATCCTCGTGTACGCCGCCTTGTCGGGACGACTCGAATTCGTGAAACTCCTCGTACAGAAAGGCCTGGACGTGAGAGCCAAAGATAAATACGGTCGTACTGTCCTCATGGCGGGCGCCTGGGGGACAAGGCCCGAAGTCGTGAAATTTCTCATCGATAACGGGGCCGACGTGAATGCAAAGGACCATAAAGGCGAAACGGCCCTCATGAAAGCTATCGACTGGGAAATGAAATTCCATCTGTGTCTCATAAGGCGTGGGTGTCGCGAAGCGTACGCCAAGGACCAATACGGCCGAACTCCCCGTGAGAGAAGCCCTGAAGTGGTAAGACTCCTCGTCAATAATGGAGCCGACGTGAACGCCAAGGCCTCGGGCGGCGAAACAGCCCTCATGATTGCTGTGAGGGAAAGAAATCTCGAAATCGTCAAATTCCTCGTCGATAAGGGGGCCGACGTGAATGCAAAGGACAGTAGCGGCGGGACGGCCCTTCGATGGGCTGTCTCGGGATACAGAGACAGCCTTGAAGTAGTGAAGTTCCTTATCGCGAAGGGAGCCGACGTGAACGCCAAAACGAAATACGGCTCCACAGCCCTCATTGTCGTTGACGAGACCATACATCCCGACATCGCCAGACTTCTCCTCGACAAAGGCTTTGACGTGAACGCCAAGAACAAGAACGGCCGAACGGCCCTCATGTCCGCTGCCGAGGGAGTGAGCTTCGAACTCGTGAAACTCCTCGTCGAGAGGGGAGCCGACGTGAACGCAAGGGATAAAGAAGGCGAAACGGTCCTGGACCATACTTTTACCCGCCCTGATCAGCCGGAGATCGTCCAGTACTTGAGGGCTCATGGCGCAAAGGCCGGGACACATGAGCTCAAATAGTCGGGTGAGGCGTTGTGGGGTCACTCATAGACCCTACAACGCTGTCCGGAAAAAATATGAATTTCTTTGTTTGCCCGCGGGATAATCCGGGCTAAGGAATAGTAGCACTCGAGTCGTGTGGAGGAGATGAAATGTCCGGAACCAAGATCGGTATTTTCTGGCCCGGCGATTACCGCTCCAAACCCAACGAGCTGGCTCAGCCAAACGTGGAGGAGGCCACAGTCCAACTGGAGCGTGCCCTGAAGAAACTCGGCCGTACGAGTTACCGCATCGAAGGTTTTCTCACGCGACCCCACGAAGCCATCGAGAAGCTCGGCCCGGTGGAGGACCCTCTCATCGGCGTTTTCGTGCACTGGTGCTACGGGCCGCACACCACAGACGGTGTCGTGGGCAAAGACAGCCCGTTGCTGCTGGCGAGTAATTTCTCAGGGCAGTGGCCGGGTCTCGTCGGCCTGCTCAACACGGGAGCCTGCCTGGAGAGCCTGGGACGCAAATTCTCTCGTGTGTGGAGCGACGCGGAAGACTGGACCGCAGACGACGCGTTCATGGCTCGTTTGAGCGAGTGGTGCAGCACCGGTCGCATCGGGTACTCAACCGAGCAGATCGGTTATTCGGTCCCCATATCCACCTGGGCGCACGCTCGCTCGACGCGCGTCGCCGAGGAGATCGGGAAAAGAAGGATTCTGGCCCTGATGCTCGGGGATACGTCCATGGGGATGATCAACGGGTACTTAGGCCCGCGGCGGCTGGCACCCATCGGATTCTCGGAACACAAAGTCGACCAGGCCTGGATCATCGACCGGGGCCGTTCCATCTCCGATGACCGACTCGACAGGGCAATGGCCTTTGTAAAGGAGAGCGGTGTGACATTCCACTGGGGAGAAGACGGCGCGGACGACTTCGACGAAAACGCCACACGGGAACAGTTGCGGGACTACCTGACCGTGCTCGACCTGGTGAGCGAATTCAAGGCCGACTGCGTGGGCTGGCAGTATCAGCTCGGCTTGGTGCCGCTGCGGCCGCCGTCGGATTTTGCCGAAGGGCTGCTCAATTCCGCTTGCCGACCGGAGAGCAACGGCGACGTGATCATCACCGCCACGGAGGGAGATCAAGGCAACCTCGTCCCCATGGAGCTGATGAAGCGCCTCCTCAAGGCCAAGGGGCTGCACCAAGCCGTGATGTTCCACGATGTGCGCTGGGGCGCTGAATATCAGGGTCGATTCTTGTGGGTGCTGCTCAACTCGGGCTCCTGCGGAGGGTACGCCATGAGCGGTGAGCCCGACACGCTCAAAGGAGTCCACTCGTACCGGCAGCCCGCCGAGTACTTCCCGATCCCCGGCGGTACATTCGCCGGTGAAGCGCGGCCGGGCTCAATCACGTGGGCCAGAGCCTATCTCAAAGCCGACGAGCTGTGGATGGACGTCGGGCAAGGAGAAGTGGTCAAGCTACCCGAGCACATCCGCGAGCAGTGGTGGCGCGGAACCACGCGTCAGTGGCCGTTCATGGCAGCCGATCTGGGCGTCTCGCAAGAAACGCTGATGGCACACTATCTGAGCAACCACATTGCCGTTGCCTACGGCGACATCCTCGAGGAAATGGCCGCGCTCTCGCAAATGCTCGGGTTCAGAGTTCGCTTTTTGGGAAGGAGCGCATGATATGAAGGAGGACCTCCGCTGCTACATCGGCATTGACGTGGGGACAGGGAGTGCACGGGCGGGCGTGTTCGACGCAAGCGGCAAAATGCTCGGTCAGAGCTCGCACCCCATCAAGATATGGAAGCCGCAGGTGGATTTCGTGGAGCAATCGTCGGACGACATCTGGGCTGCAAGCGCGGCGGCGGTACGTCAAGCCGTCACAGAAGCTGACATCGACGCAGCGGACGTGCGAGGGATCGGCTTGGATGCAACCTGCTCCCTGGTGGCCCTGGACGAGAACGATCGGCCTGTGTCAGTGAGCCCGACGGGTAACGACGAACAGAATGTCATTGTGTGGATGGACCACCGGGCTCTGGAGCAGACGGCCCGCATTAACGACGGGGGACATGCCGTGCTGCGCTACGTGGGCGGGATCATCTCCCCTGAGATGGAGTCGCCCAAGCTCAGTTGGCTCAGAGAGAATCTTCCCGATTGCTGGAAGCGGACCCGTCGGTTTTTCGATCTGGCGGATTTCCTGACGTACCGCGCGACTGGCGACGAAACCCGCTCGCTGTGCACCACCGTATGTAAGTGGACCTACCAAGGTCACCTGGAGCCGACGATACCGGGCAGCGTGGGGAGCTGGGACGACACCTACTGGGAGTCCATCGGGCTGGGTGAACTGGCGCCGGAAGGCTACCGGCGTATCGGAACTCGCATCCGGCCCATGGGCGAGCCCATCGCGCAGGGGCTTACAGCCAGCGCGGCGGCTGATTTTGGTCTCAATCCGGGAACCCCGGTTGCGGTGTCGATCATCGACGCCCACGCCGGTGGCGTTGGAATGCTGGGAGCTCGTCTCACTGAGGGCGGTGAGGTTGAGCTCGAAAAGCGGCTGGCGCTCATTGGCGGCACATCCAGTTGCCACATGGCGGTCTCCAGAGAACCTCGATTCGTCGATGGCGTCTGGGGGCCGTTCTATTCCGCGATGATCCCCGGGTTGTGGCTCACCGAGGGCGGCCAATCCGCTACCGGAGCGCTCATCGATCACATTATCTTCAGTCACGTTCGGAGCCGTGAGCTCGAGCTCGCTGCAAAACAACGGGGGATCACCGTCTATGAAATCCTCGCGGAGGTGCTCGAGAGGCTCGCCGCTGGAACGGAGTTTCCCGCCGAGCTCACCAAGGGGCTCCACGTGCAACCGGATTTCCACGGCAACCGCTCCCCCAGGGCCAATCCCAACGCTCGGGGGATGATCTCGGGTCTGAAGCTCAGCGACAGCCTCGAAGACCTTGCCCTCCTCTACTTGGCTACAGTCCAAGCGGTGGCCCACGGCACCCGCCACATCCTGGATGCTATGACCGAGAGCGGCTACGAGATCGAGACCGTGCTCACCACTGGCGGCGGTGCCAAGAATCCGATCTTCCTGCGCGAGCACGCGGACATCACCCGAAGAAAAATCGTCCTCCCGAAGGAGCCCGAGGCTGTGCTCCTCGGTTCGGCCATGCTCGGCGCGGTCGCGGCCGGTGACTTTGCCACTGTGACCGAAGCGATGACTAAGATGAGCGCTGCGGACACGGTTATCGAACCCTGCCAAGGCGCCGCAGCGAGCTTCCACGACGCGAAGCACGCCGTTTTCCTCAGGATGTACGAAGATCAGATGCAATACAAAGAGATGATGGCTCTTCGATAGAATACCAATGCGGTTTCAGATGGGTGACAAAATTGTGATAGCAGTTCACCGTGAACTCGGTAACCTATTGGAAGTACCGAATCCTATCTTGACCGAATCGTAGTGGGAAAAAACAGGCTCTTGATGATCTTCTGCTCCGTCGTCAGCCGGCATCCCTCCTTCAAAATTCCGACTGCTTATAGCAGAAATGTCAGATGAAGCCTTAACTAAAACAGCTCCAGGGATCGCGCCATGTCTTGCCAGCGGCGATCCCACACTCAGCCACCCTCCTTCAGAGAATTCAGCCGAGACGGGGCAACGCTTCGTGAAGAGACTGTTTTCATGGAACTATGAGGTACTTTGCCCGGTATGCTCCGAAGAAAGAGCCGATCCCTTCCGACTTTGTCTCATCTTCACCTCAGCACAGTAACCCGGGAGTTCCTGTCGGCCTGCTGACCCATATCCTTGATTTAGACTCCCTTTGAGGACGCAGTTGCGAGCGGGGACGGGTCGGCAGGAAGACCGCGAAGGCCAGGACCGCAGAAAAATGTGTCACAACGGCCCACGATGTGAGAATACTATCGTGGGAGAATGGCTTCAATCAGATGAGGCCGCCCCGACTCGTCTACCAAAATCACCTGCGTCGCGAATCGTCGTGGAGGGAATCGATGAAGCGAGTGACTGCCGTGCTCGGACTCCTTCTTCTTGCACTCTTTCTTCTACCGCATCCCGTTCTGTCTCAGGACAAGGACCAGGCCACCGCGCTCTTTGCCGAAGCCAAGAAGCTCCAGGAAAAGGCCCAATCCAGAGAGGACCTCCAGAAGGCGCTGAACAAATACCAACAGGCATTGAAGATTTTCTCGGCGACTGGACTCGACGAGCAGAAGGGGAAGGCGCTGAACAAGGTTGGCAAAATCTACTACACGTGGAGCCAATACAAGAAAGCATCGGAATTCTTTGAAAAGGCCCTGGCCGTGACGAAAGGAGCCGGGGACCAAAGCGGAGAAGCAGAAAGTCTCAACAATTTCGGGCTGGTGCAGAGCGCGTGGGGCCGAAACAAGAAAGCCCTCGTGTCTTTCGAAAAGGCTCTGGCCATTTCAAAGAAGGCTAAGGACAAGAGGACCAAAGCGGAAGCCCTTAACAACATCGGTCATGTGTACCAGACTACGAACCAGTACAAGAAGGCGCTGGCGTTATATGAGAAGGCTCTCCCTCTTCGAAAGCAGACTGGTGACCTGAAAGGCCAAGCCGTCACACTGAACAACATTGGCCGGCTCTACAGCAGTTGGAGCAGGTACGACCTGGCCCTTGGTTACTACAAGAGGTCGCTGGCCATAACAAAGAAAATCGGCGACGCGAACGGAGAGGCAACAAGCCTCTGGAGCATTGGCAGGATTAACGATTCGAGATCCAACTACGACAGGGCGCTCGATTTCTATGAGAAAGCCCAGAGAATCTTCGCGAGGCTCGGCTGCCGGTGGGGGGAAGCGGGAACTCTACGAAGCATTGCAGGCGTAAACTGGCGTCGCGGCAATTACGGTGAGGCCCTACGACTCCACCAGACTTCCCTGGAGATTGCGAAAAGAATCGGAGACACGATGGGCCAAGGTTGGTCGCTCACTGGGATTGGCTTGGCTTACAAGTCTATGGGCAAATACAAGGCAGCACTGAAGTACTATGAGATGGCCGGGTCGGTCTATGGACGGCTTGGATCCCTCCTGAATGAGGGCATTGTTCAGAATAACATCGGCCGGACGTATGCTGCCCAGGGACTGCATCGAAAGGCTCTGCAACACTATCGAAAAGCCATCGAGATCTACGTCAAGATCGGCGCAAAGAAAGAGCGGGGAACAACTCTGGACAACATGGCTCAGGCTCATGCGGAATTGTCCGAATACGATGAGGCACTGCAGCTGTATGATGAGACCCTGGGTTTGAGGAGAACGATCGGTGACCCTTGGGGTGAGGCAGTCACGCTCAACAACATCGCTATGGTCTACGGGTACAAGGGCGAGTACCAAAGGGCGTTGGGAAACTATGAGAAAGCCGCGATTGTTTTCAGGGACTTAGGCGCCCAGAAAGACTTGGCAGCGACGCTCAGCAACATCGGCTCAGTTTATCAGCACTTCGGGAAGAACAAGCGGGCTCTACATTACCATGAGAAATCGTTGGCTATCAGTCGACGGATCGGAGACTTTCGCGGGCAGGGTGTTTCTTTACACAACATCGCAGAAACCCATAAGGCGATTGGTCGGTTCAAAACCGCAATGAAAGACTATGAAAGAGCGCTGGCCATAGAAAGCCGGATCGGGGATCTGGCCGGACAAGCCTCCACTCTCGGACAAATGGCGTCCGTTTACGGCAATTGGGGGCAGTACCGTAAACAACTGAAAGTCCTGCAAAGGTCGTTGGAAATGGCCAGGAAACTGGGAGACTCTAGAGGAGAAGGTATCAGACGGAACGACATCGGCTTTGCATATACCACCATGGGTGAATATGCTAAAGCTTTGGATTACTATCAGAAAGCCCTTGTAATCTTCACTGGAATCGGTGACTTGAAGCAAAAGGGCGTTACGCTTAGCAATATAGGAGTGGTCTACGACAATCTCGGCAAATACAGAATTGCCTTGACCCATTACGCGAAATCCCTGGCCATCAGTAGGAAGATACGCGATGGGCATGGCGAAGGTGTAACGTTGAACAACATAGGAGAGGTCCACCGGAAGCTCGGTCAGTACAATAAGGCTCTTTCTAACTACAATAAGGCTCTGGCGATCCACAGGAAGATCAACGATGTACCTGGCGAGGGCGTCGCGCTGATGAACATCGCACTAGTCTACGACAATTTGGGGCAATACCGGAAGGCTCTCGCCCAGTACGAACAGTCCCTTGCGATCCGCAGAAAGACAAATGATGTGAATGGCGAGGGGGCGACACTGAACAACATGGCAGTCGTTTACCACAATCTCGGTCAATACAAGAAGGCACTTGCCCACTACCAGCAATCCCTGCAGATCCGCAGGAAGATCGGTGACGTGAGCGGCGAAGAGGTGACGCTGAGCAATATCGCCGGTATTTGTAGCGACCTCGGCGAGCACGAGAAGGCGCTGAGACTTTTCAGAGAGGCCCTCAAGATCGAGAAGAGGATCGGGGTGCCGCACGACGACACAGAAGATTCCATCGGAAATGTGTACCTCGATATGGGGGATCTCCGGAGAGCGGAACCTATCCTGAGACGAACAAGGAGGTTCGTATCCCTTGGACGGCTGGCCTTGAGAAAAGGGAAGTACCGACAAGCCATAGGAGAGTTCCGGGTGCAACTGGAAGTGTCGATCAAAAACAGGAATGCCAACGGTCTCTTCTGCGGGCATGCGGGCCTCGGGCTCGCGTACGAGGGGGCAGGCGATTATGAAAAGGCGATCCGCCATTACAAGAAAGCCATGGAGCTGACCGAGCGAATTCGGGACAGTCTGACCGAGGCCCAGCGAACCAATTTCTACGATGTGAAGATCTGGGGTATCCGGCGGATAGCGCCGTACGAGGGCCTTGCCCGAGTGCTGTTGCGTACGGGCAAGCAAGGTGAGTCCCTCAAGCGTGCCGAGGCGACCCGCGCACGATCCTTTGCTGAAGCCCTAAGTCACCGAGGGGGGAGGCTTTCCTCGAACGTTCCCGGAGACGTGATTGAGAAGGACCTGGAGATCAACAACCGCCTAGCCGCGCTGCTCAAGGGTCTTCAGAAAGCGCAGGAAAAGAAGAGCACGGATGCGATCGAGTCCTTCGAGAAGCAGGTGGAGAAGGCACGGGCCGAAAAGAAGGCCCACGTAGCAAGGCTGAGAAAGGACTATCCGTTCTTTGCCGCTACGAAGTATCCGCAGCCCATGGGCCTTGACGAGACCGCACTGAAAGACAACGAATGGGTCCTTGAGTATGAGGTGACCGATTCAGGGATTTGCGTCTACCTGTGCAAGGGGAAGCAGATCGTCCAAGCGCTCTTCAAACCGATGGAGAGAGAGAAGCTTGACGCGCTCGTGAGGCGGTTTCGGCAACCGCTGGAACTCAAGGCAGGGCCCGCGGCATCCAAGCTCAAAGCGTTTGATTTCTCCGCGGGGAAGGAGCTGGCTGATCTCCTGCTCGGGGACGTGCTGCCCCATCTGCCGCCGGGAAAGCCCCTAATCGTCGTGCCTGATGATTCTCTCGGGGTGCTCCCCTTTGAGATGCTCGTCCTCAACGAGGGAGGCGAAGTGCGGACGGACAAGGAGATTCCGTACGTCACTGGAGCAGACTTCTTCGGTGATCGCAATCCGATCTCGTACTATCAGTCGATCACCGCGCTGACCCTGGCTCGAACCCTCGGAAAGCAGAAGAAGCTGCAAGAGAGGCTCCTCGTGATGGCCGATCCCGTTTTCAGGCTCCAGGACGCGAGAGCTCAGAAAGCCTGGCGAGTCAAGGTGGCCCGGAAGGACAAAGAATACTACGCGGATCTCATGGTGGCTGTGGAGGAGGCCGAAGGTGGAGATTTCGTCTTCAACCGGCTCCCGCTCACAGGGGAGCTTGCCGAGAAGCTGGAGAAGATCTACCGGGACAATGCAGACATCTTCACCGGATTGAAGGCGAGCAAAGAGAACTTCCTCGGCAAGATCGCTCCCAAGCTCTCTCAATACGGAACGGTCGTGCTCGGCACCCACGGGTATTTCAACAAGGACAATCCCGGTTTCAGGGAACCAATCCTTGCGCTCACCATGGTCCCACCGGGCACAGACGGCTTCCTGCGATTGAGTGAGGTTATGGGCCTCAAGATGAACTCCGACATCGTGGCCTTGACTGCGTGCCAGACCGGCCTGGGCCGAAGGACCTCCGGTGAGGGCGTTATGGGGATGGGCCGGGCCTTCCAGTACGCCGGAGCCAAGACCGTGCTCATGAGTTTATGGTCGGTGGCCGAGTCATCATCGGTGAAACTGGTCGAGAGCTTTTTCAGACACCTCGAGGAGGGCCAGAGCAAACTGGAAGCACTGAAGCTGGCAAGGAAGGAAATCCGGCAAGCGGGATACGATCATCCCTTCTTCTGGGCACCGTTTATTCTGGTAGGAGAGGTCAACTGATTTTCCGGTGATTACTGTGAACGACCAGACACGCAGTGTTTCTGTGACAGACGGACGCCGATGCTTTTCCAACATACAGACAATGACGCTGACATGAAGTTGGAGGGACAACCGTGAAAAAGATACTGGTCCAGGTGACCTTATTGGGTCTGGTTCTCGCGATTGTGCCGTCAATGGCACCGGCTCAGTCGAAGCAGGAAGGGATACGGCTCTTCAAGGAGGCATTAAAGCTCCAGAAAGCCGCTCACTCCGATGAAGACCGAAAACGAGCTATTGAGAAGTATGAGAAGGCGCTCAAGATCTTCGAGAAGGTCGGTTTCAAGAAGGGGATTGCCCTCGCCGCTGGGAGTCTTGGCGCCATGTATCTAAACCAAGGTGTTTACGATATAGCCGAGTCCAACTTATTGAAGTCCCTCGCCATGGCCCGGGCGACCAATATGTTGAAATCAGAAGGCATAGTCCTATTCAATCTTGGGCTTCTGTTCACGAAGCGGTCTGAACACGATAAGGCAGCGTCCTATTACAAGAAATCCCTTGCGATCAGGAGAAAGGTGAAGGACCGCCGCGCGGAAGGTCACACCCTGCAGAACCTCGGTGGCGTGTACAGTGACATGGGCAAGTATGACAATGCGATATCCTACTATGAGAAGGCGCTGGCTGTCAGGAGAGAGATGAAGGACCGTCCTTGGGAAAGCGCAACCCTGAACGACCTCGGCAACGTATACGCTGATCTCGGCCAGTATGAGAAAGCAGTGTCCATTTACGAGAAAGCGCTGGCTATCAGGCGAGAGTTGAACGACCGTGGGAACCAAGCCTTTGCCCTGCACAATCTCGGCATGGTGTACAGTAGCCTGAACAAATATGATAAGGCGGTAGAATGTTACGAGAAGGCCCTTGAAATCAGGAGAGAGTTCAAGGACAGCAGCGGCGAAGCCCAGACACTGAACTGCCTTGGGGTCGTGTACATGGAATGGGGCCGGTATGATAAGGCAGCGAAATTCTACCAGAAATCTCTGGCGATAGCAAGGGAGCTAAGAAGGCTGGGCGACGAAGGTCATGCTTTGAACAACTTGGGCATGGTCTATGCAAACTGGGGTGAATATGATAACGCAATGAAATACTACGAAAAAGCGCTCGCCATTTACAGAGAGCTGAGGAAACGTAGAGACGAAGGCTCAACGCTAAACAGCATAGGCAACGTATACGACGATTGGGGTAAGTATGATAAGGCGGTCGAATATTACGAGCAGGCGCTTTCCCTGGCCCGGCAGTACCGTAATAGGAGCGGCGAGGCAAACGCCCTCCACAACCTCGCGATGGTGTACGGCCATTGGGCCCAATATGACAAAGCGATCTCCCTTTACGAGAAATCTCTCGCGATCGACCGCGAGCTGAAGGACCGCCGCGGCGAGGGTAGCGCCCTGAACAACCTCGCCAACGTGTACAAGGACTGCGGTGAATATGACAAGGCGGCAAAAT
>CAZCDS010000040.1:16048-16533 GCA_964497585.1 uncultured Syntrophaceae bacterium
ATTACGAGCAGGCGCTTTCCCTGGCCCGGCAATACCGTGATAGGAGCGGCCAGGCGAACGCCCTCCACAACCTCGCGATGGTGTACAGCCATTGGGCTCAATATGACAAAGCGATCTCCTTCTACGAGAAGTCCCTCGTGATCAGGCGCGAGCTGAAGGACCGCCGCGGCGAGGGTAGAGCCCTGAACAACCTCGCCAACGTGTACAAGGACTGCGGTGAGTATGACAAGGCGGTCAAATATTACGAGCAGGCGCTTTCCCTGGCCCGGCAATACCGTGATAGGAGCGGCCAGGCAAACGCCCTGAACAACCTCGGTAACGTGTACAAGGACCGGGGGCAATATGACAGGGCAGTCTCCTTTTACGAGAAATCTCTAGCGATCGAACGCGAGCTGAAGAACCGTCGCGGAGAGGGCAGTACCCTGAACAGCCTCGGCCTTGTCTATGCTGATTGGGGCGAGTATGACAAGGCGGTCAAATATTAC